>CAYGJS010000006.1:0-89915 GCA_964350435.1 uncultured Micavibrio sp.
CCGATACATTCATTATCTTAAAACCACGCAAAGAATGGCCCGATCCGTCTTTACCGAAAGCCGAATTGATTGAACGCATGGAAATGGCTTTGGGAAAGTTGCCGGGGAATAATTACGAGTTTACCCAGCCCATTCAAATGCGGTTTAACGAGCTGATTTCAGGTGTACGGAGTGATCTAGCCGTGAAGCTTTACGGCGATGATCTCGACCAGCTTCTAAAAACTGCTCAGGAAATTGAAGCGGCGGTTAAAAAAGTTGAAGGTGCAGCCGATGTCAAAGTCGAGCAAACATCTGGTCTACCGACTTTAAGTATTATCCCCGATAGGAAACGGCTTGATCTTTATGGCCTGAATATTTCCGATGTGCAGGATGTAGTGCAAGTTGCTATGGGCGGGCGTGAGGCCGGACAGGTCTTTGAAGGTGATAGACGCTTTGATCTGGTTGTCCGCCTACCTGAAAAACTGCGGACGGATATCAAAAGCCTTGAAATGCTGCCGATCCCTCTGTCAAACGCGGAACAGGAAGGTGCAGACGAAACCCCCGATTATGTGCCTTTGAAAGAGGTGGCTGATCTGGATATCGCCTATGGTCATGCGCAGATTAGCCGTGAAAACGGCAAGCGGCGCATCTTTATCACGTCCAATGTTCGCGGGCGCGATCTCGCCAGCTTTGTAAAGGATGTGCAAAATGTGGTGCGGGAGAAAGTGAATGTCCCAGCCGGATATTGGGTGGATTACGGCGGGACGTTCCAACAGCTCATATCCGCAAAACAGCGTTTGATGGTTGTTGTGCCGATCTCGCTTTTGTTGATTTTTGGTCTGCTCTTTATGGCCTTTAATTCAGCGCGGGCGGCCTTGCTGGTCTTCTCCGGTGTACCGCTGGCTCTGACAGGCGGTATAGCCGCCTTGATGCTGCGCGATATTCCCTTATCCATCTCCGCAGGTGTAGGCTTTATCGCTCTATCCGGCGTGGCGGTGTTGAACGGCGTGGTCATGCTGTCCTTTATCCGCGATCTGGAAAAACAGGGCAAGCCACTGGAAGAGGCTATTGTTGAAGGCGCATTAACACGTCTCCGGCCTGTCCTGATGACCGCTCTTGTCGCCAGTCTCGGTTTTGTACCAATGGCATTCAATGTCGGCGCAGGATCGGAAGTGCAAAGACCACTGGCCACAGTGGTGATCGGCGGAATCATATCCTCCACCATCCTGACATTGCTGGTCTTGCCAGCCCTGTACAAATGGTTCCCCAGCCGGATCAGTATTCGGAGAAAGCCTAAAATTAAACCTCAACCCAACTTAAACCAACCATCATAGAAGGAGAAAAAACTATGAAAACATTAATGCTTTTAACTGCCACCGTACTGACTATCGGTCTTGGAACAGCTCAAGCCGGAGTGAGTGATTATACACCGGAGCAGATCAAGGAGATGCCGCGTTTCAGCAGCATTGAACAGCAACGCTGCCCTAAATCTCGCTATCGGTCCGTCAAAAAACGTCTCGAATGCAAAAAAGAAGTGCGTGTCGAGCTTTTTGAAAAAAGACAAGCTAGAGACAAGGATGCTATTGGAAATGAGGGATGATTTTATGATGCCATTGCATTTTATAGACAGATGAAATCCCTTGTAAGAGCACCAGCATATAGTAGGATATAATGTAATGAAAAACGCTTTATTTTCAGTATTGATTACTCTTCTTGTGCTGCCCGCATTTGCGCCGTTGTTGTCGCATGGGGCTGCACATGCGTTACATGACCACCAAGCAGAGCATCACGGTGTACAAAGCCATGGCCACTCGCATGAAGAGCATGACCACAAAGCGCAAACTCAAGAAGTCGCTCATCATCCCATCTCTTTTGATGTGGTCACATATTTTAGTGATTACCTTCATGTTGACCTACAAAGCTCCGATCAAGTTGTTTTAAAAACCCCTGGATCGGATGCATATGACACTGATTTTACGGTCGCTGCGGCTATTGAACCGCAACACCGCTATGAACTGACCTCTGTGCAAAGCCGTGCGCCCCCCGATTGGCGACGGCACAGGCCGGACAACACCCACCTTTATCTCTCAACGCAGCGTCTACGGATTTAGAAACCAATTCGTAAGGCGTATTTCTGTGTCTGCTTTGCAGCGGACGCTCGTGATCCATGCGTCTTTTTTCTGATTTTCTAAACGACAACTCTTCAAAAATGGAGACAATTTTTATGATGAACTATTTTCAATCTATGACAGGCAAAGACCGTCTGTTTGCCTTTATGGGTCTGGCAATGATGCTGGTTGCCCTGTTTGGCATTATTCCCGATGCCTGGGCGCACGGCGTAACCGTGGGCGACAAGGGCTATATTCAGGAAACCACGGGGGTGCATCCGATCCCGTTTATCTATCTGGGCGCAAAGCACATGATGACGGGTTACGATCACCTGTTATTTCTGCTTGGCGTGATCTTCTTCCTCTACCGCCTGAAAGACGTAACGATCTATGTGACCCTCTTTGCGGTTGGTCATGTGATTACACTGCTTTCCGGCGTGTTGATGGAGATTAGCATTAGCGCCTATATCATTGATGCCATTATTGGCTTCTCGGTGGTCTATAAGGCACTGGACAATATGGGGGCGTATCAACGCTGGTTTGGGGTTCAGCCCAATACCAAAATTGCAACCTTTCTGTTTGGCCTGATGCATGGCTTTGGTCTGGCGACGAAAATCCTTGATTACGAGCTTTCGCCTGATGGCCTCCTCGCCAATTTGATCTTCTTCAATGTTGGTGTGGAGCTGGGGCAAATTCTGGCACTAGCCGCGATCTTAATTGCGATCACTTATTGGCGAAAATCAGGGAGCTTCTTGCACCGCGCCTATAAAGCCAATGCGGTCATGATGATGTTGGGCTTCTTGCTCATGTTTTATCAAATCACTGGCTACATCGTTCAATAATTCAAACTGACAAACTTAAAAGGAAAACATAATGTTTAACTCAAATATACCATCTGACAGAGAAGTGCCCTCAACAGGGAAGCTCATTAAATCAACTATTCTCGCCGCGATTACGGCTGGCGTTTTGCTGGTGACGGTTGTAATGCCAGCCGAATACGGCATTGACCCGACAGGCGTGGGCAATGCTATTGGCCTTAAACGCATGGGTGAGATTAAAACCTCACTGGCCGAAGAAGCGGCGCAAGATGCCGCCAAGGATGCCCAGATCGCTGTTGTGGCGGAAGAGGATCAGCCAGAGCCGCAAGTCGTGTCGGAGGCCGCACCTACCCAAAGCCATGAAAGACAAGTCACGCTTGCGCCGGATGAAGGCACAGAGATTAAGTTGACCATGGCCAAGGGCGCAAAGGTTGATTACGCGTGGGAAACCAATGGCGGCAAAGCAAACTTTGACGTGCATGGGGACTCAAAGAAGCTGAAAATTAATTACCACAGCTACGCCAAAGGCTCAGAGCAGAAAAGTGAAGGTACGTTAGAAGCCGATTTTGACGGCAATCACGGATGGTTTTGGCGCAATCGTACGAAAGAGCCTTTGACCATTACCCTGAAAACTAATGGTGAATACACCGCCATTAAACGTTACTAAAACCAAGAAAGGACTTAAAAAATGAAAAACTTAATCAAAAAACTCGGCGGCCCTAAATTTATTACAGGAGCTGGTGTTATTGTGATCGCTATTGTTATCTTTCTGGTGGTCATATCAGGGGGCGATCCCTCTGGTGGCCACGGCCATGCACATTAAACTTTAACGCATAAAAGCGGCCTTGGCCGCAGATAAAGAAAGGTCTAATTATGATTTTTACCGCCCTTAAAGTAACCATCGCCGCTTTTGTGATTGCTTTTGCATCATGGCTATCAGGCAAGAAACCAGAGCTGGCAGGCTTTATTACAGCCTTGCCATTGGTGTCTATTTTAGCCATCGCCTTTTCCTATATTCAGTATCAGGATACGGCCACAACCGCTCAATATGCCCGCAGCATTATTTTTGCTGTGCCGATTTCGTGGGTGTTTTTTCTGCCTTTCTTCTTCATTGAGAAATGGGATTTGAATTTCTGGTTAAGCTACATTGTTGGTCTTGCTTTGCTGGTCGGGGGTTACTTTTTACATCAATACATCATGAGAAATATTATAGGATAAAATTATGGGACACGGCCACCATCATCATGGAAATCTATCTGAAATAGGAGAACGTCGGCTTTGGTGGCGGTTGGGGCCAATTTATTACTGACAGTGGCACAGGTTATTGGCGGGATTATATCCGGTAGTTTATCGCTGATTGCCGACGCGTTGCATAATTTCAGTGATGCTGCGTCACTCCTGATTGCTCTAGTGGCCATTCGTATCGGGCGAAAACCACCTGATCAGTTTAAAACCTTTGGCTATAAACGCGCCGAAACCATAGCCGCACTCATCAATCTGACCACGTTGATTATCATGGGGCTGTATCTTTGCTATGAAGCCATTTTGCGCTTTATAACGCCGGAACCGATTGCCGGATGGGCGGTTGTGATTGTGGCTGGTATTGCGCTGACCGTTGATATTTTTACTGCGCTTTTGACATACAGCCAATCCAAAAACAGTATGAATATCAGGGCTGCTTTCATTCATAATCTGACAGATGCTTTTGCCTCTGTTGGGGTTATCATCGCTGGTACTTTGATCCTGCTTTATGGTTGGATATGGACGGATGCGGCCATGACACTTTTGATTGCCGGATATGTTCTTTATCAGGGCTTCACAGAAATACCGAAAGCGATCCATTTGCTAATGGAGGGGACGCCGGAAAATATTAACATAGACGATGTGATCGCGGCGATGGAAGAGGTTGAGAGCGTAGCTAATGTTCACCATGTCCATGTCTGGCAACTGGATGAGCAGCGAAACGCTTTGGAAGCGCATGTCGTTCTTTCAGATATAAACGAAATTGAAACAGTCAAAAGCGCCTTAAAAAACATGCTCCACGACAGCCATTATATCGAACACTCAACGCTGGAGTTTGAAGTCAATAAATGCAAGGAGGATTAACATGAATAATAATTTACTGGATATACAAAACCAGCTTTTTGAAAATATGGATGATCTTGAAATAATTATGGCGCAAGGCGGGCCAATCCCAGATGCCCATATTGAAGATGGCGACCATTTACTAGTCGATGTGAAGCGCAAAGCCGAACATGAAAATATTGTGGCGATTGAAGTCGGCGATGAAATTTATATCAAACGGCTTATGATCCAAGACAACCAAATAGACCTTATCCCGCATAACGGGGCAGACAATCTCCCACCATTCAATACACTGGGTGATCTTAATATATATGGGGTTGTTACGTGGATGATCAAGAAATTGGTGTAAGTTTGGTCAACCAATTTCTTGTCAACCAAGCCAGTCAACCAAGTGGGCATTTGGTTGACTGGAAAATCCAATAAAATCAATATATAAGCAAAAATCTTGTCAACCTAGTCAACCAAGTTGCAAGCCCTGTGCGTAGTGAAATGTTGCGCGTTCCTCGCCCCTATAGCATCCCGCCCCACAGTACCTTTTTTGTTCCGCAAGAAAGCAATGAAATGACGCAGGAAGGACTGGACTTCGCTTTTCACCCAAGCGTTCATGCCAAGCATGGACGAAATACCAACATATACGATCTATACATCGGGCAGCGAGGGAGAAGCGGCATTGTTATCCGTACACGGCCTGACCAAAAGGCAACTTGATAAGGCCATTAAAGCCTATGCCAAGCGGGAGGGCGCTATAATCGGCACACTCCTCGGCATTAGTGTTGACGGCGTTGTTTATACGCCTGAAGAGAACTGGAGCCGTGATAGTGCAGAAGGGCTAACAACGATCAAGATCATTCCGTGGCCTGATTTACTTTAGCAAGTTTAGCGGCTTTAGCGGTGGGTGTGTTCAAAGCACAAATTTTAATTCTCAGCGCCGCCCCTCTGCTAATTCTGCTAAAGTTGCTAATCCTACTTTAAAGGCGGATGGATACGCCAAACTTCTCTGCGCTTGGTTCCGGCTACCTCCGCGCCGTCTGGTATTTGTGTGAGCCAGTGATGATCTTCCAGTGTCCTGACAATTTGATAAGCCGTATCCTTATCACGAACACGGTTCGGGCCACGCTGATACAGGTCAGGCAGGGACACAACATCATGCGGCCATTCCTTATGCAACCAGTCCAGTGTGATCTGTGCCAGCTTCAAGCGTCCATTGGTCTTCTGCGCATTATAGAGCCTGACAGCCTCTGCCAGATAATAGCGGGCGAGCGTGATAGCGTTTTGGATATTCTCTTCTGAGATATACTCACTACGCGAATTTTCTATCAAAGCCAGAACAGCCGCCAGCCGCGCGGCATGCTCCGGCACCTTACAGACAAAGCCTGTAATCGTCTCGTATGGCCCGCCTGGTTTGAGTTGACGCTCGATCTCATTGTAAAAATCCTTCCAGATCGTTTTGGCTTCATTTGAAAACTGAATAACTGGCGGTTTTAAGCCGTCCTTTTCCTCATCAAAGGGCAATCGTAATTCCAGAATGCCCTTCATATGATCACAATAATCCTGATGCAGCTTTATTGTTTTGAGCGTTGGCTCCTGAAATTCACGCTGGCCGAAATTACTCTGTGGGGCACAGACCAGAAAACGCGAGAGCAATCCCTGGTTCATCAGCACCGGATCGGAGAGCATAATGGCGGCAATATCCGGCTGCGCCATCAGGTGCACGCAAAAACGCCGTCCCCTGAGATATAAATTACCGTCTGTGGCGCGAATTCGATCAATCGGTGTGCCGTCCCATAAATGCGACAGTCCTGTCGATGTGCGGGTCTTAGCATCATCACTCATGCCGTGGCCCGCAATAAACTGTCCGCCTTCACCGTTGAACAGGCCGATAGAAGGCCGCGCCTCAGCAAGATAAATATACAGCCCTTCAATCGTTGGTTCCTGGCAGGTCAACTTCGGGATATAAGGCGCTTTTGGTGGGTTGCCTAATGCCTGGATAGCCTGTTCCTTATCTTCAAATGTCACAAACTTCTTTTTATCGTTCAGGATCTGATTGCGCATACGCTCATACACATCCCTTTGGTTCACCCATTTTTGTTTCTCCTGGGCGTGTCCGGCGATCAGCGTATTCTCATAGGCGCGGATTGGCGCAAGCGCCACCTCATCACACGCCGTTTTACGCTCACCACTCTGCGCGATACTCAAAAAGAAACAGGAGACCGGCCTGATCTTATGGGCCGGCGTTTCAACATTCCCCAATCCCTGAACAGCAAGATTAGCCGCTGCCAGAACAGACTGTGCACATAAGGCGTCAGGCGCTTGCGTCATGCCCTGTACGGCCTGCATTGCCGGATAAAGAACAGACCCCAGCGCTTCCGCCGGATAAGGATCAGCCGGAGGAAGAGACCGCACCAACGGTTGTGGCTTTTCGGGTTCATATTTCTCTGCTGTTTCCAGGGCCTCCTGAAATTTTGAAAGAGGGGCAGTCATCATGTATTCCTCTTTTTTACTTCTTCCAGCTCCTCAATAAGCATGTCGTTAAAATCCGTATCTGGCTTATCCGGTTTAGCAATTTCAACATCACGACCTTCTGCTTCCCAGCGCGCTTGCGCACTGCGTGCTGCATCAAGCCCTGCCTTGTCGTAGTCTGCAGCAATCACGACTTTCGATGCCATCGGTTTTGGAGGCAAAATAAGGTTAGGGATATTGCCACTGGATAATGCTGCCCATGTTGGAATACCAGCTCCTTGCTGAAAACTAAGGCCGCTTTCTATTCCTTCCGAAACAGCCATTTCATAAGCGGGTGGAGCCAACATGACCGCACCGCCATGGAACGAGCAAAAAATTTTCTTTTGTATGGGAACATCTGCTTTACCACTGCCGTCCGCTTTGATGTATGTAATGTGTTTGGCGATAGGATCTCTTTGGCCCACACGCATGATAAAGCCAGCCATAGTATGGTGCATCTCTTTGGTTTCATCATTCCGTAATTTCTGATAGCCGATTGTAGGAGGGATATCGATTGTAATACCTCTACCGCGCAGATATTTAGTGACGGGATCGTTACCAGTGCATCGATCCCACTCATGATATGGAATAATTTCTGTTTCCACATGGTTTCCTGCTGTTTTTGCCGTAGCATATCGTTGCAGGGGTTGGGAGTGAAACACTGAATGAAATTCAGAGTCTCGGTTATAAATACTGCGTAAAAAAGGTCGCATTTCACACTGATTGACATGACAGTATGCAAGTGGCTTTCCATCACGTGATAACGAAAGACTAAAAGCATTTTTATATCCGCATGCCGGACAGTCCCCTTGATATTTGTCTTTGCCTATACGTTTCAGATTTTGATTACGAGCAACGAATTCAATATCAAAGTAACTCTCATTGAAATAATCAGGCTGTATCATGCTGCACTCCCAGTATTTTCCTGAAGATTGGCAACCCAGGCATCGGCGGCTTCGCGTGTGATGAGTGTCCGGCGACCCATTTTCAGTGTTGTCGGGCCGCGGCCTTTGGCTTGCAGTTTGTAGAAAAATGATTTGCTAATACCCAGCTCTTCGCAGAGTTCGGATATCGAGAGGGTGGTTCGTAAGGGGTGTGTCATCTTTTTGCTCCTTTTGGGGTTACTGACACCCACATCGAAACACAAAGATTCAGGAGCGGCTTCTGGTCAAATCCCGCACCGAAATATTATTTTTGGGCAGGAGTTGGATGGTGTCTTCATCGTTGATATTGATTTTATCCAGTGCGCACAGTGTTTTTCGAATGCTTTCGGCATTTTCAGCAGCGAATGGTAACCAGTCGGGATTGCAGATTAAATCTTCTGTATCCGGTTTATGATTATAATCTGCCAATGCGTTATGAAGGCCGAACATCAGATGCAAAACTGGTTTAGAAGGTATCCAAACTCGTTTATAGGCGTTGTTTTTGTTATAAGGATCAGCGCCGAACTCTACATCTGGCGAAGGAAATTTTTGTTCCAAAGCACGATCAAGAGAAAATTTACTGCCATCGGCCAGTGTGACATTGATGGCATGGCTCATCATATATGGCAGGGCAATTTCCCAGGCCGGAAGACGTTTGGTCTGTATAATGCGGCCAACCTGACGCAGGGCTGTGTCCAGCTCACGCTCTTTGGCAAATTGTAAGACATCAGAGTTTTTGACATGCTTTTTCGGCAAACGACCACCAGTCATATATTTAATCATCATTGCTTTAACAGCATCAATAAAACGGGTGCGTTTATCCCAATCATCAGGGTAAGCCAGCACAGCCAGATAGCCAGCAGCTCCCAACCACTTATCATCACCTGAAACATCAATATGTGTGGTTTCACGAGGCATTATCCGGCTTTCTTAAAGTGACCTTCGATGACTTGATTTGAGCAGATGCTGTCAATGTAATCCGCCCAGTCCTGCATCATCTCTTGGCGTTCCTCCAGAAATTCCGTGCGGTCATAGGCCGCGCCCAACGTTCCGCTGGGTTTATGCGCAAGCTGGCGTTCTATAACCTCACTATCGTAGCGCAGCTTTTCCCGTATGGCTGTGCGGGCGAGGGCGCGAAAACCATGCGCGGTCATGCGGCCTTGATATCCCATGCGCTTGATAGCGACATTGACGGTGCCGTCACTAATCGGGTTCTTCGGCTTTATAAGGCTCGGAAACACCCAATTCGTCTTGAAATGACCTGTTTCAATCTGCTGTTCCTTGAGAACTTCAATAGCCTGATCGGACAAAGGCACAATATGGTCGCGACCCATTTTCATCAATTCGCCTGGAATTGTCCAAAGCTTGCTCTCAAAATCAATATCGTCCCAGCGGGCTTTACGGATTTCCCCAGGGCGCAGGAAGGTTAACAGCGATAATTGAATCGCACGGCGTGTGCGGGCGAAAAGCCGTGCTTCATTACGATCCAGTGTCTGGAGGAATTCCGGTAGCTCTTCAATTCGGATCGCAGCGAAATGTTCGGTCTTTTTGGTTTTCAGTGCGCCCTGAAGGTGAATAGCCGGATTTTCCTTACAGCGTCCGGTTTGAATGGCATGCCTGAATATTTGCCCGCAGATCTGTCTCGCCCGCGCTGCTACGTCTAATGCGCCGCGTTTTTCAATTTTACGCAGGACATCCAGCAAATCGGGAACATCGATCTCGGTGATTGGACGTTTGCCGATAAAGGGAAAGATATCGGTTTCCAGCTTATGCATGACATTTTTGGCATGGCGGTCACTCCATGTTTCACTTTGAATCTCATGCCATTCATGGGCAATAAATTTAAAGGTGTTTTGAACTTTGCGGATTTCTTTGTGCGCGGTGTCTTTTCTGGCCTTGGAAGGATCAGCATTATTTTGAAGCATCTTCTTAGCTTCCATCTGTTTTTCCCGCGCCTCCGCAAGCGTAACAATGGGGTAGGGACCAAAGGAAATCCGCTTCTCTTTCTTCAGATAATAGTATTTCAAGCGCCATAACTTGCTGCCGCTCGGCATAATTTCGAGGAATAATCCGCCGGAATCAAAGAGTTTATAGGACTTCTCCTTGGGTTTAGCGCCTTTGCATGATCGGTCTGTAAGCATTATCTTGCCCCCATGATTTTAGCTTGCCCCTGTATCCTGCCCCCAAAAGCTGTAGATTTAGGGGGAGTGAGGTTTATTTCTATGAACAACTATAGATTGCAAAGGCTCAGAAAGCAAGGAAACTGTAGGGCTTTGTGGGTTTCTATGCATTTGAGTGGAGAGAATAATGGAGGCACGGACCGGAGTCGAACCGGTGTACACGGATTTGCAATCCGCTGCATAGCCACTCTGCCACCGCGCCAACCGATTGGGACTATAGCCCGCGCCGCGCCCGCTTTGCAAGTCAGAAAATTTCGCCTCCGCCGCGCAAAACCCCCTATCATCATGTTTTCTTTTCGTTTATCTTGGCAGACATGAAATACGAAGACGCACGCAAAAATATGGTCGACAGTCAAATTCACACCGCTGGCGTAATTCTGCCGGCCGTTCTTAAGGCCTTCGAAACCACACCAAGAGAGGTTTTCGTCCCCGAAGACTACAAAGGTGTGGCCTATAAGGACGAAGATTTAAAACTGGGGCAGGGGCGTTTTCTCCTGGAGCCGATCGTCCATTCAAAAATGCTACAGGCTCTGGAGCCGGACAAGTCCCACGCAGTCCTCGATATTGGCTGCGCCACGGGATATTCTTCGGCTATTCTCGCGCAGATGACCATGACCGTTGTCGCGCTGGAGGAAAACAACGCCTTACTGGGCGTGGCCGCTAAAAACTGGAAATCCCTCGGCCTGACCAATATCGCCGCCTTTGAGGGCACGTTAAACAAGGGGCATGCACTGGGCGCGCCCTATGATCTGATCATGATCAACGGCGCAGTGTCCGAAGTTCCGCAAGGGATACTCAATCAACTCGCCCCGCAAGGTCGGCTGGTCACAATTATAAAAAAACCTGGCGGAGGCCTCGGCAGCGTGACCTTGATACAAAACATTGGCAAAAACAGCTTTTCGTCATATACTCTATTCCAGTCTGGTTCTCATTTCCTTCCCGGATTCGAAGCCGCCCCCGCCTTTTCATTCTAACCCTTTTCGGTTTTGAACATGCCCAGATTTTCAAGAAAGCTTGCCCGCAGGCTTTTAACAGTATCCTTATTGTTATCAACCGCGCTGTTCGGTTCTGTTTCTTACGCGCAGGAGAAAGAGACCACCCCCGCCTCGCAAGAACAGAATAAAGAACGCGTTCAAACTCTGCAAAGCGTCCTCGCATGGACTTATCTAAACAACCCGACACTTCAGGCCGCCCGAACGAATCTAAAATCGGTGCAGGAACAACTCCCACAGGCCTATGCAAACTGGCTCCCCAATATTGAAGCGAATGCAGGAATATCCGACGGAGATTTCGACAGCAAGCCCGACGGCACATTCGGCAGCGGCAGCGGCTCAACCGAAAAAAATATCGGTGTGTCCTTTGAACAAAGCCTTTATCGCGGCGGGCGAAGCTTTGCCCAAACGAAAGTCGCCCGCGCAGTCATCATGGCGCAAACCGCCGAGGTTTTAAGAACTGAACAGGATCTGATGCGCGCCGCAGCCCAGGCCTATATGGATGTGTTTCGGGATCGTTCACTCCTGGAACTCGCACAAAACAATCAGGACGTGATTTCTAAACAGCTCGAAGCAACCCAGGATCGCTTTGAAGTGGGTGAGCTGACCAAAACCGATGTATCCCAGGCCCAAGCCCGATTGGCCTCCGCCAGTGCCGATATTATCACCGCCAAAGGAAACCTGCGCGCCAGTGAAGCGGTCTTTGAACAAATCATTGGCTTCCGTCCGGAAAGGCTTGAATACCCCTATGATGATCTCGGCCTGCCCTCAGATCTCGACGAGGCTCTTTTTATCGCTGATTCTCAAAGCCCCGCTATCGCAGCCTCCATACACGCCCATCGCGCCGCCGAAGAAGACATCAACAACGTCTTTGGGGCGCTTCTGCCGCAAGTTGGGATCTCTGGCAATATTGCCCGTGCCTATGACCCCAACCCCGGCATTCTCGACCGTCAAACCAGCCGGAATATAGGGATCTCGGCCAGCATTCCGCTCTATCAGGGCGGCGCAACCCGCTCAAAAATCCGCAGTGCCAAACACACCGCAAATGAACGCTACATACAAATTCTGGAGCAGCGTAAGGCGATTAAGCAATCTGCGGTTCAGGCTTGGGAGGCCTTCCAGAGTGCTAGCGCCGAAGCCGAAGCCCGGAAAGCACAAATAAAAGCCAGCGCCATCGCGCAGGAAGGCGTTCGCGCAGAGGCGGAATTCGGCTCCCGCACTGTTCTCGATACGCTCGACGCCGATCAGGAATTCCTCGACGCCAACGTCGCCCTCGTCACGGCGCAAAGAAACAAAATCGTCGCCGAATATCAGCTTTTGGCCATTCTTGGCGATCTCACCCCGCAAAAGCTAGGGTTTGAAAAAGATTCCTACGATTATCACGCCTATTTAAACGATCTAAAATGGCGTTTATTTGATATGGATGTGGATAGGCTTGGGAAATAGGGGCAATCCCTCTTTGACAAGCGCACCAACTTAAGTAAGACTGAATTGTTAAGAATACTCACAAAATATATCCTATGGCCGAACAAGAAACAGAAGAACCATCCATTGAAGAGATCCTGAGTTCAATTCGTCAGATCATTTCTGATGATGACGACGAAGGGGAAGATGATTCTGCCCCGGCAGAGGAAAAAGTCATCGATTATTCCGAAGAGGATGAAAGCCGTGATTCTGCTCTTGATCTCAGCGCCGAAGAAGAACAGAGCAGAGGCTCTGACCTGGATCTGAGTGCCGAAGAAGAGGAAAGCCGCGACTCCGCTCTCGACCTCAGCGCCGAAGAAGACGTCATCGAACTCACCGAGGTTGTTGAGGAAGATGAGCCAGAGCCGGAATTGGCGCAAGCCCCCGAACCTGTTGAGGAGATGGAAGTAGATTTGCAAGATTTAGAACCGGAACCGGAACCTGAACCTGAGGACGAAACAATTCTGACTGACGACACGAATGAGGACTCTGAATCTATTTTAGGCGACAATACAAAAGCCGCTGTTCTGGGTGGATTTGAAACCTTGGCGCGCAAAACGGCTATTGAACATAACGGCATTACAGTAGAAGAAATTGTCCGCAGTGAATTAAACCCGCTGCTGCGGGATTGGCTCGATCGCAATCTGCCCCCGATCATAGAACGCCTCGTTCAGGAAGAACTCGAAAAAATATCCAAGCGCGCCACCGAAAATGACTGATCGGTTGACTTGGGCTCCCTAACCGTTAAAACATGTGTGTGATTTAACAAATTGGCGCGAGACCCATGCTTGATAAGACTTTTGACCCCAAATCCAGTGAAGAAAAACGCTACGCCCAATGGGAAGAATCGGGTTGCTTCACAGCCGATCTAGACAGTAAATCTAAGCCCTATACTCTTATGATGCCGCCGCCCAACGTCACGGGATCCCTCCATATTGGCCACGCGCTCAACCATACACTTCAGGATATTTTGACGCGGTATAAACGCATGCAGGGCTTTGATACATTGTGGCAACCGGGCACAGATCACGCCTCCATCGCCGTTCACATGGTACTGGAAAAACAACTCGCCGAAGACGGCACAGACCGCTTTACCATGGGCCGCGAGGAATTTCTTAAAAAGGCATGGGAGTGGAAGGAATATTCCGGCAACACCATCACATCACAGCTCCGCCGCCTGGGGACTACGCCCGATTGGGGGCGCGAAGCCTTTACGATGGATGAAGGCCTGTCCAAAGCCGTTCTTAAAGCCTTTGTCGAACTTCACAAAAAAGGCCTGATATACCGCGCCGAACGGCTCGTCAACTGGGACCCGGAACGCCAGACTGTGATCTCCGACCTTGAGGTCAATCAGAAAGAACAAAAAGGCTCGATGTGGCATATCCGCTATCCTATCGAGGGCGATACGGAGCAATTTATCACCGTGGCCACAACCCGCCCCGAAACCATGCTCGGCGATACGGCTGTGGCTGTGCATCCCGATGATGACCGCTACAAAGATATGATCGGCAAAATGGTTGTCCTGCCTATCACGGGCCGCCTGATCCCGATCATCGCCGATGAATATTCAGACCCCGAAAAAGGCTCTGGCGCAGTGAAAATCACCCCCGCCCATGATTTCAACGACTTTGAAGTCGGCCAGCGTCATAACCTCCAGATGATCAGCGTCCTTGACGAACGCGCCTGCATCGTTTCAAGCCGCGATGATATCCCATCTTCCTATCACGGCCTTGATCGCTATGATGCGCGCAAAAAAATCCTGACAGAACTGGAAGAACTTGATCTTCTTGTTGAAGAAGAACACATCAAAAACACAGTGCCTGTTGGTGAACGCTCCGGTGTGGTGATTGAACCGTTCCTCACCAAACAATGGTTCGTTGACACGCCAACTCTTGCCAAACCTGCAGCGCAGGCTGTGCGCAACGGTCGTACGCGTTTCGTGCCCCAGCAATATGAGAATATGTATTTCGCATGGGTGGACAACCAACTCCCATGGTGTATATCGCGCCAGCTCTGGTGGGGGCACCAAATCCCCGCATGGTATGATGAAGACGGAAATGTCTTCGTTGCCGAGGACGAAGCGGGTGCGCAGGCACAGGCAGGGCAGGGCGCGCAGCTCACGCGTGACCCCGATGTCCTCGATACATGGTTCTCCTCTGGCCTCTGGCCGTTCTCGACCCTTGGCTGGCCGGAAAAAACCCCGGAAATGGATAAATATTTTCCGACCGATACGCTCGTCACGGGTTTTGATATTATCACCTTCTGGGTGTCCCGCATGATGATGTTCTCGCTTGAACTCCTCGGCGAAGTTCCATTTAAAGACGTATACATCCACGCTCTGGTTCGTGATGCCAAAGGCCAGAAAATGTCAAAATCCAAGGGCAATGTTATGGATCCGCTGGATCTGATCGACAAATACGGCACAGATGCTCTGCGCTTCACCCTCTGCGCTCTGGCTGCGCAGGGCCGTGATATCCGTCTTGCCGAAGAACGCCTTGAAGGGTATCGGAATTTCGTCACCAAACTCTGGAACGCCGCGCGCTATTGCGAAATGAACGCATGCAAATTGCCCGAAGGCTTCGACCCCGCATCCGTGGCCTACACGCCCAATAAATGGATTATCTCTGCGCTTGTTAAAGCAAAAAATGATATCGACACCGCGCTCGGGCTCTATCGTTTTAATGACGCCGCCAATATCGCCTATCAATTCGTCTGGGGCACATTCTGCGACTGGTACCTCGAATTCACCAAATCGACCCTGACCGATGGCGGTGCAAATGCCGACGAAATTAAATCCACCAGCGCATGGGTTTTGAAACAAACCCTGATTATGCTTAACCCCTTCATGCCCTTTGTAACCGAAGAATTGAATGAAAAACTCTTTGATAAAACGCCGCTGATCACCACGCCATGGCCGGAATATGATGCGCGTTTATCTGACACGCTCGCCGCCCAAAAAATGGACTGGCTCATCAGTATCATATCCGAAATCCGCTCCGTGCGCGCCGATATGAACGTCCCCGCAGGCGCAAAAATCCGTCTTTTGGTTAAAGACCCCTCGGAAACAATAAAGCAAGATTTCTTGGCCTTTGATGAAATCCTCAAGCGTATGTCACGCCTTGAGGATATAAGTTTTGTTGAAATCGCCCCGAAAGGCTCTATCCAGACGATCGTCGATCAAACCACGCTCATCCTCCCCATCGCCGATATTATAGATCTGGATGCTGAACGTGATCGCCTGAAAAAGAGAATCTCAAAACTCGATGATGATATTCAAAAAATTTCTGCGAAACTGAAAAACGAAAAATTCATTGAAAACGCGCCTGATGAATTGGTGGACGAGCAAAAAGCCCTCGTCGCCGAAAAACAGGCCGCCCGCGACAAATTCACCGCCGCGCTCCAGCAACTCGAAGCCGCCTAGATATAACCGCAAAAAAACGCCCGCTTAAAAACGGGCGCTTGTTCGGTTTTAGTGAGCACTCATAAACCTTAATCTTTTTTCTCTTCAGTCTTGCTCTCAACTGTTCCGGCAACCCCGAATGAGCCAAAGCGCTTCTCGAACTTGGAAAGTTGGCCTTTTTCAACAACTTTACCGGTTCCACCTTGCCATGCAGGGTGTGACAGCGGATCAGTATCCAGCTTGATCACATCACCGGCTTTACCGTATGTGGAGCGGGTCATATATTCTGTTCCATCTGTCATCACGACTTTAATTTCGTGGTAATCGGGGTGAATGTCTGCTTTCATAGCGTTTCTCCTAAATTCTGCCCTTAAATTCTGAATGCGATTTATAGGCATTTAGAGATGGCATTGCAAGTTTTATTTTGATATTTCAAACCATGACTTGGTGGCATCCCGAAAATTTTGCAATCCAAAAGCCCTTCCTGGAAACCCGCATGCGTATTCTCAAGGACGTACGGCGATTCTTCGATGCGCAAGATTTCTGGGAGGTTGAAACCCCGATCCTGCAAATTTCCCCCGTTATGGACACCCATATCCATGCCTTCAAAACCGAAGTTCTGGGGCTGGATCTGAAACATGAGCGCGATCTCTACCTCCACACCTCGCCCGAATTTGCGATGAAAAAGCTGATGGTGGCGGGCTTGCCCAAAATCTACCAAATTGGCCATGTTTTTCGCAATGGCGAAGGCTCAAGGCTCCACAGCGTCGAATTCACGATGCTGGAATGGTATCGCGCGGGTGGCGGCTACGAAGACATCATGCAAGACTGCATGGACCTCCTGCGCGCCCTTAAAATAGATACATTCCGCTATAACGGAAAACTCTGCGACCCCCATGCCGATTGGCAACGCCTAAGCGTACAAGACGCTTTCAAACTCTACGCAAACATCGATTTACCCCCTCTCCTTGGGGAGAGGGATGGGGTGAGGGACTTTGCTAAAGCTGCAATCGAGCAAGGTGTACGCATCATAGATTCCGATAACTGGGATGATATCTTCCACGCCGTTATGGCCGCAAAGATTGAAGCCCATCTCGGCATGGAAGTCCCTACAATCCTGTGCGATTACCCCGCATCCATGGCCTCTCTATCGCGCAAGAAACCATCCGACCCCAGATTCGCGGAGCGTTTCGAACTCTATGTCTGCGGCGTCGAACTCGCCAACGCCTTTAGCGAGCTCACAGATGCAAGCGAGCAGCGCAAACGCTTCCATCAGGAGATGGATATCAAAGAAAAACTCTACGGTGAGCGCTACCCGATAGATGAAGATTTCTTGGACGCTCTGGAGTACGGCCTGCCCGAAAGCGGAGGCATTGCGCTTGGCCTTGATCGCCTCGTCATGCTCGCCACCGACGCACAAAAAATCGAAGATGTCCTCTGGACAGGAAAACCTTGAATTTTGTCATTGCGAGGAAGGCTGAAAGCCTGACGCGGCAATCTAATTATCATTGGCAGGGCAGGGGTTGCGCGGCACATTGGTGGGGTAGCTGGTTATTATATTGCGTTTCTGCCCATCAATCACGACCCGCACCTTCACGCCGTCTTGAATCTCTTCCGCAACAAAGTAGCCATTTCCTTGCTGCTCCCAATCAAGATTGTCATTCGCCGCCATCCTCTGGGTTACGGATAAAATCCGCGCCTCATCCCAATCTTGTGGAAATTCAGACTTACAAGGCACCCCCGTGCCATATAAATGCCCGCCGCCGCGCCCGTCACCATGCAAGATATGCGCGGCCCGCTCCTCACTCAACACCGCCGATGAACCCGAAACATCAATCAAATCAGGGGCGGGCGCAAGCTCGGCAAAATCTCTGTATACCGTCAGGCCAACAACAAACATCAAGAGCGCCGCCACCAAAAGCCGCACTCTATCTCCCTTAGTTTTTTTCGAAGGCATGAGGCAAACCAAAAGCTTTGAGTGTTTTATAAAAGTCATCCTTATAGGGCAGAGCAGCCCAATCAGGATCGATATAATCGGGCGGAGGGTCGGTTTCAAATCTTACGGCGCGAATAACATCACGCCCTTCGATTAAGGCTTTACAGCACCGATGCATCCCATCCATAAGGCTGCCGTCTGCGTGCAAAATAATAGGATAATTGAGATCGCATTCATAAATCAGCTTCGCATGCAGCGCAATATCCCGCGCAATCGGCTTCTTGAACTCGCCTTCCTCATGCCAATAGGTATCATTCAATTCGGATATTTGATCCAAAGGAACTTCAATGATCGGCATATCTTTGGCCCGTTCAACAAGTTTGTGAACATCCCAAACATATGTTTTGTCACCGATTTTTTTCGAGTGATATTGCTGGCGCATCAGAGCAATCAGGCCGCCGCCGCTTTCGAACCCGCCACAGACGCATCAAAGATCTTATCAATCACGGCGCCCAAAATGGAATTGAATTCGTCGTCGCTCTGCGAGGCCCGCAGATCATTCGAAAGCGCGCGCGAGAAACTGGCGATCATACCGTCATTCGCCGCCAGACGCTTGCAGGATTCATCCAAAGAATACCCCCCCGACAGCGCAACCACCCGCACAACCCGCGCATGGTTAATCAGATCCGCATAGAAATTCGCCTCTTCAGGCAAAGTCAGCTTTAGCATCACCTCACGCCCCGCAGGCAGAGTGTCCAGATGTTTCAAGATTTCGGCCTTCATAATCGCCTCACACGCGGCCTTATCACCCGCATGGATATTCACTTCAGGCTCGATAATCGGCACAAGGCCATGATCCATGATCGTGCCGGCAACCTCGAACTGCTGAGCCACTGCTGCGGCAATCCCGCCCGCATTCGCGCTATTAATGGTGGAGCGCATCTTGGTGCCGAAAATGCCTTTCGCCACCCCGCGCTTCAAAAGCGCCTCCAGATCAGGCATAGGCTTCATCAATTGCACGCCATCCTGCTCATCAGCCAGACCTTTATCAATCTTCAGGAACGGCACAACGCCCAGTTTCTCCCACAAATACTGCGCAGTCGGAATGCCTTCAATCACATCGTCCATAGTCTTTTCAAACAAAATCGCGCCCAAAATTTTCTCGCCGTTAAACACAGGGGCTGTGATAATGCGGCTGCGCATCTCATGCACCTTGGCAAACATCTCGTCTTCACCCGCATACTCGCTCTCATCAACGCCGTACGCCTTCAAAGCCTTGGGCGTAGAACCTCCGCTCTGGTCAAGCGCGGCAATAAAACCTTTCCCGGATAAAATTTTGGCAAGCTGTTCAGAATTCGGCATGGGATACTCCGTGTTTTTTAATCCGTCATCCTGAAGCGTTTACGCTGAAGGATCTCATGGCCAAAGGATCAGGAGATTCTTCAGGGCTAAAGCCCTTCAGAATGACAAAAGGGTTGCATAACACATGATGTATAGCCAACCGCTTGTTCCAAAACAAGGAATTTTTGATTATCTGTCGAAGCCTATAATACCGCGTAAAGCACCGGAAACTTGTGCTGGTCTTGTAAATCCAGCAGCTAACATTTCGGCGCTCAAATCCGGAGCGCCAATACTGACAACATTCCCGCGCGCAGGCGAGCCACAAGACGCTTCAATCGCTTCTCTAACTCCTGAAAGATCTATTCCTACTCTATCCATCTACTATAGCACCTTCTTTTTTGAGCCTATTATAAGCTCTGTTATCTGTGGACGCTGCACCATCGTACAAATCGTCAATAATATCTTTCTTCTCTGCTGTCCCTTTTTCATCAAGCGCGGCAATAATTTTTGCATCGCGTAATGTTGGTTTCTCCAGCTTCAAAGCCGTTGTAAATTCCTCTAAAAAAGTCTTCAAAAACTCATGCTTACCATTAAAGTAATCAAGCGCCGCTTTTAAACCCTTCTTTGAATACCCCTCAATTTCAATCGTCTTTGAACGGGCATCCTCGTTACTATCTTGCAGACGTATACAGCCATAGTCAAAAAGCCAGTCTGTCTCGCGTTTTACGGTGGATTTATCCAAAGATAAACGCTCCATAATCGCCGCCTGCGTAGTGCCAGGATACTGATCAATATCGGTCAATATCAAGGCCCGGCGTAATGATGAGGAGGGATCATTCCCCAACGCCTCTACCAAATGATCAATAATCAAGCAGACCTTTTGGCCTTCCGTGGTCATTGCTCGCTTTGCAAGGTTTGTAACCATAATTGATATATACACCATTCCGCGGCTCTAATACAAGAAAATTCACTATTCGTTAACTAAATCATCCACAAAGGCACTAATTTATAGCATCAAACAGGTTTCCCCGCGCCTCGGATGGCGGCGAATCAATCACACTGATACTCTCAAGAAGCTGCTCCAGCTGTGTTTTCTGTTCAGGCTCAAGAACCCCTGAAGGTGAATTCGGATCGTTTTGCGCTTCATTCTCTGCGCGCTGCGCCTTCAGTTCCTCTTCACGCTTGGCTTGAACCTCCCGCTGCGCTGTGATCCTTGCCGCTTGCGCCGCCCGCGCCACCGCAAAATCCTGCGATGATGGCTCTGCAGGAGCAAGCGCCGCACGAATAACCACATCCAGCTTGCGCACCGTTGCTTCGGGATTGCCGGGAATAGGGGACGCATCAATCTGTACTTCCCCCGCGATGGCATATTCGCGCCCGTCCGGCCCTGTGGTCGTTTCATACGAAATCGCCCCCGCATACGCACCGCCCACCGTCTTATGCGCCTGCTCATGGCTTCGCACCTCGCGGTCAGTGGCCTCCAGCTCATCAACAATTTTCTGTTCTTCTTCGGATAATTCATTATCAAGCAAAGACTGAGTATCGCTCGCGGCCTGAAGGGCCTTAACAGCCTGAGCAGCATCACTGCCATTGGCCTTGGCCTCCGCTTCCTTCAAAATTTCATCAATCGGCGATACATTCAAAACCCGCTGCGGGCTCTGAAAGGGAATAAATCCAGAATTTGAGATCGACGACACCATGATCTTTTTATTATTTCAGATAAAAAAGCGGGGCGCAAAAATAAAGCTGGCCCGGAAGATTAACTTCACAGACCAGCTTTGCCACGGAGAACGGTTTAGAATTACACATTAATTCCCGCCTGATTCCCTGTCAAACAGATTCGCTAAAATTATTGTGAATTGTACACAACCCTATTTATACCCTACGGAATGCATCTTCAGCGCAGTATCCAGCATGCGGCAGGAAAAACCCCACTCATTATCATACCATGCCGCAACCCTTACCAGATTTCCCTGAACCACCTTTGTAGCATTCAGATCAAAACTGCAAGAATGCGGGTCATGATTAAAATCAGACGACACGCACGGATCGTCAAAAACCCCTAAAATCCCCTTAAGCTTGCCATTCGCGTGTTTGGTCACGGCGGCGTTCACTTCCGCCACAGTGACATCGCGCTTGGCAATAAAATTCAAATCAACCAGAGAAACATTGGCAACCGGCACGCGGACAGAAACCCCATCCAGTTTGCCCGCAAGCTCTGGCAGCACAAGCCCGACTGCCTTTGCCGCGCCCGTGGAAGACGGCACAAGGCTCATCGCCGCTGCGCGCGCGCGGTAGGGGTCTTTATGCGAACCATCGACCAAATTCTGATCGCCTGTATAGGCATGAACGGTCGTCATAAACCCTTTTTCAATCCCGATTTCCTCGTTAAGAGCATAGGCCATTGGCGCAAGGCAGTTCGTCGTGCAGGACGCATTCGAAACCATCGTATGTTCCGCCTGAATTTTGTCATGGTTCACCCCGTAAACCACAGTCAAATCCTCCCCATCCGCGGGCGCAGAAATCAGAACCTTCTTCGCGCCTTGCGCCAAATGTTGATCGGCTCCCTCACGGTCACGGAACTTGCCCGTGCATTCTAAAACGATATCGACATTTTCACGGTCCCAGTGCAGCTCGCTGACATCGCGGCTGCGGAAGCGGTGTACGCGCTTTCCGCCAATAATAATCCAATCGTCACTCTCGCGGATCACCTCAAAAGGCGCGCGCCCGTGAATGGAATCATATTTCAGCAGCGGAAAGAAATTCCCGCCCGGATCATTAATCGCCGCGAGTTCCACATCGTGATCCAACTCAAAAATAGCGCGGGCAACAAGGCGGCCAATCCGCCCAAATCCATTAATTCCAACTCTTAAAGTCATACTTTTTTCTTCTCCAGTTTAGTCTTCGCGGCCTTCACAATCGCTTCCGTGGTAATGCCGAAATGCTCGAACAATGCTTCTGCTGGCGCGCTCGCCCCAAAACTATCCATACCGATAAACGTGCCATGCCCGCCGAGAATGCGATCCCATCCCTGACGAACGCCCGCCTCAATTCCGATTTTGATGCTGTTGTTGCACACCAGCTTCACGAAATCATCGTGATTATCTTTGGCATTCTCAAAGAATAAATCCATACACGGCACAGACACAACGCGAACCTGAGCATTTATCTGCTCAGCCGCTTCCATCGCCAGATAGACTTCCGACCCTGAGGCAAAGAGTGTGACCTCTGGCTCGCCTTCACTGTCCTTAAGGATATATGCGCCTTTTTCAACCATGTTTTCGCTGCGGTCAGAACATAAAGTCGGCAAGCCCTGACGCGTAAGTGCCAATATAGACGGCGCGCTGCGGGCGTTAATCGCACATTCCCAAGCCTCCGCTGTCTCAATACCGTCACAGGGGCGGTACACAAAACAATTCGGAATAGCCCGAAGTGCCGCCAGATGCTCAACCGGCTGATGCGTGGGTCCGTCCTCGCCAAGGCCGATGGAATCATGTGTCATCACATGAATAACCCGAAGTTTCATAAGCGCGGCAAGGCGAATAGCAGGCCGCGAATAATCCGCAAATTGTAAGAACGTACCCGCATACGGCAGCAAATTCGAATGCAGGGCCATACCGTTCATCGCCGCCGCCATGCCGTGCTCGCGCACGCCGTAATTGATATAATTCCCGCCATAGTTGGATTTATCAAAAACCTTGGAAGCCGCGACTTTGGTATTATTAGACCCCGTTAAATCCGCAGATCCGCCTATAAAGAGCCACAAACGATCCACCAGTTTTTCCAAACACATACCCGAAGTCTGCCGCGTCGCCTTATTCGGCTTACCCTTGGCAAATTCCGCTTTCAAATCCGCAATCACAGGTGCAATCGCTTTCGAATAATCGCCCGCAGAAAATTTCTCGAAACACTCGCGCATCTCATGCGTATTAAGAACATTCCCCCAAGCATGCGACAGGGCTTTTCCACGCGCACCAATCTCTCTCCAGGCATTCAAAATATCCTCAGGAATCTCAAACGGTGCATAAGGCCAGTTCAAATTCTTACGTGCGCCTTGAATTTCATCTACGCCCAAGGGTGCCCCATGCGAAGACGATTGACCTTCCTTGGTCGGTGCGCCATAACCGATTTTTGTCTTGCAGCAAATCAGGCTCGGCGTGTCGGATTTTTGCGCCTTGGCAATCGCCGCTTCAATCTCGGACATGGTATGCCCGTCAACCGTCTGCACATCCCATCCATAAGCCTGAAAACGAGCAGGGGTGTTATCAATAAAGGAAAGATCGGTCGATCCGTCAATCGAGATCGAATTGTCATCATACAGAACAATCATCTTATTTAAGCATAAATGCCCCGCCAATGAACACGCCTCGTGGCTGATCCCTTCCATCAAATCCCCATCACCACACATCACATATGTATAGTGATTAATAAGATCATCCCCATATCGTGCATTCAAACGACGCTCCGCAATCGCAAAGCCAACCGCGTTCGCAATGCCCTGACCCAGCGGGCCGGTGGTCGTTTCAATCCCCGCTTCGTGCTCCACCTCGGGATGTCCGGCGGTAATCGCTCCCATCTGCCGGAAATTCTTGATCTGCTCGATCGTCATCTTCTCATACCCTGTGAGGTAATTCAGAGCGTATAAAAGCATGGATCCATGCCCGCCCGATAAAATAACCCGGTCACGGTTCGGCCATTCCGGGGTCTTCGGATCAAATTTCAAAAATTTCGAATACAGCACAGTCGCCACATCCGCCATCCCCATTGGCATTCCGGGATGTCCGGAATTTGCTTTTTGCACCGCGTCCATCGAAAGTGCGCGAATGGCATTGGCCATGGTTCTAAGATCAGCAGAAGCAGAAGGGGCGGCAGCAGCCGAAGCAAGTGTCATAAGCGTATATGTTCCATCTAAAATTGTTCGTCTTTATATAAGCAGCGTCAATTAAAACCGCAACCCCGTATTTGCGCGAGCGCGGGCAACAGCCTGTGGACAGCTTTCATATTATTTATCCAAAATTCTTGACGTTAATTTTGTCTCGCAGATAGTGTGGATCATCCAAATGAAATTAAACGAAGAAGGAGACTCCTGTGTCTGCTGTCGAACAAGCTTTGCTGAAACTCAATCAAGTCGTCGGAAAACTCGAAACCTCCGTAAGCACCGTAGAGGTCACCCTCAAAGGGCAACAACGTGACATGTTCGGCACCCCTACAAACAAGACAGGCGCAAACGTGAACCCCGAAATCGTGGCACAAAAGCTCGACAGCGCCATCGAAACCCTCGAATCCGTTCTGCGTGAAGGAGAATAACCATGGCTCAAGTAAATGTCAGCATTAAGGGGCGTGATTATTCCATCCACTGCGAAGACGGTCAGGAACATCGTGTTCTCGAACTCGGCCACTATGTTGACTCTCGCCTGCAAGACATCGCCTCCGCAGGCGCAGCCAGCAGCGAAAACCACCTGCTTGTGCTCACCGCGCTGATGCTCGCCGACGAAGTCTTTGATCTTCGGGATAACTCACAAAACCTCAACCAAGAACTTCAGCAATCCCAAGCCAACCAGAACGACGAAAGCTCAGTTGCTCTGGCTATCGACGAACTGGCCGACCGCATCGACCGCATCGCCAGCCGCCTGAAAACCGCTTAAAACTCTCCTCGTCACCCTATGTCTTCAGGCAGATGAAACCCTGCGAAAGCAGGGGGCCATAGGATGGGCTATCCGCGTTATATCCTTGCACAGAAACGGTGCAGGTGTATATATACTCCCGTGGGTTTGCTGCGGAGTATTCGTGATACACAATTTATTCCGGAGGCCGATGCTTTCGCATAGGGAGCTGTCCCTGTCCTGCACCACTCTCTTTGCATTGGGGAGCAGGTTACCAACGGCGCCCACCTGTTTACCAGGGCCACACGCGAATATCGCTTGTACACGGCTCACGCGGCGCCCACACTTCGCCTCTGCCTTCCTGCGAAAGCAGGGATCTTGTATATTTGAGGACTGCCATGACACATCAAAAATCCGAAATCCGTAAAAATGCCAAGGCTCATCTCGAAAAAATCAATCCCCTCGAAGAACAACCTGATCTGGTTATAGATAAATTCTTCAACAATGTTGATATAGACGACAACGCCGTGATCGCCGCCTATTGGCCTTTGGGCCATGAATTCGACCCCACAGGCCTTCTCGAAGAAGCCCACAGGCGCAAGACTATCTGCGCACTCCCCATCGTGCAGCAGGGTACAAAAATTTTGTCTTTCCACCAATGGGCGCCTGATACATCGATGAAAAAAGCCTCCTTCGGTATCATGGAGCCCCAAAATACGCCCGCTCTCTCCCCCGATATTCTTCTCGTGCCGCTTCTCGCCTTTGACCGCCAAGGATACCGCCTCGGAAAAGGCGGCGGATATTATGATGCCACGCTCGAATATATGCGCAGCCAAAAACAAATCCTCGCAATAGGGCTGGGCTACGCCTCTCAAGCTGTGCTATTTTCTCTCCCAAGGGAGCCGCACGACCAAAAACTCGACGCCGTTTTAACCCCTCAGGAATTTTTAAGATTTTAGAAAGCACATTATGCGCATAGTTTTTATCGGTGATATTTACGGACGAACAGGCCGCGATGCCCTCGAAAAATATCTACCAAAAATCAAGGCTGAGTTAAAACCAGACTTCATAATCGTCAACGGCGACAACGCCGCCAATGGCCGCGGCATCAACGAAGCGCAAGTCAAAGAATTCTATGATTGGGGCGTAGATTGCATCACAGGCGGTGACCATATCTGGGATCAACGCCAGATTGTATCATACATCCGCAATGATCCCAGACTCTTAAGACCCGTCAACTTTCCGAAAGACACACCCGGCAAGGGTTTTCTCAAAATTGAAAAAAATGGCATGACCTGCCTCGTCATCCATGCCCTGGGCCGCGTCTTCATCGACCCCGTGGAAGACCCGTTCGCAGCCGTAAAACATATCGTCGATGCCCATCCTCTAGGGCAAGCCGTCGATGCCATCTTCCTTGATTTCCACGCCGAAGCCACCTCCGAAAAAATGGCGATGGCGCATTATCTGGATGGCAAGGTAACAGCCGTCGTCGGCACCCATACCCATATCCCGACCGCGGACAACCACATTTTGCCAAAAGGCACAGCCTATCAAACGGATGCCGGCATGACGGGAGATTACGACAGTGTCATCGGCGCAAAAAAAGAAATCCCGATCAAAAAATTCACCACCAAAGTCCCGGGTGATAAAATGATCCCCGCTGGCGGCGAGGCGACATTATGCGGCGTAATCATAACCCGCAAATCTGGTGGTCTGGCCAGCGCGATTGCCCCTATAAGATTGGGCGGCGTGCTTCCTGAAATCCTCCCGGAAATCTAAATTGAAAATTTAATGCAGATTTTTCGCGTTTTTACTAAAATAACGCGTGCAGGCATTGTTCAGCGCAGCCAACAAATCCGCGCCATGCGCCCCGCCATCCCCCTTGATCTGCCCATGTAAAATAGCCTTCATCGCCGTATGAAACGCCAGCACAATTTCCACAACCTCAATATTGGGTTCATCAATGACCTCTAAAAAATTGACGAGAGAACTCGCAACTTGCGTAATCAGTGTATATTGAAACATCGCTCCATTGGCTTTGAGCTGCATGGCCGGATAGAGCATTGTTGAAATGATAGATTCAATATCATCCGAAGGCGAAAGCCCCTTTGCAATCTCAATGCCCTGCATAAGAGATTCGAGATAAACTTGTCCCAGAGGGATAAAATTCGAAGAACTTTCTTCAAGAACCTTTTGAGCCTTATCTAAAACATCTTCGCTAAGACCGCCAGTGCCCAGCTTGGATCGCAAAACATTGGGGGGAGAAATAAATTCCGCCTTCCGTTTCCTCACCTGATGAAAATACAAATCCATCTCTTCACTCATGATTTAATCCGCTCTTATTTTTTATCTATGATGCACAACTTCGCCAACCACCTCATAAGGATCATCCTCGCGCCGGCGAACCCCCTCATAATTCTCATCTACTTTGCGCCGCCGATCCGGCCCAAAAAAACCTTCCGATTTAACAAATTGACGCGGACGCTCAATAATTTGTGCAATCCGGCGATAAAGATCGCGGGCGTTAAACGGCTTCACTAAAAACTCCGTAACCCCGGAATCGCGCGCTTCAATCACACGGCGCTTCTCGCTAAAGCCGGTCATCAAAACAATCGGCACGAACTGGTTGATACTGCGCGGATCGCTGCGAACAAGCTTCGCCATGGAAATACCATCCATCGGCTCCATCATCCAATCCGCAATAATAAGATCGGGATTATGTCTGCAAAACTTAGCAAACCCATCTTGCCCATCGCTCGCAGATAAAACATCTTCCACACCAAATGTATTCAGCAAAGATTTTAGCAACCCCTGCATCGGAAGCGTATCATCAACAATTAAAACAGTGATGTTCTTAAATTGATAACTCAATTCTTTCACCCTTTAAAATCAATCCACTCTAACATTGTACCACAAGGTTCTGAAAAAAATGGAACTTTTTATAAAGGCCGCTTTCATTTTTACATTTAAAACCCCTAATATAAAAACCGTGATAAGGCTTTGAATCTATGTCACATATGTTTTATGCTCATAAAAATTTTCTTCAGGAGTTATTATGGCCGGACATTCAAAATGGGCAAACATCAAACACCGCAAAGGCAAAGCCGACGCCGTGCGGGCTAAGCAATTCTCAAAACTCGGGCGCGAAATCTATGTTGCGACCAAGCTTGGCGGCCCCGACCCTGATATGAACCCGCGCCTGCGCCTCGCCATTGCCACCGCGCGCGGCCAGTCCATGCCCAAAGACGGCATCGAAAAAAACATCGCCAAGGGGGCAGGCAGCACCGACGGCGAAGATTACGAAGAAATCCGCTACGAAGGCTACGCCGCAGGCGGAATCGCCGTAATCGTCGAATGCCTGACCGATAACCGTAACCGCACAGCCGCCGAAATCCGCTCCATTTTTGCCAAAGGCGGCGGCAATATGGGCGAAACGGGGTCTGTGAACTTCATGTTTGATCGCCGCGGCGAAATCGTAATCCCCGCTGATAAAGGCAGCGCAGAGGCCGTCTTCGAAATCGCCCTCGAAGCAGGAGCAATAGATGTGGAAAGCGACGATGAATACCACACCGTTCTGTGTGAGGTCGAAGACTTCGCCGAAGTCCGCGATGCCTTGGAAGCCAAATTCGGTGAACCCGAAAGCCAAGGCCTGATCTGGAAACCAAACGTTTCAACCCCCGTCGACGAAGACGGCGCGCGCGGCGTCCTGAAACTTATCGACAATCTCGACGAATGCGATGACGTCCAAAAAGTCACCGCAAATTACGAAGCCTCCGACGAGATCATGGAAAAAATTATGGGCGAGGAATAACCACAAATGGCTTCCCCGCGAAAGCAGGGATCTTTCAACATATAAAACCAAAATTTCGTTCTTGTTATGTTCTGATTTTCTGTTATAGTTAAATATGCTTTCACCGCGCGAGCGGGAATCTTGGTACTAAAAAATAGATCCCTGCTTTCGCAGGGAAGTCAGGCATGAAGTGATTATTCTTGGTATAGATCCGGGATTGCAAAAAACGGGCTGGGGCATCATTCGCCACGAGGGCGCGGCTCTGTGTTTCCTAGCCTCCGGCTTGATTAAACCCTATATTCATTTACCCATGACCCAGCGCCTCGCGGCTCTGCATAACGGCCTCGTCGATATCATCAAAACCCACGCGCCCGATGCTTGCGCTCTCGAAGAAACCTTCGTCAACAAAAACCCCGCCAGCGCATTAAAGCTGGGGCAGGCGAGGGGGGTGCTTCTCGCTGTCCCCGCACTACATAACCTCGAATGCGCCGAATATTCTGCCAATACAGTCAAAAAATCCATCGTCGGCACGGGCCACGCCGCCAAAGCACAAATTGGCATGATGATCAAAACACTGCTCCCCACCTGTGGGCAAATATCGGAGGATGAGGCCGACGCGCTTGCTGTCGCCATCACCCACGCGCATTATAGAAGCCTAAACGTGGCACTCACTCAGGCTTCATCATGATCGGCAAACTCAGCGGCATAATAGACAGCGTCTCCCCCACATCCCTGATTCTGGACGTGCAGGGCGTAGGCTATCTTGTAAACGCCAGCCAGCGGACTTTAGGCCGCATCGGCCAAAAAGGCGACCCCGCCAGCCTACTGATCGAAACCAATGTTCGCGAAGACGCCATCACCCTGTTCGGTTTCGCCGACGGCGCGGAGCGTGACTGGTTCAAACTCCTCACTTCCGTTCAAGGCGTCGGTGCAAAGGCAGGCCTCGCCATTCTCTCCGTCTGTCCCCCTGAAAAAGTAGGGCTCGCCATCGCCGCGCAAGATAAAACCATCCTCACTCAGGCCGATGGCGTTGGGCCAAAACTCGCCACCCGCATCTTGACGGAACTGAAAGACAAAGCCGCAAATATTGACCTATCGCCAAATATCGCGTCCGCCCCCGCAAACTTCAAAGACCTCACCCAAGGTGGCGGCGATCTCGCCCCCTCAATCGACCAAGACGCCGTATCCGCGCTCGTCAATCTCGGCTACGCCCGCGCTGACGCCTATACAGCTGTCCTGCGCGCACGCGATAAAGCCAATGACAACCTCCCTTTAAACCTTGAAAACCTCATTCGCATCGCCCTGAAGGAGTTGAGCGCATGAATGACCTCGCCAAAAACATTAACCTCGAAGCCGCGCCGCAGGATTACGAACGCGGCGAGGAGGGCGCGCTCCGCCCGCTATCCCTCGACGAATTCATCGGCCAGCCCGATCTGCGCGCCAATTTGCGCGTCTTCGTCGAAGCCTCGAGATCACGCGGCGATTCGATGGATCACGTCCTTCTCTTCGGGCCGCCGGGCCTTGGTAAAACCACCCTCGCGCAAATCATCGCCAAAGAACTCGGCGTGGGCTTTCGCGCCACCTCCGGCCCCGTCATCGCCAAATCCGGCGATCTCGCCGCAATCCTGACGAATCTGGAAGCCCACGACGTTCTGTTCATCGACGAAATCCATCGCCTGAATCCTGCCGTCGAAGAAATCCTCTACCCTGCGATGGAAGACGGCAAGCTCGACCTCATCATCGGCGAAGGTCCCGCCGCCCGCAGCGTGCAGATCGACCTCGTGCCCTTCACCCTCGTCGGCGCAACCACGCGGAGCGGCCTTCTCTCCAACCCCTTGCGCGATCGTTTCGGCATCCCGCTGCGCCTTGAATTTTATAGCGCCGATGAACTCGCCCTCATCGTCTCCCGCACTGCGCGGCTCCTGAATATGCCCCTCGCCGAAGATGGTGCGCTTGAAATTGCTAAGCGTTCCCGCGGTACACCCCGAATCGCCGGTCGCCTCACCCGCCGCGTCCGTGATTTCGCGCAAAGCGAAAACAACAAGAACATCACCCGCGAAAATGTTGACACCGCCCTTAAACGCCTTGATGTTGACGGCATCGGGCTTGATTCCATGGATCGCCGCTACCTCAAATGCATCATCGAAAACTATGGCGGCGGGCCCGTCGGCGTAGATACGCTCGCCGCCGCACTCTCCGAACAGCGCGATATGATCGAAGATGTGATTGAACCCTATCTCCTCCAGCAAGGGCTGGTTCAGCGCACTTCACGCGGCAGACAAATTTCTGCGAAGGGTTCTGAATATCTTGGCGTAAGACCTTTAACGCACAACCAAGATGATTTACTCTCATAATCCATGACCGCCCACATAATCGATATCCGGATTTACTACGAAGACACCGACGCCGGCGGCGTGGTCTATCATGCCAATTACCTGAACTTCGCCGAACGGGCGCGCTGCGAACTCCTGCGCTCCATCGGCCTTGAATGTTCAAAACTCGAAGCCGATCTCGGCATCATCTTCGTGGTCAAACATATCGACATCGAATATATGCGCCCGGCGATGCTTGATGATGCACTCCAAGTCCTGACAACAATAGAAAAAATGAAAAACACCAGCTTCCTCGCCCGCCATAAAATTCAAAAAAACGGCGAAACAATCTGCGAGATGCATGTCACACTTGTGTGTGTAGACACGAATACCATTAAGCCTGTATCGTTACCCGATATCTTGCGAAGCAAATTTCAATCACTCTTAGAAGAATAATATTGAGGAATAAAATGGACCCCATCGAAGCCGTAGACCTAGGAAGCTATAACCACGATCTCAGCATGCTGGGAATGTTCCTGATGGCCGATCCCGTGGTCAAGGCCGTCATGCTGATGCTGATCGCCGCTTCGGTCTGGAGCTGGGCCATTATCTTCAGCAAAAAGACAACCCTCGGCAGCCTGAATAAAAAAGCCAATAAATTTGAAGACTCCTTCTGGTCGGGCGAACCGTTGGATAAAATCTACCAACGCGTCAAAAACTCAAAACCTGATCCCATGCTGCAAACCTTCTCAGCAGGGATGGAAGAATGGCAAGCGGGCGTAGCAGGGGGCGTGCCCTCAAAAGAAAGCGTGCAGGCTTCGCTTCGCCAACGCGTCGAACGCGCCATGAATGTCGCGATAGGCCGCGAAATCAGCGCACTTGAAAAAGGCATGACGTTTCTGGCAAGCGTCGGCTCCACCGCGCCTTTCATCGGCTTGTTCGGAACGGTCTGGGGGATTATGAACTCTTTCTCCGCGATCGCCTCCTCCAACAACACTTCGCTCGCCGTGGTTGCGCCAGGGATCGCCGAGGCTTTATTTGCGACGGCTCTTGGGCTTGTCGCCGCTATTCCGGCCGTAATTGCCTATAACGTCTTTTCCAACAGCATCAACGGCTATGCCGATCGCCTCGAAAACTTCTCCGATGAATTCACCGCGATTCTCTCCCGTCATCTCGACGCCCAGGAATCCGGCCCCTCCAGCAAGAGAGCCGCAGAATAATGGGCGCAACACTCTCTCACAAAACCCGCAGCCGTGGCCGCAAAACGGGCGGCACTTATCGCCCCATGGCGGAAATAAACGTCACGCCTTTCGTGGATGTGATGCTGGTGCTTCTGATCGTTTTCATGGTCGCCGCGCCTCTGCTAACGGCTGGGGTTCCTGTGGATTTGCCGAAATCCAAAGCCAAAGCCATTCAGGACGAAGACAATAAACCGATCGAAGTGACCCTCAATAAAAACGGTAAAATCTATATTGGCGAAACCGAAATGACAGACAAAGTCCTGCGCCTGCGCCTCCAAGCCATGACCGAAGGAAACGCGGATCGCCGGATATATATTCGCGCGGACAAGACTCTCGAATATGGCCGCGTAATGCGCATTATCGGCGATATCAACGCCGCCGGATTTACCAAAGTCGCGCTGATCTCGGAGAATAAATAAGGCCCGATAATGAACGCCGCAGCCTCGACCAGACCTGCCCACGAACCCGCCATACATGGGTCATTAAAAAAACCCCTCATCGCTTCGGGGCTCTTCCACCTTGGCCTGTTCTTAACCACCATGATCGCCATTCCCTTCATCACCAAACCCATCGAAATCATTACCCCCGTCAGTGTGGAACTGGTCGGCGCGATTCCTGATATAAAAACCTCAAGCCCCACGCCAGTTCCGCCAAAGGAAATCGAGGAGTCAGAGCCGCCGAAAGAGCTTTTAGAACCGCCCAAACCGCCAGAGCCGCCTCCACCCGAACCGGAGTCAGAGCCCGAAGTCGTTGAGCCCGTGAAGGAAGAAACGCCTCCACCGCCCAAACCGAAACCAAAGGAAGAAAAACCTAAGGAGAAAGAGAAAGAAAAAGAAAAACCGAAAGAAAAAAGCTTCGACCAGCTCCTGAAGGATTTCACGCCGCCGGATGAAAAAGAAAAGCCAAAAGAAAAATCCGATGCCAAGCCCGATGCACCGACAGAAGAAACCAGCACAATCCCCGATTTCGCCAGGCAACTGACTTTGAGCGAGCAAGACGCACTGGATTATAGCGTTGGCCGTTGCTGGAAGGTTGATGGCGGCCTGCGCTATGCCGAAAATCTGCAACCGAAACTGCGTGTATATTTAACCGATGATATGCGCGTAAAAGATATTCAAATGCTTGAACCTTTGCGCTATAACACTGACAGTGCTTATCGAGCCATGGCAGATTCCGCCCGCCGCGCTTTGCTAAACCCGACATGCTCTAAACTCGATATATCGCCGGAAAAATTTAAAGGACTCTATTTTGATTTCACCTTCGACGCCCGCAAAATGCTAGGATACTGACCATGAAACATTTACTCTCGCTTCTCCTCCTCGTTCTGTTCCCCTTCACAGCGCACGCGCAAGTCGAAGCCACAATCACCAAAGGCGTCAAAGACCCTATGCCGATCGCCGTTTCCAGCTTCTTTTCTGATGCAGCAAATAACCAGCGCTACGCTACCCAAATCCCGCAAGTCATCGCCGCAAATCTCGAAAGCTCCGGCCTGTTCCGCCCGCTGAACCCCAAGGCCTTCGTCCAAGACATCGGCTCCATGCACACCGGAGGCCCAAGATTCGATGAATGGCGCGCCATCGGCACCCAGGCTCTGATCAGCGGCGCAGTGACCCAAACCAATGATGGCCGCGCACGCGTTGAATTCCGGCTTTGGGATGTGTTTTCACAAAAACAACTGGTCGGTATGGCCTATATGACCGGTGAAGATAATTGGCGCCGCATCGCCCACATCATCTCTGATGAAATTTATAAACGCCTGACGGGCGAGGAGGGGTATTTCGACACCCGCATCGTCTATGTTGCGGAAAGCGGCCCGCCGCAAAAGCGCATCAAACGCCTCGCGATCATGGATCAAGACGGCCAGAACCACAAATATCTAACCGATGGTTCAAACCTCGTCCTCACGCCGCGCTTCTCACCAACGCAGCAGCTCATCACCTATATGTCCTATGGCAGAGGCGGCGCGCAAGTCTACCTCTATGACATCAACACAGGCCGCCACGAACCGCTCGGCACATTCGAAGGCATGACCTTCGCTCCGCGTTTCTCGCCTGATGGCCAAAAGGTCATTATGTCTCTGGCGCGAAACGGCAATACCGATATCTATGAGATGAGCCTGCGCACCCGCAAACCTGTGCGCATTACATCAGATTCATCCATCGAAACCGCGCCGTCATATTCCCCCGACGGCAAGAAAATCGTCTTTGAATCCGATCGCGGCGGCACCCAGCAAATCTATACCATGAATACCGACGGCAGCGGCGTGCAGCGTATCACCTTCGGGCAAGGCCGCTATGCCAACCCCGTCTGGTCACCGCGCGGCGATCTGATCGCCTTCACCCGCATGTATCAAGGCAAATTCTACATCGGCGTTATCCGCCCCGATGGTAAGGGCGAGCGTTTGATCACCAACGCCTATCACGTCGAAGGCCCGACATGGTCACCCAATGGCCGCGTTCTGTCATATTTCAAGGAGCGCCCAACAGGACCGGGCGGCAATATGCGCCAATCCAAAGTCTACACCGTGGATATCACCGGATATAACGAACGCTGGCTGCAAACCCCTATGGATGGCTCCGATCCCGCATGGTCTCCGCTCAATCCATAAGTAGAAAAGAGTCATCCTGAAGCGTTTACGCTGAAGGATCTTATTGTTTTAAAGATCCTTCAATGCCAGCATTTCAGGATGACAAATCTTGAAACATCTCGATTACTTGCATATAAAGATTGCGCTTAAAAGGAACAATCAAATCTAGGGTCTTTGAGAGCGGCAACCACTGCCATGCCGAAAACTCCGGCGGGGCATGCGCTGCAAGGTTGATGTCGGAATCCCCGCCCATAAACCGCATCGCCACCCATGTTTGCTCCTGCCCCTGAAACCGCCCATCCCAGAGCGATTCAATTAAATGATCGGGCAGGGTATAGCGCAGCTTGGTTTCTCCAATGCGAATGATATCCGCATTCTCTAACCCTGTTTCTTCAAACAATTCACGGTAAGCGGCGGCTTTAATGTCCTCGCCCTCATCAACTCCCCCTTGCGGCATCTGCCACGCGCCGGGCGTATCAATCCGCTGCCCGACAAAAACTTCGCCGCGCGCATTAAACAAAGTGATGCCCACACACGGGCGAAACGGAAGATGGAAATAAACGCTCACCGCCTCTAACTTTCTGCGTTAAGTTCGGCCAGTGCCGAAAGCGGCGCAATCTGTATCCCGCGCCCCTCAAGCCTGCGGATCCAGTTTTTCAAATCTTCAAGGTTCTTAAGTGTCGGCTTCACACTCACCACCGCGCCGCCCTCACGCGCAATCGCCGCCTCAATCTCTTTTAAAGCAGCGCTCTCAGCCGATAAATCCTTGACCACAAATCCATTGGCAATATAGGGATGCCCTCTATCCATAGCGATATCTTTCACGAACACTCCATCCCCGATATTCAACTCAAAATACCCAAGACCCCGATCAAAAACCTCATTCACCAGATTCTTGAACATATCGCCGCCCTGACCCAGAGTTTGGTCTGTAAACCCCGCCAGCCCTGCATATCCGGATGTCCGTGACAAAAGCCAGTGCAAACGATCACGATTATAACTAAAACTGACATTCGTCAAAAACGCATTCGGACCAGGATCACCCTGAGGAAAATCCTCCGTCTGCGCCAGCATATGCAGCCAAATCTCATGCCCGTCATCCCGCGCTGACTTTTGCCACTGATCGGGCGCGGAAGCATAGGGAGAAATAACCATACTGACTTCCGAAGGCAAAAACGACAGGGCACTTTGAGACACCTCATCCGACAACCCAAAATCAAGCACAGCAACCACCAGAAACGGCTTGTTACGATTCAGCAAAAACGGTTTTTTATAAGCCGCAAACGGCGTGTTTTTTGAACGCGCATTCACAATCGGCAAAACCCCCTCTGCCGTCTCTTCATATAATCCAGAAAGCGGCGCAGGAGCCAGCATCTTGCCCCGCCGCCCGATAAGATCGCCAAGCTCCTCTATAATACCAGAATCCGGTGGCGGCACTGAATCCTCTGCGGATAAATCCCCCCCTGCAACAACATGATGATCGCTATGATGATCCGCATGACCGTCCCGTTCGGGTGCCTCGCCCATGTCTGAAGACTGCGGCATCACCGTCGCCGCGGGCAGCAAAGAGTCCTGCGAAACCGTTATAATCTCACTCGCCAGCCTTTCTTCTAAATGAGAAAAAGTCACAGGGGCTTTAAAAGCCAGATACCCGAAAACACATCCATAAATCGCAACAACACCAGCCAAACCAAGGCCGAAAGACTTTACCGAAAAGTGAGACTGCGCTGCTTCGGCCAAAAAACTACTCCCTGCCTTTCATCGCGGATGCATCTTTGTAAAGATTAAGACCATTGAGTAAATCCAGCGCCCGAAGCAACTGATAATCAATCGGCTCCTTCTCTGTCTCCGCATCCTCATCATTTTTGTTTTTGTTATCATTAGAAATCTTATTCGGCGTTTTATGATCCAATGCCCCTTTCAGATTTTCTTCGCGCAGACGCTGTATACCATAGGACTCAATCTTGGCCTGCTCCACCTCAATATCCGGCTCAATCCCTGTCGCCTGAATAGAGCGGCCTGATGGCGTGTAATACCGTGCCGTCGTCATCCGCATCGCCCCATAACCAGGCAGCGGAATAACCGTCTGCACAGATCCCTTGCCAAACGATTTCGTCCCCAGCAAGATGGCGCGCTTATGATCCTGAAGTGCCCCCGCCACAATCTCCGATGCCGAGGCTGATCCGCCATTAATCAACACAACCACCGGCAAACCTTCCGCCAAATCCCCTTCCGTCGCGTTGTCGCGCTTGGTATCTTTTTCGTTGCGCCCCCGCGTTGAAACAATCTCTCCCTTATCAAGAAACACATCGGCCACACCGATCGCTTCCTCCAGAAGCCCTCCGGGATTATTGCGTAAATCAAGAACATAACCCGTAATGTTCGGGCCAATTTCCGCCTTTAAATCCTCAAACGCCTTAACAAGGCCGGAAGTGGCATACTGATTAAACGTGGTGATACGAACATAACCCACATTGCCCTCGGCCTTGCTGCGCACAGATTTAATCTTGATAATCGCCCGCGTGAGAGTAAATTCCAACGGCCCTTCCGCGCCTTCACGGCTGACCACCAGATCAATGCTCGTCCCGACTTTCCCGCGCATTTTATCAACAGCATCTGAAAGACTAAGCCCCATAACAGGCTCGTCATCAATCTGCACAATCAAATCCCCGGCCTGCAGCCCCGCTTTAGCCGCAGGCGTGTCATCAATCGGCGCAACAACCTTCACAAAACCATTTTCATCCAGAGTCACTTCAATTCCAAGCCCGCCAAATTCCCCTTTCGTGCTCACCTGCATTTCTGCAAATTTCTCTTCATTCAAATATGATGAATGCGGGTCAAGCGCCGAAAGCATGCCACTGATGGCACTTTCAACCAGCTCCTTATCCGGCTTTTCCTCGACATATTGTTCGCGAACCCGCTCAAACACATCACCAAACAAATCAAGCTGACGGTAAGTATCGTTATTGTCATTCACCGGCTGCGATCCTGCCGTGCGGGTTTCTTGGGCACTTAATGGCAATCCAGAAATAATAAAAAAACTAAAGGTCAGAATCAGAAGGCGGCGCATAAAAAATCCTTTTAAATTTATCAAAGACCCGAAAATTTCCGTGCCGGGTTAATCGGTTTGCCATTGTAACGCAATTCATAATACAAAACAGGATTTTGTCCAGTTCTGGAATAATGCAAAGTGCCGATCGGCTCTCCCGCCTCCAGCATTTGCCCCACCACTGTATCAATTTTTTCAAGTCCCGCAACCAGACTGTGATATTCGCCCTTATGCTCAATGATAACAATCTGACCGTAATTTTTGAACGGCCCCGTAAACTTGACTATTCCGCCCATCGGTGCAACCACCAATGCGCCGCCGCGCCCTTCAATATCCACGCCCTTGCTCGGCGCGCCAAAATTATCCGGCTGATCATAGGCGGTCGTAATCACCCCGGAAATCGGAAGGCGGGGACTGCCCGGTGCCACATTTTTAGGCGAAGGCGCAGTCAAAACAACCGGCTGCGTTTTTGCTTTCTCAGCGCGTTGCCGCTTTTCCTGATCAAGTTTTTGCACAAGGTCTTGCAGGTTCTTGGCATTGGCCGAAATCGTTTTGATCTTCTGCTGCCGCTCTGCCAAATCTTCCTGTGTACGCGCATACAGGCTCTTGCGCGTGTCTAATAACCCCGAAAGGGTTTTCTGCCGCTCCTTAAGCTCCGCAGATATCTTCGCCAAATCCTCTTTCTCGGCCATCAAATCCCGGCTCACATCCTCCAAAGCCTTCAGATCATTCTTCAAATTCTCCGCGCTTTGTTGCAAGCCCGGCAAAATCGTCTTCATCAACATCACGCTCTGCGCCGTTTGCAAAGGAGCCTCAGGCGTCACGATCAACGCTTCAGGCGGTCTCCTGCGAATCCGCTCCAGCGCCAGAACCAAATGCGCCATCCGTCCTTTTTCTTTCTCAAGATTATCTTCACGAAAAATTTTATCGGCTTCCAGATCCTTGATTCTGATATTCAAAGCCGTCAGCGATTTTTCATTCTTCTGAATATCCGCCGCCAAATCCACAAGTTCACTTTGCGTACCCTTTAACTGCCCTTGAATGTCCTTGGCCTTTTTCTCCAGTGCTTTCTGATTCTGCTTTTCTTCCTTCAGCGATTTCTCATACCCCAAAGCCTCCGATTTTTTCGCAGGAATCGGTGCCTGCGCAAACGCAGGAAACGTAAATAAAAGCATGAATAAGAACGCGATGCGCAAAAGCCTAATCCCGATGATAGGGGTGATTTTTCAATATCTGCTGACATCTATATATTTGCTCTAAAAGCATCACCCGCGCAAGTATATGCGGCCAAGTTTGAGTGCCAAAGCTGAGGAGAAAATCCGCCCGCGCGCGCAAATCATCATTAAGCCCATCTGCCCCGCCAATCACAAACTGCAAAAGCGGCGCCCCCGTATCCTGCCAATGCTCAATCTTCGCGGCGATTTCTCGCGAGGGCAGGGACTGCCCCTTTTCATCCAGAGCAATCACAACCGCCTCGGGCTTAATCGCCTCAAGCAATTTCTTCTGTTCACCGGAAGAGGAGGGAGCCTCAAGCTCTATCACGCTCAAAGGCCACATAATACGTTTGCTGTATTCGGCGGCCATATCAAAGGCCGCGCCTTTTTTTAGGCGACCAATCGCCAGAATTTCAATTTTCATGGGAGAGAGTTTAGGCCTGCGCGGGCTCGCCTACAACATCAAATGGCTGAAACGCGCCCCACATTTTTTCCATGTTATAGAAGCTTCGCACTTCCGGACGGAAAAGATGGATAACAACATCGCCCGCATCAACAACAACCCAATCAGACTGGTCCATGCCTTCGGTTCCGACATCTTTAACCCCGCGCGCGGCGAGTCTGTCTTTGAGTTTGGCAGCCAGAGCATTGACATGCCGGGAAGATGTTCCCGAAGCGATAATCATGTAATCCGCAATCCCTGATTGCTCATCCAGATCGATCGTTATGATGTCTATGGCCTTATCTGCGTCTAATGACTGCACAATAAGATCCTTCAATTCAGAAGGGGTCATGTCCCCATATATGCTCGTTGTTAAAATGGCCGCAGCCTCCTTTGTTGTATATGTTGTGGTTTAAACATAAAAAAAGCCGAACCGCAAGGTTCAGCGCTTTTAACACAGATCGTTCCTGTATTCGGACTCATGGATGACAACCGCTTTACGCTTTCTGCCATTCAGCCCCCAAGTCTATAATCATGTGAACGTCCTTGTTCAATATGCTCATAATTTTATTATAAGGCATTTAGGGTGTTTTGGCAAAGATATATCCATGCTGCGCCGCTCTGCAACTGTGCATAATCATCATTAAGCCATTGATTCTTTTAATTTTTCACGAATTTCCGTCGAGGAAATATTCACCATCTTTTTTTGCATCATCCAGTATGTCGTACCCGAATCGAGCGGCAATTTCCCCCCGCGATCGATAAACACATGCTTCTGCTTTTCATACATCCGGTACGGGCAAGCCTTTACCAAAGACCGCGCCGGGTTGCGCGTCAAATGCACCATACAAATCTCCCCCAGCAGGTCTTTCCAATGATGCCATTTATGAAGCCCCAGCGCATTATCCATCCCGCTGATCCATACAAAATTCGTATGCGGAAAACTCTCTTTCAATTTCTTCACCGAATAATAGGTAATCGTCGTACCGAAATCTTTTTCAATATCGGAAATTAAAATCCGCGGATGATTAACCAACGCCTCGGATAATTCCATCCGCTCGGCAAGCGGCGAAGGCTTAAACGGTTTGATCGGGTTCTGCGGCGATACCAGCCACCACACGGCATCGAGATGTAAGCCCTTCATCGCCGCCAAGGAAATATGTACATGCCCGGGATGCGGCGGATTAAAGGACCCGCCAAGCAAGCCAATCCTCGCATTTTTCCACCGCGGGGAGTCCAAAAGATGGGGTGAAGTTAAAACAGCCATTAAAAATTTAACCACAGATTAGCGCAGATGCACACCGATGCTGAGCCATAGCAGAAAAATATCCGCGTTTATCTGCGTTTATCTGCGGTCACTGATCTTTTTAAGGCCGCGCTTGCCCAGAGCCATGCACCAGATACTTATAAGTGCAAAGCTGCTCCAGCCCCACAGGGCCGCGCGCGTGCATCTTGCCGGTGGCAATCCCGATCTCCGCCCCCATGCCAAACTCGCCGCCATCGGCAAATTGCGTCGAGGCATTATGCATCACGATCCCGCTATCTATATTCTTCAAGAACGCCTGCACAGCCTGTGCATCCTCGGCCAAAATCGAATCCGTATGATGCGACCCATATGTGTTGATATGCGTTATCGCCTCAGAAACGCCGTTCACAATCGCAACGCTCAGCTTCGCATCCAAATACTCGGTGGCCCAATCTTCACTCGCAGCCGCCGTAATGCGGCCATCGAGCACTTGCGCCATCTTGTCGCCCACAACCGCGCACCCCTTATCCAGCAAATTCGACACAATAGATTTCGCCAGTTCCTGATCTACCGCTTGGTCAATTAACAATGTTTCCATCGCCCCGCAAATCCCGGTGCGGCGCAGCTTCGCATTCTCGGTGACCTTGACGGCAATCTCAGGGTTAACGCTTGGGTGGACATAAATGTGGCAAATCCCGTCGAGATGCGAAAAAACAGGCATCGCCGCCTCGCTCTGCACGCGCTCTATCAAACCCTTACCCCCGCGCGGAATCATCACATCCACATGTGCAGATTTCAAAAGCGCGCCCACCGCCTCACGATCGGGAGTAGGGATCATCGACACCGCCTCCACAGGCAGACCTGCGGCTTTCAGTGCATCCTGAACAATAGCATGAAGCGCAAGCGAGCTATGGAGGCTCTCCGACCCCCCGCGCAAAATCACCGCATTATGAGATTTCAAACACAAAGCCGACGCGTCAACCGTCACATTCGGGCGCGATTCATAAATCATCCCCAAAACCCCAATCGGCACAGAAACCCGCTGGATCTTGAGGCCGTTCGGACGCTCCGTTTCCCACAAAACATGCCCCACAGGGTCAGGCAAATCCCGCACCACCAAAACGCCGTCAGCCATCCCTTGAATACGCTCAGACGAGAGCTTCAAACGATCCAGCAGGGCAGGGGTTAAACCCTTTTGCTCCCCCGCCGATAAGTCTTTCTTATTCGCCTCAATAATCTGGGATTCCCGCGCAACCAGCATCTCTGCGATTTTTGACAAAGCCGCATTTATATCTTGAGTTTTTGAATTGGTAAGAACGCCGGACGCCGCCTTCGCCTCGCGGCCTAACTGCTCAACGATTTGAAACGGAGGCAGGGCAGCAAGAGCTTCGGACATCATAGAACCTATGGGGGTTAGTGGATATTCCCGCTTACGCTTTTAAGGGAGTCGGTAACAAGACGCTCACTGGTCTTCTTATCAAGTTTTTCGGCAATAATTTCAGCCGTAGCCGAAATCGCCAAAGACGCGGCGTGCTTGCGGATTTCTTCTTTCGCGGCTTCTTCCATGCGGACAAGACGCTCTTTAAGCTGATCTTCGCGGCGCTTAATCGTTTCATCAAGATCAATTTCCGCTTTACGCTTAATCTCTTCCGCTTGCTTCTCGGCGGTCAAAACAATCCTCTGCGCATCCTTCATCGCCTCGGAATGCTTGCGTTGATACTGGGCAAGCAGAGATTGTGCCTCAACGCGCAAGTTCTCAGCTGTTTCAATTTCCGCGCGTATAGATTCAATGCGCGTATCGAGCAAATTCAAAAACGCCGCCTTGCCCATCTTGAAAACAATGAAAACAAAAACAAGGAACGAAAGCGTAATCCAGGTATAAGTATCTTGTAAGATTTCCATGGTCTAAACCCTTACGCTGCTTTCTTGTCTAAGTTTTTAACAACGCTCTCGGCCTGTTTCAAATCCGTTGAAACACCGATAATTTTCTCCGCCGCAATCCGCGCTGTCTCTGCCGCGATAGAATGCATGTCTTTCATGGCATCGGCCTTGGCACTTTGAATATTCACTTCCAGTTCACCGACGCTTTTAGAGGCGCGGAGTTGAAAGCTCTCAATCTTCTTTGTTGTTTTCTTTTTGATATCGTTTTCCGCGCTTAGGAACATCTGCGTAGCCTTGTCATGCGATTCCTGCATGATCTTGTCATACGCCTCATGCACGCTTTCAGCCTCCTTCTTCAAATCTTCCGCACTGTCTAGATTTTCCTGAATATGCTGACGGCGACCTTCAATAGTCGAAGACATCTCGGGCAGAATTTTTTTAGAAAAAAGCAGATACATACACAAGAATGTGAATGTCAGCCAAAAGATTTGGCTCGGGTAATATTTAGGATCCAGCTGAGGCAGACCCTTTTTCTTTTCCCCATGCCCGTCATCATGCGCATCAGCATGAAGAATCCCTTCAACGTCTTCCAAAGGCGTCCCGAGATCGCCTTCAGGCAAAACCCCTTCCGTAGGCGGAACAACCTCAACCTGCCCATATTCTATAACAAGGGCCTCCGGTGACTGTACATCCTCTGCCACAGCCATGTTCGAAACCACGGCTGCGCCCAGCATCATCAAAGTGAGAAAGAGTATTCTTTTCATGTGTGCGCGCTTCTCAAACAGAGAATACTAGAACATGAACAAGATCATCAAAGACACAACCAATGCGAAAATCGCAAGAGCTTCTGTCAACGCGAAAGTCAGGAAGAATTTCTTATCCAGAACTTCAGCAGCCTTTGGGTTTCTGCCCGCTGCATCATTGTATGATGAGAAAATCATACCAAGACCAATACCCACACCAAATAGGGGCAACAGTGCAATAGCGGCAGCAATAAGTTTCGCAGATTCAACTTCCATTTTTTTAACGTCCTTCTTTTAAGTTAAACAGTGGTATGAAAACCTTTTTTAATTACCGGCGATCCTACACATTTAATGGTGAAGATCAACCGTATCTTTCAGATAAATACAGCTTAAAATCGCAAAAATATACGCCTGCAACAAAGCAACCAAAAGCTCCAACGCATAAATCGCTACGTTAAACGTCGCCGGGATCAAACCCAAAATCGGCCCTGCCGCGCCAAGACCAAGGAACAGCGTAGAGAAAATCGCAAAAATTTTCAAAACCAAATGCCCCGCCATCATATTCGCAAACAAACGCACAGAAAGCGTTAGCGGGCGAATAAAGAACGACAAAATTTCAATCGGCACGATCAAAAACTGCAAGGGCAACGGTACGCCAGCCGGTGCAAACATGCTCAAGAATTTAAAGCCGTGATTAACAAAGCCCAAAATCGTCACCGTAAAAAACACGAGCAGCGCCAGCGCGGCCGTCACAATAATATGGCTTGTATAAGTAAAGGAATGCGGGATAAGCCCCAAAACATTGCCCATCAAAACAATCACAAACAGAGTGAAAATAAGCGGAAAATACTGACGACCCTTAGACCCGATATTCTCCCGAATCATATTCGCAATCGCTTCGTATAAAAACTCCGCCGACATTTGCAAACGTCCGGGGACAATCGCTTTTTTCTGACCCGCCAAAATCAGAAAAAGAGAAGAGGTCAACATCGCAATCATCATCCACAAAGATGAATTCGTAAACGACAGATCAATTCCGGAAACTTCAAACGGAATGATGGGCACAATTTCAAATTGCTTGATCGGATCCAATGCCACGGCGTTAAAACTCCCTAAATCGATTGAACGCAGTAAATTATTTTTTCGAAGCCTGTTTAGCGTCTTTTTTCACGCCTTGCAAGCCGTTATTGGCAAGCTTTTCCTGTTCTTTTTTATGTTGCGCCGCATATCCGACGCTCGCCCCCAGATTTTGAGAAATCCTATAGATGCTCAAAAACCCCGCAGCCGTCCCCATAAGAAAGAATATAATCATAAATAACGGCTTGGTGCCAAAGAAAGAATCAAGCCCATAACCAATCGCCCCGCCGACAAGAATGCTGAGCACCAGCTCCATACCGGCTTGAACGCCTTCCCGATTGCTATGATCAGGAACCTCCTCAGCCCCCTTGGCTTTCCGGATTTTAGCCTCCAGATCCTCAAGATCCTTATTCATGCCGCTTCTTCCAAGAACTCAAAGCTTTGCTGAAGGTCAACAGACACAAGCTGCGAAACCCCGCGCTCCGCCATGGTCACGCCATAAAGCCGGTCCATTCGCGCCATCGTCAAACGGTGGTGCGTAATGATCAGGAACCTTGTTTCCCCGCGCTCCGCAATCTCATCGAGCAAATCACAAACGCGATCCACATTCGCATCATCCAGCGGCGCATCAATCTCGTCCAAAACACAAATCGGCGAAGGATTGGTCAGAAACATCGCGAAGATCAAAGCAATCGAAGCCATCGTCTGCTCCCCGCCCGAAAGCAGCGACAGCGACTGCAAAGACTTACCCGGCGGCTGCGCAAAAATCTCCAACCCCGATTGCAGCGGATCATCCGAATCAACAAGCGCCAAATGTGCCTGACCGCCACCAAACAAAGTCATAAATAGCCGCTGGAAATGCCCATTCACATGATCAAACGCAATCAGCAAACGCTCCCGCGCTTCCTTATTAATCTTCTGAATCCCCGCCCGAAGTTCCTCAATCGCCTGCACAAGGTCATTGCGCTCACTCAGCAAGCCCCCAACTTCCTTCTCCAGCTCCTGCGCTTCATCGTCTGCGCGCAAGTTCACAGGGCCAATCTGGTCACGCTCTCGGCTCAAATTCTCACGCTTGGATTTAATCGAATCGAGATCGCCTAACTCCTTATCCATATCAATCGCCGCATGCGCCGAAAGCTGCGAAGGTGCCATTTCGAACTTATCCTGTATTGCGGCATCCAAAACATCCATTTGCTCCTGCAAACCCGCAATCGTAGCCTGCGCATGTGCCCGTGATTCGCGCGCCTCGCCCAAAACGCTCTCCGCTTCTTTGAGCGCGCGACTGCTCTCCAGCACCTCAGCTTCACAGGCCGCCAGATTCTCCGCCGCTTCATCGCGTTGTTTCTCCAGATGCGATATCCTCTCCAGCAGTGCATTCTTGTGCTCTTCGAAATCTTTGGGCTGCGCCTTGATTGCCGCAAGCTTCTCCGCCAAAGCGCCCTTGCGCTCCTCCAATTCCTTCATCCGCTCCCGCGCACGGATGCTTCGGTTTTGCACGTTCACCCGTTCATCGGCAATCGCACGGATGCGTGCCTTGCGGGTGTTTTGCTGGGCTTGGGTAATGTCGCATGCACGAACCGCTTCGTTATAAGCACTGCGGGATTCCTGCAGCGTTATCTTGAGCGTTTCAAGCTGCGCTTCCTGCTCTTCATGTGAAGAATCCTGATAGGCCTTAAGACGCGTTTCATCATCCTTCAATGTCTTGGAAAGCTCCGCCAGTTCCTCCGCGCTCTGCGCAATCACATCATCAATGCGTTTTTTCTCACTCCCCAGAGCCGCCTGCTGTTCGCGAAGATCGGCAAATTGCGCCCGCAAGGCCTGTAAACTCTGCTCCGTCGCCGATTTTTCGGCTGTCTTGGCCTTGCGCATATCATCCTGCGCATTCCTCTCCGTCACCAAATTATCCAGCGCCTCTTGCGCCGCCACGGCCTGCTTCTCAATATTCGGACGTTTCTTAATCAGAGCCGCCAGCTGGTTCTTTTGCTCCAGCTGAATCGCATGGCGATCCGCCGCTTCACTCGAAATGCTAAACCCGTCCCAACGCCAATACGTGCCCTGCGCCGATACCAAAGATTGACCGACCTGAAGCTCACGCCAGAGTTTCTCGCCCGCCGCATCATCCGCGACAACGCCAATCTGCGACAAAGCCGCGCTCAAGGCCTTCGGGGCTTTAACTTTCGGCAGCAAACTCTCCGCACCTTTCGGCAAAGCGGGCAGGGACTTCACATCACGCCCGCCGTCATACCACCGCGTCGAAGCCTGCGCATCCAGCGAAGCCAGCAACGTATCCCCCATAGCCCGTGACAATGCCTTCTCAAACCCGCTTTCGGGCTGAACATCCCCAAGCACGGGCATAAATTCATCATCAGAATTAACTTTAAGAAAGCTTTCCAACATACTGATTTCAGTATCAAATTCAGACTTAGACTTTTCGCGCACACTCAAGGCTGTGCGCGCCGTCTCAATCTTGGCATTTAACGCCTCAACCTCTTTTTGCGCTTTTTCAATCGCGCTATCGGTCTTGGTCAGAACATTCAAAAGGCTCGAAATCTCGGATTCCAACTTCCCGCTATCATCCAATCCTTGGGTGTTGAGTGCCTTTAAGTCTTCCTCGGCCTTGGCTTTACGGGTCTGCAGCCGCTCGATACGTTCTCGCGTAGTTTCAATGCGATTGGTGAGTGCCTGCTTCTGCGCCTTAGCCTCCGCCGCGCCTTGCATAAGGGCGTTATATTGCTCCTCAAGAACAAGAACCTTATCCTCAAGAGCCTGACGCGCTTTTTCCTTCTCGCTCAGCTGCCCTTCAGCCTTCTTCTCATCCTCGATAATCTGCACATGCTCGGCCTGAAGCTTCTCCGCCAGAGCCGTGCTCTCGCTCAATGTCGTATCTTCGTGGCTATAATCGGTAACGGCCAATATATGCTGCTCAAGCGTTTCTTCCAAAATCTGCTTCGCGCGGCCTTCTTCATCTTCAATCCGCTGCAACGCCACTTTCTGCGTCTGCAAACTCGCCGCTGCCTCGACTTCAACTTTGCGCAATGCGGGCAAATCCTGCGCCTGTGTCGTTTGCGTTTTCGTGAGCTGCGTGACCGTTCCCAAACGGTCTGCCACAAGGCTCTCCGCTTCATTAAACTTCGCACGTGTCGCGATCATCCGCTCTTCAAGCGCTTGCCATTCCATATAGGCAATCAAAATTTCAAACTGGCGGATTTGCGCACTCAGATTGCGGTATTTCATTGCCTGACGGGCTTGTCGTTTAAGGGCGTTCAAACGGCCTTCCATGCCGCCCACCACATCTTCAATCCGCACCAAATTCGCATCCGCCGCCTTAAGACGCAATTCCGCCTCATGCCGACGCGCAAACAGCCCCGAAATCCCCGCCGAATCTTCCAAAATCAAACGACGCTCATGCGGCTTCGCATTGATCATCTGTGTCACGCGCCCCTGCGAAACCATGGCCGGCGAATTCGCTCCCGTCACCGTATCCGCAAACAACATCTGCACATCACGCGCCCGAACCGTCTTGCCGTTAATTTTATATTGCGAACCATGATCGCGCTCGATCTTCCGCACAATCTCTATCTCGTCACTGCCGTTATAAGCCGAAGGCGCAGTGCGCTTGGAGTTATTGAGGAGGAGGGACACTTCGGCAATATTACGCTTCGACCTCTGCGTCGTGCCGTTGAAGATCACATCTTCCATCCCGTCGCCGCGCATCCGCTTTGCCGAGTTTTCACCCATCACCCATCGCAGAGCCTCAACAAGATTGGATTTCCCGCATCCATTCGGCCCAACAACGCCATTCAGCCCCGGACCAATATCCAGCTCTGTGCGGTCCACAAAGGACTTAAAGCCATTCAAACGCAGTCGGGAAAATTGGATCATTCTTCGGGTGAACTTTCCACAACAGGTTGAGCATTCGCGCCATTTTGAATGTCAGCCAAAGCTTCCTGAATCCCTTTATCAAAATTCTCAAAATCCATCGCGCCGGACAAAACCTTCTGGTTGTTAATCACAAAGCTCGGCGTGGAGCGGATATCAAACTTGCTCTGCACCGCCTGTATGCGGTCGAGCAGAACCTTCTGCAAGTCCTCATTCTTCAGGCACGCATCAACCCCGCGCTCATCCAAACCGAACTCCGCCGCTTTGCCGCGAAGATAGGCAATATATTTCATCGCGTCATACGCCCACTCATCTTGCTGCTCGAACAGCTGCTGAACAAATCCGAAATAATCTGCATCCTGCGGCAAACACCGCGCAATCATACTGGCGTGCAGCGCAGGCGCATTGAGCGGGAAGTCAGAAAACACCAGATACGCCTTGCCCGTATCGATATAAGCCGCCTTAAACGCGGGAAACGCATTACGGTGAAACATACCGCAATGCCCACAAGTGAAAGAGCTATGCTCGGTAATCTTGATCGGAGCCCGCCTATCCCCCAAAACCCGCTCTGTCTTGGCGAAGGACAGATCAAACAGCGCCGCATCCCCAGCCCTCGCCGCTGTATCGGCACCCTCAGAATCACTGGTCAGCTGTTCGCACGCCTCCCTCACAGAACCGTCTTCATTCAAACGCTCGACCGCGTCATCACAATCATCAACAGCCTCCAAAGCCTCAAGAGCAGAAGTCTCAGAACCCTCGGCCTGATCTTCGTTCATTTCTATTTGTGCAGAAAGCTCCTCGGCCACATCAACCGGCTCCGGCTGGGGCATAAGGAAAAAAGCAGCCGCCAACACAACAAATAATAAAAGGATCAAGAAAAAGATTTTCTTTTCTGACGATTTTTTATCTTCAGAAGGGGCGTTATTATTCTCTGGCATAGGATTTCCTTAAGGGCTAAAATATTTTTGAATGTCCCGAAACTGCCGCAAAACCCTATATATGTCAACGTTTTTGGCGGCTTCTCATAGGATTATCCACATCCGAGAAAGGGGGCAATTTTAATCCCGCAAAGTTACAATCAGTATATTTTGCCCCGCCTCTCCTGTTTTCGGCAAAAGATCCACCACGCGGTAAGAAACGCCATGATCCTCAAGCGTCTTGCGCGCCGATAAAGCCCGCTCAAGCGCAAGCCTGCGCTTGTCGTTGTCGTTTAAACCCGTCTGATAGGCATAAGACAAAACCTCAACCCGCTTGTTTTGCTCCAGCCTGACCAAAACCGCCCCCAGCAATGCCTGTTCCTGATCCTCCGAAAGCGTGCTCTGTCCCTCTTCAAATTCAAGCCTCAGCGCAGAAACAGCCTCATTCGCTGACGGCTCTTCAATCGCTTGCAAAATTTCTGGAGCAGGGGGAGGCGCAATCTCAATCGGCACTTTCAAGGCATCAATTCGCGCCTGCATCTCGGCATCTACTTGCGCAAATCCCCCCGCCGAGAGAAAAACCAAAAAAGTAACGAAAATTGAAATTCGGATCATAAAATCCAGTTAAGCGTCTTTGATTGCTTTTTGCAAATCCTTAAACAGCCCTTCATTGGCCGCCAGAACATCACCGGATAAATGAGGGGAAATTTTGCCATCGCCGATATTGGCAATGAAACCTCCAGCCTCCTTTACGATAAGCATGCCCGCCGCAACGTCCCAAGGGTTCAAGCCGCGCTCCCAAAAGCCTTCGGCGCGTCCCGCCGCAACATACGCCAAATCAAGTGCCGCCGCGCCCATACGGCGAATGGAAACCCCAAGCTCCCAAATATTGTGATATTCTCTAAAGAACTGCTCATGGTTATTCTTCGCGCGGTGCGGCGCGCCCGTAAGTACGAGTGAAATCCGCGGCTGTTGCCGCCCAGAAACCCGAAGGCGTTTACGTTGCAAAAACGCGCCCTCATTCTTCTCCGCTGTAAACATTTCATCCTTCACAGGGTCATAAATTAAACCCGCAACAATCTCGCCCTTCAGCTCCAGCGCGATTGATATGCACCAATGCGGCAACCCGTGAAGGAAATTCGTCGTGCCATCCAAAGGATCAACGATCCAGCGGTAATCTGAATTTTCGCCAGCAATCTCTTTGCTCTCTTCCATCAGGAAACCGAATTTGGGATAGGCTTTGTGCAATTCCTCGTAAATCAACTCTTCTGCGCGCTTATCTGCTGCGCTGACGAAGTCGCCAGGGCCTTTTTGCGAAACCTGAAGCTGCTCTACCTCACCGAAATCCCGCAGGAGTGATCGCGCAGCCTTCTCTGCCGCCTTAATCATGATATTCATATGCGGGGAGCGAACAGCCATTAGTCTTTGGCTCTTTCGACATAAGAGGCATCTTCGGTTTTAACAACAATACGAATGCCGTTATCAATATGCGGAGGAACCATGACGCGCACGCCGTTTTCTAAAATCGCAGGCTTGTAAGATGTTGTCGCCGTTTGACCTTTAACAACAGGCTCAGCCTCAACAATCTGCATAATCACCGTATCGGGAAGGCGCACACCAAGCGGCTTGCCCTCATAACTCTCAACTTCAACAATCATACCTTCCTGCAAGAAAGCCGCAGGATCACCAATCAATTCTTTACTGAGCGTAATCTGCTCAAACGTGGTCTGATGCATAAAAATATAACCATCATCACCCTCGGCATAGAGATACTGATAATCCTCTTGCTCCAGACGCACACGTTCAACAGTTTCCTGCGTGCGATACCGCACGTTATCCTTGTTTCCCGTTTGAAGATCGCGGATTTCAACCTGCGCCACAGACGCGCCTTTGCCCGGCTGAATAATTTCATTTTTCACAACGGCGCATAAACGGCCATTATATTCAATAATATTGCCAGACCTCAGAGATATTGCAGTAACTTTCATTCTTCACTCTTTTGTGTGTTCTTTAATCAAGATGCCTTGGCCGAGCGATAATAATGAGTTTCTGATCTCATCATCCTCAATCCCGACAACCATATCGGATAAAGTCTTTTTCTGCTCCGAAGTCAAGGGGGGTGCATGCTTTTTTGGCTTTGATACGGGCGCATTGGCGACAATAGGCACAAACTTGATATCGGTAATCCACGCCTCGCCAAAAATCTGATTGATCCGCTCCATTATCAACCCCTTTTGATACTGCATCTTCTGCGCTTGCGATGAATTCGTGGCGATATGAAGGGTCGCATCGGGTTTATCGGTTTTCGCGTTCTTGCGATATTGAATCTTTACGGGCTGCGCAAGCGTCGCAAAACTCTCACCAACAATGTCCCGCCAGCTATTCACAATCCGCCCCAGCGCGATATACTTACGCTGAAAGCTTCTTCCTGCTATTTTCGCAGTCGCTTCGGACAGGGGGCGCATGGCGATCCTTAAAAATTATTGAATGCTCAAGACAATGACGACTCAAGACAAATTAAACAAGGTTTCCCATAGTGATATCAAAGAATATCGGGGAAAACTTCTCGACTGGTACGACGCGCACGCCCGCGAAGTCCCATGGCGCATAAAATCCGGACAAGCCACCGACCCCTATAAAGTCTGGCTCTCCGAAATCATGTGCCAACAAACAACCGTGCAGGCGGTCAAAGCTTACTATACAAAATTTCTAAAACTTTGGCCAACCGTGCAGGGGCTGGCAAATGCCCATAATGACGAAGTCATGGCCGCGTGGGCGGGGCTAGGCTATTACGCCCGCGCGCGGAATCTTCATAAATGTGCACAAATCGTCACCAATGATTACGGCGGTAAATTCCCGGATAACGAAACAGACCTCAAAAATCTCCCCGGCATCGGCGATTACACCGCCGCCGCGATCACCGCAATCGCATTCAACAAACCCGCCACCGTCGTCGATGGCAACGTAGAGCGCGTAATCGCAAGGTTTTTCGCTATAGAAGACCCTCTGCCGCATGCCAAGAAAATCCTTAAATCCCACGCCGCGCTATTTTTTGAGGGATTTGCGGGTCGCCCCGGCGATCTCGCCCAAAGCTTCATGGATCTGGGAGCAGGGGTCTGCATCCCTAAAGCCCCGCGCTGCTCTCTATGCCCATTGCAAGAACACTGCCTCGGCTTCGCCAATAACATCGCCGCCGAACTCCCCCGCAAAATCAAATCCAAAACCCGCCCGCAAAAATACGGACACATCTATTGGATCAAAAATCCGGCAGGACAAATCCTCTTCGAAAAACGTCCCGCCAAAGGTCTTTTGGGCGGCATGTCGGCCCTCCCGACCAGCGATTGGAGTATCGATAAAATCGATTGTATTCACAACTTTAAATTGAAAAAATCGATAGATGAAAAGGTCACACATACCTTCACCCATTTCGATTTAGAACTCACCCTCCACCACGCCCACGCCCCAAACACCAATCTGGAAGGCGGATATTTCTGGGACAAGCCTGAAAATCAAGGCGAAGCAATGCCGAGTGTCTTTCAAAAAGCCTTTAAAATATTAAATAAAAACAATCCTTAAAGTTGCTATATCCCCTTTAAAAGCCGTATAATAATCATAGGCAGTGTTACAAACAGGGTGAGAATTCAAACCATGAAAATGCTTAAAATCCTTGCAGTTCTTCTTTTCACGGCATGTATTCCCCCCGCACTGGCGCAAGATTCCATCACCATCCCCCCACCCCAAACGCCTGAAAACCCGCCCGTAAAAACGCCCGAGGCTGCAAAAATTCAAGAAATGCGGGTATATGAAGCAATCAATATGGAGAATCTCTCCAAAATGTATTGGCGTATCAAGAAACTCGACATTGAGAATGATAAGCACGTCGACAATTTTATCGCCATTAACCAATGTCAGGTCTATCGCGACTATGTTTCAAATGAATTCCAATGGGGTGAAATTCGCGAATCCGCTGTCAAGCTTTTGGAAGAGGGCAAAAAATCTTTCCCACTTCGTTTAAAAACAATGCAGCCCTTACGATTTGGCGAATATGATTTTAAAAAAGAAGGCTTTGATATTTGGGAAAGATATGATGTTAACGGCATGCGCCGCCTGGAAGTCCTTGTCCCGGAATTTGATGAGGAGATATGCGGCTTTTCATACAGCGCAGTAATCGAAGGATATCCCCGCGGCATTGTCATCGAATTCAGCCAACCCCTGAGCCTCGATTATGTGCCCGTTCGTCCGGATAAAGCCGAGCGTTATATCAAGGAGAAACTAGAAAACTATCAAAACCGCGCCTATTATCGCCAAACGGAGAAAGCACTTTTTAAAACCAGAGATGCCTACCTCGTTTTAAAATTCAAGGCCTTCGCCTATAAAGGCGATACCAGCACAAGAGACGGCTATCTTCTTGCAAATGTACTGTCCGTTTTGGAAGCACTGGAGGTGTATGCCGACCCTGAACTCACCGATCTTTTATACGAACGTAAATTCCGCCAAAGCCATAAGGTGTCCGCCAAAGAAAGCAAAATGATTGAAGAGTATCAGGCACGGAAAAAGAAACATCTCGAAGACATCAAAACCAAAAAAGAAAAAAGACAACCACAGCAAGCCCCGGTCAATTAATGCATCTGGCTTCTGATTTGCTCTCTTAAAACATCAATCGGCTGAGATTTTTTTCCATCCTGATAATGCCAGAACGTCCAGCCATTACAGGACGGCGCATCCTGCATCGCCGCGCCGATTTTATGAATGGAACCTGTCAAAGCCTCAATCCGGTTCATCGCCGCCACGGTGCCGTCTGCTTGCACCTTCGCTTGATACCGTTTCTTTGAATCGCTTAAAATCGCGCCAGGTTTGAGCAAGCCTTGCTCAACCAATGTCCCGAAGGCCACGCGGGGCTTCTCGCGCTTTTGCACATGATGCAGCACATTGTCATCCAGAGGCGTAACATTCGCAATCCGCTCCTTCGCAAAGGCGGCGTATGTTTCATCGCGCTCCAAGCCAATAAAATGACGGCGCATCTGCTTAGCCACTGCGCCAGTCGTGCCCGTCCCGAAAAACGGATCAAGCACCACATCGCCTTTTTTCGACGATGCGCTCAGAACGCGGTAAAGCAAGCTTTCAGGCTTCTGCGTCGGATGCGCTTTCTTGCCATCCGCATCCTTCAAACGCTCCCCGCCCGTACAAAGCGGCAAATGCCAATCGCTACGCATCTGTAAATCTTCATTCAGCGCCTTCATGGAGTTATAATTGAACGTGTACTTGCTCTCTTTGCTCTTTCCCGCCCAAATCAGCGTTTCATGCGCATTTGTAAAACGGCGACCACGAAAATTCGGCATCGGATTTGTTTTGCGCCAAATCACATCATTGAGAATCCAAAACCCCATATCCTGCAAAATATAGCCCAGGCGGAAAATATTGTGATAACTGCCGATTACCCAAATCGCGCCATCATCTTTCAGCAATTCCCGCGCCGCCCCCAGCCATTGACGGGTAAATTCATCATAATGCTGAATGGAATCATACTGATCCCAATCATTATCAACCGCATCGACTTTGGAATTATTCGGGCGATGCAAATCGCCGCCAAGCTGAAGATTATAGGGCGGGTCGGCAAAAATCAGATCGACGCTTTTTTCAGGAAGGGAGCGCATAATCTTTACGCAATCACCCGTAATAATAGAATCTGTTGGTAAATCGATTTTTCGACTCGACATTGAAAACCTCGCTTATGTGTTGATAAGCGCAATGTGAGTCAAAACCGATTCGCCGTCAAGATAAAAATTGGATTCAATCAATGGAATCAGGACTCTAAGCGTGAATCCTAAATGACTCTAAGCCGCAGAATCTATGGCTCCGCGAGTCGATCCGAAGGCCAAATAATTTTTTACAGGCGCATAAGATTTGCGATGATGCGGGGTGATGCCGTGTTTATCGATAGCGTCGCGATGGGCAGCGGAGGGGTATCCAACATTGCTATCCCAGCCATATTGCGGAAACTCCTCATGCAGCGCCTTCATAATTCTGTCCCGCGTAACCTTCGCTACAATCGAGGCGGCGGCAATCGAGGTTGATATACTATCGCCTTTAACCACGGCGGTCGCAGGACAGTGGAGGCGCGGAAGCTTATTTCCGTCGACAAGCGCATGGGCAGGCTGTGTGTCCATATTCTCGCAGGCCAGCTTCATCGCCTTAAGCGAGGCTTGCAGAATATTGATCTCATCGATTTCGGGGGGAGCGATCTCCACGACCCGCCACTCAAAATGCGCCGTAATAAGGCCGTAAAGCTGTTCCAGCCTGATTTCAGACAAAGTCTTACTATCACGAATCTCGGAGAGAAAGGGCAGGGTGTACGTGCCTTCCGGAATGTAAACGCACGCCGCAACAACCGGACCGGCTAAAGGGCCGCGCCCGACCTCATCCAGACCGAAAACGGGGCCCTGAATTTGCTTTTCCAATGATAAATCAGGCATGCCCTAACCTTTCAGTGATTTACTCGCAATCTCGAACACATCGGGCGAAAGCTTGGGCTGCGACAAGATCCGCTCAAGAGCAGCCTTCATCTTCACCTGACGATCAGGCGTATAGCGTTTCCAATCCCGAAGCGGGGTCAGTAGCCGCGCGGCAATCTGGGGATTAATGGAATTCAACTCGATAATCCCATCGGTCAGGAAGTCATACCCAGATCCATCCACAGCATGAAACCCGACAGGGTTATTCATCGCAAAGGCTGCATAAAGACTGCGTACTCTATTGGGGTTTTTAATATTAAAATCAGTGTGTTCACGGAGTTTTTTAAGGTTTTGAATAATATCATCTTGCGCAGCCGAAGCCTGAAGCGAAAAGTATTTATCCACAACCAGTGGATAATCTTTAAACCGCGCATAGAAATCATTAAACACCTCCGCACGCGCAGGGTTTTTATTCGGCGCAATCGCCGTCAAAGCCGCGACACGATCCGTCATATTATTGGCGTTAAAATAATGCGCCCGCGCCATCTTCGCGCATCCGGTTCCATAAGTTGCGGTGAGGAGAGAGAGAGCTTGATTTTTCAATGCGCGCTGCCCTATGGCGTCTTGAGAGATTGAAAAACTCCCGTTTAATTGATTGTCATCATAAAGTCTTTGCAATGCAGGCTTGTGCATACGCTTAATCGCCGCCAAAGCCTTTTGTCGAGCGGAATGAATAGCAGACGGGTCAATCGCCTCCTGCTGCTGCCCAATCATTTGAATGCTCGGCAAAGACAGCATCCGCGCCATAAAGCCCTTATCTGAGCCCTCATTAAGTGCCGATTCGATCAACGCTCCATATGTTTCTAAAAAGCATTCTGGAACTTCATTTTCATTCTCCAACATAAAACCAAGGGCGTTCAGGAAGTAAGTCTGACCAGCCTCCCATCGATTAAAACCATCACTATCATGCATCATCAAAAACCGCAGATCGGCGTCTTCATCATGATAAGCAACACTGAGTTTTACAGGAGCAGAAAATCCGCGTAGCACAGACGGCACCGGGCGGGCAGGGATATTCTCAAACACAAAATCCTGCTTCACGTCTTTTAAATGCAAAACTCTTGTCCCGATTATATCACCGCCATGAACATCTAAAAGACCAACAGGTACAGGGATATGCAGCGGATTTTTAAAGCTTTGCGCAAGGCTGACGGTGTACGTCTTTTTCGCCTCATCATATATGCCCTTAAATGAAACTTTTGGTGTGCCTGCGGTTGAATACCAGAGCTTGAATTGCGACAGATCAACGCCGCTCGCCTCGCTCATACACGTAACAAAATCATCACAGGTCGCCGCCGTGCCGTCATGGCGCGAGAAATACAAATCCGTACCTTTGCGGTAATTCTCAGCCCCCAATATTGTACGCATCATACGGATCACTTCCGCACCTTTCTCATAGACCGTCATGGTGTAAAAGTTATTAATCTCGATATAATTATCGGGACGAATGGGATGGGAAAGCGGCCCGGCATCCTCGGGAAATTGCAGGCGGCGTAAGTGCATCACATCATCAATCCGCTGTACGTCCCGCGCCCCCATATCCGCAGAAAATTCCTGATCCCGAAATACGGTAAGGCCTTCTTTAAGAGAGAGTTGGAACCAATCGCGGCAGGTAACACGATTGCCCGACCAGTTGTGAAAATACTCATGCGCAATCACGCTCTCAACCCGCCCATAATCCGTATCCGTGGCCGTTTCCTGATGCGCAAGGACAAGAGCAGTATTGAAGATATTCAGCGACGTATTTTCCATCGCCCCCATATTAAAATCACTCACCGCAACGATATTAAAAACCTCCAGCTCATACTCAAGCCCGTACGCGTCTTCATCCCACTTCATCGCCCGCTTTAGACTGTCCATGGCATGCCCGCATTGCCCCTCATCGCCGGCACGTACATATATAAAAAGATCAACCTCTCGCCCGGATTTGGTCACGAATTGATCCTGAATTCGCGCAAGATCCCCCGCAACAAGCGCAAATAGATAGCAAGGCTTGGGGAAGGGGTCATGCCATATGGCATAATGGCGACCATCGCCGCATTTGCCGATTTCAACCACATTGCCGTTCGACAATAAAACCGGATATTGAACATCTGCCTCAACACGTACAGTAAAAACGCTTAAGACATCAGGGCGGTCGGGGTAATAGGTAATCCGGCGGAAACCTTCGGCCTCACATTGCGTACAATAATTTCCACCTGACATATAGAGCCCCTCAAGGCGTGTATTATCCTCAGGCTTGATTTTTGTAACAATCTCCAATGAAAAACGATCTGAAGGCGTGGGTATCCTTAAAGAATCTTCGTTTTGCGTAAAGTTATGGCTCGGGGCGCCATCAATCTTTACGGATATTAACTCCAGATCCTCCCCATTCAAAAAAACATCCTTCGCCGCAGGGTTCAGACGTTCATACTCCGCATTAGCAGTGACGATCGTATGCCCCTCATGAATGTCAAAATTCAAATTGATCGAATGAATTTTAAAGGGATAGGGCTTATAATCTTTAAGATAAATGGTTTTGGGGGTGTCTGTTTTCATGATAATTTTCTGTTTGATTTTGAAATCAAAGGATAGCCTTTATGAACATCAAAGACCAAACAGATTTTTCGTCGTTTCATGCGCTCGATATGCGCGTTGGCAAAGTGCTGAGCGCTGAAAGATCAAAAGCCACAAAACTAACATACAGAATGACTGCCGATTTCGGCGCAGATATTGGTATTAAAACAACCGTGGCGGCGTATTTGCATTACGAACCAGAGCAACTTATCGGCCAGAGAATTATAGGTATTATGAATTTGAGAACACTTAAAATGGGCCCTGAAAAGTCTGAATTTTTCTGCATTGGCGCACCAAACGAAAAGGGCGAGGCCATCCCGCTTACGGTTCTGGAAAGCGTACCCTTAGGAGGGCAGGTCTTTTAACACCAGATCATTCCGGTGAATCATTTCATCGCGCCCCATATAGCCCTGAAGCTCATGCACTTTCTCGGTATTTTGCCCCCTAATCACCTCGGCTTCTTCAGAGGAGTAGGCGGCAATGCCGATAGCGATCTCAGCTCCCGCTTCATTGACAACCTGAATGGCATCCCCACGCTCAAAAACGCCGTTAACGCCAATAATTCCTACTGGAAGCAGACTTTTTCCGTTTTTAAGGGCGTTTAACGCACCATTATCAATCATAACAGAGCCTTTTGGCTTCATATGTGAACCTAACCAGCGTTTTTTCGCATTTTTTCTTTCTTTAGACCCTAAAAACAAAGATGTACGTGTCACGCCATCATCAATAACCATGCCCAAAGAACCAGGCTCCATCCCATTACAGATAATGAGATGTATGCCCGATTGATTGGCCGCCTCCGCTGCGAGAAGCTTGCTTTTCATCCCGCCCGTACTCATCCCCGCCAGAGCTTCGCCCGCCATCGCCATGTGCTTTTCGCCTAAAACCTCAATCACGGGAATATGCGCCGCCGATGCATCGGTATCAGGGTTGGCGGTATAAAGACCGTCTGTAGTCGACATCAAGACAACCACATCAGCATTGACCATCTGCGCCACCCGCGCAGCCAATCGGTCATTATCGCCAAAACGGATTTCCTCGGTCGAAACCACATCATTCTCATTGATGATCGGAACAATATCCGCCTTGAGAAGTTCCTCCAGCGCCGCGCGCGCATTCAAATGCATGCGCCGATTTTCGGTTTCACTCATCGTCAGCAAAACTTGCGCGTGCTTAATACCATGCACTTCAAACGCTTTATGAAAGCCATGAAATACGTGAAACTGACCGGCCGCAGAGCAAGCCTGCTTTTTTTCGAGAGGGATCAGGGACGGGGGCATATCAAGGGAGATTCCGAGCGCATTGCGCCCCATCGCCACCGCACCCGAAGATACAATAACAATTTTTTTACCCATGTCACGAAGACGCTTAACATCCGCCGCGAGCGCATCAACCCAGCCCTGCCGCACCGCGCCGCCGTTTTTTTCAACGATCAGAGCCGTGCCGATTTTTAAGACAATGATATTGGCATTATTGAGAATTTCAGGCGTATTCATGGTTCAAACGAAGTGTCCTCAGGGGCTTTTCTGGCATTCATAATGGTTTCACCGATTTTATACAAAACAGTCTGGACGCCTTCACCCGCGACCGCAGAGATTCTATACACAGGCTTACCCACAGCCTTTTCCAGTATCTTCGCCTGATCCTCGGCCAGCTCTTCACCCAGCGCATCGACTTTATTCAGAGCAATAATTTCTTCTTTTTTATCAAGCCCATGCCCGTATTCTTTCAACTCTTTTCTTATTGTCCTGTACGCGCCGACAATATCATCATGCGTACAGTCAATCAGATGCAAAAGCACATTTGTACGCTCCACATGACCAAGGAAACGATCGCCCAAGCCAAGACCTTCACTCGCGCCCTCAATCAAACCCGGGATATCGGCAATAACGAAATCATAATCACCAACCTTAACAACACCAAGATTGGGGTGGAGCGTCGTAAACGGATAATCCGCAATCTTTGGTTTAGCATTGCTGCACGCGGCCAGAAACGTTGACTTACCCGCATTCGGCAAGCCCACTAAGCCCGCATCAGCAATCATTTTCAACCGCAGCCAGACATCCATTTCCTGCCCCGGCCAGCCAGGTGTAATCTTCCGAGGAGCCTGATTGGTCGCTGATTTATAATGCGCATTCCCAAAACCACCATCGCCGCCTTTAAGGAATATTATCCGCTCGCCAGCTTTTGTAAAATCGGCAAGTACGGTTTCTCTATCGGCGTCCAGGACTTGCGTGCCGACAGGAACACGGACAATACAGTCATCACCGCGCGCGCCGCTGCGGTTATCGCCTTTGCCATGCTCTCCGGGGCTAGCCTTAAAATGCTGCTGATAACGGAAATCAATTAACGTATTCATCGTATCAACGACTTCGAAGATCACGTCGCCGCCACGACCGCCATTTCCTCCATCAGGACCACCCATCGGGATATTTTTCTCGCGGCGAAACGACACGCAGCCGGGACCGCCTTTTCCGCTTTGAATAAAGATCTTTGCTTGGTCTAAAAATTTCATGACTTCAATTTCGGCAATAAAAAAGGGAAAGGCTAAAACCTTCCCCTTAAATTGTGTTTATGAGTAAAGGTTACTCGGCAGCTTGTACTTGCGCAGCAGCGTCATTCGCCGGAACAACATTAACAACTGGACGATCGCCCTTGGTTCTGGAGAACAAAACCTGCCCATCAACCAAAGAGAAGATTGTGTGATCTTTACCAAGACCAACATTCTTACCCGGCGTATATTTTGTACCGCGCTGACGGATAATGATATTCCCCGCCAAAACAACTTCGCCGCCATATTTCTTAACGCCCAAACGACGACCCGCTGAATCGCGACCGTTACGTGAACTACCACCTGCTTTTTTATGTGCCATAGTGTTTTATCCTTATGCTGCTTTGATATCTGTGATTTTCAGAACAGTCAGATCCTGACGATGTCCTTTTTTACGACGATAATTCTGACGACGTTTCTTTTTAAAGATCGTAATCTTCGGGCCGCGACCTTGCTCGATCACCTGCGCGAGAACCTTCGCACCGGCAACCAAAGGTGCACCGATTTTACCATCGACAAACAAAACTTCTTCAAGAGTAACCTTGTCGCCTTCTTTGGCTTCAAGCTTCTCAACACGGATCGTATCGTCTTTTTGGACTTTATACTGCTTCCCGCCTGTACGAATTACTGCAAACATGATCATAACCTAATTTTTATATATTCTTATTGAGTTTGGGAAATATACACATATGCTATAGGGTGTCAAGAAAATCTGAAGGAAATATATTTGGAAACCGACCATTTTTTAAATTCAAAAGTCTTTGAACATAGACATGTCACGATCTATGCAGATCAAAACTGCGATATGTGGGTTCAAAAGTTCCGAACGCTCCTGAATGATAAAGACTACAAACTAATAGCTCCCACAGATATCAACACCCTCCTGCAAGCCTCAAGAAACAGTGCCTTGGTTATCATTTGCCTCGATGGTCTTTTACCGGAAAGCCAAGACTACGCCCTCAAATTACAAGAAGACCGGCAAGTCTGTTGCGACATTGTCGGAATCAAAGACACCTCTGAAGGGCTGAATAACTCTCTATACCTCAAAGGCTACGACATGTTCTTCAGCCCGGAAGATTTTCACGATAATGATCTCAAAAAACTCATCATGCGCCGCATAGGAATCGGGAGCATGCGGATCGCCCAAATGATTAACGAAGAAGAACACCGCCGCTTCATTGATGCCCTTTCATGCGCTCCGGCCTCCGTCATGGTGTTTGACGCCGATAAACGCATCGTTTTCGTCAGCGAACATTACTTCCGCGCCTACCCCAAAAGTGCCCCCAGACTTTGCAGAGGCCTCAGCGTCTATGATGCGTTTGACATGATGAGCCGGGAGGAGGGGCTATCCCAAGACAACGAGATTTTTAAAAAGGTTAAAGCCTTCTGGCACAACCTGAATGGACAAATCGAATTTACATTAGATACCGGCGTGTCATACCGCCTCACCGCCGTGCAACTTTCAAACCAGCGCGGCACAATTCTCACCGCCGTCAATATCTCTGATCTCGTCGACCACAAAACACAACTCGAAAACGCTTTGCAAGAAATCCACAACTTAAAAAACAAGGTTTAAGGCTGAACCACTGCGCCGCTGTAAAAATACCACCCAAGCCCGACAAGAAACAAAACATTCCCATAAAGACCATGCTCTATCGTCACCAGAGCCAAAGAACGCGTTTTCGCATATGTTCGCGCAAATATATATCCCGCAATCAAGCTCAACACCGGCGCAACAAGATTGATAAACAGCACATGTGCATACGCAAACACAACCGCACTGGCCAGAATCATGGTGTTTTCAGTTCTAAAAAACCGCTGATACCGCTCGAAAAAAAAGCTGCAGAAAATAAACTCCTGCGGCAATGCCGATAAAACAGGATAAAACAGAAGCAGGAACGGAACGATCTGTGGCCGCTCGCGCAATATTCCAAAAACCCGATCAGGATCATAAAGAGAAATAAAAGCCAGCATGCCAATACTGGCCAACACCCAGCGAAAGAGAAGCGGTTTCATATTGTCCCACGTCACCGCCTGCCAATTCCAAAGGCGCGATAAAAAAGCCTTATGCCTGAGCCGCAAAATGACATAACAATAACACACGGCCGTCCATAAGAAAAAAAACATAAAGGGCGCAAGACGAAATATAATGATCACGCTCGGCAAGGCTATGCAGAGAATAAGAAACTCAAGGATCAGAACTTTTTTTACCATCAAAAGAACTATTGAGTATGAAATGATCAACCGCAAGGATTAAATGGCGGACAGACAGGGATTCGAACCCTGGATGGGCTTGCACCCATGCCGGTTTTCAAGACCGGTGCATTCAACCACTCTGCCATCTGTCCATAAGCCATAAAAGATTTGCATACAATGTGGTTGTAAGCGGATATGTTTTTAGCGATATTTGCCTGAGCTTGTCCAGCCCTAAAAGAAGAAAGGCCGCAAATAGTGTTTATCCAGTTTGCTATCGGTACGGCCTTAGTCTGCCTCACTGTTCTGATCCACGCCGCCGCACTCGATCGGCTTATGAAATTCCTTGAAACCCTAGGGCCCATATTGTTCCGTCACTTCCGGCTGCACTGGCGCATCCCGCTGCTGGTCATCACCGTCCTTGGTGTATTCTGCGCCCATATTGTCCAAATCTGGCTCTGGGCTGTCCTGTATCTGGGAATCGGAGCCATGACGGACTTCGAAGAATCTCTATATTTTTCTACCGCCACCTTCACAACCGTCGGCTTTGGTGATGTCGTCCTTAATAAAACATGGCGGCTCCTCAGCTCTTTTCAATCCGCAAATGGTTTTATCTTGTTTGGCTGGAGCACTGCCTTTATCTTTGAGGTCATGTCAAAACTCTATGATAAAAACATTATCAAGAAGACGGAGAACTTCTAACCATGCGTCCAATCTATAAACACATCCTGATCTTACTTACCATCAGCCTTCCGCTCTCTTCGCCCGCACTGGCTGCCCAACCTTTCCCGCAATGGCTGGAGGGGGTAAAAACCCAAGCCCGCAAAAAAGGGATCTCCGAGCACATTCTGAGCGAAACGCTCAACGGCATCTCCCCCATAGAGCGCATCATTGAACTCGACCGCAAACAACCCGAAGGCCGCCTGACCTTCGCGCAGTACTACGATAAGGTCATCAGCGCGCAGCGCATCAATGAAGGCCGCAACCTTTACCGCAAACATCGTGCCGAACTGGAACGCGCCGCACAAGAATACGGCGTGCCCGCGCAATATATCGTGGCCCTGTGGGGCATAGAAACCAGCTATGGTGCAAACACTGGCGGATTCAAGGTTATCACCGCGCTGGCCACGCTCGCCTATGATGGCCGGCGCTCTGATTTTTTCCGCAAGGAACTGATGAGTGCCCTGAAAATTCTGAATGAAGGCCACATCTCCCCCGCAAATATGAAGGGGTCATGGGCCGGCGCAATGGGACAAAATCAGTTTATGCCAAGCAGCTTCCATGCCTATGCCGTTGATGGGAACAATGATGGCAAGCGCGACATCTGGACAAGCCTTCCCGATGTCTTCGCCTCCACGGCCAATTATTTAAACAAAAGCGGCTGGCGTGAGGACGAACGGTGGGGCAGGGAGGTCGCACTTCCCAAAGGGTTTTCAACAGCACTTATTGGTAAAGATACCAAAAAAAGCTTGTCGCAATGGAAATCTTTGGGCATAACCCTCCCCGGTGGCGGTGATTTGCCTCAAGCCGAAGGCGTGAACGCCTCGGTGATTGCACCGGATGGTCCGGATGGTCGGGTTTTCTTGGCATATAATAACTATCGTGTTATTATGAAGTGGAATAACTCGACCTATTTTGCAACCTCAGTAGGTCTTCTGGCCGATCAAATAGCCCGATAACGGATCTCACGGGCCAATTTAAGGAAATTTAAAATGCGTCTTTTGTTGCTTCCCATTCTGGCAATTATTCTTTTATCAGGCTGCGCGGAGATGGAACTGGCTTCTCACGTCGCCAAACAAGTGCCTCTTCCGGATGCCCAGCAAAAAAGCAAAGGGCAGTATAAGGTCGGCAACCCATACAAAATTGCCGGAGAATGGTATAAACCCCAAGCCCAGTATAATTTTACACAAACAGGAACCGCGTCATGGTACGGCCCGAATTTTAACGGTAAGAAAACCGCAAACGGCGAAATTTTCAACATGAACGAAATGACCGCCGCGCACAAAACCTTGCAACTCCCCTCCATCATTCGCGTCACCAATGTTGAAAACGGCAAAACAGTGATCTTGCGCGTCAATGATCGCGGCCCGTATTCAAAAGGTCGCGTCCTGGATGTATCAAAACGCGCAGCGCAAGAGCTTGGATTTATTGGCCAGGGCACGGCCAAAATCAAGCTGGAGGTCTTGCCGCATGAAAGCCTGAGGGTGGCCGATATGGCGCGTAAAGGACAAAGCACAAGAAATATTGAACTTTCGATGCAACACCTTAAAAATCAGCCCGCAAACAAAGCCGTGCCGCCGCCCGTTATGATCGCATCCTCAACGCCGGCTCCATCCGTAAAACCAAGCTTCCAACCCTCCGCAATCAAGGCCGCGCCATCCTCTCAAGGCGGAATATTTCTTCAGGCCGGTGCTTTCGGAAATCAACAAACCGCACAAACACTTGCGGAGGCTCTACAAGGCTATGGTCCATCAAATATTCTCAGCTCTGATCTGAATGGCCGAAACCTGTATCGCGTGCGGGTTGGCCCCTTCGCCTCTGAACAAGAAGCGCAAACCGTTCTGGCGCAAATCAACCAGAGTGGAAAAGCGGATGCTTTTCTGGTGAGCCATTCAGGAAGATAAATAATTTTTCGACTGTGATATCCTCTTGATATCCGCCCGCCCGCAAGCTTAAAGTAAAGCCATGCATAAATATATTCTCACAGCCCTGTTTTTCCTTCTTCTATCCCTCCCTGCTCTTGCCAATGATTTACAAACATCGGCGAAACAGGCCTATATCATGGATTATGAAACTGGAACCGCCTTGCTGAGCAAAAACGCGCAAGAACGGATGCCGACAAGCTCAATGAGCAAAGTCATGAGCATGGCTCTGGTCTATGACGCCCTGCAAAAAGGCAAAATATCTCTAAGTGATGCGTTCATAGTCAGCGAAAAAGCATGGCAAAAGCAAGGCTCCAAAATGTTTGTCGAGCTTGGCAATAAAATCAAAGTCGAAGATTTAATTCGCGGCGTGGTGATCCAATCCGGTAATGACGCCACCATCGTTCTGGCCGAAGGCTTATCGGGCAGTGAAGACAATTTTGCGGCCGAATTGAACAAAAAAGCCGCCGAGATCGGCATGAAAAACAGCCACTTTATGAATGCCAGCGGCTGGCCTGACCCCGAACACTACTCCACCGCCGAAGACCTCGCCAAACTGGGGGTCTATATGATCAAAACATACCCGGAAGATTATAAATATTACAGCGAGAAAGAATTCACCTATCACGGCATCACACAGCCCAACCGCAACCCGCTTCTCTATCGCGACATTGGCGCGGACGGCATTAAAACAGGCCACACAGAGGCCGGCGGTTACGGCCTGATGGGATCCGGCATGCGGGATGGTCGCCGCGTGGTTTTGGTTCTGAACGGCATGGCAAGCGAAAAAGAACGCGCCGAAGAATCCGCACGCCTGCTTGATTGGGCACTGGGACGGTTTGAAAACAAAACCCTCCTCATGCCTGGCGAAATCATAGCAAATGCTGCCGTTATAATGGGTAAGGCAAACACAGTCGGCCTTACCGTCAAAACCCCGCTTCGCCTGACAATCCCCAAAGGATCAAATAAAGATATAAAAGCCACAATAGAATACGAAGCCCCTCTCGTCGCCCCCATTAACACAGACCAACCCGTGGCGCAGCTTATCATCACCATGCCGGGATTGAACCCCATAAAAACCCCGCTCTTTGCCGCAGAAAATATTTCCGAAAAAGGGTTTTTCGCCCTCAGCCTCGAAAGGATAAAAATCCTGATCTTGGGGATTGAAGGGGATTGAATATGACCAAACCCTTATTCATCACATTCGAAGGCGGAGAGGGCAGCGGCAAAACCACACAGATCAATCGCCTGACCAAATCCCTTTCTGAAATGGGATATAAAGTGGTCACCACCCGCGAACCCGGCGGCACGCCCGAAGCCGAGAAAATCCGCGAATTGATTGTTCAGCGCGATGGCGGGAACTGGTCACCTATGGCCGAAACGCTCCTGCTTTTTGCCGCCCGCATCATGCACGTCAAAACCCTTATAAACCCTGCCCTTGAAGAAGGAAAAATTGTCATCTGCGACCGCTTCGCCGATTCCACTGTCGCCTATCAAGGATACGGCCATGGCGTAGACCATCACGCCATCGAGGAAATCTACAACCACAGCCTCGGCCATTTCAAACCCGACCTGACATTCCTGCTCGATATAGATCCCGAAATTGGACTACAAAGGGCAGGGCGCAGACTGGCCGCAGAATCGCTCGACCTCGCCCAACGCGAAGACAAATTTGAAAATCTTGACCTCGATTTCCACAAACGCCTGCGCCAGGGTTTTTTGGAAATTGCAAACGCCGACCCCGCACGCTGCAAAATCATCGACGCTTCACGGTCTCTCGAAGCGCTCAGTACAGAAATTCTAAACATCACCCGCGCGAGGCTAAACTGATATGGATTTATTTGGAGAGCCGCCACCACCTGAATCCTCCCCCGAAAAAGAAGACGCGCCCCTTCTTGAAACACAAACGCAAGAGCCAGGCCTTACCCATCCTCGCTTATCAAACATATGCATCGGTCACGCCCGCGCAGAAAGGCACCTGCAATCCCTGTTTTCCGAAAACAAACTCCCCCATGGCCTTGTATTTTCAGGCGCAAAAGGGATCGGCAAATCCACCTTCGCCTTTCGCTTTGCCCGCTATGTCCTGAAATATGGCCAAAAGGATTCCAGCCAAAGCGCAATGTTTGCCGCTACCCCCGAAATTTTCCCGCAAAACATGGATGTACCTTCGGATGATAGAATATCAAGACTTATTTCGGCGCAAGCGCATCCGGACCTGTTGGTCATCGAACCCGAAAAAGCCATACTTTCGGTAGATGAAATACGCCGCATCATGCCATTTTTGCGTATGACAGCCTCGGAGGGTGGCTGGCGCATCGTCATCATTGATAATGCCGACACCATGAACCGCGCTGCGCAAAACGCACTGCTCAAAATCCTTGAAGAACCGCCAGAAAACACTCTCATCATCCTGATAGCCCATAGGGCAGGGATGCTCATCCCGACAATCAAATCCAGAACCCAGACTGTTCGTTTTTCAACGCCCTCTGCGACGGACTTTGAACACATTCTCATTTCTGGCGGGCATGAACTCGACGCCGATCAGCTGGAGACACTGTATCATCTCAGTGAGGGGAGCATTGGCACTGCCCTTGAATATATAGATCAGGGCGGGCTGGATACGCTTGCTCGCATTCTCGTAATGCTCGAGAGTTATCCGGAATGGGACTGGCCGACACTCCATGTGATAGCTGACGAATTTGCACGAAGCGATCAGGAAACCGCCTATAAAAGCTTCACCCAGCTTATGCTCTTGTCAATAAAATCCATCCTCCACGCCAAAGCGCGGGGGCAAACGATACAAAGCCCGGTATTGAAAAGTTCCGCCTTTGAGGCACTCCAAAAACAATCTTCACTTGAACACTTGCTGAAAATCTGTGAAAACCTAGAGGATCACTTCCGCAAGGTCGAGTTCGCCAACCTCGATAAACGCCAAGGCGTGCTTCAGGCTTTCTCGATCCTTGCGGCGTAAACCCTCTAGCGCAACTGGATTTTTATGACTGAAAAGACGCCCTTTTATATCACCACCGCCATATCCTACGTCAACGGCGTGCCGCATTTGGGCCACGCCTATGAGGTGATCCTGACCGATGTTATGGCCCGCTTCCAACGCCTTGACGGGCGCGAGGTTTATTTCCTCACCGGCACAGACGAACACGGCGAAAAAGTCGCAAAGACTGCCGAAGACAACGGCATGAGTCCCAAAGAATTCGCCGACAAAAACGCCGCAACGTTCTTGAAAATGACGGACACCCTCAATATCTCGAACAATGACTTCATCCGCACCTCAGAAGATCGCCACTACAAGGCCTCTCAGGCTATTTGGAAAACCCTGAAGGATAAGGGTGATATAGAACTCGGGAAATATCAGGGCTGGTATTCTATCGGTGATGAAGCCTATTTCACCGAGGATGAACTCCGCACAGCCGAAAATGGAGATAAATTCACCGCCGATGGAAAACCCGTAAAATGGGTGGAGGAATCCAGTTATTTCTTCAAGTTATCAAACTATACTGAGAAACTGCTTGAATATTACGAGGCGCATCCTGAGTTCATTGAACCGTCATCTCGGCGCAACGAAATCATCTCTTTTGTAAAGCAGGAGGGCGGCCTCAAGGATCTTTCTGTTTCCCGCCATAAAGACCGCCTGAAATGGGGCATTCCCGTGCCGGGTGATGAAGACCATGTCATGTATGTCTGGCTCGACGCGCTCACAAATTACCTGACCGGGATCGGCTATCCTGATCTGAAATGCGATCAATACAACACATTCTGGCCTGCCGATTTCCATGTGATCGGCAAGGACATCATCCGATTCCACTGTATTTACTGGCCGGCTTTCCTGATGGCGGCTGATCTGCCACTTCCCAAAACCGTATTTGCCCATGGGTTCATCAATGTTCACGGCGAAAAAATGTCCAAATCCATCGGCAATGTGCTCTCGCCCGATGGGCTGGTCGAAAGTTTCGGTCTGGATCAAATCCGATATTTCCTGATGCGCGAAATTCCGCACGGGCAAGACGGAAATTTCAGTCATGAACAGGCAGTAACCCGCATCAACGCGGATCTTGCAAACGGGCTAGGCAATCTGGCGCAGCGTACGCTTTCCATCATTCATAAAAACTGTGATGCCAAGATTCCTGAATGCGGAGCCTTAACAGAAGAAGATAAGCACCTGATTAAACAGAGCTTTGAAGTTTTGGGTCAAGTGCGTGAAGATATGAATGCATTTAAGGTTCACCGCGCCTTGGAGAAAATCTGGGTTGTAGTATCGGCGGCCAATGGCTATGTGGACGCGCAAGCTCCGTGGGCATTGAAAAATGATAACCCTGAACGGATGAAAACAGTGCTGTTTATTCTTGCTGAAGTGATCCGCAGGCTGGCCATTTTGACCCTTCCAGTGACACCCGATGCCTCAGGAAAACTTCTCGACCAACTCAAAATCCCTCAGGAAAGCCGTAATTTCGCCCATATCAATCCTGAAATAGAAACAAAATCAGGCGTCGAAATCAACAAACCCGAAGGCGTTTTTCCGCGTATTGTAGAGCCCGCAGCAAATGAGGGCGAGGCGGCATAATGTGGATCGATTCCCATTGTCACCTCAATCATGGACGCTTTGAAGGCCGCAATCCGCAGGACATTGCTCACGAAGCCTTCTCACAGCATGTCGACGGCATGCTCACCATTTGCTGCCGCATTTCCGAAGAACTCCCTACGCTGCTCGAAATAGCAGATTCGCACGATAAAATCTGGTGTACAGTCGGCACGCACCCGCATGACGCGAGCAAACCCAATGAAATCGCGATATCCCAAGATGAGCTGGTGCGCCTTGCAAACGCAAGCCCCAACATCGTCGGAATCGGCGAAAGCGGCCTCGATTATTATTACGATTACGCAGGCCGCAAAGATCAGGCCGTCTCCTTCCGAAAACATATCCGTGCTTGCATAGAAACAGGCCTGCCCTTGATCGTCCACGCCAGAGACGCAGACGAAGACATCGCGGCAATCCTCAAAGAGGAGGGGCAGGGGACAAATCTGAAAGGTGTGATGCATTGCTTCTCATCAGGCGCAAAACTCGCAGAAGTTGCTCTTGCACTCGGTTTTTACCTCTCCTTTTCCGGAATTGTAACCTTCCCGAGCGCGAAAGACCTGCAAGATATCGCCAAATCCACACCCGATAATCGCATTTTGGTAGAAACCGACGCGCCTTTCCTCGCGCCCGTCCCACACCGTGGAAAAATAAATCATCCGTCCTATGTCCATCATACAGGTCAATTTTTGGCCAAACTCCGAGAGCAGGAAACCGCAGATTTTGCTAAACAAACCACCGATAATTTTTTCACGCTGTTTGATAGAGCCAAAACATGAATGAATTGAAAATAACAATTTTAGGGTGTGGAAATTCAACGGGCATACCAGCCATCGGCAATCATTGGGGGGCGTGCGACCCGAATGAGCCAAAAAACCTGAGATCACGCTCCAGCATTGCTGTGCAGAGTAAAAACACAACTCTCGTTATCGATACCGGCCCTGATTTTCGCAACCAGATCAACAGCGCAAACATAAAGCATATTGACGCAGTGCTCTACACGCACCACCACAGCGATCATGTAAACGGCATAGATGAACTGCGCGTTGTGCGTTTTCGCGGCCAAAAACTGGTTGATATATATCTCAGTCAAGAAACCTTTGACGATATCTCGCCGCGCTTTGATTATATGTTCAGCGGCGGCAAAATCGACCTCTATCCGCCTATTGTAACCCCGCATATTTTCAAACCAGAGGATTACGGGAAAAATAAAAGAGCAGGGGATATCAGCTTTGTTCCGTTCCTCCAAGACCACGGTACTTGCGAATCCGTCGGCTACTGCTTCGGCGATTTCGCCTACAGCCTTGATATTCTGACCCTTGATGATACAGCCATTGAAACCATAAAAGGCATATCGACATGGGTTGTCGACGCCGCCGCCTATAATCAGGATGGCAACAAAGTCCACGCCAATCTCAAAACCATCTACGCTCTGAACAAAAAGATCTGCGCAAAGCGGGTCATCCTCAGCAGCCTGTCCCTTTCAATGGATTATCAAACCCTGCTCAGTGAACTTCCCAAAGGCTATGAGCCCGCCTATGATGGTTTGACTTTTACTGCTAAAGCCTAAACATTACATCCATGAACCAAGCCCTAAACAGCATAGACCAAGCCAAAGCTTTAAAAGCCGCCTATGGGACTTTAGAAGCGCAAGACCTCATCGCCGCCATTTCCAAGGAATTTGGTGAAAGCCTGACGATGGTGTCGTCCTTCGGCGCGGAGAGTGCGCTGTTGCTCCACATGGCGAGCGAAGTCGACAAAAATATGGCGATTACTTTTCTAGATACAAAAAAACTCTTTCCTGAAACACTGGCCTATCGGGACACCCTCGCGCAGATCCTCGGCCTCTCCAATATCCGCACTATTTACCCTGATTATAACGACATCCAGCGTGCCGATCCTGAAGGTGATCTTTGGGATCGTGATACCCGAGGGTGCTGTGCAATCCGCAAAGTCCTGCCGTTGCAGCGCGCCCTCAAACCCTATAAAGCGTGGATCACAGGGCGCAAACGCCACCAAGGCGGCCTCCGTGAAGACCTGCCGCTAATCGAGGCCTTTGAAGGCCGCGTCAAAATTAACCCGCTCGCAAACTGGGATCGCGATAAAATCTGGGCCGAGTTCAAGAGGCGCAATCTCCCCACACACCCGCTCTTCGATCAGGGCTATCTCTCGATTGGCTGCGCCCCCGCGAAGTGTACGTCTTTACCGACAGACCCCAATAACCCGCGAAGCGGCAGATGGGCAGGCGAAGACAAAGAAGAATGCGGCATCCATCTCGGCGCCGATGGAAAATGGGTGCGCTCTAACGCCTAAGCCTTGCGCTGCGCGAGAAAATGCCAACCTACACTATGCTCAGGATTCTCTTTCGCATACCGAATCTTCCAATTCTGCGACGCCTTATAAAGCTTCGGGCTAATCACCGCCGTTAACGAGAGCGGCCCGTGAATGGGCAAAGACGGCACAAGCGGATGCAAAGGCGTGGCAATCATAAGAGAAGCGGCTTCCAGTTCCTCTTGCAGAGTTTCCTCCGAATATTCAATCTTGTGATCTTCATCATCGCGGCTGTCAATTCCGTGAGCCCGCTGCCATTTCTTCCACGGCGTATTGGTGTTGGGGATAGAGATATAAAGCCGCCCATCAGGTTTTAAAACCCGCTGCAACTCCGCCAAAATCCCTTCCCGGTTATGGAGGTGTTCGAGCACATTTGAAAAATTAATAATATCAACGCTGTTATCCGGAATATCGATCTTGGCTTTCTCAAGGTCGCACTCAAAAATCGTGTACTTACCTGCATAATCCTTCATTCGGTCATGCGAAATCGCTATCGCGTTCTGATCTTTCTCCGCCCCGTATACATGCGAAGCCCCTTTTTCCAGCGCATACAGCAAATCAGACCCGCTGCCCGACCCTATATCCAGAAACACCATGCCATGAAAAAACAGCTTATGCAAAGAAGCATTGCGGTTATCGTCATACAGGTGTTTGGGGTGTATCGCGCGATCAGACCTGCCGGTCCATTTCATCGCCCGCATAGAGAGCGATGTGAGTTTCTTATCCTGCCACTTCAAAAAGCGTATCAGAGTCTTAATCAGCATCGAGAATTTCTAAAACTTTCTGCGCCCCGTGTCCATCACATATGCTGGCCGCTTTCACCGACATTTCCTGCAAATCATCAACTCTCAAAGCATTAAAACGCTGCCCTATATCCTGCGCGCTCACATCACTCCACCATCCCAGATTATAAACCGCCCCCGCATCATGAAGCTTTTGGGCAATCATTTTCTGGTTCTCGGCAATTTCAATAACAAATGTCGGCAACCCCAAACAGCACCGCTCCCAGGACATCGTCCCGCCGGCGCCATAGGCGATATCGGCTTCAATCATCAAATCTTCGACATTCGGGCAGTCCAGATGAATATGCACGCTATGATGAGATTGAAACTCCTGTACGTCTTTCAAATGCATCGCTTTTGAAGACAGAATAATATTGATTTTTAAGGGGCCTTCCACCTCCTCCAAACCCTGTAACACAAGCCCAGTAGTGTTTTCAGGATCTCCACTGCCCAAGCAGATAAAAATATTTTCAATCTTCTTCAAAGACTTACGCTTGTTAAGAGCCGCTTGGCGTTTTTTTGCAAATATATCCCGCAGCAGCATATACGCGCTGCCGCAAAGTTTGAGCGAGGAGGGGGCAACTCTATTATAATCTTCAGGCGCACGATCATATGTTTGATCAAGAACAATGTCGCAATCCAGCGGTCTGTCTGCTAAATCATCAATAACGAATATACGAGATGCCTTATCCCGAAGGTGAGTATGCCAGCGCGCATCAATGCCGTAATGATCAACGATAAGCATATCGCAGTATTCAAAGGCCTCAGAAGTATCCTGAGCATCCATAAGCCAATCAACGCCAAGCCAGTGCGCATGGGGCGGCGACTGTTCATTGCTCTGAACCAGCATAGTTTCGGGAGCGGGTAGCAAAGATAGAGAAAAGCCTTTATCGGCAATAATGCCCGCAAAATGATTTTCAAACCCCCGCGAAATAAACTGAACGCCCCAGCCTGCACCGCGCAACTTCTCCGCCAAGGTCAGGCAGCGCATAATATGCCCTATGCCGATGAAGGGCGCACCATCAACCCTGAAAACCGCGCGCTTCATGGATTTAAGCCGCCTGCCGCACCGTGAACACAGGGCGGATAAGATTCATATCCATACGGCTATCCAGATCAGGCGCTTTGAGGGCATCAACGATTTTTTCAAGCGCCGCGTCATAAGCCGCAAGCACTTGCTCTATATCCGCCTGATTATGTGCATAGCAGATATTATGACTGCCCGCCGCGAGCACGCCATGCGAAATCATTTCCTTCAGGAACAATGTCTTCACAGCCTCTTTAGACCCATGCGGATGATCAGAGAATTGGAACAACTTCCAAGACGGATGCCCAACAAGTTTAAAATAGGGTTCCAGCCCCGCATCTTTGATCTTCGCGGTTACGGCGTCAAAAATCTCTGTCCCCGTTTTATTGATGGTATAAATCACCGGCTCATTAATAAACTTATCAAGCACCGCGCTCGATGCAGCCAATGACAAGGCTTCACCGCCAAATGTTGATGAATAGAAAATTTCATTCATCAGATTCATTATATCGGCGCGCCCCAAAATAGCAGCAATCGGCATGCCATTGCCCATCGCCTTGCCGAAACAGGCAAGATCAGGGGTGACGCCAAACAGCTCCTGCGCCCCGCCATTGGCAAAACGGAAACCGGTAATCACCTCGTCAAATACCAAAATCGCGCCATGCTTATGCGCCATATCTTTGACAGACTGCAAATATCCTTCTTGCGGATAGGTCGTGTTCATCGGCTCCATAATCACCGCGGCCACATTATCCTTATGCTTCTTGAATTCGTCCTCAAGCGCGTTCAGATCATTATAGGCAACTTTGGTCGTAAGCCCGCACACGGATTTCGGAATGCCGAGATTGCGTACTGTCGCGCCGATATACCAATCCTGCCAGCCGTGATAACCGATAGAAATAATCTGGTCATGCCCCGTATAGGCGCGGGCGAGCCGAACGGCCGCCGATGTCGCGTCTGTGCCGTTCTTGCCGTATCGCACGCTTTCAGCGCACGGGATCAGATCAATTAATTTCTCCGCCACCTCAACCTCAAGCTCGGTCGCCAGAGAAAACGAAATCCCTTTATCAAGCTGCGTGCGTATTGCAAGATCAACATCAGGGTCGCGATATCCTAAAACCACAGGCAGCAAACCGCAAATAAGGTCCACAAATTCATTCCCGTCCACATCCCAAACGCGCCCGCCTTGCCCGCGATCAAGGAAGAGGGGGGAGTGCCCTTCTGGAAATTGCTGATAACTCTTCGAAAAGGTTTGGCTGGCAAGGGGAATAGATTTCAATGAGCGTTGAAGCAGCTCCTGGCTCTTGGAAAATTTCATTTCAATGCTCCTAAAAAATCTTTCATATCAATCCGCGCCCCTGTGTTTGAGGACTCTTTCGCTGCTTTGACCAACGCCAGTGCCTTAAAGCCTTGCGAACCATCGGAAAGCACAGGATCAGCCTGCCCATTAATAGTGTTCACAAACGCCTGCAAGAGCGAAACATAACATAAATTCATATCCAAATCATGCTCATCAATCAGCGTCTTCCACACTTGCTCATCTTTATTAAATACCCTGATTTGGCAATGCTCGGGGGATTTTCCCTCGCTCCGCCAGACCACGCTGCCTTCGCTGCCTATAATCTCGCATCCACGCTGCTTCACCTGCTGCAGGTAATCCAGATGAATTTCGCTGCATACCCCGCTCTCATGGGTGACGGAAATAGCAGCATAATCTTCGGTTTCAATTCTCAGATCACTGATCTTGGCCACGCTCGCCGATACATCCTTCGCCGCGCCAAACAGATACTGCAGATAATCCAGCTCATGAATACAATCCATAACAACCCCGCCGCCCGTTTCTTCCTTGGCGACATAGAGTGATGTGTAATCAACGCCCACCCGCATATTCGGCAGGTAATTTCCGAATTGCGCCCGCGCAAACAAAGGCTTACCAATCTCGGTTATACCATCTTGAAGAGCCAAAATCGCTTGGTGATAGCGCATATTGCAAACCACGAACAAACGCTCACCGCCAAGCTCAACAAGCTCGCGAGCTTGGCTCAAATCATTACAAATAGGCTTTTCCACGAGAACAAACGCGCCCGCAGCCAGAGCCTTCTTCGCCGCCTCATAATGATAGGCGTTCGGCAAGGCAATAACCACGCCATCTGGCTTTTCCGCCAAAGCCACATCAAGATCCGTATGCGTCGTGCCGTCGAAATCTTTTACGCGCTCAGCATCTTTCTCACACACCAACACCTCACCAAACGCCCTCGCATTCGCCGCATGACGCTTGCCGATTGATCCATATCCAACAATCAAAAGCTTCATTAAAAGCCCCCGTACTTGCGTGCAAAATGCTCCGCCAGATCAAAATCTGCGGCTGTATCCATATCGACCGATTTCCAAAACGGCATGCTATGACCGCGCATATGGGCGGCATAAAAATTATGATCTTTCTTGAAATCTTCGGTCATTACACAATAGGTACTGCCATTATCCACCACCAGATGGGGCAGGGAATCCGCACGCGCCGCAACAATCTCCGGCCACATCGGCTCCAGATCACCAGCATCATTCATCTTCTTCAGCGCCTGATGCGGCGGGTCCGAATATTCTTTAATCGCAATCGCATGATGACACACCCCCGGCTCGATGAGTGCATGCACAGCCGCGATATCCTCCGCCCCGCGCAAAGGCGCAGTCGCATAAAGCACGCAGAGCAAATCATAAGGCCGGCCCTGCGTTTCCTCCTGCATCAAGAAATCACCCGCCACCGCGCGCACCATCGCTTTATCCGTAGCAAGCTCTGGGTCACGAAAAGACACACGCGCCCCATACTGACGGGCAATATTGGCGATTTCATGATCATCCGTCGAAACCACAACATCATCGAATAACCCCGTGTGCTTGGCCGCCTCAATAGAATAGGCAATCATCGGCTTGCCCATAAAGGGCAGAATATTCTTGCGGGGAAGGCGTTTTGAGCCACCGCGGGCAGGGATGAGAGCAACGGATTTCATAATAATATTCTGACTATTTTAATGAATAAGAGGAAGCCCTAATAATTTGTTTGGCGGCCAATTCCGCATGAAAAAGATCAGCAGCTTCCTCAGTTTCATTTCTTTTTATAACAGAACCTTCGGCGTTTTGAACTTGTGAACGATAACTTATATTGGATTCAAAAAAGTGAAGTAAATCGTCACTTACGTCCTCAAGAGCGAGTATATAGTCTTCAAGTAAATTATCCTCGCGACTATTTTCCTTCGCGATACGCTCAAATCCTTTTTTAACATCCTGATTATTTTTTATGATGAAGAGTGGTTTTGCACCGCTATACCAAATATCCCCGATTAAAAAACAAGGTTTACCCCTGACCAGTGCCTCCCAGCCTGTAGTCCCCCCCGCTAAAGCAACAGCATAAGCATTGTCAATCAGGTCAAACGGTGTGTAGGAACTATCAATAAATTCAACTTGAGGATATAAGGATTTTATCTGTTCATAAAACAGAACACTCCGTTGTGCATCATGATCAACAGCTGCGGCAAAAGTTCTTGGGTGTTCCTTGTAATAGATCTTACAATCTTTGGGAGTGTTTCGAACCAGTAATCCCAGAGCGAGTATTAAATCGTGATAGCGACCAGAATCGGGGCAACTTGACCTTTCAGGCTGAAAAGAGGCGGTAAAATAAATATACTTTGCATTTAAATCGGCTTTTACAGAGTTATTTTTATACCATCGCCGTACCTTCATAATTTGTTTTTCACGAAAATATCTTTGATAAAGTAAATCATATGCATTTGCTGGTCTCGGAATAGGATTAAAATTTATGCCGCGAGAGAATTTCAAAAGAGTTCTGTATTGTGTATTGAGTTTTCCCCTTCCCACAGACTTTGTTAACCGCCAAAAGAATATTAACGCAGGGGGAATTCTCCTTAAAATTAAAGATCCTAAGGTTTGTTCTTTCTTCTGTCGACTTTGAGTGAAGAAACCCTGCGCGCTTAAAGAAACAGGTTTACCGATATCATAAGTTTTTCTCATCGAGTCAATAAAGTCTCGTGAATCCTTTCCTATCGATTGATGCGTAGGTTGGATTAGATCTACAGGAAAAGATAATCCGCTATGTACATTGACGGCAAAACAACAATTTCCGAAACCTGTATGTTCAATAATGACAGCAGGTATAGCGCGTTTTTTACAGAGCATTTCAAGAACCAAATCAAAAAGTCTATGCGGGCGGCTACCCATAACAACCTTTGTGGCTTCAGTCGCATCAAGAATGCCTGTCCAAATTAAAACCATACGAATAAAGAAGTTTTTCTTTTGCTCATATGAACCGTCATGCCCAACTGCCGTATATCTCTCCAGCATCTCCATAAAAAGATCAAATTCATCCTGAAGTTCACCAAATATTTTAAGGTCGAAGCTCGCTATTTTATAATTATTAAGGTGCGTGGGTTCTACAGAAAAACGTGCATCATCAAGGCTATAAAAGGGAACATCTGCAAAAAAACTATCCGAAGGGATTTGAGAGACTTTCTCAAATCCGACATACAAAACAGATTGCCAATCATGAACTTGCTCTAAAAGACGCGCTGTTTCCTGCCAGACAGGCGTACCAGTGCAAACATAAATAACTTTTTCTGAAAAATCAGGCACGACACACCACTGCTTTATCAAAAGCACCTTTATATGCGGCTGCTAAAATAGCTATTCGTTCATTATACAGCTCTGCATCCTCCTCAGGATGTGTGCCAAAATTCGGTGATCTTCGCCAACTAATATTATACTCACTCCTAATTTGGTTAAAACACTCTATATATTTAAGAAGATCATTTTTAACGGGCCTGACCCCGGAAATAATTTTTCTAAAAGCTTCGTGAGCGTCATTAGAATTGTTTATTTTATATATTCCAGAACATTTTTCATACCAAGTAGACCCAAAAATGAGCCCTGGAATTCCTCTCATAATACCCTCCCATGCGACTGAGCCCGTAGCGGTAGCGGTAGCCTTTGCATTATCGATATAATAAAAAGGATCAGAATGAAGAGGCAAAAACACAATATTTTTAACGCGATACTTTATCTCTTCATAAAATTCTGCAGATCGCATTGAGTCCATAACCCAAGGTTTTCTAAAATTTGAAGGATGTTCTTTATAATAAATTTTCCAACCCTCAGGTAATGTATCCGACAAAGTACATAAAATATCTATAGCATTATAATAATGCCCAGCATCTGGACAGGTGGAGCGCTCTGGCTGCTTACTGGCTGCAAACAATACATATGGTACATCCACTGATGGTTCGGAAGAATTATTCTTTAGCCATTCAAAAGCAGCCTGAGTTTTTTTATAAACACGACGGTGATACAAATCACATTGAATGCGAAGAGCCCTAGAAACCAATTTTCCACTGAAATTAGTAAAGTATGGCTGAAATTCATATTTATGATTTTTTTCCAACAGCTTACCTGAAATCGTATCTTTAAAAACTCTGTATAAAATCTTACCGGAAAACGGAATATGCTCCTTTGCGCGCTCTAAAAATGAGCGCGAAGCAACCTTACGCTCTTTATCTAACAAATACTTAGGTTTAGCCTGCTCATATTTTCCTAAGGCGAGCTCACTATAAGTCTTAATGTCTTCGCTGATTTTAATAGTCTCTATATTTTTTTCAAAATCACTAAAAACATGCTTCGTTCTGTCAAAAACATCATCAATGACATATCGACAATGATCGAGCTCTCCATCAACCAACCACATAGCGGCAGTGCCATCGACCATCAAATATGGAACGTTCAAATATTTTGCAACCATATAAGCGACATAATCATAAACACGATGCGGTATGGCCGGAGAAACAACCAATTCAATATTAAGATTTTTGAAAATGTTTAACCATATTTCTACCATGCGATTATAGTATTGAGCTCTAATCTTATAGGAAGCTCTTTCTGGATTGATAAACCAGCGATTGCACATTTCGTGAAATATCGGTTGATGCCATGAAAGATCTTTAAGTATTTCAGCATCTAATGCCAACCAGTCACTTTCTTTTAAAAATGAAGGCTGTTGAACCAGCATAGCCTCTTCATGGGAATAAAACTGCGCCTCGCCAATACAATCAAAATCATTTTCTGTCCCAGAAGCGCCAACCCATAGCTTAGGATGCCAACTATAATGTTTTTGAGCATACGTTGCTAAGTCTACCCAAGGACGAGTAGGGCTTTTAATATAAAGGGTATTAATCATAAGTTTTTATCTAAATGTTTTCCCGACAAGGATTTCATCTTCCGGCTGACCATCAACCAGCCAATAAGACTTTAAAACGCCTTCTTCAGAAAAACCAGCCTTAAGAAACGCCTTGATAGATCCTTTATTGGACGCATACGCCCCCGCCTGAATGCGCTGCAGCCCCAATTCCTCAAAACCAATCTCGCAAATCCCCGCAATCGCCTCGCTCGCATAGCCTTTGCCCCAGCTTGGTTTATCCCCGATCATCAAGCCGATATCGGCGCGCCTATACCGCCAATTCACAGGGCCGAGCTTGATATTACCGATATGCCGCCCGCCGTCTTTGAGAAAAATACCCATCTGAAGATTATCGGGGGAAACCAGCATATTTCTGGCGAATTCTTTTACATTCTCCGGCGTATGCGTCCCGTGGCGAAGCTCTAGATATCGGATAACTTCAGGGTCATGCAGCCACCCCAGATATTCATCACTGTAATGTTCAGGAAGCAAAGTTTTGAGAACAAGGCGCTCCGTTGGGTGTTCGGTCACGAAATTTTCAAGATTGTTCAAACCCATTTTAACCCCTGATATTCAACTTTAATGAACGCATCCGCTGCTGGATTTTCACCAGATTGGCATCAGAAAACACCAGCATCGCCCCCAAACATACCCCATCAACGCCTGCCTCATAAGCCTCTTGCACATGATCAAGCGACTCCGCGCCGCCCTCAATCAGGATGGGCACGTCAACTTCCCCGCGAAGCCGTCTGTAAAATGACAGATCAAATCCCTGAAGCGAACCTTCACGCGCAACATCCATTAAGTGGATCTCGCCCGCCCCTCGATTAACGGCCTCAACGGCCCATTCAATCGGATCTTTGTCAAAAAACCCGCCGCTGCGATGGTCATAGAGTTTACCTTTCAGAACATCCAGCCCCAAAACAACAGCCTGCGCGCCATACTGATGGGCGAGCGTGGTAATCAGTTCAGGATTCTCATAGGCGGTTGTGGTAAGGCCAATTTTATCCGCACCAATCTCCATAGCCTTATGCGCCCGTTCTACTGAATCGATACCGCCGAAGAAACACAAAGGCATAAAACATTCAGCGGCAATTTTCTTCAGTGTTTCATAATCGGGTCCCTGCTGCTTCTTCGAGGCATCGATATCACACACAATCAGTTCATCCGCGCCTTGCGCATTATGTGCCCGCGCTGTTGTCGCCGGGGCGCCCGCATCGCGATAATTTTTATACTGCGTACCTTTTACAAGGCGGCCTTCATGAATCAGAATTGAGGGGATAAGGCGTTGATACATCTATGGCTTCCAATCCAAAAACCATTGCATCAGGGCATCACCCGCGACTTGGCTTTTTTCCGGATGAAATTGAAACGCACGGACGCTGTCAAACGCAACGCCCGCATGCATGCGTTGCCCGCCATACTCCACCGTAGCGCAGACTTTATCCACCTCATCACATATAAGAGCAAAAGAATGAGCAAAGTAGAACGCGCTATGGCGGCCGATTTGCTTCGATAAATCCGCAAGGGCCTCATCAAACTCAACATCGCTCCACCCCATATGAGGAACAGGGCGGTTTACAACGCCGTGATCTTGCAACGAAATCACCCGCCCCTTAACCCAGCCAAGGCCGTCATGTTCCCCGAACTCATAAAGTTTTTCAGCCAGCAGCTGCATGCCGACACATATGCCCATTAAGGGTTTGCCTTGTTGAATAACCGCCTCATGCAGAGCCTCATCAAGATGAGAGCTACGAAGCTTCTCCATCGCTTGCCCCGCCGCACCAACGCCGGGAAGCACCAATTTATCATAGGAAAGTAGAGCCTCAGGATCAAACACCAGCTCCGCATCCGCGCCCGCATAATCAAGCGCATTCATGACAGAGGCAATATTCCCCGCCCCATAATCAACAATCCCGACAGAAATCATAAAAAACTACTCCTGATATCCAGCCAGCTTTTTATCCAGCTCGACAAAATCATCCGGCTCGCGGTTAACCTTTGGAATATCCGCCAAATCAGGCATCACATTGGGCGCCACAACAGTTTTGGACACAATCTCCATAAACTCGGCCTCGCTGATATCCAGAATCTTAAGGAAACGATCAAGCGCCGCAGGACGACGACCGTCGTATTTCTGCACCAGCTCTAAACCCTTATCGCGATCCAGCCGTCCATTGCGAATATCGATAGACGCCAAATGCGCTGTGCGACCAAAGCCGCGCTTGAGGAACTTGATGTAATCCCGAACGCCCTGCATAAAGCACTCGATTTTCTCATAGCTGTATTCCGGCGGAATGCCCTCAACTTCATCGCGCTCCCAGCCCAGCTCATCCTCAATGATCTTCACCTGCTTGCGGACATCCCAAGGAATATAATATCCGAGGAATACCGATCGTGTTTTATTCGCCCGCAATTCTCTCGAAGGGGGATAGGTAAAGGGCTTCAAATCCCGAAGCTCAACCTTATAATCCGAAACGCTATCATCCAACATTCCGATCATATCCTCGGCATTGATGCCCAGATTAATCTTGCGGTTAAAGCGCCGCTCATTGGCCTCTTCGACTTCATCATAGGAATAAAAGGACGAATATTCGGAACCAGGCTCACCCCAAAATAACAAGGGAACTTTCTTCTCCAGCGATGTCCACATGGGATAAGCAAAAATCCCTGTATGGCAATGCCAACAAAAATCTCCCCGCCGCACGAGCGATTCAAACATCAACTTCTTCACAACCTGCCAATTCGGAGAAAACCGCAAGCAATCAACCCCAAGGCGCTTTAGAGCCCGATCAGAATTCGCCTCGACAATCGGACGCATAAACAGATGGTCAAACCGCACCACGAGACATTTCAGCTTCAATTCACGAACCAAATACCAAAGCGTATAAACAGAATCTTTTCCGCCTGAATAGGGGACAATACAGTCATAATCATATTTACCCCGATATTCTGCGACCAATTCAAGCAGCTCTTCCTTACGCGCGGCCCAATCAATATTTTCCTTCTGCACGCCCACCTGATGGCAGACACTGCAAGAGCCTTTATCATCAAAGGCCAGAGACTCAGCGGTTTCAGGCATAACGCAGCTCGTACAAATATGGATTTTCTGATCGCTCATAATTTATTTTTTCTTTTCCATTAGTTTTCCATTCTCCAGATAACATATGCGGTCACAGATTTGAAGCGGTTGATCGTTATGCGAGATAAACAATATCGTCGCCTCACCACGTAATTCCGCAATGGCTTTCAAAATTTCATTTTCCGTATCTTTATCAAGCGCCGAAGTCGCCTCATCAAACACAATTAAATCACGCCCGAAATAAAAACTACGCGCTAAAGCTATCCTCTGGCGCTGACCGCCTGAAAGCAAAATTCCATCTTCACCAATATTTGCATCCAAGCCGCCCTCAAGACCGTTAATTACCGACCCTAGCTGGGCTTTTTCAATAGCTCTTAAGACTTTATCCTCTTCGATATCGGCATCATCTACACCAATAGCAATATTCCGTCTTAATGTATCATCCAACAAAATAGGTTTTTGAGGAATGTAGGACGCTCGAATGTATTGCGACAAACAGTTAAGACCAACATCTTTGCCATTAACAATCGCGCGCCCATTATCAGCTTTAAGCAGCCCCAAAATAATATCCACCAGCGTACTTTTTCCGCTTCCTGAAACGCCACACAGCCCAACGATTTCACCTTTTTCAAGCGCAAAGTTCAAACCCCTCAAAATCGCATGACTTGAATCAGGATAAGAAAAATATATATCGCTTAGTGATAAAGTATTGAACACCTGCTCGGCCCCCATAGGCTCAACAATAGCACCTTTACTCAAACTCAAAGCCGTAAAATCACCATACATTTCATCCAGATAAGTCTGTCCATATCTCAGATTTCCAATATTAGATACAATGCGTACCGCAGACGGCAAAAGCCTCATAGCCGCCACCGCAAAGACAGCCAAACCGCTGACAACTTGTTCTCCATCATTGCCCGTCAACAACATCATAATCGCAGAAACAATCACAATACCCACAATCAAAAGTTCAAGAATATATCTCGGGATCATCTGCAACACCGCGACAATGGCATTGATACGCGAAGCCCTGAAGGAAACCTCGGCAACCGCACTTTGGAAGAAGGCTCCGCGCCCAAGAACCCGCACCTCTTTAAGGCTTTGAATGCCATGTCTCACGGCCTTCATCTGATCATTACTGGCATCAATCAAATCCTGCCCATACTGTTGAAGCTGACGCTTGACAAGCCGATCATAAACAAGCGCAAAAACCCCCAGAACCAAAAAAGCAGTGATGCTCGGCACAGGATAACCGATCAACAAAAACAGCAAGATAGCAACAAGCGTAATGATCTCCGCGGAAATTTGCAGCAAAGAGGCCACAATTCCCTTTGAAAATTGACTGATATGCGATTGCAAAACCGTAATCACCTCATTGGAGCGTTTACGCGTATGGAATAAATATGGGGCGTACAAATAAAGTGCCGAGAACTTATCCCTCAGATATGCCTGTAAATTATAAGAAAAATTTAAAATAGACCGCTGCACCAGAACATTGAAAATAGTTTTAAGCGTGTAAACGCCGAACAAAACTGCCGACATAAAAATCAGCGCCTCACGCCCTTCTTGCACCCCAAGAGGTGCAACAAAACGTTGCCAATATTCATGTCCGTAGAGCGTTTCAGGCGTTTTCAAAATCGCGATATACGGGATGATCAACGAAAGCCCGACAAGCTCTAAGCCCATAGCAACAAAAGAAAGAAGAAATACGCCGGGTAAATATTTTTTATACAACCCGATAATTTCAAAAATTTTGGAGAAATAGCGCGTCATAACTTTTTCAGAGTTCGAATAAGGGCAGGGGGCAACAATGCGATGCAATAACTTCTAATACTAAAATAAAGCGCATACAAGGGCGAGCCTTCATATAACCTTCGCCGCGCCCCATAACTATCCTTAAATTGCTGAAATTTGCGGCGGCTGCTGATCGCTTGCGAATGAACACTTCGCTCAATCAATGGCTCCTCAATCATTGAAATTTTCCCCATCTTCGCCATGCGCATCCACAACTCCATATCCTGCGAAGTCTGCATCGCCTCGTTATATCCGCCAACCGTTTCAAAGTTAGACGCACGCATCATTACGCTGGAATGCGGAAAGGGCGTGCAGAGTTTTACGCGCTCAACGATATCATCATCTGAATAATAGCCCCAATTCTCGCGCCGTCCGTCTTCATATATATCAACCGAATTGCTCCCTAAGAGCACCAGTTCGGGGTCACGCTCAAACATAAATATTTGCTTTTCCAATCTGCGGGGCAGCGCGAAATCATCGCCGTCCAGCCGCGCCAGAAATTCACCCTTAGCCATAAATGCGGCCTTGTTCAGCGAAGGCGTTAGACCAATATTCTCCTGATGCACCAAAATGATCCGATCATCCTGATCCGCCAGAGTTTCAAGAACCTCGGATGACCCATCAAATGACCCGTCATCGATAATAATAAATTCAAAATCCTTATGCGTTTGCTCTAAGATAGAGCGCACAGCGCGCTCTACCGTATCTTCGTTATTATAAACCGACATCAAAACCGAAATCATATCAAAGCCCCCAGACGTTCACTTTCATCCGCAATGAACCGCTCAAAACTATAGGTCTTTTCAATATCCGCCCGCGCGGCCTTGCCCAAGTCAGACTTGCCCGCCAGCCCATGCGCAATACCTTCCGCCAAACCTTGCGCATCTGGTCGGCACAATATCCCGTTCTCGCCATCACGGATGATCTCTTTAATCCCCGGTACATCGCTGCCTATAACAACGATCCCGCAGGCCATGGCCTCTAATAAAACCTTCGGATTGCCCTCAAAATGCGAAGGCAAAATAAAGGCTTTATATTGGCTAAAAGCTTGCGGAATATATTCATTCGCAATACGCCCCATAAAACGTACACGGGAGTGAGTGCTGCTCACAAGGTCTTCCAGCTCCCCCTGCAATTCGCCATCTCCATAAATATCAAGCGACACATCCGCAAATTTCACCGCTTCAATCAGGGCAGGGAGGTTCTTCTGCGCGTTCAGCCGCCCGATATAGACAAGGTCGGCCTTTAAATTCTCCGCCTTCGGCAAGGGCTTAAACACCGCCGTATCTATCCAATTCGGCTGCACAGCAATTTTATCCGCTTTCAAAAACGGAAACGCACGCAGCGCAAAATCCTTATCGGCTTCCGTTGCCAGAACTATGACATCCGCAAACCGATATGCAAACAGGTCCACCAGCCACGCAATCGCTTGATGATGCGGCTTTTGCTTTTGCGCCCTCGAAAACGCCAGATATTCATACCCCCCGCGCGCAATCGCCTTGCCGCCAAAAAACCATTTCGCGAGCACCGCATTCCATGCCCCCCAAATCTGGTTGGATTTATAAATATCCGCAGCCTTAAGTACCGCCCGATGCTTCCACAAAAGTAAGGGCGAACTCACCACACGCCATAGCCGGGAACGCGGCTTACGCGCGCCATAAGCAGGAAGAATCTTGATCGGCGAAAGCTCTTGCGAATACGTTAAATCACTCCTATCGCCATATGTCACAAATGAAACATCCCATCCTTGGCGAGCCAATTCCTGATAAGGGCGTACCTCGCGGCTCAGCATGCCACTGTTTTTCCATGTGTTCAAACACACATCATGCGTAAAAAACAGAACAAGCCGCTTGCTCATGACGCCATCCCCAAACGCCGTTTAATGCCGCCCTCAATCCGCGAGAAGAACGCCGCCCGTTTCAAACGCACCTTAAGCTTCTCCGCATCCTCCGCGCTTAAAACCTTAGGCGGCTCAGTCAAACTCTTCGCAAAATCCGCATAATTCTGCGCAATCTCGCCAATGCTTGGCATATTAATCGCCGCCCTGTATGCCTCATAATTTTCCTCCATCCGCACAAGCGCCGCCAAAACATCCGCCTTATCATTAAAAACGCAAGCCGCCTCGCGCACGATTTCACTATGCCCGCCGCTATTGCGAATAAGGGCTGGAAGGCCGCAATGCAGGGCCTCAGTCAGAGAATTAGAACACGGATCATTCTGGCTGGCGGTGATAAACACATCATGCCCGCGCAGCTGATCCGCCAAATCCGCACTCTTCATCGGCGGGAACTTTCGAATATTTTTAAATTCAATCGGTGAATTCCCTATAAACGTCATCTCATATTTAGAAAAATCAAGCGCCTGATCCAGATATTGATAAACATCAAACCCTTTATTCATATTCGCCGCCCAGCTTGTGGCAATAATTTTAAGCTTTTCTCCGCGCCCACGCGGCTTTTTCGGCGGATGAAAAATCGAAGGATCGGGTGCATTCAAGAAAATCCCGTAAGGGCGAGCAGGGGCAAGACCAAGCTGTAAGCTTTGCTCGCAACTCCATGCCGTTTGAAACACGGTCGCATCCGCCAATATTGAATTCGCCTCGAAAATCAGGCGGTCCACTTTCGCGCCCGAACCACGATAAAGCTGTATCGGCCCATCAACGCGGTGAATAAACCGCGCTTTCGGATTATCATGCTTTAAACGATAAAGAGCCTCCAGCCCTTTATAATCCTCTCCAAAATGATGGGAATTAAAAATTATGACATCTGCCCGCTCGAAGATATCTTCATACACTCCCATTTCTATCAAAGCCCCTTTCAGAGCCTTCAGAAACTGATTGCCACCGCCCCACGGACCCAGCCTAAAATCATAAAGTATGTGAATGCGCATAACGCTTTTATGAGGCCTTTTCTAAAGCCTCCTCGTCAAGGGCTTTATCAAGTTGACGTTTTTCGGCAGTTTCTTGCTTCGCAAGCTCATCCAGCTTGTCTTTAAAGCCTTTATCCTCGTATGGGTTCTTTTCCAATATTTCCAAACCTGCAATCTCTTCAGGCGTGTATTTCGCATGATACTCGGTGAAGAACGCCTCAACGGCCTCGTCACGTTTCTGCGCATAAAGGTCTGAATTCACATTCCGCAAATCGGCGCGATTATTGTTTTTACAAAAACGGCAAAGCGGGTTCATGGAATCGCAGCCCTTATTCACGGTTTCCCGCAAATGTTTCAGCACAGAGTGATTCCAGAGTTTATCGGCCTTTTCAGGCGTTGAGAGATTGAGCAAATTATAATCAATTTTAAACAGCTCCGCGCGATTGCAAACCCCCACATAATGCGAATTCGCTCGATCTAAAACGGGGTTGAAATGCAAATCCGTCCACGGCAGTTCACACTTGAAATTCTCATTGATATCATTCTCATCCCAGGAAATTTCTTCCGCTGGCGTTTCCCAGTATTCTGGCTTTTCAGGCTGAAGCTTCACGCCCATGCCTTTCGCCTTCGCATAAATATCATCGAGAACCTGATTGCCTTCTTCGATATTATATTCATAGGACACAAGCTTATCCTGAAGCTTATTCCGCCCGCCGTAATACCGGTTCACAATCACATGATCCGCCTCCAGCTCCTTGGCGCGTTCAAGAATCATTTCATATTCGTCAGAATTCAGGCGCTGCAAGGCAAAGTTAAACGCAACAACGGGCTGTTTATGTCCCATCTCACGTTTTTTATCGCGCAAAGCCGCAAGGTTGTCATTCACCTTGTCGATCTTGCCCGTCATAATCGCCTGATACCCGTCCTGCGTACCGGCATGATAAGATACGATGATATAGTCGAACTTATACTTCACCATATCCTCAAGCATCTTGCCTTTCATCAGGGATGCGTTGGTGTTCACCATTAAACGCGTATCATACTTGAC
>CAYGJS010000007.1:0-71415 GCA_964350435.1 uncultured Micavibrio sp.
CAAATTAAACAATGGGTTAAACATTATATGGGCTAGTTATCTGGTACAGCCCCAATTTTTTTAAAACATTTGAACACGGTTTAGGGGTTGATTAACCCGCACAAAACCTAGATTATACGCCGCATATTAAAGAATCTTAAAGGAGATAGACATTATGAGCGCAGTTCCAAAGAGTTTGGAAAATGATTATTGGGTCGCAGATATAAGCCTCGCCGAATGGGGCCGCAAGGAAATTGAACTGGCGGAAGTCGAAATGCCCGGCCTGATGGCCACGCGCGAAGAATACGGTCGTGAACAACCCCTCAAAGGCGCGCGAATCGCCGGGTGCCTGCACATGACCATCCAAACCGCGGTTTTAATCGAAACCCTCACCGCCCTCGGCGCAGAAGTCCGCTGGAGCAGCTGTAACATCTTCTCAACCCAGGACCACGCCGCCGCCGCGATTGCCGCCACGGGCGTGCCTGTTTTCGCCAAAAAGGGCATGAGCGAGGAAGAATTCATCTGGGCGATCGACCAAACCATTAAAGGCCCCAATGGCTGGGTTCCCAACATGATTCTCGATGACGGCGCAGATCTGACCGTGCGTATGCACGAAGAAACACCTGAACTCATGGACGGCGTTAAGGGAATCTCCGAAGAAACCACAACAGGCGTGATGCGCCTCGTTGAGCTTGCGAAAAAAGGCACACTCAAAGCCCCCGTGATTAACGTCAATGATTCGGTTACAAAATCAAAATTCGACAACAAATACGGCTGCCGCGAATCATGCGTAGATGCCATCCGCCGCGCAACCGATGTCATGATGTCCGGAAAAGTCGCCATGGTCTGCGGTTTCGGCGATGTCGGCAAAGGCTCCGCTGAATCCCTGCGCCAAGCCGGATGCCGCGTTATGGTCTCCGAGGTTGACCCCATCTGCGCGCTCCAAGCCGCTATGGAAGGCTTCGAAGTCGTCACCATGGAAAACGCCGCCCCGCGCGCCGATATCTTCGTCACCACCACAGGGAACAAAGACATCATCACTGTGGACCACATGCGCGCCATGAAAAACAACGCCATTGTTTGTAATATCGGCCACTTCGATAACGAAATTCAGGTTGAGCCTCTGCGCAACATGAAATGGACAAACATCAAACCCCAAGTCGACCAGATCGAATTCCCCGACGGCAAAAAGATCCTTCTTCTCGCCGAAGGCCGCCTCGTCAACCTTGGCTGTGCAACGGGTCACCCCTCCTTCGTGATGAGCGCCTCGTTCACAAACCAGACCCTCGCCCAGATCGAGCTCTGGAAAAACGCCGCCAACTATCACAACAAGGTCTATGTACTGCCGAAACATCTGGATGAAAAAGTCGCCGCCCTGCACCTTGAAAAAGTCGGCGCAACCTTGACCGTCCTTTCACAAGAACAAGCCGACTACATCGACGTCGCCGTCAAAGGCCCGTTCAAAAAAGACGAATACCGCTATTAATCAGCAATCACCCCTGGTGATTATAAATTTCGAAAGCCCGAAGATCGCTCTTGTTCTTCGGGCTTTTGCTGATCTAAACTCTCTCTCGTGACCCAAAACCTTACAGACAAAAAGCCAAGCTTTCTCAACCGCCTGATCCCAACGCTCGGCAAGCCCCCCCGCGCCGATGAAAAAGCCCGGCTTGAGGCCTTCCTCGCCGCCTTCCCGGGTGAATATTGCGGCTGGGGTAAAGACCGCAGCGTCGCCTATTCCAGCGGCTTTTGCAAAATCCTCGGTCTTGAAACCGTCCGCACCCTCGCCGATATCCAAAACCGCCTGTCGCCGGCTGATTCTGCCGCGATTGAAGGTCTGTTCGAACGCCTGCGCGAAAACGCCACGCCCTTCGTAACAATCGTCAGAAACCACGACTCCAGCAAAATATACAAAATCTCGGGCTCTCAAGGCACCGATCTGAGCGGACAAGATAAATACACCGTCCTGTGGGTCGAGGACATTACTGAAAACGAACACGCCACCGCCGCCTTTAACCGCAAAAAACATGACCGCGACAAACGCCTCAAACGCCTTGAGCAAGCCTTCGAAGCCATCCCCTCCCCGCGCTGGCTGCGCGATGAACTGGGAACGCTGCTCTGGGTCAACCGCGCCTATAGCGACGCCGTCGGCCACACGGAAAAAGACATTCTGGAACAACAAAAAGAATTACCCGCAAAAATCCGCCAAACCAAAACCACAAAAGACAAACCCCTCCTCGGCCCCGAACTGGCCGCCCTCGCCGTTCGCACAAAACAAACCCAAAGCGAAAAAGCCCACATCGTCATCGGCGGCAAACGCCTTCTCATGCAGATCAAGGAGGTTCCGCTCACCCAGGTCGGTCTCACTCTGGGTCTGGCCGAAGACATCACCGCCGAAGAAGAACTGCAAACCGAACTGATCCGCTACCAATCCTCAAACAAGGAATTGATGGAACAACTCCGCTCCGCCATCGCTATTTTCGGTAATGACGAAACACTAGAATTTTATAACTCTGCATTTTCTCAACTCTGGAGCCTTGAAGGCGGCTGGCTGAACACCAAGCCGAAACTCGGCGACATCATGGAAAAACTCCGCGAAACCCGAAGACTGCCCGAACAAGCGGATTTCCGCAAATTCAAACAAAGCTGGCTCGATATGTTCACCTCGCTGATCGACCCTTTTGAAGACATGCTCTATCTCCCCGACGGCAGTGCCCTGCGGATGCTCGTCATCCCTCATTCCATGGGCGGGCTGATGATAACCTTCGAAGACGTCACCAGCAGGCTGGAGCTGGAATCCTCCTACAACACCCTGATTGCCGTGCAAAAAGAAACACTCGACAATCTCGGCGAAGCAGTCTCCGTGTATGGCGGTGATGGCCGCCTGAAACTCTGCAACCCTGCTTTTGGAAGACTCTGGAACCTCCACCCCGAAGATCTGGATGGCCAGCCGCATATCAGCTCACTGGTGCAAAAACTCTCGCCGTTTTTCAAAAAAGACGAATGGGCAGAGCGTCAGGAAGAACTCACCTCCAAGGCACTCGACCGGATGATGCACGAGGGCCGCCTGAAACGCGCGGATAATACGCTGATCGATTACACCACCGTTCCCCTGCCCGATGGCGGCGTACTCATCACATATTCAGATGTCACCGACACGGTGCGCGTCGAAAACGCTTTGCGGGAAAAAAATGCTGCGCTCGAAGCCGCAGAACAGCTCAAGCTCGACTTCCTCGCAAATGTCTCATATCAGCTCAGAACCCCGCTCAACGCGATTATGGGCTTTAATGAAATTCTCGATCAGGAATTTTTCGGCCCCCTCAATGAAAAACAAAAAGAATATACCCGCGACACCCATAAGGCCAGCCAGCGCCTTCTGGAGCTCATTAACGATATTCTCGATCTCGCCACCCTCGAAGCCGGTTATATGACCCTGCAACGCGAAGACATCAGCATCTATGACATGATGCAAAACATCACCGAATTGGTCAACGATTGGGCACGCAAAAAAGATATCGAAGTGCATCTGTCCTGCGCCAAAAATATCGGTAAAATCTCCGCCGATGAAAAACGCCTCAAACAAGCTCTGTTCAATATTATCCGCAACGCCATCAACTTCACACCCGATGGTGGGGAAATCAATATGACCGTAAAAAAATTAAAAGAAGGCCTCGAAATCAATGTTCAAGATACCGGCGTCGGCATTCAGGAAAAAGACCGCAAGCGGATTTTTGAACCCTTCGAACGCGCCCAAAGCGCAGGCCTCGAAGCCGGTCTCTCCCGCTCAGGCGCAGGCCTCGGATTATCACTGGTAAAAAACATTATGGCCCTGCATGGCGGCACCGTAGATCTGGACAGCAAACCCGGAAACGGCACAACAGTGCGCCTGTTCATACCCTTCATCTCGGTACAAACCAATATAAAACTGCCCATTAAGCAAAAGGCCAGTATCTGATCGGATTATTCTGCAGGGCGCGGCGTAGGGTTACCGTCTTTATCAAAACACTCCGCCCACATCTGAACCCCGGTGTCATCGGCGCGCCGCTCGCTTTTAAGCAAAATCTCACGCCCCGTATCCACGCGGGTCTTGCATTCAAACACCGGAAAAAGCGTCCGCAAGCGCAGCGTCAGCATCCGGTCAGGCAAAAACGGCCCGTAAGAACAAAACTCCGAGCGATCCAAAGCCTTACCGGCCTCATCCTTGCTTCCCGCAGGCTGGAGGCGGAAATTCGAGCGATGCTTCGCCTTGATACCCTGCTCATTCGTATAATAATCGGTTGAAAAATCACCGTTCATTGAATGATCGGACATATTGACGACCGCAAAGCAAATCGGCTGATCGACAATATCTAAATTTTCGTTCTGGGCGTGCGCTATTACGGGGGTTAAAGCCAGCAATGCAGCCGTTAAAATCATCACTCTCATAACTTCATCATAGCACATTTTCGCCTAATTTTCCTAAACTTTAACCTTGTGCAGCGCATATAAAAAACCTTGTTTTTTCAGCCGCTTAACCCTATACCAAAGATATGAAAATCATTTCAAAAAGCCCCGACGACACCGCCCGCGCCGCGCGCAATCTCGCCGCGAACTTAAAACCGCGACAGCTCATCTGCCTGCATGGCACGCTCGGCATGGGCAAGACCGTTTTCGCGCGCGCTCTGATCCGCGCCTTGTGCGAAGACGAAAGCCTGGAAGTCCCCAGCCCCACCTTCACCCTCGTCCAGACTTATGATGCGCCGATTGCGCCCGTCTTCCATTTCGATCTTTACCGCCTCGAAGACGCGGAAGAGATTTTCGAGCTGGGCTGGGACGATGCACTGGCCGAAGGCATCACGATTGTTGAATGGCCGGAGCGGCTCGCCGGCCTCACCCCCACCAACAGACTGGACATCACCCTCGCCGCAGTCGACAATGAACCCGAAATAAGAGAGATTCTAATCGAAGAAACTTAAATGACCCCCGATAAAGCCTTCATTCTGGCCGCCGGTTTCGGCAAGCGTCTGCGCCCATACACAGATAACACCCCCAAACCGATGGTGAAGGTGGGCGGCAAGCCGATGATCGATTACGCGCTGGATGAGCTCCGCTCTATCGGCGTAAAATCCTGCATCGTCAACACCCATTACAAAGCCGAGATGTTACAGCGTCATTGCGAGGCGCTTATGCGACGCAGCAATCTCGCCCCCGATATCCTGCTCTCCCACGAACCCGAAATTCTCGATACCGGCGGCGGCCTGAAAAACGGGATCAAACTCTGGGGAGAAAGCGCAAATGAAGACTTCTTCGTCCTCAGCGGCGATTCCGTATGGGAAAATGCGCACGCCCAAAACACCCTGCAAGCCCTTGCAAACGCTTGGAACCCGAAAGACATGGATATCCTGATGCTCCTGCAACCCGTGGACACCATGACCCTCACCCGCGGCGTCGGCGATTATGATATCGAAGAGGATGGCAAAGCCGCCCGCTCTTTTAGCCAAAGCGGAAAATATATGTTCACCTCTATCCGCATCAATGCTGGCCGCATCTTTGAAACTGCGCCCGATAGCCCGTTTTCATATCTTCAACTGATGGACAAAGCGCAAGAAGAAGGCCGCCTCTTCGGCCTCATCCACCAAGGCGCATGGCATCATATATCCACCCCCAATGACCTCGAAAAGGTGAATAATCATTATGCCGCGCGCTAATCTCTATAACATCCGCGCCGGCGCACCCTTTGCCAAAACCCTGGCCACCCATATTTGGGATATAGCCAAAGACAACCCCGAATCCTTGAGCGCAATGCGCGTACTTCTGCCCACCCGACGCGCCTGCCGCATATTGCGCGAAGCCTTCCTTGAACTCCGCAAAGGGCAAGCTATGATCCTGCCGCAAATGCAGCCTCTCGGCGATATCGACGAAGAAGAACTCGCGCTCTCCTCGCCCTTCGGTGAACTGGCTCTGACCCTCCCACCCGCGCTCTCACCGCTCAAACGCCAGATCCTGCTCGCCCGCCTGATAGACGCACGCGAAGATTTCAAAGGCGGCTTCGACCAAGCCTTGGAACTCGCCAAAGCCCTCGGCTTTCTCATGGATCAAATCCACACCGAAAATCTGGACATGCGAAAATTATCGACCCTCGTCCCCGAAGAATTCGCCGATCACTGGCAAATCACCCTGAAATTCCTTGAAATCCTCAGCAAAGAATGGCCTAAAATTCTTGAAGAACTGGGCGCAATCGATTCCGCCGACCGCCGCAATCGCCTGATCCTCGCCCTCAGTGAACATTGGACACTAAGCCCGCCGGTCTTCCCCGTCATCGCCGCCGGAACCACAGGCTCTATTCCCGCCACCCGCACTCTTTTGAAAACCATCAGCCACCTTAAGAATGGTCAGGTTATCCTGCCCGGGCTTGACGCCGAGATCGACGAAGAAAGTTGGCAAGCCCTTGACGAAACCCACCCGCAATATGGATTTAAAAGCCTGCTGGATTTTATCGGCGCGGCGCGCACAGAAACAAAAACCCTCGGCAGCCCGGCAGTATCTCCCCGCAAAACCCTATGCCGCGAGATCATGCGCCCTGCCGAAACCACGAAAGAATGGACGCAAATTAACGCCAAAACCGCAGCAAAAATTTCAAGCGCATTCAAAAATCTTGAACTCTACACTTGCGAAAATGAACAGGACGAAGCCGAAACCATCGCGCTCTTGCTGCGCGAAACCTTAACCCGAGGCGGCGAAACCGCCTGCGTCGTCACGCCTGACCGCACCCTTGCCGCCCGTATCCGCCAAGCCGTATCCCGATGGGACATTGCTCTTGATGATTCTGCCGGAACCCCGCTCTTGAACAGCCCCCTCGGCCAATTTCTACTCCGTATCGCCTCAACTTGCGAACGCGATTACGCCCCCCTCGACCTCCTCGCCCTGATCAAACATCCCTTTATCACAGGGCAAAATACCAACGCACTCGACCTCGCGCTCAGAGGCCAAAAACCGCCCAAAGGACACGAGGGCTTGATAACCCACATCCAAAACCGTAAAGACCTGGATGAACAAATAAAAATCAGCGCTATCAAAGCCATAGGTGAAATATCAAACGCCCTCACGCCTTTGTACAAACTCTACCAAAATCAAAAATACTGCGACTTTGATGCGCTGCTGAAAACCCATATTGAAATCGTACAAAACTTCGTCGGCGAAGCCGCGCTCTGGCAAGGCCAAGAAGGCCAAGCCGCCTCTTCATTTTTTGCTGAATTATTGCAAAATGCCCCTTCCATGCCCCCAATCCGCGCACAAAATTATGCACAAATCCTGAGCACATTTTTAAAATCCGTTACGATCCGCCCTGCCTTCGGCACCCACCCGCGCCTGCATATCCTCGGCCAACTCGAAGCCCGCCTGATCGATGCTGACCTCGTGATTCTTGCTTCCCTGAACGAAGGGACATGGCCGCCCGACCCGGGCGCAGATCCGTGGATGAGCCGGCCAATGCGAAAATCCTTCGGCCTGCCTGCCCCAGAGCGCAGCATTGGCCTCGCCGCCCATGACTTCACCCAAGGCCTCTGCGCCCCCAAATTCGCCCTCACCCGGAGCCTTAAACTCGGCGGCGCGCCGACCGTACCCGCCCGCTGGCTCCAGCGCCTCGATGCCGTCATGCAAAGCTGCGGCATTGATAAAACGCGCGCCCTAAACGCATCCCGCATATCACATTGGCGCAAAATTATGGACGAAGCAGCAGATTTCTGCCCCGTAGAAAGGCCGGAAACCCGGCCTCCTGCAAACGCACGCCCTAAAAGACTCTCCGTCACAAAAATCGAGGACTGGCTCCGCGACCCCTATATCACCTACGCTTCCGCGATCCTCAAACTCAAAAAACTCGATGCGTTGGAAGCCCCGATTGACACTCGCGAAAAAGGCAAAGTTCTGCACAAAATCTTACAAGACTTTACCCTGGCCCATCCCCGTGAAATCCCAGATAACGCCCCGGAAATTCTACAAAACCTCGCCCTTGAAGTCTTGAAATCACGCCGCCAAAACCCCGCAGACTGGACACTCTGGCTCGCCCGGTTTGAAAATATCGCCAACTGGTTCGTGGAAAGCGAGCGCACGCGCCGCAAAACCCATCAAAACATTTCTACAGAAGAAAAAGGCGAATGGACGCTACCGACCCCTGCAGGTAAATTTACTCTCTCGGGCATCGCCGACCGCATCGATAAAGACGCCCATGGCGCAGTCATCATCGATTACAAATCCGGCGGCGCATATACAAAAAACAAAATCATTGAAGGCGAATACCCGCAGCTCCCGCTCGAAGCCCTGATGCTGCAAAACGGCGCGTTTTCAAAAACACCGCCCGCCACCATTTCCAAACTTGAATACTGGCTGCTAAATGGCGGCAATGGCGGCGGCAAAATCACCTCCACCAAATTTGACAAGAATTTGCTGCAAGAAACACGGAATAATTTTCAAAACCTCCTCGATATTTTCGCACAAAACGATACGCCCTATATAAGCCTCCCGCGCCCCGATAAAGCTCCGCGCTTTAACGACTATCTCCACCTTGCCCGCGTGCAGGAATGGTCCGTCCTCGACCCCGACGCCGACACCGACACGGAGGCCGCATAAATGTCCGAAGCCTATAACATCGCCGCACAGGAAGCCGAAAAAGCCGAAGATACGCGCCCCCTCGACCCCAACGTCCTCCAGCGCCGCGCATCAAACCCCGAAAGCTGCGTCTGGGTCAACGCCTCCGCCGGCACAGGCAAAACCAAAGTCCTGACCGACCGCGTGCTCCGCCTCCTGCTCCCACGTGACAGCGGCGCGCCAGGCACGCAAGCGCACAAAATCCTCTGCCTCACCTTCACCAAGGCCGGCGCAGCAGAAATGGCACTCCGCATTTCAAAAACCCTCAGCAACTGGGCGGTTTTCGAAGAAACAAAACTGCATGAAGACCTCAAAAATCTCTATGGCCGCCCGGCAAAATCGCATGAAATAGAAGCCGCCCGTAAACTCTTCGCCCAGGTCGTCGATGTGCCCGGTGGCCTGAAAATCATGACCATCCACGCCTTCTGCCAATCCGTTCTCGGCCGTTTCCCGCTCGAAGCCGGCATCAACCCAAACTTTAAACCCCTCCAGGAACAAGGAGCGGCCCAGCTCCTCACCCGCGCTGCACAAACCATTTTCGAGCGCGCCAGTAGCCGCGACCCGCAAGACACTCTCACCGCAGCCATTCAAAAAATAGGCACCGCCATAACTGAAGATCAATTCCAGTCTTTGCTGCAAAACATCACCTCCGAACGCAGACAATTTAAAGAGATTCAAGCGATTCATAATAAAGACAAAAATCTCCATGCTGCGCTTTGCGATATGCTTGAAATCCATCCTGAAGACACGCGGCAAAAAACCCTGTTTGATTCTTTAAATAATGCCGCCCTCGATCACGCCGCTCTCAAAAATGCTGCACAAACCATGCTCGATATTGGCAACAAAACCAATCAAGGCGCAGGAGAAAAAATCTTGCATCTACTCTCGCTAACAGCCGAAGCACGCCCCACTTATTTTGGCGAGTACAAATCCGCCTTCCTAACAACCAAAGATGAACGCCTCGCCAAACTGGCTGGCAAAGATGTCATCATTAATAACCCCGAAGCACTCGAAGTTTTGACCGAAGAAGCCGAGCGCATCCTCAAAATCCTTGACCACCTGAAGCGCATAGAATCCGCTCGCCTCACCGCCGATCTGCTCAATATCTGCGAAACCATTCTCAATCAATATGACGCACTGAAATCACAACAAGGCGCGCTCGATTTCGACGACCTCATCCTCAAAACCCTCGACCTCCTGAATGGCCGCAGCGCATGGGTGCAATATAAACTCGACCAGGGCCTCGACCATATTCTGATCGACGAAGCCCAAGACACCAACCCTGAACAATGGCAAATTATCAAAGCGCTTTGCGACGATTTTTTCGACGGCGAAAACGCGCATGAAACAGCCCGCACAACCTTCGTCGTCGGGGATGAAAAACAATCCATCTATAGCTTCCAGCGCGCCTCCCCCGAAGAATTCGCCGCCATGCGCGAATATTTCGCCCATAAAGTCGTACAATCCGGTAAAGCATGGGACGAGGTCAACCTCAACATCTCCTTCCGCTCCACCCAAGCCGTTCTCGATACAGTGGACAGCACCTTCGCCCCCGGATATATCCGCCAGGGAGTCTCCGCCGCCGCAATAAAACACGACAGCTACCGCATCGGCCAATCCGGACAGATCGAACTCTGGCCGCTCACCGAAGCCGAAGACCCGCCCAGCCAGAGTCTTTGGGAACCACCGATCACTGTCTACACCCAAGAAAATGCTGCACAAAAACTCAGCCTCCAAATCGCCCAAACCATAAAACACTGGATCGATTCTGGCGAAATACTGCCCAGCCGCAAACGCGCCATCCGCCCCGATGACATCATGATTCTCGTGCGCACCCGTGGCGCGCTGGTCGAACGCATCAGCCGCGCCCTCAAAACACTCGGCGTGCCGGTCAATGGTGCAGACCGCATGATTCTCGGCAATCAGATCGCTGTGCTTGATCTGCTGGCGGCTGCAAAATTCGCCCTCTGCCCGCATGATGACCTGACCCTCGCCTGCCTTCTAAAATCCCCGCTCATCGGCATGGATGAAGACACGCTCTTCACCCTCAGTCATAACCGCGAAGCCAGCCTGTATGAGAGTTGCCTGCAAAGCGCGGATAAAAAAACCAAAACCTATCTCCGCAATCTCATATCCGCCGCGCGCAGCAAAAGCCCTTACGCTTTTTTCTGCGGCCTGTTACAAAACCCTTGCCCCGCCAACGACGCCAGCGGCCGCCGCGCGTTCTCCGCCCGCCTCGGTGCAGATGCCATGGACCCGCTGGAAGAATGGCTGCGCCTCGCCATAGAATTTGAAAAAGAAGAAAGCCAGAGCCTGCAGCATTTCATCGCCGCCCATGATCCCGAAAGCGGCAAAGACACCACCGAGATTAAACGCGAAGGCGAAGACGCGGGCGGCGCAATCCGCATCATGACCATCCACGGCTCTAAAGGCCTGCAGGCCCCCATCGTCATCCTGCCCGATACAATTTCAACGCCAAAATCCGCCCCCACCAAAGCGGATAAACGTCTGCTCTGGCCCAAACAAACAAACTTACCCCTTCCTCTATGGTCACCGCGCAAAAACATGGACCCTGAAATTTTTCAAACCGCCTTACAAAAACTCGAAATCCGAAGCCTCGAAGAATACCGCCGCCTCCTCTATGTCGCCATGACCCGCGCCGAAGACCGCCTCATCATTTGCGGCGCAAAAGGCAAACGCGACCCCGCCGAAGATTGTTGGTACACCCTGATGCGCGCAGGTTTCAAAACCCTTTCCCCGCTGTCAGAAAGCGAAAACGGCAATACGATTTACCTCACACAACAAACCCGCGAGGCTGACCGCATTAAACCCGACAGCCCGCAGCAAAATCTGGATATTCACGATTTACCCGACTGGATATACACCCCTGCGGATAAAGAAGATGACAGCAGCGCGATCCTAAGACCCTCGCATATAGACGATACTGCCGCCTCCCCCCTTTCTGGGCTGGCCGCCAATCGCTTCCTGCGCGGCAATTTAACGCATAAGCTCCTGCAACTTCTTCCCGATCTCCCGCAGGAAATCTGGGCAGAAAAAGCCGCCTCCTACCTCGCCCATTATGGTCGCGAACTCCCCGAAACCATCCGCGAAAACATCGCCGCCGAAACCCTCGCGATTCTCAAAAACCCGCAATTCACCAAAATTTTTGGCGAAGGTTCCATGGCCGAAGTCCCGATCACCGGCTATCATAAACCTACAAACCAGCCTGTGAGTGGCCAGATTGATCGCCTGCTCATCACGCAAGATGAAATCTTGATTATCGATTTTAAAACCAACCGCCCGCCGCCCAAAACCCCCGCGCAAATCCCGCAAATTTATCGCGACCAGCTTGGCCTGTATGCCGAAATCCTGAAAGACATCTACCCGGGCCGCGCCATAAAATGCGCTTTATTGTGGACAGACGGGGCGATTTTAATGCCCCTTGAACTCTAATCCGTGTATCTTATATTGAGTTGTGTAACATATTTTAAAAGGATCAGGTCCATGTCCACCGTAGCCGTCACCGATGATAACTTTGAAGCCGAAGTTCTGAAATCTTCCACACCCGTTGTCGTAGATTTTTGGGCAGAATGGTGCGGCCCCTGTAAACAGCTTTCACCTGTTCTGGATGAAGTCGCCAGCGATCTGGCTGGCAAGGTCAAGATCGTCAAGGTCAATATAGAAGACGCCCCCGAAGCCCCATCAAAATATGGCGTGCGCGGCGTACCGACTTTAATTATCTTCAAAAACGGTGAAGTCGTAGGCAGCAGAGCCGGTGGCATGCCCAAAGCCCAGCTTCAGGAATGGATTGAAGGACAGGTCTAAGAACCCTCCTTCAGAAATACGCATAAAAAAAGGGGCCGCAATGCCCCTTTTCTGTTAAGTGCGTGTCAGTCCTACATATCAGCTGTAAATTGACCACCAGCCTTAGAAGTAACGTTTGTGTCACCAACAAGACGAGCCGCTCTCATTTTGAAAAAAGCTTTTTGCTCTTCAACTAAATCACCATAAGCACGCCCAATATGATAGCAATATTTTTCAGATATATTATCAATAAGCACCAAAGGATCATCAAAATCCTCAAAATCACGCACCTCTCCAGATAGGAATTTAAGTTCGGAAAGGCGGTAAGTCATTTCGCCCTCATTAGAAGAACACGTAGAAACCGCGAATCGTGTTCTACCACCCCAGGCACCTAAGGCAGCCCCAAGGAAATCAAAGAAAATTGTATTAGCTTCTGGATCTTTTGCTAAGCCCGTTTGAATTGCACGCCTAAATTCTCCCTTAGTGTATAGCGGACCCACAATATTCAAAACATCTAAAGCGGCACCTCTTCCTGTCTCATGAAAATTAAAAGCTTCTCTTAAATCTAAAGCCAAAACATCAAGTTCTTGGCGAACGACGTTTAATTGATAGGCAGCCCTTTTATCAAATTCACTCTTACTCATAACCATTCTCCTATTTAATTTACGTTTAAGTTTTAATTAAAAATGATTTAATCATAAAAATAACATTATGTCAATTTATTTTGCGTATCTAATTATGTTTTTTTCGTAAAAAATTAAGGATACTGTGCTATACTATTGAAAAATATGAGTAAAAATATGATTTCAATTGAACAAATTAAGGCCGCGCGGGCGCTCCTAGACTGGACTCAAGACGATTTAGCGAATGCTTCAGGCTTATCAAAACCCTCTATAAACATATTAGAGCGCCGCATTTCCAACCCCAAGCAAGCCACAATGACCGCTATCCAACGCGCGCTAGAAGATGCCGGTGTAGAATTTACAGACGGGCCAGGTGTGAAATTACGCTCGTCCGTTCTGAAAGCTGAAATTTTTGAAGGCGAAGATAGTCTCATCCGTCTGCTCCATGATATTTTTGATACATTAAACGGTACAGAAAATGAGCTTATGATCGCAGGCGTCGCTGAAAAAAATTACAAAGAACAGGGTGGTAAAACGCTAGAACTTATAGAAAAACGCATCAAGCATAGAATCCGTACAAAACTCATTTCGTGCGAGGGTGACAAAAGTTTTATAGAGCCAATTAACCATTACCGCTGGGCTCCTGAAGCGCTATTCCCCAGAACACCATATTATGTATATGACAATAAATACGCCATCCTTCTGTGGGGCCCGCCTAAAAAAATCGTACTTATTGAAAATTCAGAAATTGCCGCTGCTATGCATGAACAGTTTTTAGCATTGTGGAATATGAGCAAAAAGCCAAAAAACTCTTAAGACGAAATTTCAGAACTCAGCACCATGATAATCTGCCGCCCTTCCATTTTTGGCTGAAGATCCACCTTGCCGACATCTTTCAAATCATCGATAAAGCGGTTCAAGACATCCATCCCAATATGCTGATGCGCCATTTCACGCCCGCGAAAGCGCATTGTCACTTTGACTTTATCGCCATTTTCAAGGAATTTTCGACCGGATTTCAATTTCACCTGATAATCATGCTCTTCAATCCCGGGGCGAATTTTGACCTCTTTAACATCGACGGTCTTTTGCTTTTTGCGCGCTTCAGCGGCCTTTTTCTGCATCTCGTATTTATACTTGCCGTAGTCGAGAATTTTGCAAACCGGCGGCTCGGCATTGGGAGAAACCTCAACCAGATCCAGCCCCGCTTCCTCTGCCAAAGCTATAGCAGCCTCCGTTTTCATGACCCCGAGCATCTCTCCGTCTGCGCCCACAACGCGAACTTCTGAGGCTATAATACGTTCATTTATCCGCGTAGAATCTTCCTTACGTTGCGGCGGTCTTGCTACTGGTTTAGCGATGGTCATAACTCCTAAAATTGTTTCGATTATTAAACAGTATAACGCATAAGCGTTTAAACCCTATTAATAAGCAGGATTCATGGGGCTTTGCAAGAGTCTTCGCAATGAATGCAAACTAGTTTTCAGGCAAAGGAATAATTTCATCGCTCTCATGAACCACTTTGGCAAACCGCCCTTCGCGCCAATCCGCCTTCGCTTGCTCAATGCGCTCTTTGCTCGACGCCACAAAATTCCACCAAATATGACGCGGGCCATCCATCGCTGCACCGCCCAAAACCATCATCCGCAGCGGCTCCAGAGCTTTCACCACAATCTGATCCCCCGGCCGAAACACCAAAAGCTGCATCGGATCATAAACCGCGCCGCCAATTTCAACGCGGCCCCCCATCGGCCAAATGGCCCGTTCCTCGGTTTCCGCAGGTAATTCAAAGCGCGCTCCCGCCTCCAGCGCCACATCCACATAAAGCGTGTCCATAAAACTCGTCGTCGGCGCAGATCTCCCCCATAAAGACCCGATAATCACCCGCGCCTTCACGCCGTCATATTCCATTTCAGGCAGCTTCGCTTTACCCACATGCTCAAACGCTGGCGCGCGCTCTTCATGCTCTTTCGGCAAAGCCAGCCACGATTGTATCCCGAATAATTCTGAAGGGTTTTCCCGAATGTCCAATCCTGTGCGCTCGGAATGGGCAATCCCCGATCCCGCCGTCATCAAATTCACATCCCCCGGCGTAATCCGAATATCCGATCCCACTGAATCCTTATGATCCAAAGACCCCGAAAATAAATACGTGACCGTAGAAAGACACACATGCGGATGCGGGCGAACATCAACGCCTTGGGCGGTCAGAAACTCCCCCGGCCCCATCTGGTCCCAAAATATAAACGGCCCGACCATGCGCCGCTGACGGCTTGGCAACGCGCGGTGAACCTCGAAATTGCCAATATCCCCCGTACGCGGAATAATCACCTGCTCAACAAGGCTCTGCCCATCGGCATTTTCACAATCAGGATCTAGTTTTTGTAATGTGCTCATATCTAAAATGGCGGCTGTGCAGCAGCGACTAAGTCAGACACAGCCTGCTCCAGCCCCTGAACATCCTGCGCCTGAGAACCCAACCGCCGAATAGCCACCGTCTGCTCTTCCGCTTCGCGTGCCCCAACCACAAACAATGTCGGCACTTTCGCATCCGCTGAATGCTCACGCACCTTGTAATTAATCTTCTCACTGCGAATATCCAGCTCGGCTCTGATGCCTGCCGCCTTCAGCTTCTCATACACTTCTCGCGCATAATCATCCGCGCTTGTGGTAATCGTCGCCACGACGCACTGAACGGGCGAGAGCCATAAAGGAAGTCTGCCGCCAGTACTTTCCACCAAAATCCCGATAAACCGCTCCAGAGTTCCCAAAACGGCTCTGTGAAGCATCACAGGGCGGTGTTTGTTGCCATCCTGCCCGATATAGGACGCATCCAAACGCTCAGGCAGCACAAAATCGAGCTGCAACGTCCCGCATTGCCAGCTCCGCCCGATCGCATCACGGATATGATATTCGACCTTAGGTCCATAAAACGCGCCCTCACCCGCTTCTTCCACAAACGCCAGACCCGCCTTATTCAGCGCAACGCGCAGGCCCTCTTCGGCCTTATCCCATGTTTCATCACTGCCCGCCTTATTCTCAGGCCGAAGTGCAAGCACAACCCGCACATCCTCAAACCCCAGATCGGTGTAAACATGCTTAATCAAATTACAAAATTTGACAGATTCGTCCGTGATCTGATCCTCGGTGCAGAATATATGCGCATCATCCTGCGTCATCTGCCGCACCCGCATCAAACCATGCAGCGCGCCATGCGCCTCGTTACGGTGACAACATCCAAACTCCGCCAGGCGCAGCGGCAAATCACGATAGGATTTCAAGCCATGGTTAAACACCTGCACATGCGCGGGGCAATTCATCGGCTTCAAAGCCATCAACTTCTCAAACGCCTGATCACTCAAAATAGGCCCTGAGTCCTTACCATCATCCGACCCCTGCGGAATTTCATCCGGCACCACGAACATATTCTCACGGTATTTCCCCCAGTGGCCGGAGGCCTCCCACAATTTATTATCAATCAACTGCGGGGTTTTAATTTCCTTATACCCGTCGGCATTCACGCGGCGGCGGATATAATCCTCCAGCTGGCGATAAATCACATAGCCCTTCGGATGCCAAAAAACCGACCCTTGCGCCTCGGCCTGAAAATGGTACAAATCCATCTCATTGCCCAATTTACGGTGGTCGCGTTTTTCCGCTTCCTCGATCATCGTTAAATGCGCCTGAAGCTCTTTATCATTGCGCCACGCCGTGCCGTAAATCCGCGTCAGCATTTGCTTCGAACTATCCCCGCGCCAATACGCTCCCGCTATGTTCATGAGCTTGAATACGCCAACATGCTTGAGGCTCGGCAAATGCGGCCCCCGGCACAGGTCAATAAAGCCGCAATCGCCCTGCGCATAAAGCTGGAAATCCCCATCTTGCGGCGCGCGCTCGATAATATCGATCTTGTAAGGCTCGCCGCGCTGCTTAAACGCCGCTATCGCATCCGCCTTGCTGTTCAAACTTTTGATAATCGGGGCGCCGCTCTCTTTAATGCGCCGCATCTCTCTCTCGATCGCCTCAAGGTCTTCCGAAGACAGCGGCTTTTCAAACTCAACGTCGTAGTAAAATCCATGTTCAATCGTCGGCCCAATCGCCAGTTTCGCCATTGGATACAAATTCTTCACCGCCCGCGCCAAAAGCTGCGCCGCCACAGTATGGCGCATAATCTCTAAACCTTCATCGCTATCAATCGTGATAATCGCCAGCTTCGCATCCACCATAATAGGATCGGACAGATCGCGCTGCACCCCGTCCACCATCACCGCCACCGAAACTTTGGCCAGTGATTTTGAAATACTCTCCGCAATCTCCATCCCCGTAATACCGGGCGCATATTCACGAATTGCGCCGTCAGGAAGAGTAATCTTGATATCTGTTTTTGCGTGTGTCTGTGTCATAAGTCAGTTTTAACCGCGCAAAGCCGTTATGTCACGGGGGATTTTTGCATCACCAACTTTGAGCAACGAGATTTTTGATGTGACAAGGCGCGAGGAACGAAATGTACAACAAGTACCTGAGTGACGAGCAACGCTGTCACAGCAAAAATATCTAAGCTCATCTTTCGCTCAGGGCGTTGGTGACGGTCTTGATAAAGGGCTTCAGCAAATACTCCATCACGGTCTTCTTGCCTGTCAAAATATCGGCTGTCGCCACCATCCCCACCGTGATCGGCAAAATTTCGCCCTTGCGCTTCAATTCCGTTTCGTAAGTGCGAAGCTTCACGCGGTAAAAACTATTCCCCTCCTGATCCTCAATCGTATCAGCAGAAATATTCACCAACTCACCCTCCAATCCTCCATAAATCGAAAAATCATAAGCCGTCAGCTTAATCACCGCCTTTTGCCCGGGGAAAATAAACGCGCGATCAGACGGCCGCACCTTGGCTTCGATAATTAACTGATCATCCTCAGGCACAATCTTGATGAAATCCTCGCCCGGGCGCACAACCCCGCCAATCGTGTTCACAGTAATTTCCTGAATTGTCCCGTTCACAGGCGATTTAAGCTCCATCCGGCCTTTACGCTGCTTCAGCGCGCCCAAACGCTCCTTAATCTCGTTCATCTCCAGCATCTTGGACCCCAGCTCGGCTTGCGCCTGCGCTTTCGCATTGCTTTCAATCTCGTTAATCCGCGCCCGCGCCTCGGAAATCGCCGACTGCGCCCGTGGGACGCTCGAAGTATAACCATTGAGCTCCGCCTGCTTTTCCTTGATCCCGCGCTCAAGCTGCAACAGCTCCAGTTCTGGCGCAGACCCCCGCGCCACCAATGGACGGATCATTTCTGCTTCTTGCCGCTGCAGAGCAATCACCCCACGCGTATCACTAATGCGCGTATTCAACTCCCGCACCTCTTGCTCGCGCTGACGCACCTGCTGATCCAAAACATCTTTTTGCCCCTGAATGGAACGACGATTGGCATTAAACGCGTTTAATTCTTCCGTCACGCTGCGCGGCGCACCTTTCTTCACCTCATCGGGGAAATCGACGCTCGCCTTGCCTTCCGCTTCCGCAGAAAGCCGCGTAATCGATGCCAAAAGCCCAAGATATCGCGACTCATTCGCCCCCAAATCAGATTCGGCTTCAATCGCGTTGAGCCGCACCAAAACCTGACCCGCCTTAACCTGCTGCCCCTCTTTGACCAAAAACTCCTCAACCACGCCCGCATCCAATGTCTGCAACGCCTGAATTTCACTCGAAGGGATAACCTTCCCCTCCCCGCGCGTCACTTCATCCAATGCCGCAAAATTCGCCCATACTACAAAAATCACAAAAAACGAACAAATCGCCATCAACAAGAAATGCTTCGAAAGCGGCACATCATCATCAGCATCAAAAAACCGCCGTGCATGCGCGGTCACGTTCTGCCCCTGATCTTTCAACCATTTTTCCTGAATGCCGTCCCATTCGGCCTTATCATTGATTGTCGCCTTTTTCGGGTCACCCTGCCGGGCCTCCGATGCAGGAACCTGCACAGGATCAATCTTCCCCAATGCCTTATCCAACTCCCCCGCAAGAGCCGCATCTTTTTTACTTCTGGCTTTTTTCGGTTTCTCTGCGCTCATCCCTATACCTCTGTATTCTCGGCCTCAGAGCCAAATTGCCGCGCTTGCAACTTGCGGATAACATCATCCTTCGGCCCATACGCCACCAAACGCCCGCGATCCAGCAAGATCAGCTTATCAACAAGGCTCAGCATCGCGCCCTTATGCGTAATCAATATCGTTGTCTTATCCTTACAAAGCTCATCCAGACGCTTCTTCAAACGGTTCTCGGATGCAGGATCCATTGACGCCGTCGGCTCATCCAATATCAAAATCGGCGGATCATAAAGCAAAGCCCGCGCAATCGCCACCGCCTGACGCTGCCCGCCCGAAAGCGCCTCACCGCGCTCCCCGACCTGCGTATCCAGACCCGCTTGCGAATCACGCAAAAATTCCATCACGCCCGATAACTCCGCCGCCTTCAAAACCGCACTATCAGGCGCGGTTTCATGCCCCATCGTGATATTCTGCCGCACACTTCCAAAGAAAAGCTGCGGGCTTTGCTGCACCGCACCGACATTGCGGCGCAAATCACCGGGATCAATCTGCCGCACATCCGTACCGTCAATCTGCACAGACCCCGAAGCCGGCACATAAAGATTGATCAAAAGCCGCTCCAACGTCGTTTTCCCCGACCCCACCGCGCCGATAATCCCGACCTTTTCCCCCGGTTCAATCATAAAACTTAAATGATTCAGCGCAGGCACAGACTGCCCTGGATAATGAAACACAACGTCGCGAAACTCAACCCGCCCTTGTGTCTGCGCCAGCGTTACAAAATGCTTACCCGCTGGCCGCTCAACATCCTTTTTCATCAGCGCGTCAAGCTGTTCCAAAGCCTGCTTTGATTGGCTAAAGCGCGTCATCAACCCCGCCACTTGTGCCAACGGCCCCATAGCGCGGCCCGACAAAATAACGCAGGCAATCAACCCCCCCATGGTCAAAAGACCGTCATTGATCAAAAAAACGCCCACCACGATCATCACCGCGCTGACACCTTGCTGAATAAACATCGCCCAATTCTGGGCAAAAGAAGCAATCTGACGTGATTTAACGGATGTATGTGATGCTTTATCCGTCAGCTCTTCCCACTGACGCTGCACATGCCCTTCGGCGGCTTGCTGCTTGATGGTTTCCAGCCCGATAATCGTTTCAAACAAAAGCGCATTCTTAAGTGCCGATTCATGCAAAGACTGCTTAATCACCTTCGACAAAGGCCCTTGCAGATAAATCCCCATCCCGATAATCAGCGGAATAGCCGCCAGCGGCACCCACGCAATCGGCCCGCCGATAATCGCAATAATCCCGATAAACAGCAGCACAAACGGCAAATCAATTAGAGCCACCATCGTCGCGGACGTGAAGAAATCGCGCAAGGTTTCAAATTCCTTCATATTCGCGGCCAAAACCCCCGCACTGGCCGGACGATCAACCATCGTCATACCCATAATCTGCTCGAAAAGCTGGGATGAAATCACAACATCCGCCTTACGTCCCGCATGATCCAGAAAATGCGCCCGCAGATTCCGCAGCATAAAATCAAAGAAATAAACAATCAAAACTCCGCCAAACAACACATAAAGCGATTCCAGTGCCGCATCGCCGTTCGGCACCACGCGGTCATAAACATTCATGGTGAACAAAGATCCGGCAATCCCGAACAAATTGATCACAATCGCCGCAATCGCCACTTCCGTATACAGCGTGCGATTTTGCCAAAACGAAGCCCAAAACCAGTTCCGCCCCGTATCAATCTCCGCTGGCCCCGCGCGGTCATCCACACGCGCAATCGGCCGCACAAAAAACGCATAGCCCGTGTAAAGATTCTTGAGCTGCTCAAATGTCAAAATCTTTTTTTCATCCGGCGTTTCCGGAAACTGCACTTCAAAACGGGTTTCAGGATGAATTTCGACACTGCTCTTCGTGCCCTGCTTGCCCTCAATTTTCTTCGGCGGATGTTTTTTGGGATAATGCACCGCCCATAAAATACACCCCTGACCATCCTCAAGACTGAGCATACAGGGTAAATTCGGAGCAATCGCCAGCGCATTCAGGCTCCGCTCGGCCAGCTGTGCCACCATATCGACACGCGCCGCCGCGCGAATAATCAACGCAGGCGTAATCCCGTTTTTCGGAATTGGAAGACCCGCAGTTAAACCTGCATTGCTGGTTCTGCGGCCATAATGGCCCGCCAAAAGGCGAAGACAATCAACCAGAGGCTCACGAATAGCGAGACGATCCGCCTGTAACGGCCAGTGTGTTTCATCGGATTTTTCGGGACTAACCGCCTCGGAAGAGTTTTCCGGATCGTTTGATTCTATGCTCTCATCCTGAGAATCTTCTGCTTCTTGCTTTTGAGTCACCGTCAAACAGGCCTTTCGTGCTTTTACTCAAAGTGAGAAAAAAGAAGGGGAAGAAGGCCTAAAATTAACGCGCTTCCATCTTTTCATCAGTAGACCAAAGATCATCAGAGGCCACCTTGCTTTCTCTAGGATACGCGACTTCAAGGGTCGGAAGCAATGCACCTTTCAAGGCCAAAAGACGGTAAACCGCAAACATCTCCAAAAATTCAGAATTAATCGTATTGGAGCGCGAAACAAAAAGCTCATTCTGCGCATCCAAAACATCAAGCAATGTACGGCGGTCAAGACTGAACTGATCTTTATAAGACTTTACAACCTCTGTATTGGCATCGGCCTGCGCCGCGAACTGACGGGCACGTTCACCGGCAGAAACCATAGACGCCCAGGTTTGACGAACATCATTCTCAACCTGACGGGCGGCTTCTGCACGCGCTTCTTTAGATTGCTGGTGACGATGCAAAAATTCGCGTGAGCGCGCCATATCCGCGCCGCCGCGATACAGATTCCAGTTCACAACCACCAAAGCCGAAGCCGAAGTATCACGGTCATGCACTCCGTTCAAATCATGGCCGTTACGTCCATTCACCTGGAAATCAACCTGAGGATAAAATGTTGAACGTGTCTGATGAGCCTCCGCATAGGCCACTTCGATATCGGATTCGAAAATATCCAAAGTCGGGCTATACGCCAAAGTCTGCTCAACTTCCGAATCAACCGCCTCCGACAAAACATCATAAGGAATAGACGGCATGGAAAGCTGACCTGGTTGATCACCAACTTCACGGATATAATTTGCTTCTGCTACGCGCAAAGCTTCCTGCGTACTCGCTTCTGTTGCTTTTGCCTGCGCCAGACGCGCTTTGGCTTGTTCCATATCGGCCTGCGTAGAACGTCCGCCATCCACGCCATCTTGAATTTGATCCAAAATCGCGATGTGGTCAGCAACATTCTGACGGGAAATCATCAAAAGCTGGCGCTGACGCATCACCTCAAGATACGCCTCAACAATCGAAAGACCCACAAGCTCTGCTGTCTCCCGCACACGATTGGCAGAAGAAGCCACCCGCGCCTTCTGACGCTCCACCTCATACTTGCTCTCCCAGCCATCAAACAACATCTGCGTCAAAGTCAAAGACGTATCATACCGCCACAAATTTTCGGTATCACTGCCTCTGCCTGCACGTGTGGAAGGATCGTCGCTATGCTCAAAACCCGCATCCGCCCGCATATCCAAAGACGGCTTAAACAATGCCCGCCCTTGCTCCAGCTCCTCATCAGTGGCTCTGCGGCTGGCGGCCACAACGCCATATTCAGGGTTCGTAGAAACGCCAGTCGCGACCGCATCCTTAAGACTAATGCTCAAAGATTTGTGAAGGCCGTCTTCCTGTGCGACCGCGCTCGAAGCACCGATACCCATCAAGGCCACAGTAGAAACGGTTAAGCATAATTTTTTCAGTGTTTTATTAGCAGACACGGCGGCTATTCCTCTCACTCAATTTAAATTCTGTATGGATAATAAACGTTTAAATTTGAACCGTTTAACAATCATAAAAGGCATTGAACTTATCCACAAGCGTTTTCTCAACGTGTTATGCCTTTTTCACGAAAAGATTGCAAGTTTTTTCATAATTTAAAAACAAAAAAGACCCGCAACATTTCTGACGCGGATCTTTTTTTAAGAAGAGAAAAACCCAAGGGCAGCTGGGCTTATTCTAAAACCTATACTTTGGCTTCACCATTATTTGTGATCGTTTCCAGATCAAGATAACCTGTAACGCCCTCAAGAACGGCAATTTCCACGGCGTTCACACCATTGGCAGAGCCATCGGCATCAACGGATATCACGGTATGACCATCCTGCTCTGTTGCAAACACAAAGTCATTAATGCTGTCTTGCAACGGATCATAATTCTGAAGCAACCCGGAAATATCCAGGATATCCCCATCAGCGGCATTAAAGTCCGTGATCGTATCCATCCCGCCAGTACTGGTCTCAAACAGGAAGATATCCGCACCCGCACCGCCATAAAGCGTATCAGAGCCCTCACTTCCCACCAGAACATCATCACCGCTGCCGCCTTCAAGGAAAGTGCCATGAACCACACCTGACCCATCATTATAATCAAACCAGACATCGGCAATTTCAGCTGTCGAGCCATCGGCGCGTGTAACAGTGGAAACTTCGGTAATAAGATTACCCTCATGAAGCTGGTCCACCTGGTCAACATATGTTGCGTTCAGGCTAATTTGCGCCAATCCTGCATCTTGCATGGTCAACATTTCATCCGCCTGGGAAACCCCGTCCGAATTCGCGTCTTGCCACACAACCAGCTTATCAAAAACGGCATCACCCGCATCAATAACCCCGTCACCGTTATCATCATAACCGGCAAGATTACCAAAACCGCTATTGGTTTCGTCATTATTACCAAACAGCTCGCTCTGGTTATTAATAACGCCGTCGCCATTGATATCCAGCGCAAGCAGAGCATCATCGCCCTTGACCCAACCGGTCTGGTCTAAAACACCGTCATTGTTCATGTCGAACGCAACGCCATCAACAAGTGACAACAGCTCAACACCATCGCCATCCATATCGATCGCGAGCGGCGAAATACAATACCAAACAGGAATGGTGGTGCTATAGCTCGTGTTATTATCACTTGCATCCCACTCCCCGCCCGAGAGGTTTTTCTCAAACGAATGGATTGTCACCCCTACATTATGATGACCGTCAAGATTACTTGGCCCCTGGTAAGTCAAATACAAGCTACCTTTAATAAAGGCAACCGCCTCATCATAACTCATACCGCTGAGATCAATCGTATAGACCGTACCCGCAGCATTCGTAACCTTGCCACTCACTTCGGAATAGGTTCCATCAGCATTTTTAATGGACAGACGTGTCACATCATCAATGGCGTCCGGCAATGTAAACACGATCGACTTCAAAGACTCCGACCCATCTGCATCAGGATAAGTAAGATGCGTAATATTCAGCTTTGAATGTGAAGTAAAATATTGTGATCCGCCATATTTGGCCCACTGGCTTTCGCTCCACTGCGTGAAAACAAAGGTCTTGCCTTGATGCGACCATTCATGGCCGGTAAAACTACCCTTGAAGGAGAAATCATCAACAACCGCATCCGTAGACACTTTAAAGCTGTCCTCAGAAGACTTCGAAACCGCTGTATCCGGATCATAAATCGTCGCCACAACTTTCAAACCCGTAAGGTCAACATCGCTATTGGCCGGCGGTGCGAAGTTAAAGTTCCCGGCATAATCATGCTGTCCGGCAGGCAATGTGATGGAATATTTGCCACCGCCGAGATTTGTCCAACCAGGAGCACTAAAGCCCCAATTAGAAGCCACGCCAGTAAGAGTAAGCGTCATCACTTCATTTCCGTTTCCGCCCTCATAATGCGCGGTCACAGGAACATCGACTTCGCCGTCTTCCTTAACGCAGATATCATCCACGCCGTTATTGACCTTGACATCAACTTCAAGCTCAGGCGTACCGTCCTGAAGATCGATCATCACAAATCCATTGGCAACATCGCCGTCATTGTCCACAATCTGAACATTGAACTGCAACCACAGAACATCCGTGCCCGCTGGATGATCAACATCGGCTTTTTGCGTATAATTATACGCGCCGTTATCATCAATCGTGAACTCAAACACTGTCGTGCCGTTCGCAAGCTTACCGATATAACCATCTGTCGTTTGCGTCACCGTAATCGGGTGACCATTCGATGTCAGATCAATCGCAGGACCGCCGACAACATCCTTGGCCATGAAACCACCAAATGGACGAATTTCACCCGCGCCATCATTGCCGTAGTCATGCGCAAGCGTGCCTTCAACAACCAATGGCGTTGCAAAATCTGCGGGCTCCTGATGACCACCGGCATAGGAAGTGATTGTCGGACCATCATCATTGATACGAACATTGATAAAGCCCTTATCGGCATCACCATCTTTGTCTTTAGCCTGAACCTCAAACTTAATCTCAATCGCATCATTCGGATTGGTTGCATCCGCATGATCCAGAGGTTTGGACAAGATAAACTCGTACTCGCCTGTGGTCTTATTCAGATCCAAACGGAACACTTCCGTACCATTCGCGCGGCCAACATAATCATTGCCTTCAATCGCAACCGTTACAGGAACGCCATCAGAACTCAGCGCGCCATCTTTAGCCCCTGAAATCAGCATGAAATTATTCGCTGTCGTCGGCTCGAATGTACCTGGGCCGTCACCTTTGAAATCTGCAACAAGTCTGTTACCGGCTTCATCTCTAGGATCCATATCGCTCTCATCAACCGCAACTTTCGTTGGTGTCAGAAGAACAGGCGTATGGTTCGGTGTGCCGTCCTGAAGGTCGATCATCACAAACGCATCCGCCGTATCGCCATCAAAGTCGACAATCTGGACATTGAACTGCAGCCACAAAACATCAACATCACCATGATCGACATCGGCCTTTTGCGTGTAGTTGAACTGGCCGTCATCACCAATCGTGAATTCAAATACTGTCGTGCCGTTCGCAAGTTTTCCGACATAACCGTCAGTCGTTTGCGTAACGGTAATCGGCTCTCCATTCGATGTCAGATCGATCGCAGGACCACCAACAACGGACTTGGCAACAAAACCGCCATGCGGACGAATCTCGCCGTTCCCGTCAGAACCATAATCATGCGTAAGCGTCCCTTCAACAACCAATGGCGTCGCAAAATCTGCGGGCTCCTGATGACCACCAGCATAGGAAGAGATCGTCGGACCATCATCATCTATCCGCACAGAAACCGTAACAGGCGCGCTGTCCCCATCTGAATCTTTCACTGTCACCCCGAAATTCAGGAACATGAAATCATCAGGATTTGTCGCATCCGCATGATCAACAGGCTGTGACAAAATAAACTCGTACGCACCTGTCGTCTTGTTCAGATCCAGACGGAAGACTTCAGAGTTATCAGCCAAACGGCCAACATAGTCATTGCCTTCAACCTTAACCGTTACGGGCTCACCATTCGATGTCAAAACGCCGTTCTTCGCGCCGGATACCAGCTGGAAGGAAGTATTTCCAGTCGCCTCAAACGAGCCAGGGGCATCGTCACCAAAATTGGCAACAATCTGACCGCTGACTTCATCTGTTGGATCCATAACGGTCTCATCAACAATCACTGTATCAGGCTTGGCAACGATCGGCTGATCATCCACCAGATCTTTTCCACACAGCTCAAGCGTTGCGGTCGAGCGATCGCCATCACCATCGCGAAGAACATACTCGAATGAATCTATAATGCAGTCTTCACCCGCCACTGACGTCTTCACATCAACCAGCGAGAACGAAGCCAAACCATAGCTGGAATTCGTATTATGGCTGAAAACATCCACACCCGTGATCGTCAGACCCGCGCCGTAATCGACGCCCGTAAAGGTCACCTGACCTTCACCGCCGCCAATTTGGATTGTGTTAGACGCAAATTCAACATTGCGCGTAGAACCGTCGCTCAGATAAATCGTGAAATCCATCGCGCTGCCGGGGTTGTTGGCAAGGTCGCCAAGTGTAATCTCGACAGTTTCGGCATTATTGAAAGAAGCATTCAACTTCTCAGCATTGCCATAAACACGATCAGAGCCGCTGCCATTATTAATCCCGATACCGCCATCGGTAAAGCGAAGATCCCCGCCATTTACAGACGTCACAGTGATACCATCCTTGGTGATGGATGTCTGAGTGCCGGCAACATCGGAAGGCTGCGGATCTAGTGCATGCGTTTCACCGCCAGGCTGCGCCACGCCCGCATTCAAAACATATGAATATGAGCCATCATCCTGAATAGTCAAAACACCGTAATCGCCGTTAATGCTGGCTGAACCGCCCGCAGGAACGTTCACAATATTGCCGTTATGAATGATCTGCACAACATCATGATCAGACGTTTCGGTCGTGCCGTTATCCTTGGACAATGTGTCATTCGAAACAACATTACCATTCGCAACGCCCGCATTGGTGTCATAAGACGCATAATCGTCAACCGCTTGCGGCCCGTCATCCTTAACGGTCACTGTGATCGTACCGTCATCCGTATCACCATCGGCATCCTTGGCAATAACGCCAAAATTGAGCGTGATCCCATCATCCGGGTTGGTTGTGTCTGCATGATCAAGCGGCGCTTTTTGCGTGAATTCATATTCGCCCGTTGTCGCGTTCAGCGTCAGACGGAACACTTCCACCCCGCCGGCTGTCCCGACATAATCATTGCCGACAATCGCAACGCTCACAGGAACATCATTCGATGTCAACTGACCGTTTGTGCCGCCTGCATGGCTGAATGTACCAACACCTGCAACTTCAAACGTACCAGGGCCATCATTGCCAAAATCTGCGATAAGCTGACTTGAATCGCTGTCTGTTGGCACCAGATCCGTATCATCTGTTTGCAGTGGATTAGGATGCGCAAGCTCAGGCTTGTAATCCACATCCTGAATAGTGATCGTCAGCTCGGCTGTATCCGTATCACCATCAAAATCGGTGTAGCCGTAAGTAAACTCATCGTGCACTTCGGCTGTATTCGTACCGTTGGATACATATTCATATGTCCCATCGGCATTAATATTCAGCGTACCGTGATCACCGGCAATCGATGTTGCAACCCCTGCAACCACAGGAATAGTCGTCGCGCCGAATGTGATACTCGTCACAACGGAGGGAGAATCCTCGCCCGCATTGTCATTATCAGTCACATTCCCGGTCACGCTCAACGTGTTCTCAAGAACAGTATTACCATCATCAAACGCAATCGGCGCATCATCAAGAATATTGATCGTGATTGTGCCATCAACGGCATCGCCGTCGCTGTCTTTTACCGTCACGCCGAACTCAATCTTGATCAAATCATTCGGATCCGTCTTATCCGCATGATCCAAAGTGCCCTTAAGCTCAAACGTATAATCACCGTTATCCTGAACCGTAAGCTCAAAAATCACTTCGCCGCCCGCTGTTGTTCCAACATAACCATCAGCCGTCGGCGTAACATTCACCGCTTCACCGCCAGAGGTCAGAGCGCCGCCCGCCAATGAACCGCTTGGCGTGACTGTGCCGTTGGGCGTGATAGACCCCTGACCGTCAAGGCCGAAATCAACATTCATGCTTTCATTAATCACCAATGGACCGGGATGGATATTCGTCTCATCCACAGTCATTGCCGCCGTAACCGCCACTGGCGATCCATCGGGCGTTACGCGGATTGAAAGCGTCGCCGTATCGGTATCGTTATCACCGTCTTTAAGCGTATAGGTAAACACAAGCGTCCCATCAGGATCACCAACATCTGTCGCGGTGAACGTATAAGTACCATCGCTGTTAAATGTGGCATCCCCAAGCGGCGTTGAAATATCAACGGAGCCGCCAGCAGGAATAGTATAAGTTGTGCCACCAATCTTGATTTCAGTAACCGTATTGGCCTCATCTGTAGAAAGGTCATCATTGGCAACCAGATCGCCCGTGATGGTCTGACCTTCTTCCGCCGCGCTGCGGTCATCATTGGCAATCGGCCCGTCATCCGCCACAGAAATCGTTATAGAACCTGTATCGCTGTCCCCGTCTGTTGACGTCACAATCATATCGAACCGCAGATCAATCAGATCATTCGGATTCGTGCCATCCGGATGATCAAAAGACGCAAATTGCGTATAAGTATATTTGCCAGTCGCGGGATCAACGGTGACTTCGAACACAGTGTCCGCGCCGCCATTTACGGTGCCTTTATATCCAGTTGCCGTTTGCTCGAACACAACGGCCTGACCATTCGAAGTCAGAGCAATCGGCGTGCCGCCGACAAGCGCAATCGCCCCGCCAGCAGGCGTGATTGAACCCACCTCAATTCCGAATGCCGCATCCATAGTGTCTGAATGCGTAAGCGGACCATTGTCAAAATTGCTTTCGTCAACGTTTCCACGAGAATCACCAAGCGTAGGAACATCATCCTTAACGCGAATAACAATGTCCGTTACGGCCGTATCGCCGTCCCCGTCAATCGCTTTTGCGCCAAATCTAAGATCGATAATATCATTCGGATCGTTCGGATCGGCATGATCCAGAGTACCCAAAAGATTGAATTCATAAGAACCGTCAGCCTCAAGGTCGAGCGTAAAGATGGTTTGACCGCCATTAACGGTTTTACCGATATATTGATTGCCCACCAGCGTCACTTCAACAACGTCACCGCCCGATGTCAATTGACCGTTCAGCGCAGATCCGCCAAACGAAAATGTGTCCGTCGCGCAAACCTCGCCGGGGACATCCGCGCCGAAATCAACATCCAGCTTGCCATTGGTCGTCACGCCCGGAAGATCGGTTTCATCTACAACTTCAAGACCAGAACCGATTTTCGGTACATCATTATTAATTTCAGGAACAGAGTCCGTGATGTTCACAGTAATCGTCGTCGCCGTCGAGTCGCCGTCAAAATCTGTCACTGTCACTGGGAATTCAAGACTGATCGTGTCATTCGCAGGATTGTGATCCAAAGGCACTTTCTGCGTATACGTGTAACCGCCCGTCGCAGGATCAATCACCAACGTAAACGCAATCGCGCCGCCTGGCAAAGTCCCGACATAACCATCTGCACTCGCAGTAATCGTAATCGCATCACCGCCGGAAGTCAGCGTAGTAACGCCTGTAACGCTCGCAGGCGTTCCTGTTGGCGTAACTGTACCCGCAACATCATTCCCGAAATCAATAACCAAAGCGTCATGAATAACAATATCACCGGTCTTCAAAACAGACTCGTCACGTGTATTCGCATCAGGCGCAGCAATCGCCGGCGCATCATCCAAGATATTGATGGTAATCGTACCTAAATCAATATCACCATTGCTGTCCTGTGCGACAGAACCAAATTCCAGCGTGATAACGTCATTGGGATTATGACCATCTGCATGATCAAACGGCAAAACCTGATTATACGTGAAATTGCCTGTTGGCGGATCGAACACCAGTGTAAACACCGTATCACCGCTGGCCGTCTTCCCCGTATATCCCGAAGGTCTTGCCGTAATCGTGACAGCCTCGCCGCCGGACATCAAACTTCCACCCAGCAATGAACCGGAAATATTATACAAACCGCTGGCCGAAACCGTTCCCGGTGTGTCGCCATTAAAATCAACAGGCACAGTGCCTGTATAGGTAAGATTAAGGTTGGTCTCATCAAGGCTGGCCAAAACATTACCAATTTCCGGCACAACATCACCAGGCGCAGCAACAGGCGTATCTTCCTCAATCTGCCCACGCACTTCATCCCGAGGCACATCAACGCCGTAATTCAACAATGTCGGATCAATCGGCCCGACATCATTAAGACCGTTAACCCCTTGCGGATCAAAAGAACTTCCAAAACCGAAGCCGCTATTACCGGCCGCGCCCTGCGCGCCGCCCTCTTCACCAGCCGCCGTTTCAATCTCGGCCAAGGCCTCGGCAACCAGCGCCATTTCATCACCACCGGACTCATCACCAGCCGCCGGCTCAATATTCGCAACCTGCGTTGCCGAATCATTTTGCAATTCAGCGTAAATTTCTTCTTCTACCGTCGTGTCGACAACTTCAATCGCACGTCCAGCAAGCTCATCAACCGTAAGCTCGTTACTGAACGCCAAAGTCGCAGGGAGAGAATCGGCTGAGGCTGCACCAAAATTTTTGAGGACGAGAGCGCTGTTATCCGCAAAAGTAAGTGTCAATGTGCCGTCTTCCTGAATGAAAGACTGAACTTCGCCTTCGGCAAAGTCGAAGAAATATTTCTGGCCGGGAACAACAACCACTTCCAAAATCTGGCCGTTTGTCGGCTGCTCGATAATCACCGGCGCCGCAAGTCCGTCTGCGATCTGCCCTGATGTCACTATACAAACATCGTTAATAACCAATTCTTGATTTTCAACACTCGTTCCAGCTTCGACTTGCCCTTGAACTCCGTTGGCATTTGCGCTCTCAGTTGCCATTTTTTACTCTCTCCTTACACATTAGTTACAAAACCGCTGACGGTTTTCTGCCCAAAATTAACACTTTATTAATAGAATGAAACAACTTTCTAACGCATTGCTCACAAAAAGTCAACAATTATGTTAAAAAAATCGTCTCATAACACGGTTTCACCGCGTCGCTTATATAAAGGTAAAAAAATAAAGATACCCCGCCCTATTAAAAAAATACTCTATTAATACTCAATGTCTTTTCGATCCGGTCTGTTTTTTTATGTTGCTTGTCGAATCATACTGTGCTTTTAAGAGCACCGAATAAGCCGAAAAACATTTTTGACCTCTTCTAAGATCATAACGCTGATTCGTTAAAAACATATGAAGATCAAAAATTTGAAAACATAATACGGTGGAAATTCTTCACAACCCGCACTCTGACTCAAAAAATTATAAAAAAAATACCCTGTGCGCAAATCTGTGGATAATTTCCATGTGTTTCTATTTTTAAACCACTTAAACGAAACTATATTGCGTGGATACCTTGATCGACGTAAAGAAAATACAAAAAACTTCAAAAAAGGACTCGACTCCCCCGCATTTCGATTCCATCCTTTGATTATTCCAAGTGGTTAAACACTTCGAAAAAAGAGCACACAAAGTCAATGTGTTCGGGTTTTTAAAGTTTAAAAACGTCGTTTCCTTGGAAGCTTCGGATCTTTGAAAGCTTAAGGGACAAGAAAGCAAAGACTTACATGAAAGCCTGACTTGTGGTTGCGCACATAAAAACGATTTAAATGGCTGATTTGCGAGAAGTCTGACGCGTTTGTATCTGGTTCCGAATTGTTTATGGATGCTCACGCATTCGTAGGCGCGCGGTTTGATCACCGCGATATAAATACTGGATGGGGGTTCATCCAGCGGTTTATCTTCAGGCTTGCTTGAATTTAAAACGGATCTAGCGACACCACCTGACTATAAGCCTTCATGGATTATATGTTTGAGTGGATTATGCTTCCCATCGAGGCCCCGGCACTCTGATTCTTTTTTTGTTTCGCAAATTAAGGGTTGGGTGTCGGGGTTCTCTTATCTATAATCCTACCTTAGGTTCAAACCCTGATAATATATTTCAACATTTGAAAAGTAAGAATATGAGTTTCGAGTTTGAAAAATTAAGCGTGTTAATCGTAGAAGATACCGTACCGATGCAAAAACTCGTAACTTCGGTTCTGGAAACCTTAGGCGTTGGTCATATTCTCAAAGCCGATGATGGCGATACCGGCTTTGATGTATTTTGTGCTGAAAATCCCGATATCATCATCGCTGATTGGCATATGACGCCAACATCCGGCATAGAAATGGTCGAAAAAATCCGAAACGACCCTAAATCGCCCAACCGCACTGTGCCTATTATCATGATGACCGGCTATAGTGCCATGCCCCGCGTGGCCGAAGCCCGCGACACCGGCGCGACAGAGTTTCTGGTAAAGCCCTTTTCAGCCAATGATCTGGCGCGCCGCATAGCTTACGTAATCAACAAACCGCGCGATTTTATCAAAACCCCCGATTATTTTGGCCCCGACCGCCGCCGCCGCGTTCTGGCTGAATACAAAGGCCCCTTTCGCCGCAGCAGCGATGCACCTTTGTAACCCCCCCTAGCCTCAAGTATAGCATTGAAAATAAAGCTTTAAATATTAATGTACAATTCTGTATAATGAATACAGGAGTAAACTTTTAAATTGCGTAAGAGAAACATGGAACAACAAACACACGACCCAAACATCAAGGTTTACAAAGCCAACAAAGCCCTCCAAGCCAAAATCGGCACAGGCCCTCTCGATGAAAAAGCCGTTGAAAAATGCCAGGCGGTAATGGATAACAACACGGTGGAATTCGCGCCGCTGGCCATGGAATATCTCGATAAACTCCGCGAAGCCATAGATCACGCTAAACAGGGTAAACTGGATACCAAGCAAGCCGTTGCCGAAATGACCGCGCCTGTAATGCAGCTCAAGGCCAACGCCTCCATTTTCAAATATAACCTGATTGGCAACCTCGCAAATGTCATGCTCAGCTTCCTCGAAGGTGTCAAAGAAATCGACGACGACGTGATCGCGATTGTCGGCGCGCACCACCAGACACTCTCTGCAATCGTCATTAAAAAAATGAAGGGTGACGGCGGCGCAGCGGGTTCGCAAATGGAAGAGGAACTCAAAGGCGCGTGCAAACGCTATTTCGCCAAACGCCGCTAAATTATCGTAACTTTACGCATGCTCTTTCGGCGTTTTCCACAATGACAACCCGATCCCAGCAACCAAAATAAAAATCGTCACAGCCAAAGACAAAAGCGGCGGAAATTTCTCTATATCCAGCAAAAGCGGAGCAAAAACCTTCAACCCAATAAAAATCAGAACAACCGATAGCGCATATTTCAAATACACGAACCGCTCAATCATCGCCGCCAGCGCGAAATAAAGCGCCCGCAGACCCAAAATCGCAAAGATATTGCTCGTATAAACGATATAAGGATCCGTCGTGATAGCAAAAATCGCCGGAATAGAATCTACGGCAAAAATAACATCGGCAATTTCAATCATCACCATCGCCACAAAAAGCGGCGTAAGACAAAGCAGCGCCTTACCGGTTTTCTCACAAATCTCACGGGCAAAGAAATCATGCCCATGCAGATGATCTGTAATCCGGAAATATTTATGCATAAATTTCAAAACCGCATTTTGGGAAATATCGGTTTCTTTTTCCTCGGTCATAAGCATCTTCACACCGGTAAAAATCAAAAATGCTGCGAAAATATACAAAATCCACTCGAACTCATGCACAATCGCCGCGCCCAGCGCAATCATAACCCCGCGCAGGATAATCGCCCCCATAATCCCCCAAACCAGAACGCGGTGCTGATACATGCGGGGAATTTGCAGATAGGAAAATATCATCGCAATCACAAAAATATTATCCATCGCCAAGGTCTTTTCGACCACAAATCCCGTCAGATAATTGATGGCAGGCTCCTGCCCCAGACTCCACCAGACCCATAAACTGAAAAGCAGACCAATACTGATATAAAACCCTGACAGCAAAAGGCTCTCACGAACTTCAATGACATGATCTTTTCGATGAAAAACCCCCAAATCAAAGGCCAGAAGCCCCGAAACAAGAGCTAAGAATATCCCCCACATCCATAAGGGTTTGTCCAGAAAATCGCCCGCAAGCAATATATGTTCCATGATAGCCCCGTTCAGGTTGACGCCTGCAGTGCTGGAAATTCAGCCAAGACGGTACCGACATCGCATTTGGGGGCGGCAAATGCCAGCGGGGCCCGGTACACTTTAAACATACGCCTTTTCACAAACGCCCAAAATCTAATCTTTTACGAACGGCAAACGCCCATAAAAAAGGCCGCATGTCGCGCGGCCTTTAATCTCGAATTTTACCGCTTTTAAAAGCTCAACCGCTTCGCCGATGTAATTTGTCTTTGCGCTTTAATTTTCTCAAACACCGCATCACTTACGGGCGCATCCAGCGCAACAATACAAATCGCGCCCGAACTCGCATCTTTTCGCCCGAGCCTGAAATCAGCGATATTCAGACCTTCCTGCCCCAGCAAGGTTCCAAGTTCACCAATCATACCGGGCTGATCATTATTGCGGATAAACACCATGTTTGGTGACAGCGCAAACTCAATCGGCACACCTTCCACATTCACAATGCGCGGCTCTTTGCCTGTAAACAACGTGCCTGTCACATTGCGCGTACGCTCTTCAGAAGTCACAATCACATTGATCATCGAGCGCCAGTTTTTCTGCTCATCATTATAGCTTTGCTTCAGTTCAATCCCGCGGCTTTGCGCAATCTGCATCGCATTCACCATATTCACACTGTCCATTTGCTGCCCCAAAAGCGTCGCCAGCAATGTCGAGGTAATCGGATCTGTATTCACATCTGTGATTGTCCCCTCATATTCAATCTCGATTTTCTTCACAGCCGTATTGCTAATCTGCCCAGCAAAACTGCCCAAATGCTCGGCCAATTTTAAATAAGGCTTCAAACGCGGCGCATCTTCCGCCGAAATAGACGCCATATTCAGCGCATTCGTCACTGCGCCATTGAGCAAATAATCAGACATTTGCTCGGCCACTTGAATAGCCACATTCACTTGCGCTTCCGTAGTTGCCGCGCCCAAATGCGGCGTACATACGACATTCTCATAGCCGAATAAAGCATTCTCGGTCGCAGGCTCCTCTTCGAATACATCCAGCGCCGCGCCCGCAACCTTGCCACTATCCAGCGCGTCTTTGAGATCAGCCTCATTGATAATCCCGCCGCGCGCGCAGTTGATAATGCGCACGCCGTCTTTCATCTTGGCGATCGAATCTTTATTGATCAAATTGGTGGTTTTCTCATTTTTCGGCACATGGATCGTGATGAAATCAGCCTCAGCCAAAAGCACATCCAGCTCAACTTTTTTCACACCCAATTCATCCGCGCGCTCTTCGGTCAAAAACGGGTCAAACGCAATCACATTCATCTGCAGACCAACGCCGCGGCTCGCCGCAATCCCGCCAATATTCCCGCATCCAATAACGCCGAGCGTCTTGTTATAAAGCTCGGTCCCCATAAATTTCTTCTTCTCCCACTTGCCGGCATGCGTGCTTTCATTGGCTTGCGGAATTTGCCGCGCCAGCGCAAACATCATCGCAATCGCATGCTCCGCCGTGGTAATGGAATTGCCAAACGGCGTGTTCATGACTACAACGCCAGCTTCCGTCGCTGTCGGGATATCGATGTTATCAACGCCAATACCTGCGCGGCCAATGACTTTCAGCTTGCTGCCCGCCGCCATAACCTCAGCTGTGACCTTGGTTTCGCTGCGCACCGCAAGGCCGTCATACTGGTCGATAACCTTGAGCAGCTCATCGGCGCTCATACCCGGCTTGTAATCAACAGCGCAACCATTCTTCTCAAAAATTTCTACTGACAGGGGATCCAGCTTATCGCTGATAAGGACTTGAGGCTTCGACATCATTTTCTCCTAATTTTGTCTTGTTTAGGTAAACAGGCTTAAAGCAATATCATGTCCATATGGGAAGTAAAGAGGCAAAAGTAGACCCGCATTTCGGACTAAGTCCACTTTTTTTGATTTTGGAAAAAAGTTAGTCCACTTTTCTGCCCAAATGGTCGATGATAAGCCATTATAGGAATAAATTCATATTATTGCAAGATGGCAAATATTTATTGACATATTAGAAGATGAACTATAATTTCTCATAAATCCAAATAATAAGAGTAAATTACATGGCACATAACGAGTTTGATATTGGTAGCTTAGTTGCGATCGAATTTAGAACAGCGGTATTCTACACTGCCGACAGACAAACACGGTCCCAATTATATAAAACTGCCATAGATGCGCTAGAAAATACGCGCGCATCAAAATTGGAAAGCAGTAAAAAAACCTTCTCATCTATGCTAGCCGGCAACCCTAGCCTAACTGATAGTCAAAAATCACTTGTAGTGGCAATATGCCTTCACACCTCAGAAGAATATGAAAAATGGTGGGAAGAGCGAAAAGCGGAAGAGCGAGCAATCACGAAAGCAAGGTCCGCATACAAACAAACAAAAGCGCCAGAACGTGCCATCACACAAACTTCTAATGATAACAGTTTACATGGTGGTTCTGGTTACACAGGAAAACTTCCGCGAGGCTTTGCCGCGCCCGCAGGCTCTGAATCGTATCGATCAGACGACGAACAACGTCTAGGAAAAACGCATTGGGTAAAAGCAGTAACAGCCGCCGGATTAGGAGCAGGCCATTCTCTCGGTGAGCTATCAGGCTCTAAACAGGCCAAATCATATCCAGCAGTCATTCCCCTTGAAGAATTGTATATAATGAGAAAAGATGGCTTATTAAATTTAATGGATAAAGCCACCAACCCAGCAAATCTGCTAAGAGCAATGCTGGCTTACTATCGTCTTCCTATGATCATGCAAATCGGTAACATTGGAAATATCAATTCAGCAAATCTCAATAATCCTGAAAATGTTACCACAATGAGCCAAATTGACGCTGTGTATCAGCACATGAAAAGAATAGATGACCATAAAATACTCACACCTGAACGAGCAATGCGCTTTTTAGTCTTATGTAATGATGTAATTTCAAAAACTAAAATTAAAGAGCCAAGAACCAGAGATGCTATTGTCCTAAGGACTTATGAAGAAAAGAGCCGTGATTTAATGACGGCAGCAACCGAAATAAAAGACCAATTAATGGATGCATCTCGCATGTCCGGAATAACAGAAAACGATATGCGCCTTCGAATTGACTCTGATAAAAGACGACACTTGGCAGATCACGTAGACAAAAACCAAAAAATACCCAAGATAAACGAACCTTAAAACAGTTTAGCCTAAGCCGCCTTGGACGCCGCCTGCGCTTTGGCCACTTCAAATGCCCACTCAACCCAGGGACAAAGAGCCTCGACATCGCCGCCCTGAACGGTCGCGCCGCACCAGATCCGAAGTCCCGCAGGCGCGTCGCGATATCCTGCGATATCGTAACCTGCGTGCTCGTCTTCCAGCAATTTACACATCGCCTTGATAAACGCGCTTTGATCATCTTCGGATTGCGCGGTGAACCAATCATCGGTAATTTTCAAACATACAGATGTGCGTGAACGAATAGCGGTATCCTCTGCCAAAAATTCAATCCAGGAAGTTCTGGCGACCCAGTTTTCAATCGCCTTGGTGTTTTCTTCCGCCCGCGCAATCGTTGTCCGAAGACCGCCAATATTTTCAACCCAGCCCAGCGCGTCCAAACAATCCGCAACCGCCAGCATAGAGGGCGTATTAATCGTCGCGCCCGTAAAGATATCGGCGTTTAATTTGCCTTTTTTGGTCATACGGAAAATCTTCGGCAATGGGCGCGGCGGAGTATAATTCTCAAGCCGCTCCACCGCGCGCGGGGACAATACAAGCATCCCGTGCGCCGCTTCACCGCCCAGAACCTTTTGCCAAGACCATGTCACTACATCCAGCTTGTCCCACGGCAGATCATAGGCAAACACCGCCGAAGTCGCATCACACAGCGTCAAACCTTCGCGATCCTTTGAAATCCAATCTCCATTCGGCACCCGCACGCCCGATGTTGTGCCGTTCCATGCAAACACAATGTCATTGGCAGGGTCAGCCTTTGATAAATCAGGAAGCTTGCCGTAATCGGCCTGATAGGTATTCACATTTTCGAGCTTCAGCTCATTCGTGATGTCCTTAAGCCAGTCACCGGAAAACGCTTCCCACGCAAACACATCAACGCCGCGCGCGCCCAGCAAAGACCACATCGCCATTTCAAACGCGCCCGTATCCGAAGCCGGAACAATCCCAACCACATAATTTTCAGGAATGCCCAAAATCGCTTTTTGCTTATCAATGCAATCTTTCAGCTGCTTTTTCAGCGGGCCAGCGCGGTGCGAACGCCCCAGCATCGCATGGCTGAGATTCTCGAAACTCCACCCCGGACGTTTGGCACAGGGTCCAGAAGAAAAACACGGATTTTTAGGCTTAACACTGGGCTTTTGCATTGTCTTTAAGGTCCTTTACTATACACTGATAGCGATATGAAATTCTACTCTCGCTGTCCAGCCCCTAAATGCGCGAACACTTAAAAATAACAAGAAAACCGAACATAAGGCCAAATCCATGAGCGTCGTTCTCACTCTGGTAGCATCCACCCCTGAAATCCCGGTCACACAGAACATCATCAATGATATTCGCAAAATCATCGCTCAATATGATGTCATGCCAACCTGCGCGGCCATATGGCTGGAAAAAGATATCGCCGCCGATATAGGCATTACCGGTCACGGAAATCGGGATATGATCGACCATCTCCATGATTATCTACAAAAATCCAAAATCGATGTTTTCCTCACCAATATCGAAAACCGCCGCAAAAAACTGATGATTGCCGATATGGATTCCACCATCATCCATGGCGAAACACTGGACGATCTGGCCGAGCACGCCGGAATCAAAGACCGTATCGCCGAAATCACCACTCGCGCCATGAATGGGGAACTGGATTTCCACCAGGCCATTGATGAACGCGTTAAACTGCTGGAAGGTTTGAGCACACAAGCACTGAAAGACACACTCACAAACATGAAAACCAACCCCGGCGCACGCACATTCGTCAAAACGATGCGCGAAAACAGCGCGATTTGTGTTCTCGTCTCCGGCGGTTTCACAGTCTTCACAAATCCGGTTGCCCAATCACTGGAATTCAACAACGACCATGGCAATGTGCTGGAGATCGAGAATGATAAACTGACAGGCAAGGTCAAGCCGCCAATTCTTGATAAAAATTCAAAAGTGCATTTTCTAAAAAACTATCTCAACCAGCATAATTTCAAACCAGCACAATCCCTGGCGATTGGCGACGGTGCCAATGATCTGCCGATGCTGCAGGAAGCAGGGCTGGGCATCGGCTACCGCCCCAAAGAAACCGTGCGCAAGGGCGTGACCAATTCCATCCTGCATGGCGACCTCACCGCCGCGCTGTATGCGCAAGGATATCTCGGCGCAGACTTTTTCCGTATTAACGAAACGAAACTTTAACACTCTAGAGGTATCATCATCCTTAAGGTATACTTATTTCGGCTGCGTAATTTCATCTTTTACAATCAACAACAAGAAGAGCGTTCATAAATGACACAGTGGTCTTATGCCGTTACAGACGAAGAGCTTGAGGATCTGATCAATAATTATTGTACAGACTTCACAGCCCTTGAGCGCCTTGGCCGCTATAGCCCGATTACCGGGCGCGAAAAAGAAGTCGACGAAACCGTACTCATCCTGCTGCAACGTGGCCGAAAAAACGCTGTGCTTCTCGCCCCCGCAGGGGTTGGTAAAACCGCAATGGTGGTCGCGCTCGCGCAAAAAATCAACAGCAACGAAGTCCCGGACTATCTCCTGGATGCCCGCGTAATCGAGATCGAGCTCTCACGCATGGCCGCCGGCACCTCCGGTCCCGCCGAATTTCAGGAGCGTTTTATCCCCCTTTGTAAGGGCGTAGCCGAACGGTATCACGACCCCGAAAAGCCCAGGATCATTATGTTCATCGACGAGATGCACCAGATTATGCCAAACTGTGCAGGCTCATCCTATTCCGGATTATCCGATGTAATGAAACCCTATCTGACCGCGGGTGACTTGATGATGATCGGAGCAACCACATTAGATGAATTCCGAATGTATGTCGCCGAAGATCCCGCGCTTGAGCGGCGTTTTCAAAAAGTTTTCCTGAGCGTCCCCAATACCATCGAAACCTATAACATTTTAAAAGCTTTGCGCCCCAGCCATGAAAAACATCACAGCGTGCGGATATCCAACAACAACCTGATGACCATTGTCCATCTGACCAACGAACATATGCGCCGCCGCAACAACCCGGATAAATCGATCATCACCATGGATGCGGCGATGGCCTACCACGTTAAAACCCATGGCCGCGATACGGATGTCACGCTGGAATCCATTTACTACATGGTCGGCCGTGAAACGGGTTTGAACAAGCAGGCCCTGCATGACGAAAAGAAAATCCAGCGGATTATGAAGCAAGTCATGGAAATCGAAGAAGAAGGTAACATTTACCACATTTAAGGCGCGTTATTTCTCCGCCCGAAACACCTTAAACCCGCTGGCATGCGCGACTTCTTTATATTTAAAAAACATCTCCGATAACGCCGCCTCATAAGGCAAATGCGTGTTCGCCACCATCCACAGCGTCCCACGCGGGCGCAAAGCCGCATGAGCGCTCACGATAAAGTCGCGACCAATCCCGCTATCCGCGCTCTTGCCCTCATGAAACGGCGGGTTCATCAACACCACATCGAACCGCGCCTTATAAGGGCAAGCAGTCAAATCCTGCCAGTCAAATACTGCGCCCTCAACGCCATTTAAATTTTGCCGGCACATCGCCAGCGCCCGCGCATCCGCATCAATGCAGTGCAGCGATTTAACCTTGGGCATCCCCGAAAGCGGACGGCTCAAATATCCATAGCCACAGCCGAAATCAGCAATATTGCCCTTAAACCCTTCCGGCACTTCGCGGCGCAAAATATCGAGCAAAAACGCCGAACCTTTATCAATTTTATCCCAGCCGTAAATCCCGGCTTGCGAAACAAATTCACCGCCCAAAATCTCTTGCGGGACACTGGCGGCGATCGCGGCGCGAATATTTAAAGCGTCCAGCGCAGACTGATCAACCTCAGCCCACATCACCCGGGCTTTGTTTTTAGATTCACTCAACGCCCCTTCAAGCCCGAATTTCTTCAAAATCTTCGGCAGACGCGCTCCGCCCGCTTTATTATTTGCAGCAATTACCAAAAGTCCCCGCGCGCGAAGCCGCTCCAACCCCGCCGCAATTAAGCCTTCCGCTTCAATCTGGTTTTTCGGACAGAGGATAAAGACACTGTCATACTCCTCCTGCTCGGGGATATCCTGAACACAATCAAACCCCGCCTGCAAAAGCTGCGCGGCATAGGGTTTAAAAACCTGATAGCAAATCGGTCTGATCTGCCCCAGCATTGAATGCATCTGTGCATTCAAAAACAGGGGCCGACCCAGAATCTTCGAATCAATTCCGCCTGTATCAAGGGGATAAAATAGGGTCTCTAATGCGCCGTCTTTGCTCATATGCCCACATTACCGCGTCTTTTTTGCGATAGCGAGCGTTTAAAAAACAACACCTCTTGCGCCAAAGCCCCTTGCCCTATATCTATAAACCGCAATGAAAGATATCACCCAAACCCCAAACAATAAACCTGCTGAGCCTCTTCCCTACGCGCATCGCGGAGATTTGACAAATGGGCCAATCAGCAAACACTTGACCCGCATGACCATCCCCATGATCTGGGGTCTGTTCGCCGTGATCGCCGTGCAGTTGGTCGATACCTATTTCATTTCCACCATAGGCGACACAGAAATTCTGGCCGGTTTCAGCTTCACCTTCCCCGTCACCATGATTATCTCGCATTTGGTCTTCGGCATTAACATCGCCCTGTCATCCGTCACCGCGCGGCTGATCGGTGCAAAGAACATTCAAGACACCAAACGTGTTGTCCTGCATGGTATTATCCTCGCGGTCTGCCTGTCCAGCATCATCGCCTTTAGCACATTCATCGTCCTAAAACCGCTATTCTTTGCGATGGGCGCAGACGAAAAGACTTTCGCAGTCATTGCCGCCTATATGCCGCTCTGGCTGATCAGTTCAATCATTCTGGCCATCCCAGTGAATGCAAATTCGGCCATGCGCGCCGCAGGAGACACCTTCATGCCTGCGCTTGTGATGACATCTATGGCGATTGTGAACGCTATTCTGGATCCGATTCTGATCTTCGGATATTTCGGTGCCCCGGCTTTAGGCGTACAAGGCGCAGCCCTTGCCACGCTGATCGCCACTATATTTTGCACCGGGATTGCCATGTATTTCGTGATTTGTAAAAAAGACATGATCGCCTTAGACAGTCTGCATCTCGACAAATTCAAAGACTCTTTTAAACGCCTTGTGGTCATTGCTATTCCCGCCGGAATTGGCAATATCATCGTGCCGATCACCAGCGCGATTATTCTCGCCATACTCGCCAGTTACGGCAGCGAAGCCGTCGCCGCATACGGCGTCGTCAGCCGCATTGAAGCGATCTCCCTCATATTGGTCTTGGCACTGTCTTTAGGCATGGCACCGATTGTCGGCCAAAACTGGGGGGCAGGCAATTATGAACGCGTGCATGAAGCCATCAGTCTTGCCATCCTCGTCAATTTTATCTGGTCAATTCTGGTCGCGATCATCCTGGGCATATTCGCCAGCACAATCGCCGGAGCCTTCTCAAACGACCCACTCGTCTTGCATTACTGCGTTTTCTTCTTCTGGGTTGTCCCGCTTTCCTATGGTTTCGGTAATCTGGTATTCGGCTGGGGCAGCGCGTTTAACGCCATGGGCATGCCACAAACAGCCTTCGCCCTGATTTTCACCAAAGCGATCCTCATCACCCTTCCGGCCGTTTTCATCGGCGGCTGGCTTTATGGAGTAGAAGGAATTTTTGTCTCCATCGCCTTGACCAACCTTACGGCCGGAATCATCATCCACATTCTCAGCGCCCGCATCTGCAAAAAACATGAAAAACAGCAAGCAAGCGCGTTAGCCAGGCTCTAAACGACTGAAGCCTAATTAAAAAACCCTTTGATTTTATCGCCAATCTGATCGGTCAGACCTTTAAGCTGGTTGATCCCCATCTCTTTCAAGACATCCGGCGAAAGCCCTTGGTAATACCCCGCCTCCCCCGCCGCCTTCGCCGCGGCCGTTAACACAGGATTAACAAGCTGTTTCGCGGCCTCACCTGGAAGAACCCCACCCTCACGCACGCCAATATTATTCACCACAACCGGCCCCAAAGAGACAGGCTTCAAATCCTGCGCCTGTATCAGGGTTACGCTAGGGTTCACAGTTGCACCATCCAACGCAAAACGCTTGATAATCACCTTCACAGGCTCTTCACCCTCGCCGAGCGGTTTGGCGGGTTGCATCCCTTTTTGCAACGCTTGAAAATTCGTCCCCGTTTCTTTGACCTCAAGATGGGTTTCAACCCCATTTACCTCAATGGCATTAATCGTCACCAATGTCTGCGCCAAAGCCTCCAAAGTAATATTCGCCGACTTGATCGTCACCGCATAAGGCTTTTTAAAACCCGCAGGATTGGCAATCCGGATATCACTGGCGCTGGCCTTTTTATCCTTAATCGCAACGTCCAGATTGCCGATCGAAACCTTTGCGCCCAAAGACTGCGACGCCATCCGCTCGATATGCGGTTTGATAAGAGTATTGAGATGCATGAACAAATACACCCCGCCGCCAAACATCATGGCAATAGCGATGGAAGAAACCGTAAGGATGGATTTTGTCGTTGTCATGGATTGGCTCCCTTATCAATTTGACTGCAAGCATCAAAGCGATAAATCGTCGCCCCGTCAACGTATTCGTGAACGGCAATCCCCTAAAGCACCCCGCCGAGCGATTTCCAGATATCGCCATGATCTGCGCCCTTTATAGCATGAAGGCGATGCGCAGGATGCTCGGCGACAAAACGGCGCGTCAGGCTACAGGGAATGACCTCATCATCTTCGCCGCAAATATGAAAGTATTGAATGTCGCCGCGCACAGGCGTAGGAGGAATTGGGCGCAGAGCCCCGCCGCTCAGAGATTTAAATCCGTGATAATCCCGCCATGCGCTGCGATCCAGAAGCCCGGCCACTGTATTGACACGGATCACATCACCGCGCATCGCCGCAAGCCGCATCGCGATATGCGCGCCGCCCGAAAACCCTGTAAGAATGAAACTCTGATTGCCATGCTGCGCCTTAAGGGCATCCAGCGCAGCGTTATAACTTGCGAAAATCGGGGCATCAAACTGCCTGTCCGTCCAGATATCAGGCGTGCAGCGCGGGCCGAATTCATACTGGCACGGGCGCGCCATATAAATCACATCGCCCGCAAGTCCCGTCGCAATCCGCAAACCTACAGGATCAATCGGCGTTGGATTATTCGATGCATGCGAAAGATCCACCCGCGCAAACCCGTCCCCTTCAATGACAATATGAACAGCATCGGAAGCCGCGCCTGACAAACGCTGCGCCGTATAGAGAGAAAAAACCGGCGCCTCAATTACAACCGCCTGAAAACCTGCCGCCGTTGCAATCACCTCGGCTTTTTGAGTTCGGCTCTCCACCCCGCCACACGCGACCAGCCCCAACCCCATAACAACAAAAGAGAAAACCCGAATGCAGGTCAAAGCCTTGCCAAAACCTTGATTAACAATAATCATGTCCGGCGAGTACCTAACGCCCAAAGTGCCTGTGAATATATACGCATCATAATCATCACGGAATTCAGCGGACCAGCAAAAAAAAATATAACCATAAAAACAGTAATTGATGCGGCAAGTCAGGGTCAACCGCCAAAATACCGCTTTTGAGAAATCTTAACAAACTTGTTGCAAAAATAACAAAAATTCCCAAAACCGCGCCGCGCCCTGAAAACCCAGCTTCTGGGAAACAGCCCTTACTTAAGCGCCGCAAAGGGCAAGTTTTTCCTGCCGGCTCAAACGCTTGATCTCAAGCTCCCGCTTGCTGGCCGCGCTCCGATCCGCATGCGCTTCCTGATATCCCACTTCGAACGGCCCGCGCCCTTTGGTGTATTTCGCTCCCGATCCATCGCTATGCGCGGTAAGGCGCGCCGGTAAATCGTTGGTAATCCCCGTATAGAGCGAACCATCACCGCACTTCAAAATATAAACCACCCAATCCATAAATTATGATACAACGCCCACCATGAATAAAAACAGTCTAGATTTTGATGTTGTGATTATCGGCGCGGGCGCAGCGGGCCTCATGTGCGCGATTGAGGCGGGCAAGCGCGGGCGCAATGTATGGCTTATAGACCACAGCCAAAAAATCGGCGAAAAAATCCGTATCTCCGGCGGCGGGCGGTGCAACTTCACCAATTTGCACACCAAGCCCGAAGCCTTTATCTCCGGCAATCCTCATTTCTGCAAATCCGCGCTCAAGCAATATACGCAGAGCGATTTCATCGCTCTAGTTAAAAAACACGGCATCACTTACCACGAAAAGGATAACAAGCTGGGGCAGCTTTTTTGTGACGGAAGCGCACAGCAAATCATCGATATGTTAATGAAGGAATGTGCGGATGCAGGCGTACGCCTCGATGCTGGCACGAGCATTGAAAAGGTAAAATATAAGGATGGCACGTACAGTTTAAAAACCTCCAAAGGCTACGCAACCTGTCAGTCTTTGGTGATCGCCACGGGCGGATTATCGATTCCCAAAATCGACGCAACCCGTTTCGGCTATGACATCGCCAAACAATTCGGCTTACACGTACACGATACTTTCCCCGCCCTCGTCCCCTTCACGTTCCAAAGCGCTATTCTTGATCGGTGTAAGGAGCTGAGCGGCCTTGCGGTCGATGCGATTGTATCTTGCGGCAAATCCAGTTTCCGCGAAGGCCTTCTGTTCACCCATCGCGGCCTCAGCGGCCCCAGCATCCTGCAAATCTCCTCATATTGGCGAGAAGGCGATGAGATCGCCGTAAACCTCGCCCCCGATCGCGATATCGCTGGCCTTCTCAAAGGCCATAAGAAACACACGCCCAAGAAGGACGTATCCACCGCACTGTCTATGGCGATCCCCGCGCGGCTTGCAGAAAGCATCTGCGAATCGGTTGGCATCGTTGGCCGCCTTGCCGATCTGCCGGATAAGAAGCTGGACACCATCGCCCGCGCTGCGAATGACTGGCGCATCAAACCCGCAGGCACAGAAGGTTACCGCACCGCAGAAGTCACGCGTTGCGGCGTTGACACCAGCGAACTCTCCTCCAAAACTTTTGAAACAAACAAACAACCCGGCCTGTATTTCATCGGCGAAGTTGTGGATGTGACGGGACATCTTGGCGGCTATAACTTCCAATGGGCATGGTCATCGGGCTATGTCGCAGGGCAAAATGTTTAATCACCGTCATTGCGAGGAGCGCAGCGACGCGGCAATCTAAATCATTATGGATCGCTTCGCTTTGCTCGCAATGACAATAAGGACCATGCCATGACCACCATCTACGGAATCAAAAATTGTGACACCATGAAAAAGGCTTTCAACTGGCTGGATGAAAACGGCGTGGCATACGAATTCCATGATTATAAAAAGAGCGGCGCGGATGAGGCGACCCTTCGCGCGGCAATCAAACATCATGGCTGGGAAAATGTGATTAACCGCAAAGGCACAACGTGGCGCAAACTTTCCGATGATGTAAAAACCTCCATGAACGAAACCGCCGCCATCAAAATCGCCCTCGAAAACCCGAGCATCATCAAACGCCCGCTCGTATTACACGAAGGCAAAACCTATTTGGGATTTTCACCGAATATCTTCAAACAGATTTTTTAGATGGGATTTCTTTCGCGGCAGCGCTTTGCCCCTTGCGAAAGTGGCAAACGCTAAACTCGGCTATGCCTCGCAAAGCTGTATGTCGAACCTGCGGGCTCTCAATCTCTCACTATATTTTCCTTTATTAGAGACAAATATACAAGGCACAAGGAGCGGAGCGTATTTGACATACGTAAGCGACGAGTAACGAAGTAGATTTGGCTCTAATAAAGGAAAATGGAGGTGAGGATGGGATTCGAACCCACGTGGGGCTATGAACCCCAACACGCTTTCCAAGCGTGCGCCTTCAGCCACTCGGCCACCTCACCGCTCTCTAAATTAACCCGTTAAGGCCAAAAGAACGCCGCACCTTACCCACAAAGTTCCATGAAATCAATATATTCATGCGGGCTCTATCTGAGGGCTTTGCGAATATTGGTTTCCAGTGTAAAATCAAATCGATTGAAACCCACCGAGTGACCTGAACATGCGCGGCCTTCCTCTTATACTCCTTCTTCTGATCCCCGCTCTTATTGCGCTGGGACATGATATTTACCTGTTTTATATCCACGAGATTGAGCCGCTTCAGGTGATCACCTTCGATAATCTTCTACGCTTGCTCCAGGAAAAGTGGAAATTTGCCGCGCTCGGCTTTATCTGGACGAATTATGACGTCGAAAGCTATAAAATGACGGTCGAAAGCGTATCTCAGGAAGACTGGGCGGTTATTGACTGGATTTTGACCTTCAAGGCCTTTTTTGTCGGCTTGGGTTTTGCAGGACTCTTCCTCGTCCCCTTCACTTTCATGGCGTTACTGGGCAAAGGCCCGCTGGCCAGCGAGGGAAGTGGCCCCGTCTATGGCGGGAATGATAAAAAATCCAATCCGCTGGGCAGCCGCGCAGAAACAAAAAAATATAAATATAAGCGTAAATAACCGCCCTAGCGAATATTCGAAAGCGAGCGCACTTCGCGGTCAATAATCTCAAGATCTTCAGGGCGTGAAAGCCTGTGATCCCCATCATCGATATAAACAATATCAACCGCCGCGCCGGTGTATTTTTTCTGGATCTTTGCTGCCACCTCCCAAGGCACATCTTTATCCTGCATGCCCTGCACCAGCCTGATCGGAAAATCTATATGCTGCTCCGAAGTCAAAAGCAGATGCGCCTTGGCCTCCTCATAAAAACTACGGGTATAATGATAAGGGTCATCGCTGTAATCATTAGGCACAGCCACTGCGCCCTTACTCATAAGTTCCTGCTGCTCCGCTGGACTTAAGGCCTTAAAAATATCCTCGCTGAAATCAGGAGCCGCCGCGACCCCGACCACCCCCTGCACCGCGCCTGCGCGATGTTTCGCCAGCAAAAGCGCAATCCAGCCGCCCATCGAAGAACCAACAACAATCACCGGCCCGCCTGTTGTTAGAACAATATAATCCAGCACATCCAGTGCATCGCCCATCCATGCGCCGATGCTGCCGTCTTCGAATTTTCCGCCCGATTGACCGTGCCCGCTATAATCAAAACGCGTATAGCCCTGCCCCCTTGCGGCGCAGGCACCCTCGAGATACTGCGCCTTTGTCCCCGTCATATCAGAACGATAACCCCCACAAAACAGCACATGCGGATATTTCGCGCCCGTTTCGGTCGCGGGTGTGTTGATATACGCTAATCTGGATTTGCCTTCGCGCTCTAAAAATGAGATGTTCATCTGCGTTTATACCCTTGTTATTCTGCTCAAGTGTATAGATAAACGCGAAGACAACAAAACCCCTGATAAGGCTTTTAAGGATTTTTTTTGTGAACGGCTTTCAAACCCAACCGGTGATTTTACAAATTATCCCCGAACTCGGTCCCGGCGGCGCAGAGCAAGGATGTATTGATATAGCCTCAGAACTTGTCGCCAGCGGCGCGCAGGCGATCATCGTCTCAAACGGCGGTTCTCGTGTGAATGAGTTGGCCCGTATAGGCGCAGTGCATATCAACATGCCTGTGCATTCCAAGAACCCCTATGTCATGTGGAAGAACATTGGCCGCCTGAAACGCATTATCGAGCGGTATAACGTCAATATCGTCCACGCAAGAAGCCGCGCCCCGGCATGGAGTGCCTTTTACGCCTGCAAGAAAACCCGCGCCCATTTTGTTACCACCTGCCATGCGCCCTATAACATCAGCGGCGAGACAAAAAAATTCTATAACAGTTCAATCGCGCAAGGGGAGCGCGTCATCGCCATTTCGCACTACGTGGCCCAATATCTTCGCGACAATTACAAATTGACCGATACTGTCATCCGCCTGATCCCGCGCGGTATCCCGATGGATCGGTTCCATCCCACCGCCGTCACGCCGCAGCGTCTGATCGGCCTGGCTAGAGATTGGCGCATTCCAGATGGCGCAAATATTGTCATGCTCCCTGGGCGCCTCACGCGCTGGAAAGGCCATACGGTTTTGATCGAAGCGATGGAAAAGCTCAATCGCAAGGATTTGTTTTGCGTCATTATCGGCTCTGATCAAGGGCGCAAGGAATACCGCAAAGAGCTGGAAGACCTCATCGCCGCGAAAAATCTCGGCGGACAAGTGCGGATGGTTGATCACTGCAATGATATGCCCGCCGCCTATATGCTGGCGACCGTTGTTGTTTGCCCCTCCACCGACCCCGAAGGTTTTGGCCGCGTCCCCGTAGAAGCGCAGGCCATGGGCCGCCCGATTGTCGCCGCCGATCATGGCGGCGCGCAGGAAACTATTTTGCGCGGACAAACAGGATGGTTGGTGGAGCCGGGCGATGCTGCCGCCCTCGCTCAGGCCATCGAAGAGGCCCTTGCGCTCAACCCGACACAGCGCGCAATGCTTGCCACACGCGCCATGAACCATGTCGCCCAGCATTTCACAAAAGAACAAATGGGTGACAAAACCCTGAATGTCTACGCCGAATTGCTGCGCGGTGAAATCATCCCCGCAGATCACACCCACCCATTCCATGCGCAGCATCCATCAGGCATATCATCCGGCAATCCCCCCTTAAACAGAGCCGCCGAATGAAGGCCAAAGCCATGAACAAGCCGCGAATCCTGGTTATAAAACTCGGCGCGTTGGGGGATTTTATCCAAGCCCTCGGTCCCATGGCAGCAATCCGCGCCCATCACCCTGATGCATACATCACGCTTCTGACCACCGCACCATTTGAGAATTTTGCAAAAGAATGTGGTTATTGCGATGATATTTGGATCGATGAAAAACCTAAACTGCTGAATCTAAAAAAATGGCAGGCCATGAAATCCGATCTCAACGCCGCCGGCTTCACGCGCATTTACGATCTGCAAAACAGTGACCGCACAGGATTTTACTTTAAACTGCTGCGCAAAAAAAACCGCCCGGAATGGGTCGGCATCGCCAAAGGCGCATCCCACCGCAACCTCTCCAAAGACCGCACAGCCGGCCATGCCTTTGATGGGCATGTGCAAACCCTTAAGCTCGCAGGCATAGAAAAAGTCGATATTGATGATCTGTCATGGATGAAGGCGGATATCTCGGCCTTTCCCACAAGTGAACAATACGTTCTGATCGTGCCCGGCTGCGCCCCCAGCCGCCCTGAAAAACGCTGGCCGTCCGAAAAATATGGCCGCCTTTCAAAACTCATTTTCTCACTTGGATATAGGCCTGTAATACTCGGCACCCACCCTGAAAAACCGCTCGCGGATCAAATCATAAAAATCTGCCCGCAAGCCCTCGACCTCACAGGTCAGACATCACTGCACCAGATCGCGAGCCTTGCCAGAAATGCTGCAGGTGCCATCGGCAATGATACCGGGCCGATGCACCTGATCGCCGCCACCGGCTGCCCCGCCCTCGTGTTATTCTCAAACAGCAGCAACCCGCAAAAACATCTGCCCAAAGGCAAAAATGTTCGGTACTTACAAAAAGACAAAATCGAAGATATTATGAGCGAAGAGGTCATTCAGACCTTCAAGCCCAAAGGACAACCCGAAGTAAAAACCAAAACGCTTCACTGAAATTAAGTGTTATCTTCTGCCAAAAGCTGGGAAAAAAGCTTCTCAAGCAGGAACAGAATTTCCCTCGTCGCATCATCCTTAATCGAATAATAAATCGTCTGCGCATCCCGCCGCGTCTTCACAATTCCATCACGGCGAAGCCGCGCCAGATGCTGCGATAACGCCGACTGGCTCAGCCCAATAATATCTTCTAATGCACCAACGGAAAGCTCCTCGCGCTTGAGAGAACAGACAATCATAAGCCGTTTTTCATTCGCAAGAGCCTTAAGCAACGTCACAGCAGCTTGTACATTTTTTTCTATATACGGCGCAGTCATCACAAATAAATCTTCTTTTAATAAAGTTTATAATATCAATTATGCAGCAACCCAGACAAACAACCATCAATACAATATATACCAAAAGACCGTTAAATTGTATAAAATTTCACTTCAAAACTCTAATATACTAAAAAACTGACAAAACTGTAGAATTATAACACAACGTGCCCGGCCAAAAATCAGGACACAGACTTGCGATGACTACAAAAACCATACTATGCTCATACAAATAAAAAGAGGTTATCTTTGAGCACTTTAAAACGCCGCGGTTTAATGTTTGTAATGTCTTCACCTTCCGGTGCGGGAAAGACCACCATCACGCGTGCGCTCCTGAAAAACAATCCCGATGTCACAATTTCAATATCCGCCACCACAAGGCCGCGCCGCGCCGGTGAAGTCCATGGTCAGGATTATTTTTTCGTCACCACCGACGAATTCCGCGAAATGGTCGATAGCGGGCAGATGCTCGAACACGCCAAAGTTTTCGATCATTATTACGGTACGCCGCGCGCCCCTGTAGAAAAATCCATGGCCGCAGGTCAGGACGTTATTTTTGATATCGACTGGCAGGGTACACAGCAACTGGTTGAAATTGCCCGTGACGATCTGGTCACGGTTTTCATCCTGCCGCCCTCAAAACAGGAACTGGAAAAACGCCTCCGCACCCGCTCGCAAGATACGCTCGAAAGCGAGGAAGATATTCGCCATCGCATGTCCAAAGCCGAATCCGAAATGTCACACTATAGCGAATATGACTACGTCATCATCAACAACGATGTCGATATCGCCATCAACAAAGCCCAGCTCATTATGGATGGCGAACGTTTAAAACGCAGCAGAATGGTAGGGCTATCCGATTTTGTGCGCGGCCTGATAAGTGGGCTTTAATCCTGAATGGCCAGCGCGAGCGCTACAAATTCAGCAACGCTTAAATCTTCAGCCCGTTTGGTTTCATCAATGCCCGCCGCTTTAAGTCCAGCCGCATACTCCCCCAGCGAAGAGCGCAGCATTTTTCTTCGCTGCCCGAACGCCGCAGCAACAACTTTTTCCATTCTATCAAAAGAAGGCGCGTCAGAAGCAAGGACGCGTGGCTTGAAATGCACAATCGAAGACTTCACCTTTGGCGGAGGAATAAAAGCCGCCCCAGGCAAATCAAAAACAATTTTCGCCTCACAAAGCCACTGTGCCATGACAGACAGCCGCCCATAAGCCTTGCTGCTTATTTTGGCAACAATGCGCTGCGCCACTTCTTTTTGAAACATCAATGTCATAGATTGAAACGCGCCCGCATCCATGCGTAAATCTTTAAGCCAGCCAATCAAAAGCGGTGTTGCTATGTTATATGGAAGGTTCGCCACAAGCGCACGCGGCGGCGGCGCAAGGGCGCAGATATCGGTTTTAAGGGCATCGCCATGCACAATATCAAGCGCCCCGCCTGCAGCAATTTTCAAAGATTCCAGCGCCGCAATCGCCCGCATATCATACTCAACCGCGCATACATGTTTGGCACCGCCACGCAGCAATGAACGGGTGAGACCGCCGGGGCCCGGCCCTATCTCAATCGCTGTGACTGCCGATAAATCACCGGCAGCGCGCACAACTTTGTCCGTAATATTCTGGTCGAGCAAAAAATTCTGCCCCAGCGATTTTTCCGCCCGCAAATCATGTACGGAAATCACCTCCCGAAGCGGTGGCAGAGCATCAAGCGCAGCAATTCTTTCCTCAAGAAGCAAGGCGATTATCAATAAAGGCCGAAGATTTCAAATCCAGAAAATACCGCCGCGCAAGATTTTGCAAACGAAGCTGCCCCAGATAATTGAATACGCCGTCACGCGTGGGAATGGTTTCATCACTGATAACGCGTTGATCCCGTACCAGCAATATATGCAAACCGGAGAGCGAACGAACAGGATCACCGATCTGCCCCGCAGCAATTTGTGGCAAAGCAGCGTCGAGCTCCTGCGCCAGCTGACCTTCCTGAATCCAGCCGCGATCCCCCCCCTGCGCCGCGCCCGCAGATTTGGAAAATTGCTGCGCTAACTTCCCGAACGGAACTTTGCCGCCGCGAATTTCCTGTACGAGCTTACCCGCCAGTTCGCGGATATTCTGCTCTTCTTTCGCGTCGTCAATCGGCAGAAAAATTTCGGAAACCAGATACTCCGTCTTGCCTTTGCTCGCCTCAAGACGCTCCAGCATATTATTAACATCCCCCTCGCTGACATTCACTTGCGGCGTCAACCGAATCTGCACAACCTTCTTCCAGGCCAGCTGGGAACGAATTTGATCCTCAAGGGTTGAAATATTGATTCCGCTGCGTTTCATGATTTCACGGAATTGATCGGCTTCAAAATTATTGTTCTTGGCAATTTCTGCAAAACCGTCATTGATTTCGGCTTGCGAGACCTCAAGACTGAGCCGCTCTGCTTCTTGCAGCCGGATCTGCTCCTCGATCAGATTGCCCATAATCTGAGGCACCAGATTTTGCAGGATATCAGGATTATTCGGCAAACCTGAAGACACCATAATCAAACGCAAACGATCATCGAGATCGGATTTCGTAATCACCCCGTCATTGACGACAATGGCGATTTCGCCGCTATTGGCACTTGCACGCACAGCAGGGGACACCGCAAAAACAAACATGGCCATAAGAATAAGGGTCAATATACGCATCATAAATTTTGTCCTAATGTTTAAGCATCCTGAATATCCGCAAAACGCCCGCCCTCACGATAGCTCTCCAAATAGGTCGGCAAAATCACATCCATCGCTGTTTGTGATACGCCCAGATCAGACAAACCCTTCGCCCCTTCCGAAACAACGTTGTCGGTCTTCAGGCTTTCGACCTGATCGCGCGTTAAGAGAGGCTGCGGCATAAGGCTGAGGAAAGTGGCCTGAACCTTGGCCAGCGGAAAAGGAATGCTCATCAGACATCTGCGCCGCCCTGTATATTGAAAGAGCCGCTCATAAATTTCCCTGAAGCTCACAACTTCCGGCCCGCCAAGCTGATAAATCTGGCCGTGCGCGTTTATATTGCCGATTGAAGCGATGACCGCCTTTGCAACATCACCCACGTAAACGGGCTGAAACCTGGTTTTGCCGCCGCCGATCAGCGGCAGAGCGGGCGCAACCCGCGCAATACCCGCAAACATATTAAAAAACTCGTCATCTTCACCGAAAATAACCGATGGCCGCAAAATCACCGCCGATTTAAACTCAGAGAAAACCGCCTTTTCGCCCTCAAGTTTGCTTTTTGCATATCGCGAACGCGCCTCATCGACGCCCAACGCAGAAATATGAATAAAATTTGCAACATTGGCCTTTTTACAGGCCGCCGCAATCATGGCAGGGAGCTCCACATGAGCCTTTTCAAACTTCTGGCGGGCATTTTCAAACAAAATCCCGATGCAATTCACAACCACCTGCGCACCCTTTACGGCCTCGGCCATGCTTTCGCCGTCATTATAATTGCAAGGAAAGGGCACAATCTGCCCCGGCGTTCCGCAAGGTTTTAAAAAATACGCCCGCTCCGGCACGCGCGTAGCCACTTTGACCGTATATCCAAGATCCGCGAGTTCACGCACAACATTCCGACCGACAAAACCAGTGCCGCCAAATACCGTCGCAATTTTCTGATTCTGAGTCATCTTGAGAAGCCCTTTTGCTATAGACCTTAATATGACTCCCCTTAAACCAAATATCCAGCCCCTTTGAAACTTTTCACGTTAAAGTGCCGAATAGATAAGCATGATAAAAATTATTTTAATTTCTGGAATTTTATTGGGTGCTGTCACTTTCGGGAGTTCGCTCTTGAACGCGCAATCAAACGCGGAAGCTCTGAATGCGCCAGATAAAGTAGCCGTTGTCGCGCTGTTTACCTCGCAAAGCTGCTCCTCCTGCCCGCCTGCTGATGAAATTCTGACGCAGATTGCGAAAAATCCGAACATCATAACCCTGGGTTTTCATGTCACCTATTGGGATCACCTGCACTGGAAAGACACCTTAGGACGTGAGCTTGCGAGCGACCGCCAGCGCAGTTATGCCGCCCATTTCAAGAGCCGCCGGGTCTACACACCGCAAATGATCGTAAACGGCAGCCATGAATTTGTTGGAAACCACCGTCAAAAGGCCATATCTGCGCTTGATAACGCTGACGCTGTCATGCCCCTGACCTTAAACCTATCGCAAAAGACCCTCAAAATCTCTGCGCCGAGCTTGATAGATAGCGGCGGCGCGCCACAGACTTACTGGCTTTTCGGCGTAAAGAACTCTTTTACTCAAGCCATCCCAAGCGGAGAAAACAAGGGGCGCTCGATCACATATACAAATGCGGTTTTATTTGAGCGCGAAATCAAAAACATCACAAACAAAGAGCAATTCAGTATTGAAACTCCGGACTGGCGCGATATTGATTCGCTGGTCCTGATTGCGCAGGAAAGCCGTTTTGGCAAAATTATTGCCGCTGGACGCATAAATTTATAGACATAATATATAATTTTCTATAATGTCCGCTTCTATCATGAATATAGATGACATCAAATCTGCAGCTGCGGATATTACCGCTGCGACAATAACAAGCGATCCACGTTTGGCACGCAGCCCGCACTACGACGCCTTTATGACCGCCGCGCGTACTCATAAAATGAGCATCTGGGCGAGGGATGAAGCGACAAAGGCCACCCTCCGCCCCATTTTCCGTGAAGTTTATAACATTGCGCAAGACCCGTCTACGCGCACAGTTACGCGTGCTTTTGTCACTGCGGACGGCGTTGAACTTGACATCCCGCAAACCTTGATCGATGCAGGAGCAGAAGACGAAATTCGCGCCATGGCCGCAACCTATGCCCAGCTCAACAAAATAGGCAGATTCGAGATTCGTCCGACCACCGTTTTAAACCTTGAGCCCCATGACCATCGCGATGATGTCCTCAGTGTCTCATGGGGCGGGAACGGCCTCATCGTCAGAAACGGAAGTGCTGAGAACCAACTTCGAGAGGGCGATTGGGGGTTCCTGCATCAGGATTTGATCCACGAATCCCCACCCAGAAATTTCGACCAACATCGCGTCGTGATGGTCGCTTTAGCACCAGTGCGCTAAACAGGTTTTTCGACAAAACTGTCCATCACGCGCTTTTTACCCGCCTTTTCAAAGGCAATATCAAGCTTATGCCCGTCTATATGAATGATCTTTCCATAGCCGAATTTATCATGGAACACGCGGTCACCTCGGGCAAACACTTCGCCGCTCTCGCTGCGCACCTTGCCTGCACCAAAATCACCCGCAGGAGCGGCGCGTGATTGCGTCAATCTTTGCTGCACGCGCGGCGCAAAACCGCTGCTATCCCAATGTGAAGAGCGCCCCGACCCCGCAAGTCCGATATCGGAAGACACCTCGACATGATCTTTCGGCAGCTCATCTACAAAGCGGGACGGGATAGAGTTCACCCAGCTTCCATACATGCGGCGATTGGCGGCAAAAGAAATATGCGCGCGTTTTTTCGCCCGCGTGATCCCGACATAAGCCAGCCTGCGTTCCTCCTCCAGACCCTTAAGGCCATTTTCATCCATGCTGCGCTGGGAGGGGAAAAGCCCCTCTTCCCAACCCGGCAAGAAAACCGCATCAAACTCAAGACCCTTTGCCCCGTGAAGCGTCATAATCGTAGCGTGTTCTCCGCCCGCCTGATCCTGATTTTCCAGCACCAGCGCAACATGCTCCAAGAATTGCTGCAGATCATCATATTCCTGCATTCCTGAAATGAGTTCTTTCAGGTTCTCAATCCGCCCCGGGGCTTCAGGCGTTTTATCCTCTTTCCACATCTGCATATAGCCCGATTCATCCAAAACCTGCGCCGCCAATTCTGCATGGTTCATCGTATCGACAAGGCTGCGCCAACGCGCAAAATCATCAAGCAGTTTCATCAATGTCGATTTCACTTTTGGCCGAAGTTCATCCGTTTGCGTCATATCCATAATGGAATCATGCAAATTAATCCCATGCATGCGCCCATAGCCGTAAAGTGTCTGCACCGTCGCATCACCCAATCCCCGCTTGGGCGTGTTCATGATTCGCTCCAGCGCCAAATCATCGGCGGGTTGCTGAATGACCCTTAAGTAAGCCAGCGCATCACGAATTTCCATGCGCTCATAAAAGCGGGGGCCGCCCAAAACTTTATACGGCAGGCCGAGCTTGATAAAACGCTCCTCGAATTCCCGCGTTTGAAACCCCGCCCGCACCAAAATCGCCACGCCGTTGAGGGACTGACCCTTTCGCTGAAGCTGCTCAATCTCTTCACCGACCCAGCGCGCCTCCGCTTCGCCGTCCCAGAGCCCGCGAACCTTGACTTTATCGCCCTCTCCAGCTTCCGACCACAGCTCCTTGCCGAGCCGGCCTTCATTATTTTCTATCACGGCATGCGCAGCCTTCAGGATATTATTTGTGCTGCGGTAATTTTGCTCTAAGCGCACAATTTTTGCGCCCGGAAAATCTTTCTCGAACCGCAAAATATTCCCAACCTCCGCGCCCCGCCATCCATAGATCGATTGGTCATCATCCCCGACGCAGCAAATATTATTTGACCCTTGCGCCAGCAAGCGCAGCCATAAATATTGTGCAACATTCGTGTCCTGATATTCATCGACCATGATATAACGGAAACGGCGGTGATAATCCTCCAGCACGCCGGCGTTTTTTGGGTCTTTCAAAATCGTAATCATGTGCAGCAAAAGATCACCGAAATCACAGGCATTGATAGCCCGCATCCGCGTCTGATAAATCTCATACAAAGTCTTGAGCTTCCCGTCCGCAAAATCACCAGCCTCATCGGCGTTCACTTGGTTCGGGTTCAGCCCACGGTCCTTCCAGCGATCAATATAAGAAATAATCGCCTTAGGGGCCCATTTCTTATGATCGACCCCATTCACTTCCATAATCTGTTTCAAAAGCCGCACCTGATCATCAGGATCGAGAATCGTGAAATTGCTCGACAGCCCCACAAGCTCTGCATGTTTGCGCAGCATCCGCGCAGCCAAAGAATGGAACGTCCCCAGCCACCAGCCCTCCACAGGCATCCCGCCCATCAGATGCGATACACGCTCCTTCATCTCTTGCGCAGCCTTATTGGTGAACGTCACCGCCAGAATTTGCGAAGGATAAGCGCGGCCAGTATTGAGCAAATGCGCGAGCCGCGTTGTCAGCACCCGCGTCTTGCCCGTCCCCGCACCCGCCAAAACAAGCACAGGCCCGTCCATCGCTTCAATCGCCTCCGACTGCGGTGCGTTCAAACCTTGAAGATACGGAGGAGCCGCAGAGGCCATAGAAGAAATTGATTCGGACATAGGACTATAATTAAACCCTTATACGCCCTGCGCAAGGGTTAGTGCAAAACATTCCCGCTACAAACTATGTCTTAGAAGGCGCAGCCGCAATTTGATTGCGTCCATTATGCTTGGCGGTATACAGCGCCGTATCCGCGCGCTCGATAATCGACTCGATAGATTCGCCTTTTTTATATTCGGCAACCCCGCCCGAAAGCGTAATCCGGCCAAGCTTTTCGCCTGTATTGCGGTTCACAAGCTCCTTGCTCTCAACCACGCTGCGCAAAGAATCCGCAAGCTTCACACCAAATTGTAAAGATGTCGCCGCCAGAATAATCGCAAATTCTTCACCGCCATAGCGCGCAGCAAAATCGCGACCCTTCACCCCATCGGTCAGAGATTTGGCGACAAGACGCAAAACCTGATCCCCGACCTGATGACCATAATTATCGTTAAAGGCTTTGAAATGATCGATATCCATCAAAATCAGGCAAAACGTCTCGCCATCTTCCGCACTTTTCATCACCATACGCTCAATTTCTGCATCAAACGCTTTCCGATTCGCAAGGCTGGTCAAACCATCGGTCAACGCCTGCTTACGGGCACTCTCCAGATCCTTTCGCAAACTATCCATCTCGACAGATGACCGCTTAAGCTCTGCCTCCAAAGCCTTGTTCCGAGCAATCATATCCTGGGTATTCGACCGAACCGTATTCAAGGTTTCCTGTATCACCTCCGCCGAGGCATCACTGGTCAACTTAATCGTGGCATTTTCAAGCGCAATATTATAATCGGAAGCCGCGCTCTGAATATCCGTCACCCGCCCGGCAACATCATTAATCGCTTCCTGAATCTTATCACCGGCTTCGCGAACCTGTTCGTCTTGCTTATGATCATTGAGAAAGCGCTCATAAATTTCTTCACACGCTTCATCGGTAATCTTTTTACCGCTTTGAACAAGAACATCAAGTGCCCGCACAATATCAGGGTTAGCTTGCGCATAATACACAAACCACAATTCATAATTATGCGGGATCGGGGCAAGATCTTCTTTCCGCATACGCTCAAGCGCCTGCTGAGAAAAAGAATCGGCCTTATCTTTGGAGCGGATATATTTATTCAATGTCAGTTAACTTTATGTTGTTCGAATTATACTTTAGCAACCTATTGCAGGCACCTAAAGCTATAATATCATTTGAAATTAAAAAACCCCTTAAGATCATTAATATTCATAAACACCGTAAAAAGGGTTTTCGCGCTGTGATGCAAAAATCCATTTTCTTCAGCATTTTCCAGCATTTCCAGCAGGGAATCCCAATATCCGCCATGATTAATGATCGCGATCGGTTTTGTGTGCAAACCGATCTGCTTCCATGTCAGAACCTCAAAAAACTCCGTTAATGTGCCGACGCCCCCCGGCAAAACCACAAAACCCTGCGATAAATCCATCATCATCTTTTGCCGTTCATGCATGTCTTTGGTGGTGTAGAGTTTCGTCAGCCTCTGATGCGCACGCTCTTGCCCCGCCAAAACATCAGGCATAACGCCAGTCACTTGAGCGCCGCCCGCCATCGCAGAATCGGCCACAAGCCCCATAAGACCACCTTTTGCGCCGCCATATACAACATGCCAACGCTCGCTGGCCGCCAATGCGCCAAGATCTTGGGCTAAATTTTTATAAATATCTGCAACACGATCCGAAGACGCGCAAAACACACAAACCCCGCGCGAAAGGCTACTCGGCAAGGACATAGGCACTGCCATCCCAAAGAACGGTTGATGAAGGACAATTCGGCACATTAACCACCACGCGCGCGCCGCAGGAAGCCTTAGCAACCTCAGCAGTGGCCTCAGGCTTTGTAACGCTTGGCACCGCCGTCTTAATCAACATCCCTTGAGGAAAGCCGCACTCTACCAACGCGGTTTCATCCTCCGCCGCCTTATCAATATTCGATATCGGCAAATCCAAAACCGTGCTTAAAGGCCGCCCCGTTTTAGGGTTGGCAGAAACTGATACGACGCTGCGCGCCGCGCCGGTTTTATCATCAACACGCAAACCGATGAGCATAAATTCATTATGGCCGTCACAATCCAGATCAACCTCGCTCACCGCGCCATACCGCCAAAACACATTGGCATTATCAACCGCCAGCGCATTCATCCAGCGCGGCTGCGCGGCAATTTCACCCGCGCGCACATGTTCAACGACGTTAAAACTATTCAGCGCAACCGTCCGCTCATCGCTTACGCGGGTCAGACAGCGGAGCTCTTGAATGCGGCGCAAAGAACCGTCCTCGATTTGCTCAGCCTCCAACCCGCATTGCTGGTCACGATATTCCAGCCAGCGACTTTGCACATTTTTAATCTGCTCCAGCGTTTCACCGCTCTGTTTTTTCAAAACGGAAGTGAATGTAGCGTTCAGCGTTTCTTGCGCGCGCGCGTTTTGCGCAATATTGCATTTCAATATATCGGCGGTGCTGCGGGCATCTGTGCAGATATCCGCCGCATGCGCGGCCAACGGCAAAACCAAAACAGCAATAAAGATAAGAACTCTCATGTCATTTAGATAAAGCACAAGGGGGTTTTAGGCAAGAATAGAGTTGAAACCCTTTTTAGGCCATCATGCCACTAGGATTTGAAAATGCACGCATATCAGGCTCACGATTCATCGTAGCAAAAGATACTTTTTCAAGCTCCGAAGATTTAATAGCAAGCGCACTTTCTACATCTGGCTTGGCCGCAAAATTAATATCTTGCGCAGAAAAAGTAGCGGGATAGTTTGGCAGTTCAAACATCTGAATCTCCGCAGTTGTAACAGTTGCAACAACATCGCCACCCGCCGCTTCAACTTTTGCTACATCAGCAACCTGAGAAAGTGTAATCTCACTCGCATCCACGCCCGCTCTATGGGCAACCTGAACCAAGTGATCATTTTCCGGCTTGATAATTTGTGCACTATCAACGTCAGCCTGCAAAATAGCCTCTGTGGCCTCAATCTCCGCAAATTCTGGCTGATTTTCAGGGGGCATCAGGGCCTGCTTAATCATCGTTACGGCCGCCGCTTCTTGCGCAGGATCACCGGAAGTTAATTTTCCATGAAGATCTCTAAGCACTTTTTGTGGAATATTGCTTTCGATTTCCGCTTCTGGCCGTCCTGTCTGCGGATTCACTTTTTCAATCATCTGCGAAACAAGTTGCGCCGCGACTTGCGCTTCCTGTTTAGGGCTTAATTTACCAAAAGAACTCTTAACATCACTAATCCCCTCAGAAACACTTGTCGCCGTGCTAATGCCATTGAACACAGCCTTCATAACAGGCGCTCCTACCTTTGCCCCGGCGGCAGCTGCTACAACGCCATTCGCACTGGATATCGAAGGATTAAAACTATTTTGAACACTATCCGCATCCATGCCCAAATTCTTACCCGCAGATGCCAAGGCAGCATTCAGAGGTTTTTGGTATTCCTCAACAGCGGCTACAAACTGCGCTTTTACATCCTGAGTGGAGGAGAGTTTAACTTCGGCAACATGGGTCGCCGTAACATTCGCGCCAACCTGCTGACCAACCTGCGAAGTTGTATCGATTTTAGGAAGATCATTGGTAAAATCATGGCCGATAAAGGCGGACGCAACATGTGCTTGTTGCTCAAATGCGCCTGCCACAAAACCCGCGGCTGCACCGCCAATCGTTTGCTGAACGTTTGCAGATGGCATAGAAATTTCGGCAGCATAAGCACCAGGCTCAAAACTCGCTCCGTTTTCCGCAAATAAATGTCTGGGCTTTGCCATCTCACACCGTATTAATTTCTATTACGTTAATTATAGTTTTTTATTGTTAATTTTCTCTTAAAACTTCCGCCAAAAGGCTTACGCATCAATACTTTGGTATCCCTTATCATGCCGCGAAACCTTTAAAGAGTCGATAAATATCGGATAAACCTTTGATTTATAACAAATTTTATTAAAATAAATCGGGGAAAATTTAGAGGATTATGACAGCGCTGCGCGGCGATAAGAAAGTGCCTCGGCAATATGGTTTTTACCAATTTTATCAATGATTTGCCCCGAAACAACCGAATCCAGATCAGCAATCGTGCGCGCCACCCGCAAAACCCGAAAATACCCCCGCGCCGACAGCTTGGCCGAATCCATAGCGCGATCCAGTAAATCTTTCGCATCAGCCGCCAAAACAGCCACGCTCTCCAGCGCCGCCCCATCAGCCTGCGCGTTCAGCTTTATATCCCCCTCCAGCGCGCTATAACGCGCCGTCTGAAGGGCTTGCGCCAATGCCACGCGCTGCGCGACCACCGCGGATGCCTCGCCCTTCTCGGCGTTGAGATCGGAAATACTGACCGCCGGCACATCCACTTGTAAATCCATCCGATCAAGCATCGGCCCTGAAACCTTGGCCTGATAATCACCCGCGCAGCGCGGCGCCTTATTACAGCATAAATCCGCATCCCCCAAATGCCCGCAGCGGCAAGGGTTCATCGCCGCCACCATCTGAAACCCCGCAGGATAGCGCACATGCGCATTCGCCCGTGCAATCAACGCTTCCCTAGATTCCAACGGCTGGCGCAGCGCCTCCAGCGTCCCGCGTGCATATTCCGGAAGCTCATCAAGGAAAAGCACCCCATTATGAGCCAGCGATATCTCCCCCGGCTTCACCCGCTGCCCGCCGCCAATCAGCGCAGGAAGCGAGGCCGAATGATGCGGATCGCGAAACGGGCGGGTTTTTAAGAGCCCCCCATCAGGCAAACTTCCCGCCAGCGAATGAATCATCGAAACCTCGAGAGCCTCTCGCGGGCTTAAAGGCGGCAAAATCCCCGGCAAGCACGAGGCCAGCATGGATTTCCCCGAACCCGGCGGCCCGATCATCAGCAAATTATGACCGCCGGCCGCCGCCACTTCCAAAGCGCGTTTCGCCGATTCCTGCCCCTTCACATCCGCGAGATCAGGCCCGCGCCGCGCCTTTTCCGCGCCCAATTTCGCCTCTGGACGCCCCATCACCTGCGTGCCCTTGATATGATTGATAAGCTGGAGCAAATTGCTCGGTGCGAGAATATCCAGATCCCCCGCCCACGCCGCCTCACCGCCGCAATCTTGCGGGCAAATCAGCGCATTCTCCCGCTCCGCCGCATGCATAGCCGCCGGCAAAATCCCCGTCACGGCGCGAATAGATGCATCGAGCGAAAGCTCCCCCAGCACCACATAATTTTCCAATTCTTCCTTCGGCAAAACCCCCATCGCCGCCAGCACCCCGAGCGCAATCGGAAGATCAAAATGTGAACCCTCCTTCGCCAAATCCGCAGGCGCCATATTCACGGTCAAACGTTTCGGCGGAAGCGCAATCCCCAACGCATGAAGCGCAGCGCGCACCCGCTCGCGGCTCTCCCCCACCGCTTTATCGGGCAGACCGACAATCGTGAAACTCGGCAGACCGTTACTAATCTGCACCTGTACATCCACAGGCTGCACATCTATGCCTTGAAAAGCGACCGTATTAATCCGCGCGACCATATTAAAATCCTTTTATATTTTAAAACTATCGCATAAGAACAAAACAGAAACAACATAGAATTTTGCACCCTTGATAAGATTATGGTAATTTATAATCATGATAGTTAAAGGGCACAGATTATCAGGCAGCTTTCATCACGTTGTAAAAACGGATCACATCTCAGGCCTGAACGATGCGATAAGAACTGACGGTATAAACTGCGTATTCTCACCACTAGAAATTACGCCCTTGGCACTCGGCTATATCAATGGTCTTGATCTGAGCAAAAGCGGCGAATTCGCGCATATAATTAATCCATACGGGCATGATCCCTCCATCGGCCCATGGAAAAGTCTATTTTTTAGCGAATTTATTACAGACCCAAAAAACTTTGACCCTGATATTCTGTATACTCAAATGACGGAGTTTCCCGAAAGATCGGGAAAGACAGAATTTGCAGAACTGGTGTGCGAGATCGCAAATGCATTTTGGCCGGCACGAGGAAACCCAGAAGGCATGAGTCTTTCCATTATGCAAAAATTCGCCGCAACCAATCCACTATTTCATCTTGATGACGGTACAACACGAAGGGGACTTGTGACGTTAAGAGGGAATGAGCAAAAAGGGGCAACAAAAATCATTTGCAACGATGCAACGGATTTCTGGCAAAGACAACCAAATGGCTACCCATTTCTGAACCCAATCGGTGAAGCCGGAAAAGACTTTGCGGTTGAAGACCACCAAATAATGCATATCCCACTTCGACACATGAGCATTCATGAGGGGGTAAAACACAAAATGCGCCCAGGGTTTCTAGAACACGTTAATGAAGACGGGCTTCGTGAGATATATACCGAGCTATATTTAATTGACATTATGGCCGAACAAAACCCACTTGGGCACTCAGAACCATCAGCTGGAGAGTGTCCAGAACCCCGCCTGCAAATAATGCTGAATTAGGCATCTCCAACTTTTCCACAAAAATAAAACCCTACCAAAACCCCTGCATTACTGCGTATTCACGCCTCTGTGGATAAGAAAATGCACCGCATTAATAAGGCGTTAACCTTTACCCGTTAAATAAGGGGGTAAGACAGAACGATATCGTCGCTTAATTTTGTTCTTGCAGCAGGCACAAGCGACGAACGGTATAAGTCGATACCGCAGGAGCGCAGTAACGCCCTGCAAGAATAAAAGAAAGTGACGAGACCATGTTGAGTGAACACGATTTAGCCGGCCTGACAAACAGACTTCAAGTCCCCCTGATTGTTCAAGACATCTTGAATGACCAAGGCGCATTGACCGACGATGTCCATTATGGCCTTCACGAAGTCCTCAGCAACTACGAACCCGATTCCGCGCTTTTGTGCATTGCGCTGTCCGCGCGCAAAATCGCAAGCCGTTTCCAACACCGCATTGCCAATCTCGCCGTTTTGAAGTTGGAATGCGACCGCATCATCGCCGATTATGCCGAGCTATGGCTGAGCAATGCCCAGCACCGCCCGATCGACGATAATGTTGTATTCGATACCTTGATGAACATCCCCGAAGATTTGGAATGTTTAGCCGAGCTTCTGGAGATCAACCAAACATTCCTGACCAAACATTCCGCAGACGCCGCCGATTTGTGTGAAATTCTGATTATTCAGGCAAACGCACAAATCATCGTTGCCGAAACCTTCGTGGAAATCATGGACAGGGAAGAATCCGATATCATGGCCAATGATAACGGGCCAGACATTCTGCTTGCCGAGATGCCCGCAAAGGCCGCAGCCATCGGTGGCAGCAATATCATCCCATTCCCCAGCCGCGCCGGATAGCCAGATTTTTCTGGATTAACTTGCCATAATATATTATCGTCCGCCGCATGGCTGAAGATGATGACAAACCAGACCTCCTCATCCCATGGTTAAATGCCGGGTTAAAAAAGGGTGAGCCAACCGCACAAGAAAAACGGAACGCTCTCTTAAGCTACTACACCAGCCTTGTCACACGCCTGGAAAAACAAAATCAATCCAGCCTGGAACATATGACAGAATTCATACAATTCCAGAAACACTGGTATGAACTGCCTCAACATGCGCTTGACCCTGCCGCCCTGACATTAATTCTACAAAGCTGCTCTGCGGCGCTGGAACTCATGCCAGCGCAGCTAAAAAAAGACTGCCTCAGCACCATCATGTTCACCTGGGAGCACTTTGAAAATCACTTGAACAGCCAATTAAACCAATTCTCCGAAGATCAGCTTCTCATGTGCCTGTGGTATTTCCGCGATCTGGGCATCAATCCACAAGACCAAACATTGAATAGATTTTATAAACTCATCAATCCAGGAAAGTTTTTAGACGCCCCAAAAAACGAGCATAAAATTGTCCGCTCCATGGTGGCATACGCAAAATTAAATATGATCCCTGATCAAGAGTTTCAAAGCAAATGGCTAGCCAAAGCCACCACCAATATGGGTGAATTCACCCCCGCCCAGCACGCCTATGCCCTGTGGTGTCTAGCCCGCCTGAAAATCGAGCCGCCACAGGAATTCATGACAGCCTGGGAAGACAGATTGCACGAATTGCTGGGCAGCAAAAAGCACAAATATTCTGACCGTTACCTCGCCAACGCTTTAGGCGCCTGCGCCGCTATCAACGCCATTCATGGGTTACCAGAAACCGCTGAAGCCGCGCAGATAATCAGCGATGTCATAAACTTTCAACAATGCACCTCCGCCGAGCAAAGACAGGTTCACTCGGCGCGGCAATTTTTCGGCATCATCCACTATGATCCAACAAAACCAGCAAGAGAAAGACCCTCGAAACAGGAAGACGCCTTGCGCAATGCCTTCCGCGCCGCTGGTCATGTAGATATATCAGATCACTTGCCCATGCCCGTTGAAGGCGACAGAGCCGACATGGCCTTTAAGATTGACGGTAAAATAATATTTGTTGAGGTCGATGGTCCACAGCATTTTCTCAAACAATGCAACAAACAAAGCAAGCAAACTAAAAACGCTGGGTTCGACGGCCGAACGCTCTATAAAACGGCGCAGACCCAGCGCGAATACCCTGAAGCCAATATCCTGCGCCTGCCCTTTCATTTGGTTGCAAGAATTCTGCGCGAGAACAATCCGTCAGACAACGTTTTACTCTATGAATTCATATCCAGTGCCGCAGCTTTGCCCACGGGATCCTATTATTCGAAATGGAAAAACGGCGCGCCCATATTCATGGCCATGAAATACCACTCCAACCCTGCTCTGGACGCATGATTACAATCACACCTTACTCACCATCGGCCCAATCTTTGCGCCGCCCAGAATATGCATGTGAAAATGCGGAACTTCCTGCCCGCCATTAAACCCCGTATTGGCGATGACCCGGTACCCGCCTTCGGACAAGCCCTGCTCCGCCGCAACGCACGACACTGCCTTATAAAACCCCGCGACCTCTTCTGCCGAAGCCTTCGCCCCGAAATCCTCAATCGACACATACGCCCCCGTGGAGATCACCAGAATATGCACAGGAGCCTGCGGCGCAATATCTTTGAACGCCAGCGCGTATTCATCGCGATAAACCTCGCTGCAAGGAATCTCGCCGCGCAAAATTTTTGCAAATATATTCTGATCATCATACGCCATCATAAAAAGTCCTTTTTTTTAAAGCTCTCTCACTCTATATAAAGCACATGATTTTAACCATGCTCAAATCAAAACTGCATCGCGCCACCGTCACCCGCGCCGATTTGGACTATGAAGGCTCGATCACCATTGATCGTGATCTGATGGATGCGGCTGGATTTTTATTAAACGAACAGGTTGATGTCCTCAACATCACCAATGGCAACCGCCTGACCACATACGTAATCGAAGGCGCGCGCGGCAGCGGCGAAATAGGTATCAACGGCGCGGCGGCGCATTTAATGAACAGGGGTGATCTGGTGATTATCTGCGCCTATGCGCAAATGGACGAGCAAAGCGCCAAAGCGCACAAACCCACGCTGATTTTGCTAGGTGAAAACAACAAACCAAAAGCTTAAGGCTTCCGCGACGCTTTCTCCGCATGACCGCTAACGCCGAAACGCTCGGCCAGAATATCAAAAACAGCGTCAGGGTGAATATCGTGATGCGAAAGAAGCACCATCAAATGAAACAACAAATCCGCACTCTCCGCCTCCAGAGCAGCGCGAATGGCAGGATCAGCCTTCGATTTTTCAAGTCTTAAACCCTCAACAATCGTTTCCTCGGCCTCCTCACGGATCTTCTCGGAAATTTTTGCGCTGCCCTTGGAATACAAAGACGCAACATAAGACGTTTCAGGATCGGCATTTTTCCGCGCCTGCAAAACCTCGTAGAGTCTATCTAAAATATGGTCATTCATCCCTTAAATCCTCACAGCAATCCCCGCCGCGCGCATCGCTTCTTTCGCCTGTGCGATTGTATACTCCCCGAAGTGAAAAATCGAGGCCGCCAGCACCGCCGAGGCATGCCCCTCGCGAACGCCGTCGACCAGATGCTGCAAATTCCCGACCCCGCCGGAGGCAATCACGGGCACGCCCACGGCGTCCGATACGGCGCGCGTCAACGGTAAATTAAACCCCTGCTTGGTGCCGTCCCGATCCATAGAAGTGAGCAAAATTTCACCCGCGCCAAATTCCGCCATTTTCACCGCCCATTCCACCGCATCAATGCCTGTGCCCTTACGCCCGCCATGCGTGAAAATCTCCCACCCCGCGCTGCCGTCTTCCTTGGCCTTCGCGTCAATCGCCACCACTATGCATTGTGATCCGCATTTATCCGCCGCCTCGCGGACAAAATCTGGATTTTTCACCGCCGCCGAGTTGATCGAAACCTTGTCCGCGCCGGCATTCAATAATTTTCGAATATGCGAAATTTCGGAAATTCCGCCGCCCACCGTCATCGGCATAAACACCTCACTCGCAACCTCCTCAACCATATGGATGATCGTGTCGCGCCCTTCATGCGTGGCGGTGATATCCAGGAAACAAATTTCGTCCGCGCCCTGCGCGTTATAGATTTTAGCCTGTTCAACAGGGGCGCCCGCATCAACGATATCAACAAAATTCACGCCTTTCACGACGCGGCCTTGATCGATATCCAGACAGGGGATGATACGGGTTTTCAGCATATAAAGGATGTACAATCAAACGGCCACAAAATCAATGACCGAGCACTCGTTCTACGCGGCCACTTCAAAAAATCAATCAGGAAGGTTACAACACATGCGAATGAAAAAACGGAGGCCGCCCTGCACTTCCCCCTGTTCGCGGTTTTCGAACAACACCATCGTCCTCATCCAGTATTTCAATATGACTCGATCCAGGGTCTAGAATGCTCTGTGCAACTCTATTATAGGCCTCAAGAATATACCCTCTATTAAGGCTGTTTACTGGCAAACGGAGGGCAAGCGCATCCAAATATTTGGAATTAGAGAAAAAATCGACTGGAATGCCGGAATAATTACTGCCTTTTGCTTCCGGCACAACCTCCTTAAAAGCAGCGACCAGACGACCATGAAGGTCTGAAAGCTGAGCAACCGTAAAATCAGGCACGGATTCCCTTAAACAATCGGCACTCTCTGCAATCCACGCATCAGCTGCTGAACTATAAGTTTTACGCATTTCGCATGCCCATCATGCCATTTTTCTTCAACCACACCACTAACCATTTCAACCAAAAAATACAAGAAAATAATGACGTAAGGCCTCTATCCCGCAACCAAAAGCGCTTCCAGCGGGTCAACCCGCTTATCATACAGCGCCTTGCCGATAATCACCCCGTTAAGCCCGTAGGTCTTCGCCGCCGTCCGCACCTCGCGCACATCCTCCAGCGAACCGACCCCCCCGGAAGCAATCACCGGAATAGACGTTTTCTCGGCAAGCCGCGTCGTTGCCTCGATATTCACGCCCGTGCCCGTACCGTCACGATCAATATCGGTGTAAATAATCGCCGCGACGCCGCAATCTTCGAAATGCTTGGCCAGCTCAACATCCTGAATGTTCGACCCATCCACCCAGCCATCCACCATCACTTCACCGCCCAGCGCGTCAATTCCAACCGCAATCTGCCCCGGGAATTGATGACACGCCCAGCGCACAAGTTCAGGATCGCGCACCGCCGCCGTTCCCAGAATTACGCGGCTAACGCCTTCATTAATCCAGTGCTCAATCTGCCCGTGATTACGAATGCCGCCGCCAAGCTGCACCGGAAGGTCAACCGCCGCAAGTATATCGCGCACCGCATGATGGTTCATCGGCGCGCCCGAAACCGCGCCATTCAGATCAACAATATGCAGCCATGAAAACCCGGCCCGCGCCCATTCCAGAGCCTGTGCCGACGGATCATCATTATAAACGGTATCTTGCGTCATATCGCCCTTGTAAAGGCGCACGCATTTCCCATCCTTAAGATCAATAGCAGGGTAAAGTATCATCAAGTCCAGCTATAAAGAACCGATAGCCAAGAAACAATATTTAAAAAAATTGACATAATTTTTTATTGTTGCTATGAACCCTATATTAAATTTGAGGAGACTATAGAGCCATGTCACAAGAAGAAGATTTAACGTCCCAATTCGAGGAAGCTGCAAAAACGATTGCAGCGCGTCCAGTAGATAACATCATTGAGATCATTCAATCAAATCTCAAATCAATCGCCGAGAAAAATCCTGAAGGTGCCAAAATCCTCATCAGGACATTGGCCGAGCACAAGAATCCTGATGTCCGCAAGGCCATTGCACGCAGTCCAGCAATAGAATGCAGCCCCGAGGTCATTCTCACCCTCGCCGAGCACAAGAATCCTGATATCCGCACTGCCCTTGCGGGCAATCCAGCAATAAAGTTCAGCCCCG
>CAYGJS010000007.1:71515-88687 GCA_964350435.1 uncultured Micavibrio sp.
GCAATCCAGCAATAAAGTTCAGCCCCGCTGCCATTCTCGAACTCGCCAAGAGCGAGGATTATTATGTCTACGCGGCCCTTGCGTGCAATCCAGCAATAGCAGCCAGCCCCAAGGCCATTCTCGAACTCGCCAAGAAGGGGGATTATTATGTCTACAAGGCCCTTGCACGCAATCCAGCGCTGAGCGTCAGCCCCAAAGCCGGTGCTATAATCTATGCCGCAGGCAAGTCCTATGCTGGGCTCATGAATGAGGCACAAACTCCTGAATTCATGGCGGAAGTTAGAGAATTCATAGCGGCTCAAGAGGATGCGCAGCAAGCGCCACTGGACGTATTCCTCAATCCTGATGGTCCGGCCGCCGCCTAGGAGACGCCGCTACTGCGCATCAAGCCAAGAGCCTGGCCTTAACTTGTCTGCTCAACCGCTTTTGGGTCAATAAGTTTATAATAGTAAAAACTTTTTACAACTTCGCCAGGCAGGCGCACCGCATAAGGATGCACGCCGAATTTTACGAACCCTAAATCTTCGTAAACTTCAATCGCCCGCGCCATGGTTTCGCGAACATCCAGATTGATCACCGCGAAGCCTTCTTCCACGGCGACCTTTTCCGCCTCTTGCACCAGCATCGGCGCAAGGCCGTGTCCGCGCGCCCAAGGCGCAATAAAATTCGTGGTCAATGTCACCATATGCGCCTGCGCCTCGTTGTTCAGCGGCGGCTTCCAGAGCTGACACGTTCCACAGATCACGCCGTCAAGACGCGCCACAAACAAAATCCGCGCCGGCATCGCCATCACGCCCTGCCAATACCGCTCAAGGATTTCACGCGATGGCAAATTCACCCACCCAAAACCCCCGCCGCCCTGAATGGCCGCATCCGTAGCATCACAAAGATCATTGAGATCCGCAGCCGAAAGGGTCTCAATCCTCTCAACACTGGGGTGGGATTTCATGTCTTTTATTCCGATCAGATCATTCATGTTCTTTGTCGCCCTTCTGTTTATTTATGGTTTCCATTGAACAAAATTCTTTAATAATTCTAATCCTGCGTCCTGACTTTTTTCAGGATGAAACTGCATCCCGATCATATTATCTTTTCCGACGATTGACGAAAAATCCACGTCATAATGCGTCACGCCCAAAATATGATGGTTATACTCACATTCGAACATATAAGAATGAACAAAGTAATAATGAATAGGCTCGGAAGCGGCACTTTCTGTGCTGCGCAGCACAAAGTGGCGATTATCCTGATCCGCACTGGCCCCCTCGTAACTCGCGGGGAACACCTCATTCCAGCCCATATGGGGTATTTTGAGCGACGGATCTGAGACCCTCTCTTTTATAGGCACAACCTGTCCCGGTATCCAGTTCAACCCTGCATGAACACCGAATTCCAGCCCCCGCGTCGCCAGGAGCTGCATCCCGACACAAATCCCTAGAAATGGCCGGCCTTTATTGAGGACGGCGTCTTCCAAGGCCTCAACCATGCCCTCACTGGCTCGCAAATTCTTGGCACAATCGCCAAACGCGCCTTGCCCCGGCAAAACAATCCGGTCAGCAGCCAAAACATCCTCGGCTTTATCGGACACCGCCACCTCGGCCGCAAGACCGTGCTGCGCAATGACATGTGAAAACGCCTTCACCGCCGAAGCAAGGTTGCCAGAACCATAATCAATGATAACGAGTTTCTCTTTGGACATCCGCTGTATATATAATGTCATCCCGAGTGAAGTCGAGGGATCTTTTCAATTGATCGGATCTTTCGACTTCGCTACGCTCCGCTCAAGATGACAAATGAAATTAACTTTTATAAATGGAATGAAACCGACGCGGACACCAAAGCGCGGATCATGCGCCGCGCGCAGACAAATATCGACGACGTTGCCGCCCTTGTCCTGCCGATCATAGAAGATGTGAAACGCCGCGGAGACGCAGCCCTCGTCGAATATGCAAAAAAATTCGATCAGGCCGAGATAACCGCGCTTAAGGCAAGTTCAGAAGAATTCGCCGCCGCTGAAGATACGCTCAATGAAGACCTCAAAGCCGCCATTCAACATTGCGTCCGCAATGTCCGCAAATTCCATGAAGAGCAAATGCACCGCGTCGAAAAGCCGTGGATGATTGAAATTGAAAAAGGCGTCTGGGCGGGCGAACAGGTCAGCGCGATTGAATCCGTTGGCCTCTATGTGCCGCGCGGCAAAGGCGCGTTTCCCTCTGCGCTGTATATGCTCGCCGTCCCTGCCGTGATTGCAGGCGTCAAAAACATAGCGGTCGTCAGCCCGCCTTGTGCAGACGGAAGCACGGATGCTGCAACACTTTATACCGCTGGGCTCTGCGGGATTGAGAATGTTTATAAGGCAGGAGGGGCGCAAGCGATTGCCGCGCTGGCCTATGGCACGCAGACAATCCCTCAGGTCAAAAAGGTTCTAGGACCCGGCAGCCCTTATGTCGCCGCCGCGAAAAGATTATGCTCCCACATTCTTGACCCCGGCATGCCCGCAGGCCCGTCCGAGTCCATTATCCTCGCCGATGGCTCCGCCGACCCTGACAACACGTGCTGGGATATTCTCAACGAAGCCGAGCACGGGCAGGACAGCGCGGCGCTTCTGGTAACGCACGACAAAACGCTGGCCGAATTTGTGCGCACAAATCTGCAGCACAAAATTGACGAACTGCCCGAACCGCACAAAACAATCTGCCGCAAAGTGATGACCGATGGCGGCTATGGCGGGATTATCCTGACCGAAAGCCTCGAGCAATCGATCGAGGTTTCCAATCAGTACGCGCCCGAGCATTTGCATTTGAAACTAAGCGATGAAAATTTAAGCATACTTGGATTACACCCCCTCCCAAGCAGCGGCGCTGCTACTCCCCCCTTTGAGGGGGAGGGTGGGGGGCCTCTTCAACTGAGACACGCCGGAGAAATCCTGATCGGCGAATATACGCCCTCATCCCTTGGCAACTATGGCATTGGCGTGAACCATGTTCTGCCAACAGGCGGGTGGGCGCACACCTATTCCTGCACCTCGGTGTGGGATTTCTTGAAACGCACTTCAATTTCAAAATGTGATAAACACGGCTTTGCCGCTCTTAAAAACACCGTCATCACCATGACCGATTATGAGGGCTTCCCCGCGCATGGCGATGTGCTGCGTAAACGTAAGGTTTAAACTTTAAAGGAGAAACAAAAAATGAAACATCTTCTGATTATATTTCTGGGGCTATGCGCGCTGTCTTGTTCGGCAAACGCCCATGAGCATGATACTGCCGGAGCAGCAACAGCAACAGCAGCCTCGCCCGAAAGCGCGATCAAAATCGTTAATGTCACGCCCAACCTGCATATGCTGATAAACCCCAATGGCGGCAATATTACAGTTTCAACGGGTGAAGACGGCGCATTTATTATTGATGACAATTTGGATGGCCAGACTGAAAGCGTTCGCGCCGCGGTCAGAAGCATCAAGGATCAGGACATAAATTTCATTCTGAACACCCACTATCATTTTGACCACACGGGCGGAAATGTCGCCCTAAAGCAAAGCGACAAAAACGCGCTCATCCTTGCCCATGATAATGTTCGTGAGCACTTAAGCACCGACCAATTCATCACCTATTTCAAAAAGGAAATGAAGGCCTTGCCGAAATCTGGACTTCCTGTTGTGACCTTTGGTGAGGGGATGAACGTGCATTTTAATGGTGACAGAATTCAAATCAAACACCTCCCCGCCGCCCATACCGACGGCGATTCCATTGCTCATTTCCTGAACGAAAATGTCATCGTTGCCGGCGATGTGATCTTCAATAACATGTATCCGTTTATAGATGCTGAGCATGGCGGAAGTTTCCACGGCCTTCTGAGCGCGCAAAAGAAAATTCTGGATCTGGCGGATGACGACACCAAAATTATCCCCGGCCACGGCCCGCTCATGACCAAAGCGGAACTGATGAACTATCACACCACTTTGGAGATAATAGGGCAGCGTATTCAAAAACTGATCGACGAGGGCAAAACCCTGGAAGAAACTCTGGCGGCCAAGCCGAGTGAGGAATACGATACCACTCTGGGCGGCGGTATTATTCCGCCCGAAGCGTTCGTATCCTTCCTTTATACGCATCTTAAATCCTTCAGCCCCAAGAGCGAATGAGCGAAGTCGAAATCCATTATATGACTCCGGCGGGGTATAAAACCCTCGCCGATGAGCAAGACCACCTGATCCATACAGAGCGCCCGAAAATCTGCGAGATTGTGTCTTGGGCGGCTGGCAATGGTGATCGCTCGGAAAACGGGGATTATATCTATAACAAAAAGAGACTGCGTCAGATTGACAGCCGCTTGCGCTATCTCAAGAAAAAACTCGATAACTGCAAAATCGTCGACCCTAAAGACCAACAAGGCTTAGACCGCGTTTTCTTTGGCGCCACCGTCACCTACGCAACGCAACAAGGCCGGGAAATCACAGTCAAACTGGTTGGCATCGACGAAGCCGATATGAGCGCAGGCAAAATCAACTGGCTCTCCCCCGTCGGCAAGGCGTTAATGAAAGCCGAAGTCGGGGATGTGAGGAAAGTCAGGGTCGATGGGGATGTGATCGAAATTGAAGTTTTAGAGATTCGCTATCAAAGAGAATAAAGAAGCAAAAAGAATCACTTACACTTTTCGATTCGCACAGAGTCAAGTTTACGTTACAATATGATTCGCAAGGGGAATCAAATGGATAAAAGCAAACAAATAGAAATTGATCAAAACTATGAAGCGTTTGAAGAGCTGTTACCGGAACTTGTAAAAAACCATCGCGGTCAATATGTTGTTATGAGAAAAGAAAAACCTATCGAGTTTTTTGATACACTCCGTGATGCGATGATTTTTGCCGATAAATCTTTTGATGACAATCTGTTCTCCATTCAGGAAGTCAGTCAAACGCCCATAGATTTAGGATGGTTCTCCGATGCCCCTATACAAAGCTCCATTTGATCCGAAAAATGGCCCATATATAGATGTTTTTATAACAAAGCCATTAAGCGTCTACCGAGAAGATGAAGCAGAAGTATCTAAGAAAAAATTGAGTATGCTGATCGATACTGGTGCATCAAGGACTGGCATCAGTTCAGCGATAGCTCAAGAGATTGGCCTGATACCGACTGGAAAACAAAAAGTCACTTCCGTTACAGGGCAAGCGAAAACAAATTTATATTGCGGGGATTTGATACTCGAGCAATTTTCACCATGTTTCTACATGCCAGACATTAATATCATGCAATTTGAGGCAACAACCCCTTTCCGCGACGGAATATTGGGGAGAGATTTCTTGTCGAGAGTTGTATTTGAAATCAATGGTTTCGACAGAATATTTACAATAACTATATAAGAAGCCTAAAGCGCCCCCTTGGTGCTGGGTATAACATCCGATGCGCGCGGGTCTGTTTCCAGCGCCATCCGCAAAGACTTCGCCGAAGCCTTGAACACCGCCTCGATAATATGGTGATTATTCGTCCCCGCCAGTTTGTTCGCGTGATAGGTAATCCCCGCCGCGCCCGCAAAAGCATTAAAAAATTCCTGAAACAGCTCCGTATCCATCTCGCCGAGTTTCGCAACCGTGAACGGCACGTCCCAGACGCAAAACGGACGGCCCGAAAAATCCAGTGAAACACCCACCCGCGTTTCATCCATCACCAGATCAAAATGCCCGTAGCGGCGAATGCCTTTTTTATCACCCACAGCTTCTTTTACGGCTTGCCCCAGCGTAATCCCGACATCTTCCGCCGTGTGATGCCCGTCAATATGAAGATCACCCTCGGCCTTAATCGTAATATCAATCAGCGAATGCTTTGAGAGCTGCTCCAGCATGTGATCGAGAAAACCAATCCCCGTAGCAACGTCATAAACGCCCTGACCATCAAGATTCACGGAGGCGCTCACCGAGGTTTCATGAGTTTTGCGGGTAATTTTTGCTGTGCGCATATTTACAGTGTGAGCCATTTTTAGTCTTTCAATCCTTAACAGTGTTTGTCATCCTTATTCTGACATGAAAAAGATTACCGCATTTTTAGGCCTATTACTATCCTTGGGCGCATTGATATCCGGCTGCACGAGCGGCATCGTCAAAGAGGTCAATTATGCCCCCTCCCCCGCTATCAACGCCGAAGCCACACCAACCCCGATTATCTTCAAAGGCCTCGAACTCCTGCTGCCGCCAGGCGCGATGCTCGGCAATAAACGCGGCGGCTTTTTCTGCGCTTCGCCGTCCATCCCCGTCAACCGCAATGTCCTTGCCAAGGAAATCGACGAAAAATTTCTCCGCCAAAACTTCCACGACGCGCTGGAAGCCAATGGTTATGACGTGACAGGCTCGCTCAATGTTATCTTTAACCCCGAAGACGAAGAACAACGCGCCGAATATTCAATCAGAGGCACCCTGAAAGACGTACAGCTCGACATGTGCGATTACGAAGACTCCCGCAAAGATTGGCTCACCATGATGCCGGGGGAATCTGGCCGCATGTATCTCGCCATTGATTGGAGCGTCTACGATATTCTGCGTCAAACCGTCGTCTATAAAACCAAAACCGAAGGCTACACCAAACGCCGCATCCCCAACACCGAAGGCATGGCCTTGCTGTTCCATGATGCGTTTGAAATGGCCGCCCATAATCTGGCCGCCGAAGAAAATTTCCGCGCGCTGATTTTCGAAAACGTCAAACCCGACAAGGCCGAAAACGGCCTCGATTGGCGCGGTGAAAAAATCGATGCGCGGCCTATGCTGTTTGATTCCGACGAAGATGTGAACCTCATCTCCAAGCCTCTTTCCCTCCAGCCCTTGGCGAAAAACATGACGCCCGCGCAAAACATGGCCGTCATAGTAAAAAAATCCGGCCACGGCTCAGGCTTTTTCATCACGCCGCAAGGCCACATCCTGACCAATGCCAGCATTGTCGGCGAAGCGCGTAAAGTCCGAATAGTCACCAATTTCCGTAAAACAGGCATCACCGCCGAAGTCTTGCGCCTCAACCGCGCCCGCGATGTCGCGCTGCTCAAGCTCGAAGAAATACCCGATTGGCTGAAAAAAGAAGGCATACAGACCGCGCCCCTTCGTCTGGACTGGCCCAGCGTTGGTGAGGATGTCTATGCGATCGGCGCGCCCCATAATGATAAATATCTGAAATCCACCGTAAGCAAAGGCATCGTCAGCGCCCATCGCCGCAATTTCAAACATTTCGGCGTGCGCCAAAACTTCATCCAATCCGATGTCGAGGTTCACTCAGGCAGCGCAGGCGGACCATTCTTCGATGAATACGGCAATCTCATCGGCCTTAGCAACCAAGGCTTCAAGAATGATGACAGCAGCTTCGGCAATGGTCTCAACCTCTTCATCCCGATCCGCGAAGCTCTCGATACATTAGGAATCGCGTATTAAAATGAAAATTGCCTCATCCATTCTAATGGTAATTTTCACCCTAAGTCTGAACGCCAATGCCTCTACCCAGATCAAACTCACCATGCCCGTCGATTGCAATTTAGGGAAAGATTGCTGGATTGCCAATTACATGGACGTCAATCCCGCCGCCGATACCCACCAAGACTTCGCTTGCGGCTCACTCTCCACTGAAAACCATGAAGGCACAGATTTCGCCATTCGCAATGCCGCCGAAATGAATAAAGGTGTAGATGTTTTGGCGGCGCTGGAGGGCAAGGTGCTGCGCGTGCGAGACGGGGAAGATGATTCTATAAAAACCAATCAGCAGCTGGCTGCGCTGCGCGAAGCAAACCGCAACTGCGGCAACGGCATCCTGATCGATCACGGCATGGGCAAAAGCAGCTTTTACTGCCACCTCAAAAACGGCTCCATCACCGTTAAAACCGGCGATCAAGTGCGGCGCGGTCAAAAAATCGCGCAAATAGGCCGATCAGGCGATGCGCAGTACCCGCATTTGCGCTTCAGCTATATCTGGGAGGGCGCGCATATCGACCCCTTCACCGGCCAGAATATGGGCACTGGCTGCGAAGCTTCCGCAGCTCCGATCTGGAAAGAAAATATCGCCTATGATCCCTACCCCGTCTTCGACAGCGGATTTGCAAGTGCCCTGCCTGACTTTGCAGAGATACGGGAGAATGGCTCCAAGGAAATAACCATCAAAACATCCAATAACACTCTCGTCTATTGGGTCGGATTTTTCCACGCCATTGAAGGCGATACATTGGAGATGAAAATCACTGACCCCGCAGGCGAGAGCTTTTCCTGGCGCAATATCACTTTTGACAAAAGCCGAATGCTGCCGAATTTCTACTACACAGGCCGAAAGCTGGAAGGGCGCGGCCTGAAAGCAGGGATATACAAGGGCGAAGCAACTTTTAAAAGGGCAGGCGCAGCCCCCAAAACATTCGAAACCACAATCACCGTCACCGCCGATTAACGCGCCTTGCGAAGATACACGTACAGCGCCCCGCTGCCACCATCTTTGGGCCGCGCAGGAAATACGCGCAGCACAAGAGGACTTAAGGGCGGCTCATGAAGCCAAAGCGGCACATTCTGCTTCAAAACCCCGTCACCTGAGCTAAGCGGATCACGCAGGCCCCGATCAGACGACCCCTTACCCGTAATCACAAGCAAACACCGCTGCCCCTTTTGATAGGCGCCTTGAACAAAATACTGCAAGATACCGCGCGCCTCTTCCCGTGTATGTCCATGCAGATCAACCCGCGCCTCAATCGGCAATAAGCCTTTACGAAGCCGCTCTTCCGTGCGCCTATCCATCCCCGCATTCGGCTCTGAAATCTTTTCAGCCTTAGGAACCGCCGCAACAGGGTCAGGAACCACACTCTCTGACGGGAATTTTTTAAATGTCACCCGCTTTTTAATTTTTGGCGGCGGCGGCGTTATAACGACATCCTGCGTGAGGCGTTTCGCCCGCTTTATCGGCTTCACATCTTGGGTCGCATATTCCCAAATTGCGTCATTTTCATCATCATCCATAAGGCAGTTTAAACCAAAAACAACGAAAACGATTGCTTTTCCGAATCAAAATTGGCAAAAGCGTTAAATAAATGTTAAAATAAAGTTATATAAGTCCAGTTATAAAGAATTTTGAAGAAGGAAACAGGATGTTTTCAGGCATTGGACAAATTTTAAGCGCCCCGCGCTTGGCTGAGCACGCCGACACACGGCAGGAGCTCCAACGCCACGACCCTGAATATCAGCGTCGCAAAAAGAATGCGTCTCGCGATCAAAGCGAAGATGTTCAAAATGAAGAAACCACGGTTTCTGCCGAAGCACTGACCATATTCCTGCAAAACTTCCTAAAAACCAAAGGGAACCAGCGCAAACGCGAGCCAAAGCCTTTTAACGGCCAAGATCGCCGTCAATCCGATGCGCCGCCCCAACCGCCCCCTGAATTCCAGAGCGAACTCAATCTTGGCCATGATACCCGCCAACGCTCTGCCATGGCTGCCCGCGCTGCTTACGCCTACCAATCCATGGCGCATAATAATAAGAAAGAAAATATCCTTCTGGAAACTACGGATCAGGGAGACGGCCCGGGGTTCGAACTCGATTCCGCAGATGTCAGAACCATTCACCTGCTGCTCGAAGATTTGAAAACCCTGAAAAGCCTGAACATCGAATATCTTGTAATTGGCCGCGCCGAGACTTTCCTGCAAAGCCTTGTCATCAGCGTACAAAACGCCCTTACGATTTCAAAAAATCACTAAGCCCATATCCGTCTTTAAATGTGATAATGATTTCCGGTTGGGCAGGATCACGTTCAATTTTCTGCCGCAAGCGATAAATATGCGTCTCTAAAGTGTGGGTTTCCAATCCTTCGGCATAACCCCACACCTTGGAAAGCAGGTCTTTCTTGGAAACCCCTTCTGCGCCGCTTTCATGCAGCGCGTTTAAAATCCCCACTTCCTTATCGGTCAAATTAAGCGGCTTTGCGCGCCCTTCCAACGGCACCAGCGCATTTTGTAACAAATCAAACATATAGGGTCCAATAACCAGACTTTGGCGATCCAGGGACCTGGCGTGCTTGCGAAGTGCCGCATAGCCTGCATCCACAATCGCCCCCATGCGGCAGGGCCGATCAAACTCGGAGAGATCCAAAACCGCGCCGCCGCCCCCGTCATAGACAATTTTAACGCCTTGAGGCCAATGCGGCAGGCAAAAATCCGCGATAAAGCCGCGCAAAGAAGGCTCAGCACCTAAAATCCTTATAACAACCTCGTTTTCCATACGTTCCAGAATTAACACCAAAAACATCTTTGGCAAGCCATAAGATATCCACAACTTGGCATGAGTCTTGCAAACTCTCACGTAGCTGCGTGAAAAAGGATATGAAAATGATAGAAACCCAAATCAATGCATCAACCAGCCAAACCATTTTAGGCACAGAAAAGCCTAAAAAAATCCTGCGCATGGTTGAAAATGATCGCATGGGCGGCTCCGTCCCGCGCTGGGAAATAGCCAAAACTCCAGAAGATCATATTCAACACAACCTTGAAAACGCGCAATACGAAAATAACACTTTTAATAGCGGTTTTGCTTACGCTCCAGGAGAAATTCGTCCCAATGAACGCGAATTCGGCTTTGCTGATTTAATCGATATGGCAAACCCTTTGCAACATATTCCCCTTGTCGGCCATGCTTACCGTGAAATCACCGGCGATGAAATCCACCCCATCGGCCAGATTATCGGCGGCGCGCTTTATGGCGGCATTCTCGGCGCAGCCACAGGCCTGACCAACACCATTATGATTGAAGAAACCGGCGATGACATTGCCGGCAACGCCCTCTCTGCGTTTAACGCCCCACTGTCACCCCAGCCCGCAGAGGCCACAGTGCTGGAACCGACTCCCATACATACAGAAAAACCGCTAACTAAAGCGTATCAATCCCCACCACAAGACCTGCCCGGCAATCTACTAAGCTTTGTCGATTTGAAAACACTGCCGGATTTAAAGCCGCGCGAGCCTATAACGGAAGTTAAACTTAACGGACTTTATGGGCTGGCTCGATAGGCCTTAAAAGACCCGGTCGCCAAAAACCCCCGTACCCACGCGCACATATGTCGCGCCCAATGCAATGGCCTTTTCAAAATCACCGCTCATCCCCATGCTCAGCTGTTTTAAACCCAGTTCGTCAGCATATTGCTTAAGCAGGGCAAAATGCAGCGCAGGCGGGTCATCCGCAGGGGGAATGCACATCAGCCCCGTGATATTCAAACCGCATTCCTGAGTGCAGAATTTATAAAACGCATGCACATCCCGCGGTGCAATCCCGGCCTTTTGATCCTCTTCGCCGGTATTCACCTGAATAAAGCAGGGTAAGAAGCGGCCTTGCTTTTGCATTTCAGACGCCAAAACCCGCGCCAGTTTCTCGCGATCAATGGTTTCGATAATATCGAACAACGCCACAGCGTCCGCCGCTTTATTGGTTTGCAGCGGCCCAATCAGATGCAGCGTTAAATCAGAATAGGCACTTCGCCGCGCGCCGCCCCAGCGGCCTTGCGCCTCCTGTACGCGGTTCTCGCCAAAAACCCGCTGACCAGCCGCCAAAGCCTCATCAATGCGATCATCAGGCTGCTTTTTACTGACCGCCACAAGGGTTACATCACAAGGATTGCGCCCCGCGTTTTCAGCAGCCTTCTTAATCCGCGCGGATATATCTTTTAAATTTTCTAAAACACTCATAATGCCATGTTAGTGACAGTCACCTGCATGTCAAAAGAATTGATGACCTGACAAGGCATGAGGAGCGCCGCGTATAAACATACGAAAGTGACGAATAACGATGTCAGGGCATAAATTATGAAGACAGACAAAAAGAAAGAGGCCTCTTTCGAGGCCCCTTCCAAAATTCTTAATGGTGTCAAATCGACTAGAAGTTAATTTGTGTACCCAAAGCAACGTAAGTACCAGAAACAGTATTCACTGTTGCTGAACCTGGACCGTCATCAGTTGTACCACCGATACCACCGCCATGCTGACGAATGTAACCAACAGAACCACGGAAAGTCATGCCTGGGCCATATGTGTAAACAACACCAGCTGCATATTTATCTGTGTCAAGATTATCAACACCGAAAGTGTTGTCTTGGTCAAGATATGATGCACCAATCTTGAATGGGCCTGTTGTGTAGTCAACACCGAACACATATGTCTCCTCGTCGTCGCCGACAAGAGCAGATGAGTTAGAGTCAGCAACGCGTGTTACGCGCTCACCGGCATTGTCATTCTTGTAAACAACACCGAAACCAACGGGACCGACATCAATGTCTGCACCAAAGTTGTATGCAACGCGGTCATCTGTTGGGTCATCCAAAGCAACAGCGGCAGGGCCTGCTGCGCCAACGGGCTGAGTGCCACCAGCTTGATCAAGCGCGCTGTATGTATAACCAGCACCAAGGATCAGGCCGATATTGTTGAATTGACCTTCATAACGAAGAGCCGCTTCATAAACATCGTTGTAACCATCGATACCTGGAGATGTGCCAACACCTTCAAGATCAGACGCATAGCCAACATCAGGAGTGTATGACAAACCAGCCTGGAAACCGTTCAGGATTGGTGACAAATATGTAAGTTTGTCATCATAACCAGAAATGTTTTGATCATAGTCGATCGCAACTTCACCGATTGCACCGCCGTTAAGAGCCAACCAACGTGGGCTGGAAGCACCCGCAGCTGTCAAGTTGTTGAAGTTGATCGGGTTAACATACTGACGGATACCGTCGATGTTTGAATCTGCAGAAGGAGCAGCCACCTGAAGCAGGTAAGCAGCACCGTCTTCAGCACCGAAGTTTACGCGGCCCCAGCCACCGGAGAAGTAAACATAGCTTTCCTGAACAGCGAAAGAATCGCCGCCATCAGCTTCAGCCTCAAGATGCGCACCAACTGTCAGACCATTGTCCAGAGTTGTTTCGCCGCCGAAGTGAACTTCTGTGTCACGAACGATGTCAAATTCATTGCCAGTAACGGATTCGTCACCAAGAGTAGAAACGTTGTCACGTGTTTCGTCTTGTTGCACGTAAACGCCGTAGCCTTTAACGTATCCGCCAAGTTCAAGCTGAACTTGCGCAGATGCAGGAGCGGCAGCCATAACAAGGCCGCAAGCTGCTGTTGTGAGTAGGTATTTTTTCATTATCATTTTCTCCAATCAAATAGATGACAATTTTTTAAAACGATGTGAACCCGATAGAGTGCACACATGAATCCACTGTTACCCAGTAGACACACCCAATACACACGAGAATTCATTCATGGTCAACGCAGGCTCACAAAGACTTTAGAATATTTTTTTGAAGCGTTGCAATTTTGCAACACAGATAATCTGGCGCCATATCGACTTTAATGTCACAATAAACAGCGATACATGAATCCCAAAGCCACATACAAGGGATCTTGAGCATCGCAGATGGACGTGCTAATCAAACATATACCTTAATGTATTTCACAGGAAGACTTTGCAATATGATCCGCCAGCGTGCACTTACACTGCCAATTATGCTCGTTCTTACAAGCTTTGTTTTAACCGCCTGCTCCGGAAATAAAACCGAAGGTGAAGACGGTTTCCTCAAAACCGAGGCCAAATACCCGACGGGCGCAGATCGTGACGGCAGCACCGATAGCATCTATGACAAGCCCGCCAGCATCTTTGGTGACGGCGGATTGGTTTTCGGCGGCAAAAAAGACGAAAACGACGAATCCACAGGCATCGGCGTAAACTCCTTCCTCTGGCGCGCCTCGCTGGATACCGTATCCTTTATGCCGCTTGCCAGTGCAGATCCGTTTGGCGGCGTGATCCTGACTGACTGGTACACCCCATCAGAAGAAGCCACCGAGCGTTATAAGCTCAACGTCTTCATCCTTGGTAAAGCTTTGCGCTCCGACGGCGTGCGCGTAAGGGTCTTCTCGCAAAGCTACCGCAATGGCAAATGGGTAGATGTCCCCGCCAGCAAGGAGACCGCCCGTCAAATCGAGGACTCGATCCTCACCCGCGCCCGCCAGATGCGGATCGCTCAAATCGATACCCAAAAGTAAGACACTATTGAATGCTGCCAACCTATGTGATTTCCCTGCCCGAAGAAAAAGCGCGGCATGAACATATAGCGGCGCATTTAAAGGAGCGCGGCTTTGCGCCGACCTTCGTTGACGGCATAGACATGCGCGGCAGCAACGTCCTTGATCATCCTGCATATGACTTTGCCCGCCGCAGAGCCGCCCATGGCCGCGACCTCAAAAGCGGCGAGTTGGGGTGCTTTCTCGCTCATCGCGTCGCGCTGCAACAAATGATCGACGACGCCCACCCATTCGCTCTGATCCTCGAAGATGATGCCAAACTTCACGAAAACACGCTGGCCGCATTACAAAACCTGATTAATAAGAACATCGATTTTGACCTCATACGCCTTTTGGGCAGTGATAAGGTCAATAACGGCAAGCACCGAAAAATCACGCCTCTTTACAAAGACCATACCCTCGTGCGCTTACGCACCGCTTACGGCGGCGCGCATGCCACGCTCTATGCCCGCAAAGGCGCAGAAAAACTTCTAACCACCACCCAGCGTTTTGCGTTTCCTTGGGATACCGCTTTGGGACGGTGCTGGGAAACGGGAATGAATGCCTATTCCATTCTCCCCGGCCTTGCCGTGCAAGACACAGGCTTTGAGTCCACCATCGGTGATGCGCGATTTAACAAGATGGAAACACCCAAAACCCTGTCCTTCAAAATCACCCGCAGCCTCTTCAAAATCGAAGAAGCCCTCGGCAAAGCATGGATCTATTACGCTCCGCTCGCCAAAGACCTTGCGATTGCAAAAAAATTCGGATAATCGTTCCTAATGTCTACTGAAAAATACAATATCAAGGAATGTGAAGCCAAATGGCGCAAAATCTGGGAGGACAATAACGTCTTCGCCACCACCGAGGATTCATCCAAACCCAAATACTATGTGCTGGAAATGTTTCCATACCCATCGGGCAAAATCCATGTCGGCCATGCGCGCAATTACATCATGGGCGACATCGTCGCCCGTTACCGCCGTGCCTGTGGCTATAACGTCATCCACCCGATGGGCTGGGACGCTTTCGGCCTTCCGGCGGAAAACGCAGCCATAGAGCGCAAAGAACACCCCGCCAAATGGACGTACGAAAATATCGCCATCATGCGCGATCAGCTTAAATCCATCGGCTTGTCGTTTGACTGGAGCCGCGAAATAGCCACATGTCATCCAGGATACTACAAACACGAACAAAAAATGTTCCTTGATTTCCTGGAGCGCGGCATCGCCTACCGTAAAGAATCCATGGTTAATTGGGACCCTGTCGACAATACGGTTCTGGCGAATGAGCAGGTCGTGGATGGCAAGGGCTGGCGCACGGGCGCACCCGTGGAGCGCCGCAAGCTTAACCAATGGTTCCTGAAAATTACCGATTACGCAGAAGAACTCCTCGAAGACCTCGGCAAACTTGATCGCTGGCCGGAAAAAGTCCGCATCATGCAGGAAAACTGGATCGGCAAATCCAAAGGCTTACAATTCAAATGGACGGTCATCAACCCCCTCCCTCCCCCTTTGAGGGGGAGGGAAGAGGCTTCAAAAGAAGCCGAGGGTGGGGGTGAAAACCTACAGATCGACGTGTACACCACCCGCCCCGATACGCTCTTCGGCGCATCCTTCATGGCGCTCGCTGTCGATCACCCACTTACAGAAAAGCTTTGCGCAGATAAAGGCGGCTTTGAAGAATTTAAAAAGCAATGCTCCGCCCTCGGCACATCTGAGGCCGCAATCGAACAGGCCGAGAAGCTTGGCTTTGATACTGGTTATAAAGTCAGCCACCCCTTATTGCCGGGCAAAGAGTTCCCAATTTACATCGCCAATTTCGTGCTGATGGACTACGGCACAGGCGCAGTCTTCGGCGTGCCAGCGCACGACCAGCGCGATTTTGATTTCGCAAAAAAATACAATTTGCCTTTTACGCAAGTTATTTCCAAAGATGTCATTCCGACCGAAGGCGTAGCCGAAGTGGAGGAATCTTCACATTTAGCTAAAAAAGAAGATCCCTCGCCTTTGCTCGGGATGACATTAAGTGAAGCCTATACAGGCCCCGGCACGCTCATCAATTCCGACTGGCTGAACGGTCTGGATATCGCCGCCGCCAAAGCCGAAGTGATAAAACGCGCCGAGGATATCGGCAACGGAAAAGGCACGACGCAATATCGCCTTCGCGATTGGGGCATCAGCCGCCAGCGTTACTGGGGCTGCCCGATCCCGATCATTTATTGCGAGGATTGCGGCTCTGTGCCTGTGCCGAAAGACCAGCTTCCCGTTACGCTCCCCGATGATGTCAGCTTCGATAAACCGGGCAATCCGCTTGCTCATCATACGACATGGAAACATACCGACTGTCCGGTATGTTCGAAACCCGCGACCCGCGAAACCGACACCTTCGACACCTTCTTCGAAAGCAGTTGGTATCAATTCCGCTATACCGATCCGCGCAACGAATCCGCACCCGCCGCCAAGAACAAAATAAACCACTGGCTTCCCGTCGATCAGTATATCGGCGGCGTCGAGCACGCGGTGCTGCACCTTCTCTACGCACGTTTTTTTACCAAGGCGATGCGTGATTGCGGCTATCACGATATTGACGAACCCTTCGCAGGCCTGTTCACCCAAGGTATGGTGATTCATGCCACATACGAGGGTCATAATGGCGGCTGGGTCTTCCCCGAAGAATATGCGGCCATGGACGAAGCCGCAAAACAAAATGTGAAAATCGGCCCGCCGATCAAAATGTCAAAATCCAAACGCAATGTAGTCGCACCCGAAGTGGTTTCCGAGATCTACGGCATGGACGCCGCGCGCCTGTTCATGGTCTCAGACTCTCCGCCGGAACGCGACGTCGAATGGACCGAAAGCGGCATCGAAGGCGCATGGAAATTCGTCAATAAACTCCACCGCATGATCGGGGAAGCCTCTGCAAGCCTGCCCGAAGCGGGCTCGCCCCTACCGTCAGAATTCGGCGAAGCGGCAACCGAACTTCGCAGAGCCGCCCATAAAGCCATCCAAGGTGTCGCCAAATCCATCGAAGAATTTGCAATGAACAAAGCCGTCGCGCAAGTGCGTGAGCTGTCCAACACCATTGCCCAATATTATCACCCTGCCCACGCCCATCACCCTTCAG
>CAYGJS010000008.1:0-85037 GCA_964350435.1 uncultured Micavibrio sp.
TGATGAGATCCAGAAGATGCTCGCCGCTTTCGCGGATGCCGCCGATATATTCGAGGTATTTTTCCGTGCCGATGGGGCCGAGGAGCTGGCGCTGCATCATCTCCGAAAAGCCGATGATGGCGTTGAGGGGCGTACGCAGTTCGTGGCTCATATTGGCGAGGAACTGGGTTTTGGCGGCGTAGGCACGTTCGGCCTGGTCTTTGGCGGCTTTGAGGTCGGCTTCGTATTGCGCGCGCTGGGTCATGTCTTGCATGATGCCGTAAAGCGCGTAGACTTCGCCGTCTTCATCAAAGGCGCAGCGTCCTTCGCAATGGATATAACGGGTTTCGCCGCTTGGCGTCAGGATAGAAAATTCCATGTCATAGTCGTTTTCTTCGATGATGGCGCGTTCGAAAACCTGATTGACGCGCATGATGTCATTCCGGTTAACCATGGCGTTCATGTTATCAAGCGTGGGTTCGAACTTGCCGATTTCGACGCCGAAGATGCGGTAGATTTCGCCAGACCATTTGATCTCGTCTTTGCCAAGAACCCAGCTCCAATGCCCCATGCGGCCAATGCTTTCGGCTTCGCTGAGCTGGCTTTCATGGCGGAGGAGGGTTTTTTCGCGTTCTTTTTCCGCCTGGATATCACGGGCAACGCAATAAAGCGCGCCGCTTATGAGCTGTTGTTTACATTTTAGCCAGCGCGGTTCACCGTTTTTTGTGATGATTCGGGCCTCGTATTCGAGGGTTTGTGTGTCTTTGCCTCGCGTTCCGGCGTGAAAGCTTTGCATCGCGCGGAGGAGTTCTTCGCGATCCTGTTCGCTGAACAGATCTATAAAATGTTTTGCGGCAATTTCCGGGGCTGATAATCCGGTGAGGATTTCCAGCGCGGCGTTGTGTTTGGCCAGGGATCCGTCATTGTTGATGATCATCCAGATGTCTTGCGATATTTGTAAAAACTGCGCGAAATCGGGGCTTTCGAAATCGGCGGATTTAGAAACGCTTTGGACGGCGGGTTGTTTTTTGCGCTTGGCAGTTGGGGCGGACATCAGGGTTGTCACTTACAATATGGCGGCGTTGAAATGATCCACGAGCGCGAATCACTCTAATAACCATAATTGAAAACCATGGGCACTGGCAAGGGCGGCTTGGATTTTCATGACGTTTCGCGTTTAAAAAAAGCCGCCCTTCGTGCTTGAGAAAGGCGGCTTTTGGAGAGAGAAGGCGGTTTCAAGTTTTAATATTTAACAGAGCAGCCATAGGGCGCGGATTGCGCTGTTTCGACCGCTTTGCCTGCTTTTAGGTCATCGATGGCGGCCAGAACATAGTTCTTTGCGCCTTCGATTGTGGCGGGGTTCGGGCTGGCGTTATCGTCGATCGCGCCAGCATAAGCAAGGTTGCCTTCCATATCGATCACGAACATATGCGGCGTTGTTTTTGCGTCATAAGTTTTACCGATTTCACCGGAGGGGTCGAGGAGTTTTACAGTGGGGCTTGCGCCAGATTCGGCGATGACTTTATTGGCTTCCTCGGCGGTTACAAAACCTTGCTTGCCTTCGGCGGAGGATACGATCGAAACCCAGGCTACGCCATGTTCAGAGGCTTTTTTCTGTGCGGCCTGCATGTTGCCGGAACCATAGTGCTTCACGACAAACGGGCATTCGTGGTTCGTCCATTCGAGGACAACGATTTTGCCTTTATGATCGCTCAGCTTGAACGGGTTGCCGTTTGTGTCGGTGGCGATGATTTCGGGGGCGGCTTTGCCGATTTCAGGGGCTGCGCTTGCGGGCGCGATTGCCATCATGATCATGACCAGACCGGCACTGGCGTAAGCTAAGATTTTATGCATTTTTAGTCTCCTTTAAGATTTGTAATGTTATTCGGGGTTATGGGTTAATTGGTTACAGTGTCTTTTATAATTTTTGGTGTTAATATCTGCGGTAGCACGATGGCTTCCGGCCTTACGCCGTTTATGGGCGGGGCATAATATACGTAGATTGGAACGCCGCTGCGTCCATAGCGATCGAGATATTTTGTGATGGCAGGGTTTTGGTTGGTCCAATCGCCGATCAGATAGTGTACGCGTTTTTCTTTGAACAGAGCCTTGGTGGAGTCGATATTGATGGAGGAGGCGTGGTTGACCTTACAGGTTATGCACCATGCGGCGGTCATTTCGACGAAGATCGGGTTTTCGCTTTCGGTGAGCAGATGATCGAGTTTGTCTTGGGTAAATTCTTCGCCAAAGTTGCTTTCTTCAATGTTTATCACGTCTTCAATGTTTACGGTTTTGAGGATGGTCAGTGAGCCCAGAGCCGAAAGTGCCGCGATGATTGACAGCGCGGTGAGGGCGAGGCGGAGCTGTTTTTGCGCGGGGCGATGCTGATAGAGCCAGATTGAAAGTGTAATCAGCAATCCGCTCATGAGAAGGACAAGTACGCCGAGCGAGCCTGATTGCTGGCTGATCACCCAGACCAGCCAGATGGCGGCGGCAAACATCGGGAAGGCGAGGGCTTGTTTAAATCTTTCCATCCATACGCCGGGGCGCGGCATCAGTTTTTGGAAGGCTGGGATAAAGGACAGCAGCAGATATGGAAGGGCTAAGCCAAAGCCAAGCGCGGCAAAAACCATCAGGCTTATGGCGGCGGGCTGAACGAGGGCATAGCCAAGCGCGGTGGCCATAAAGGGCGCGGTGCAGGGCGTTGCGACGAGTGTGGCGAGTACGCCTGTGAAGAAAGAGCCGCTGATACCGTCCTTGCGGGCAAGTTCACTGCCGGTGTTGGCGAAGGGATTGGCGAATTCGAAAAATCCCATCAGGTTGAGGCCAAGCAAGAAGAGCAAGTATGTCAGTACGCCGACGACGATCGGACTTTGCAGTTGGAACCCCCACCCTATTTGCGCACCTGCGGCTTTGAGGGCGATGAGGCCGCCTGCAATCGCGAGGAAGCTGAGCATGACACCGGCGGTGTACGCGAGGCCTTGGAGGCGAACATGGGCGTGGTTTTTATCGGCTGTTTTCACGAGGCTTAGCGCTTTCATGGACAGTACAGGGAACACGCAAGGCATGAGATTGAGGATCAGACCGCCGAGAAGCGCAAGGATCAGGGCTTTGCCGAGGCCTGTGTTTTGTGTGTCATGGGCACTTTGGGTTTGTTTGACGCTTGCGGGCATGGCCTTTGCGGGCTGGGCGGTGAAAGCGCCGCTGTGAGTCTTGCCATTTACGTCTTCATAAGCGAGCACGCCAGAGAGGGTTTTGATATCCGACAGCGCACGATCGCCGCGGGCTTGGGTGAGGGTTAAGCCGTCACTGCTCAGCATGGTTTTTGGGGCGGCGGTATTATTTACGATGCCCCAATCGAGCGGGAAAAAGCGCAGTGAGTTTACATCTATATCGTTCATATTCGGCAGGATCAATATGAGATTGCCATCGTTTTCAGCGTAAGATACCGACCAGTCGGTTTTTGTTGGAAGCTTTGAGGCGGCGGCGTTTATATACGCTGAGTTATCCTCTAATTCTGCGTTTTCGCCGTTGAGCGTGATTTCAAAATCGCCGTATTCGGGGATACATTCTTCTTTGCACACCAGAAGCTCGATTGTGGCTTTGAGGGTGATCGGGCTTTCGGGCAGGGCTTCGGGCGCGGCGAGTTTTTGCAGCAGCATGACGTTGCCTTCATAGCCGTAATTCAGCAGCGGGCCATAGGGCAGTTTTTTCGGGGTAGGCCATTCGATTTCACCGATGGTAAAGCCTGTGGGCAGATCCCATGTAATTTTGGTGGGCGTTCCCGAATCGCCGGGGTTTTTCCAATAGGTATGCCAATGTTTGGTGATGGATTGCTCAGTGCCCATCCAGATCTCTTGACCGGCTTTAATTCGGCCGTATTCAGGCAAGAGGCGGATGCTGACCAATCGTTCACGCTGCGCCTCGTCAAGGCCTTGTGCCTGACCGTGTCCTGAAAAGCTGCTTATAAAAGCAAGGGCGGCGAGCAGAAAAAGCGGCGTTTTGAAAATTGAATTCATAGGGGTATCAACCTGTTGTATTTGTTTTTTCGCGTCACTAAGATATTCGAAGCGCATCTTAGAAATGTTACATATAATAAGTGCGTCAGTTTAACCCGAAACATAAAGTTTTTTAAATGCTTCATTCGCCATCTTCAGAAAATATGAGTGCCTCAAGGTTGGCGGTGTTTGTCCGGGCGGTTGAGGCGCGGTATTTGGGCGCGGAGGCTTTGCAACCTTTTGGGCAGGATAGCTATCAAGCGCTGCATAGATGGTCGGTAGAGCATCCGCGTGAGTTCCATGATCTGGTTTGGGATGTTTGCGGGATGATCGGCGATAAGGGAAGCGTTGTGATTGATCGCCCCGAGGATATTTTGGCGGCCAGATTTTTTCCGGATGCGAAGATTTCTTTTGCCGAGAATATGCTGGCGCGCGTGAAAACCCACCCCGATGATCCGGCGATTATTTCGCGCATAGCAGGCGCGGCGGAAGACCGTATTCTTTCTTGGGCGCAGCTTTATGACGAGGTCAGCCGCTGGGAGCAGGTTCTGGAGAAATTTGATATTGGCGAAGGCGACCGCATTTCGACCTATTTGCCGCATGGGCCAGAGGCGTACATCCTTATGATCGCGGCGGCGCAAAGAGGGGCGATCTTCTCATCTGTCGGCACCGAGATGGGCGCGCAATCGACGGCTGAGCGGTTTAAGCAGATTGAGCCGAAGCTTTTAATCGCCGCGGATGGGTACACACATATGAAAGCGCTTGGTGAGGCCGGGAAGCCCGAAGGGCGCCTGGCCTTGATTGCGACTTTGCAGAAAGAGGTTTCGAGCATTGCCCATACGGTGATTGTGCCAACCTTATCAGACGCGCCGGATATAGACGAGCTGGCGGAAGGTACGGTCTTGTCTACCGATGTTTTGCGGACGACATCGCCGCGGGAGATTGAATTTATCCGCCGCGATTTTAATCAGCCGCTGGCGATTTTGTTTTCGTCGGGCTCTACGGGCAAGCCGAAATGTTTTGTGCACGGGGTGGGCGGAACGCTTCTGAAGCATGCGATCGAGCATCAACTGCAAAGTGACGTACGGCCTGGGGACTGCGTGTTCTTTCATTCAACGACGAGCTGGATGATGTTTAACTGGCTGGCGAGCGGGCTGGCGCAGGGCGCAAGCATTATGATTTATGATGGCAATCCTGCCTATCCATATGCGAATTCCCAATTGGCCTTTGCCGCCGATTACGGGTGTACGCATCTGGGGACGGCGGCGGGGGTTATTCAGGATGTCTGGATGCGTGGGCAGGTCAGCGCAGCGGATCTGGATTTATCGGATTTGCGGATGATCATGTATACGGGTTCAGTGCTATCCGATCAGGGCTTCAAATATGTGTACGCGCATATCAAGGCGGATTTATCCGTCAACGGGATTTGCGGCGGCACGGATTTTGTGGGCTGTTATGCCATGGGGAATTCATTTACACCGACATTGGCGGGGCATCTGAAAGGCTTTGTGCTGGGGATGGACGCGGCTGTTTGGGATGAAAGCGGCAAGGCTTTGCCTGATGGCCGGAGCGGTGAACTCGTGGTAAAGGGGCCGTTTGCTTCCCGTCCGCTTTATTTCTGGAACGACAAGGGCGGCGCGCGTTTCCACGCAGAGTATTTCGAATTTTTTGATGTTAATCCTGCCGTTTGGCGGCATGGTGATGCGGTTGTAAAAACGCCGTCCGGGCAGATTGTGATTGAGGGGCGGTCGGATACGACCTTGAATCAGGGGGGTGTACGTATCGGGCCGCAGATGATTTATGATGCCTTTTCGCATCCGGATTTGGCGGGCTGCGTGAGTGATAGCTTGGCGGTGAATTTCCGTGATGCCGATGGCGGCGATCATACTGTCTTGTTCGTGGTGATGCCTGAACTTGGCGGGGGCGATTTGGATGTGGATACGGCTAAGCTTATTAAAGGGATTATTTCGGATTCCGTTGGGCGGCTTTCGACGCCGCATGAAATCATCGCCGTGCCTTATGTTTTGAAAACGCCGAATGGTAAGAAGGCGGAAAAGCCTACGGCGCAGCTTTTGGCAGGGAAGGTTTTGTCCGCGCCGGAAACTTACGGCGAGGAGGGCGGGGTTCTGAAAGCCAAACTTTTTGAAGAAATTGGCAAGGGCTTAAAGGCGAAGCCTCAATATGGATATGCTGCGGGCACGGCCGCCGAATAAATAAGTCTTGCGTGGCATTTATAATCATGGTTTTAATATCTTTATGAATTTGAGAGCCTTTGCATTTTTGAATATTGCAGCGGCCGCGGACAGCGCGGCGGCTTAGCCCGCCCCTATTCACGCTCATAGTGCGAAAGCGCACGTTTCTAATCCCTTCCTTAAATTTTTACAGTGCGTTGCTTCGCTCCTCAGATAGGCACCTATTCTTCGTCGCGTGCGCCTGCTGTAAAAAATAATGAAGGAATTAGAGACAGAATCCAAATAAACCCTGATAGAGCAAAAGATTGACAAAAAGTTTGAAATGCTCTGAATAGCGTCTTTGAAAGATAAAATGATGAATACCAACATACCACGTTCAAACGAAGAAATTAACGAAGTCCGCAGCGGGCTTAAATTCCGCCCTGTTTTGCATGCCCTTACGGCCAATCCCGGCGTCGAGATGATGAGCTACGCGCAAGGGCGTGAGAACATGATTACGCTCGGTCAGGGCGAGGGCGATTCTCCGACGCCTGATTTTATTGCACGCGCGGCATTTACGGCAATGCAGGACGGACGCACCACCTACGGGCCGACGCTGGGGCAAGACGCTTTGCGCAATGCGATTTCTGAATATTATGAGCGGATTTACAAGCTCGACATTCCCGCAAGCCGCTGTTTTGTAACCGCTTCGGGTTCGACGGCTATGCATTTGTCGCTGGCAGCGCTGGTGGATAAGGGTGATGAGGTTGTTGCGATTACGCCGATCTGGAAGAATCTGCTCGGCGCGATTGAGCTGACGCAGGCCAAAACCGTGCAGGTTTCGCTGGATGAAGGCATGGATGAGGGTTCCCAGCGTTCGAAATGGACGCTGGATTTGGAGAAGCTTTTTGCTGCGTGTAATCAAAACACCAAGGTGATTTTGATTGTCAGCCCCTCGAATCCCACGGGCTGGACGGCGACTCGAGAGGAAATGAGCGCGATTTTGGAATTTGCGCGGGCGCGCGGGATATGGATTTTGGCGGATGAGGTTTACGGGCGGCTTGTTTATGACAGTGCTCACGAACATTTGCGCGCAGATAGTTTTCTGGATGTGGCGCAGGAGGATGATTTGCTGTTGGTGGTGAACAGTTTTTCCAAAAGCTGGGCGATGACGGGCTGGCGATTGGGCTGGATTGTCGGGCCGACACTGGCGGAGGAGAAAATCCGCGATGTGGCGCTGTATAACAATCTTTGTCCGCCGAATTTCACGCAATATGGCGCGATTGCCGCGCTTAAAGACGGGGAGGCGTTTTTGAAATCGCAGATTGATATGTGGCGGTCGAATCGCGATATCGTGGTCAATCATTTCGATCGTTTGGGCAATGTGCATATGGCCTATCCGGCGGCAACGTTTTACGGGTTTTTCAAGGTGGACGGGCAGCCGGATTGTAAGGCACTGACGAAGCGGTTTGTGGATGAGTCCAGCGTATTGCTCTCGCCGGGCTGCGCTTTTGGCAAAACGGCTGTGGGGTATATCCGTATGTGTTTTGCGGTGTCGGAGCGGCGACTGCTTGAGGCTTTGGAGCGGATGGATAAAGTCCTGAAGGTGTGAGGAAATGCGCGGGTATTTCGGCATAGGTGTGGAAGGGATCAGCAAAGAGCAGAATGTGGGCACGATTGCCCGCTCTGCGCATTCCTTTGGCGCGCAATTCTTTTTTACGATTGCGCCGGCGGTGGATGTCGAGCTGCTGCGGGTTTCTGATACTTCGGATGCGTTTGACCATGTGCCATATCATCAATATGAAGATGTGGATTCCATGGTGTTGCCGGATAAATGTTCGTTGATAGGCGTTGAGCTGATGGACGGGGCGGTGGATTTGCCGAGTTTCCGCCATCCTTTGCGCGCGGCCTATGTTTTGGGGCCGGAGATGGGCAGTTTGTCGCCTGAACTGGTGGAGCGGTGCGACCATATCATCAAAATTCCGATGAAATTTTGTGTGAATGTGGGCGTGGCGGGCGCGCTTGTGATGTATGATCGCTTGCTGTCTATGGGCAAGTTTGCCGAGCGGCCTGTGCGGGCCGGCGGGGCTTTGGCGCCGCCTGAGCATCCGACGACGACCTTGCGCCGGAAGGTTCGGACGAAGAAAACTTAAAGGGGGCAAAGTCTTTTTAAATTTAAGGTTTCGCATATACAAATCCTTGTTTTTTTGAATTGTCGCGGTATGATGGCGGCCTGGTGAAGTATTAGAATTTTAACGCATAAGTGAAATATAAACGATGTCGATGATGAAACCTGCCCTTTATGCTGCTTTTGGATTGTTCCTCCTATCAACGATTGCGCCCGCTTTTGCGACCGAGCCGAAATTGCTGGCGCGTTTCGGGGACTGGGAGGCGCATGCCTTTCAGGAAGGGGGCAGTAAGGTGTGTTTTATGTCGAGCCAACCGCAGAGCAAAAAGGGTAATTATTCCCAGCGCGGAGAGCCTTTTGCGCTGATTACGCATCGCCCTGCTGACAATACGCGCGATGTGTTCAGCTATATTACTGGATATGCGTATAAGGCAGGCAGCACCGTGAGCGTTATGATTGATGATCAGGAGTTCAAGCTGGTGACGCAGGATGAAACCGCGTGGGGGCCGGACGCGGATACGGATAAGCGCTTGGCGCAGGCTATTCGCGAAGGGAGCAAGATGGTGATTAAAGGCGTTTCTTCTCGCGGCACCGAGACCGAGGATACGTTTAGTCTTTCCGGGACAGGTAAAGCGTATGAGCGTATGTCCGAGGAGTGTGGTTACTAGGATTTCGGTTTTGGATATGGCTTGCATTTATGTTACGATATAAAGGGTTGTTTTTAATCACTAATCGTAAGCTGTAAGGTCTTTCAGACTTAAATTATCCCGCAGCTTTTCAGGCAAAATATTGATAAATGATTTGATCAGGCCGCAGCCTGTGCTATGTCAGAGGATATAAGGGTTTAGTCATCGGTGATGGCGGTTGTTTCAGGCCTGAATGGGCGCTCCTTTAAACAGTTATGAAGCGTATGAAATTAAGAAATTTTCAAAATGTCATCACACGGACGGTTGCTATGCATAATGTCTTGCGTATGCGTGATCGGTATCTATTTACGCGAGCAAAAAGGCTTCGCGTTCGCTATCTTGCCAGCGCGGCGATGATGTGCGTTTTAAGTTCGGTGTTGATTTTGAGCAATAGCAGTTCTTCTTTTGCTTTGAAAAGCTCTCTGGGGGCTTATGATTCGTCTTTTTCTGCGCGAGATTACTCCGAAGCCGAGCCGATTGATGCGTTTGGCAGTGACGAGCATGTGACGGATTTGTTGCAGGCGCATATTTCTGATGGGATTCGTAAAGCGTCTTTGGCACTTAAGAAGCCTGAAAATCCTAAATTTCGTGAAGTGCAGATTGGCGCAGGGGAGACCATTGCCGGCCAGCTTCAACAGGTTGGGCTGAGCGGGGCAGAAGCCTATAAAGCGGTTAAGGCTCTGGGGGAGTATTTTGATGTGCGCAAGGTGAAATCCGGACAAAAAATCGGGGTGCACTATCAGCCTAATGATGATGGCGAGATGGTTTTTGCGAAGATGGATATGAATTTAAGTGCGGTAAAAGAAGTGTCTGTTTTGCGGAGCGGTCCGGAAGAGTTCAAAGCGGAGCTGATTGAAAAAGAGCTGATTAAGCGTGAATATGGCGGTAAGGCTCGTATTAAAAGTTCGGTGTTTGGATCGGCGGCGCGGGCCAATATTCCGCCGGCGATTATTGCGGATATGATCCGGATTTATTCATGGGATGTGGATTTTCAGCGCGATATCCGCGAGGGGGATAAAATTGAGGTTCTGTATGAGGCCTATGAAACCGAAGATGGGCAGTTCGGGAAATACGGCAATATTCTGTATGCAAGTCTGAACTTAAGCGGGATCGAAATTCCAATTTACCGTTTTAAAATGTCTGATGGGCGCGTGGATTATTTCCAGCCCAATGGCCGCAGCATTAAGAAAACCCTGATGAAAACACCGATTGACGGGGCGCGAATTTCCTCGGGTTTCGGGATGCGTCACCATCCGGTGCTGGGGTATAACAAGATGCATAAGGGTATGGATTTCGCGGCCTCGACGGGCACGCCGATATACGCGGCTGGGGACGGCGTGGTCGAGGAAGCGGGGCGTAAAGGGGCGTATGGGAATTATATTCGCATTCGTCATAACTCCAAGCTTAAGACCGCTTATGCTCATATGCATAAATTTGGTAAAGGCATGAGCGCGGGCAAGCGTGTGAAGCAGGGTGATGTGATCGGCTATGTTGGCACAACAGGCCGTTCCACGGGGCCGCATCTTCATTACGAAGTTCTGGTTAACGGCAAGCAGGTTAATCCGGCGAGTGTTGATTTGCCCACGGGTGAGGAATTGACGGGGTCAGACAAGAAGAAGTTCAAAACCATGATCGGCGGGGTGAAGCAGCAATATGTGTCGCTGACCGATGGCGTGAAATTCGCGGCGCATGAGCCGGAAAACGAAGAAGAAAAGAAACGCTCCGGTTCTTGATTTCAATCTTCGTGCTTAAGGTTTTTTAACAATAAATCTCAGGATATATACGGATAGCAGGGCGGCGGCCATGGCAAACCAGAAGAATGCGTATTGCAGATGGTTGTTATTGAGATCAGGCTTTGTGCCAACGGGGATGAGGCTGTCGCCGGTTGTGTTTTCAGTATAAAGAATGACGGGCGCGAGCGGCGGAACCTCCAGCGCGGTTTCGATTTGCGCCAGATCAAGCCTGTACCACTGGCCTTTATCAGGGGTGTTTTGCGGCACGAATATGTTCGGTTTTGCGGGCGCGCGGAAGAGGCCGGTTAAAATCTGCCGCGGCGTGGTTGGGGTTTTGATCTCTCCGTGATTTTGCGGTGCCCAGCCGCGATTGACGAGCAAGGTTTCACCGCTTTGCGTTTTGAAGGGGGTGAAGATATGAACGCCCGTGACACCTTCATGAGTGCGGGGTTTTAGCTCTATGGTTTTGTTTTGCAAAAACTGTCCCGTGATCATGCCGCGCGTGAGGTCCAGCTCTGCCGAGAGCTGAGAGATTTGCGGGGCAGCGGTTTCATATTGCTGATCCAGCGCGGCGAGCAGATCGTTTTTCCATTGCAGGCGCTGGAGCTGCCAGCTTCCGAGGCCGCAGAGCACAATCATTCCGCCAGCCGTGAATGTCGTGGCCCAGAAAGGACATTTCGCGGATGAGGCCATGGTTATTTATCCCAGTCCGTGCGGCGGTGTTTGAATTGCAGGGCGATGATATAGGCTTTGAGCGGGCGGAGCGCGCCGAGCGTTATTGTGAGTGCAAGCACGCCCCAAACGCAGGCATGAAGCCAGAGCGGCCAGTGGAAGGCGGCGTCTGTCATCAACGCAATCGGCACGAGCAGGAAGCCGAGAATGAAAATCAGGAAGACGGCGGGGCCGTCGGCGCTGTCGCTTTTTTTGAGATCAAGCCTGCAGGACGGGCAATGATCTTGAAGCTCCAATGAGGTTTTGCTCTTATAAAGATTACCCGTCATGCAGGCGGGGCATTTGCAAGCCCAGCCCAGTTTGAGCATTTCGGTGTCCATGAGAGCGATCGGAAAGATCATCCTCTTGCTATGATTGCGCGGCTAAGGGGTGCAGAGCCGTGTGGTCGATTCCTATGGTTTGTCCCCACCAATAAACGGCGACAAACAGGAACAGCCAGACCACGTCAACAAAGTGCCAGTACCATGCGGCGGCTTCGAATCCGAAATGTTTCTCAGGGGTGAAGTGGCCTTTTTTGGCGCGTTTATAACATATGTATAAGAATACGGTGCCGACGAAAACGTGGAAGCCGTGAAAGCCTGTGGCCATATAGAATGTCGAGGCGTATATCCCTTCGGTAAAGCCAAAGGCGGTGTGGCCATATTCATAGACTTGGAAGCATAAGAAAATGACGCCGAGTAATACGGTGAGTCCGAGACCTTTTTTGAAGCTTTCCTGATCGTTTTCAAGAATAGCATGGTGTGCCCATGTGACTGTGCAGCCCGATAGCAGCAGGATCATGGTCATCAGGAAGGGCAGATCAAACGGCGGAATGGTCTCGATTGCGGCCGGCGGCCAGACATAGCCTATGGCCTCGGTGGGGAAGAAGGAGGCAGAGAAAAATGCCCAGAAAAACGCGAAGAAAAACATGATCTCGGAGGCGATGAACAACATCATGCCATAGCGGAATCCAATTTCGGCCATTTTTGTGTGCGCTTTTTCAACAACGGATTCGTAGATCACGTCTTTCCACCAAAAGAACATGCAGACCATGATGGAGAAAACGCCAAGAAGCGGGCCATACGGGAAAGGAAGCTCCGTCCCGCCGGCGGCCAGGGCTTCGCGGTATCCCGGAAAATACAGCACCATCATCAGAGCGAAGAAACCGGCTGCAAAAGAGCTGATCAGCGGCCAGATATTGGGGCGCACGATGTGGTAAGGGTGGGGTTTTCCGGTTGTCGTGTATTCGATATAATCGGCCATTTAGACTTGCTTCCTTTTGCTTTTTCAGTGCGTTGCCGCGCTTCTAAAATAGTTTTCGATTTGTTGTCGCTTGCGCCTACTGAAAAAGCAAAATCAAGCAACTTTGTGATCTCTTTGACGGGTCTTTGTATAAAATTCCTACATCCGTTATACAACAATTTTATTGATTGTAATAGTCTTCCAGAGCCTCATCAAGTGCCTTGGATTCAGAACGGAAGAAAGTATACGACAGTGTGATGGTTTTGACATCGGCCATATCCGGGTCATCGGCTATTTGCGGGTCGACGAAGAACATGACGGGCATAGAGACCTCTTGCCCGCCTTGCAGGATTTGTTCGTCAAAGCAGAAGCATTGCACCTTGTGAAAATATTTTCCGACCTTCAGTGGCGTGACATTATAAACGGCCGTGCCCGCGGTGGGGGTGTCCAGTTTGTTTTTCGCAGTATAGGCGGTCAGGCCGCGCTGGCCGATTCTGACATCCACGGAGCGTTGCTGCGGTTTAAAAAGCCATGGCAGTCCTTTGTCTGTATCGGCGTTGAAATTTATGGTGATTGTGCGGTCAAGGATGACATCGGGAAGCGCGCTTGAAACCTGGGTGGTGCCGCCGAACCCTGTGACGCGGCAAAACAGATCGTAAAGCGGGACGGAGGCATAAGCAAGGGCGGCCATGCCAAACACGACGGCCAAAATGGTCAGGCCGAGTTTGGCGTTTTTGCGGGCGATTTCTGCATGTTTATCGGGTGTATTCATACCCTTGTTAAATAGGGCTTTGGGGTAGAATTCAAGATCTATTCATAACGGGATTGATAGCCGTTAAATTTACGGTCCCCTTCAATGGCTTTAAGATCAGCTTCATATTGGGCACGCGCGGCGCGGCGCGGCGCGGCGAAGGCTTCGTTGCGTTCATTTATCAATTCACGAAATTTATTGGCTTCGAGGCGGTATGCGAGTTGGCGTTGATAGATATCACAAAAAGCTGTGTTCGGGGTTTCGCCGAGAGCCGCCTGTGCCGGCACGCCGCATTGCTCAATTTCGGCGAAAGCGGGGGCGGATAAAATGACCAGTGAGAGCATTAACGTGAAAATACGCATGAGAGTTTTCCTTAGACCTTTCATATTTCAGTTTACAGGAAAAATGCAAAAGGGTCTACGGATTCGTGTTTTAGCTTACGCCGGCAATTTTAATCATGGTTACGGCCCATATAATGGCGATGGCGCCGAGGATGATGGCTAAAACAGTCATATTCTTTTTAAATTTGGCTTTGTGTATTTCGCTATGTGGCATCGATCATTAATCCTAAGAATAAAGCAAAAAGATAAAATACGGAGTATCCGAACATGAGTTTAGCATGTTTGAGGTCTTCATTCATTAAAACGCGGATATTGGAGAAGATAAAGCCTGCGCCGAGCGCGGCGGCGATACTCCCATAAAGCGCGCCTGAATAGCCAAGCACATATGGCGCAAGCGAAAGCGGGACAAGAATCAGGGTGTAAATCATCATCTGGATTTTGGTGGAGCGCGCACCGGCGGTGACCGTCATCATCGGGATTTTGGCGCGTTTGTAATCTTCATTGGCGAACAGCGAAAGTGCCCAAAAATGCGGCGGTGTCCAGAAAAAAATGATCGCAAACAGTATGATGGGAAACAGGGTGATATCCCCCGTAACGGCCGCCCAGCCAATCACGGGCGGGAATGCGCCTGCCGCGCCGCCAATCACAATATTTTGCGGTGTCGAGCGTTTCAGCCACATGGTGTAGATCACGACGTAAAACAGATTGGCGAAGGCGAGCAGCGCGGCGGCGACATAGTTGGTGGCCAGTGCCATGAGGGTGACGGAGGCCACGGAGAGAATAATCCCGAAGGCGAGAGCTTCGTTATGATTGAGGCGGCCAGCGGGCAGGGGGCGGTCTTTGGTGCGGTTCATAATCGCGTCGATATCGCGGTCATACCACATATTGATTGCGCCGGCTGCGCCTGCGCCGACCGCAAGGCAAAACATCGCGACCAGCATGAGGAAGGGATGCGCGGTATCAAGGCCTGGCGCGACCCACATGCCGGCAAAGCCGCTGAAAAGCACAAGGGACATGACCTTGGGTTTGAGCAGGGCATAGTAATCGGAGATTGTGGTTTCGTTGCCTGCGAAAGTTTCTGAGAACAGCGCGTTATTCATAGGGGTTTATGTAGCATAAAGATCGGCAAAAGCCATGTATAATTTTGATACGGGGGGCAGCTATCGGGATTTCATTGTTAAAAGCCCGACCATGCCGCGCCATCGCAAAATTGCGGCACTGAACCGTTATAGCGCAAGGCACCCTCGTTCGGGCCGCCACAAGGATTTGCATCATTGCCGATGAAGACAGAGCCTTCGGAAAAATCACCAGAGAGATTGAGAAGTCCGGCGCCCGCTCCGATTGTTGCGCCGGTTTCCAGATTGAACCAGTCCGTACCGTTACAGAGTTCAAACCCGTTTGCGGTTGTATATCTGAGCGCGCCCTCATAAGTTGAGTTGCAGGTTCCGGTTGCGGCGTTGCTGAATTTTATACTGCCGTCAGAAAAATCCGCCGATGTTTCCTGGGCTGCTGCCAGAGATGGCATCATGGATAAGCACAGTGCGAGAAAGAGTATAAATTTCATTTTTATTCTGCTTTTTTAAAAATCTGTCCAGGTTGTGCCATCGCAAAATTGTAAAGTTGATCCGCCAACGCCCGATATCCCCAAGCCCCATTTACTGTTTAGATAGCCTAATGCGTTATCACGCTCTGCCGAGGTTGTGTCTCCGGCAAAGATGACGTCGCCGATTTTTCCGTCATAGGCAAACGGGCTTGTGGGACCTCCCAGGTTTATGTAATTACTGTTGAGTGCATTTGAGGCTGTGTGGCTGTCTGTATCGAGGGTGTTGTTGAGCCTTACACGAACGCTTGTGCCATCACGCCAGACTTCCAAAACGGCCAAGCTTCCCGTGCCATAGTTCAGGGTTGTGAAATTTTTGGTTGCGCCGCCCGCACCAAAATAGAGCCTGGGGGTTGTTCCTGCCAAAATCAATTGTACGCCGTATGAGGTGAAGAGATAATCAATGTTGGGGTTTGCTGTATCTCTATTTATAAGCATTGCTATATAGAAATTTCCTGCCCCAAGATTATAGGTAAAAGGCATGTTGTCGTAGTTGAGGTAGTCTTCTTCATTTAGTGTTCTGTCAAAATCGAGAATCGCTACAGAGTTTGCAGTTGTCATGCTGGGTCGTCTGTTGACGGTGCCTTGGTCAAAGTCTTTGCTGGGATCACCAACAGGTTCCCAGTTTGAGACGTTTCCGGTGATGTTTTGGGTCGGATCCAGCCAGAATTCAAGATTTGTCAGATCTGAGGGTGAAAATGTGGTTGTTATATCCGCGTATCTTATGCTTCCTTCCAAGGCAGGGGCGCAGGCTCTGCTGTCTGCTCCAACGATGATGGAGCCGCTGTTAAAATTGGCAGAGGTCTGAGCGTTCGCGTTGGAAAAGCCTAAGCTGAGGCAGAGGCTTGCTGAAAATATTATGGTTTTAAGATGTTTGATCACACTTATATTTTCCCTTACTTTTTCTATTTTAGCATAAAAACCTTACAAAATATGAATTTATCATACAAAAAACCCCGCGGTTTTGGGAGCGGGGTTTTTGATTTTTTTACGCCTGAGTGTGCAGCTTATTTCACCATGGGCTGGATATCGAACTGGTGGAATGGCGGCGGTGAAGAAACCGTCCATTCCAGCGTCTTGGCCTCAGGGCCTGCATTCCAGTAATTATCGCCGACGCGGCGGCCGAAGAATAGGGTGTAGAAGACGACGAAGACGAAGAACAGTGTCGCCAGCCCTGTGGCATAGGCGCCGTAGGATGAGACCATATTCCAGCCCGCATAGGCATCGGGGTAGTCGATGTAGCGGCGCGGCATGCCAGCAAGGCCGAGGAAGTGCTGCGGGAAGAAGACCGCGTTGACGCCGACGAAGGTGAGCCAGAAATGGACGCAGCCCATCCATTCAGGGTATTGGCGGCCCGACATTTTGCCGATCCAGTAATAAAACCCTGCGAAGAGGGCGAAAACCGCGCCGAGGGATAGAACATAGTGGAAGTGTGCGACCACATAATATGTATCATGCAAGGCGACATCCATACCTGCATTGGCAAGCACCACGCCCGTAACCCCGCCAACCGTGAACAGGAAGATAAATCCCACGGCCCACAGCATCGGGGTTTTGAACTCAATCGAGCCGCCCCACATGGTGGCGATCCATGAGAAAATCTTGACGCCTGTGGGTACGGCGATGATGAGCGTGGCGGCTGTGAAGTACGCGCGCACGTTAACATCCATACCCACGGTATACATATGGTGCGCCCAGACGATGAAACCCACGAAGCCGATTGAAACCATCGCATAGGCCATGCCGAGATAACCGAAAATCGGCTTTTTCGAGAAGGTGGATACGATGTGGCTGATGATGCCGAAAGCGGGCAAAATCATGATGTAGACTTCGGGGTGGCCGAAGAACCAGAATAAATGCTGGTAAAGCAGAGGGTCACCGCCGCCTTCGGGGCGGAAGAAGCTGGTGCCGAAGTTCCGGTCGGTCAGCAGCATGGTGATCGCGCCGCCGAGAACAGGTACAGCCAGAACCAGCAAGAAGGCGGTAATCAGCATCCCCCAGACAAAGAGGGGCATTTTATGCAGTGTCATGCCCGGTGCGCGCATGTTGAAAATCGTGGTGATGAAGTTTGCCGCGCCGAGGATGGAGCTCGCGCCCGCGAGGTGGAGAGCGAAGATCGCCATATCGACCGAAAGCCCCGGATGGCCCAGCGTATCGGAAAGCGGGGGATAGACGGTCCAGCCGGTTCCTGCGCCTGCGCCGACGAAGGCAGAGGCGATCAGAAGCATAAAGGCGGGGACGATCAGCCAGAATGAAATGTTATTGAGGCGCGGGAAGGCCATATCGGGCGCGCCGATCATCAGCGGGACAAACCAGTTCCCAAAGCCGCCTATCAGGCCGGGCATGACCACGAAGAACACCATAATCAGGCCGTGGGCGGTGATGAAGACGTTCCACATCTGCCCGTCGGGGTTGCCTGCGGCGTCAACCATGAACTGGACACCGGGTTCCTGAAGCTCCATGCGCATGATCATCGAGAATAATCCGCCGATTAATCCGGCGAAGATTGAGAAGATTATATAAAGCGTACCGATGTCTTTGTGGTTGGTCGACATGAACCACCGTTCAAAGAAACCCGGTTTATGATCTGCGTGATCGCCCATTTTAAAATGTCCTTTTGGTTATCTAATGTTCTTGTCTAGTTTTGAAATCCAGCAAGCTGGATCAGGTTTTTTCCTGCATCCAGAGATGCAAATTCTTCTTTGGCGGTTACCAGCCATTTATCAAAATCTTCTTTGCTGACGGCGTGGATTTCGATGGGCATATAGGAGTGATCCTTGCCGCACAGCTCCGAACACTGGCCGTAATAGATGCCCGGTTTTTCAATTCTAACCCATGTTTCGTTGAGGCGGCCAGGGACAGCGTCAATCTTTACACCGAAAGCGGGTACGGTCCAGGAGTGCAGAACATCCCCGCCGGTCATCAGAATTTGGATATTGGTGTCGACGGGAAGAACCACGGCATTGTCAGTGGAGAGCAGGCGACGCTGGTTTTTCTCGGCAGAAATATCGGCATCCTTGATCATGTAAGAAGAAAAGGCGATGCCGTCATGGTCCGGATATTCGTAATCCCAATACCATTGACGCCCGGTAACCTTTAGGGTCATTTCCGGGTTTTCGATGCGGTCATTGTAATACAGAACCTTGAATGACGGGATGGCGATGACGATCAGGATGATAACGGGGATGACCGTCCACAGAACCTCGATCATAACATTGTGAGAAAACTTTGCGGGGACAGGGTTGGCCTTGGCGTTATAGCGGATAATGACCCAGATCAGCAAAACCAGCACAAACAGCGCGATGGCGGTGATAATATACAGCAGTAAATTGTGGAAGTCATGAATATGCTGGGCGGACGGGGAGGCAGCGGGTTGAAGGTTGAGTTGCCATGGTGTCGGCTCCCCGGCCATGCCCAGTGCGGGGAAAGCGATGACTAGGGCTGCAACCAAAAGGCTTAAAATATTGAATTTATTCATGGGTTTATTTTTTCTGCGTTAGGTCAATTTCGGCTATTATGCCTTAAATTACATTCACGATACACTTAAAAATATATGATTCCAAAAGCAAGATACAATCTCTAATTTGTTCAAATATTTATTTTTTTTACACGTTTTGAAGTTTTGCATGGGCAAGGCAATAGAGGGCGGCGGTTTCGGCGCGCAGGATCTGCTCGCCCAGATCAATCGGCGTTATAAATCTCAGTGATTGCAAATATTGACTTTCCGCTTCATCAAAACCGCCTTCCGGGCCGATCAGGAAGGTGTTGGCGGCGGCGCAGTCTTTGAGTTTTTTTGTGCCTTCCATGCGCTCCGCACACCAGTGAATGGTTTGCGTTTGATCCCAGTTTTTAAACGCGGCCATCAGTTTTTGCGCATCATGCAGGCGGGGAAGCGTCAGGCGTTCACATTGCTCTGCGGCCTCGATGACATGGGCGCGGGATTTTTCTGCGTTCCATTTGCGGTTTTCGGTGCGGGCGGTGATGACGGGGGTGAGGTCGGTTACGCCGAGTTCGACTGCTTTTTCGATCAGGAAACCCATTTGCGCCTTTTTGATCGGCGCAAAGAGGAGGTGGATTTGCGGCTCGGTTTCGGGTTGGTGTTTAAAGCCCCTTAGGTTTTGCGCGAAGGCCAGCTTTTTGCCTTCGAGGCGCAGGGTGCTTAAGAATTCTCCGTCGCGGCCATTGAAAATCCGCAAAGTGTCGCCGTCATTTTTCCGCATAACATTTTTCAGGTAATGCGCTTGGTCTTGCGACAGCGCGGCTCTGCCGCCATCGCTCAGCGGCGCGTCAACAAAAACTCTGGGGTGTTTAAAATCATCATTAAATCGCATCCGCTATTTGAAACATAAGCCGCGTGTGATTAAAAGAGGGGATGCATACGGATATTCGAAAACTTGATCTGATTGAACGGCTGCCTGAGGGCGCAAGGCCCTATGCCTATCTGGCGCGGCTTGATCGACCGATCGGGATCTGGCTGCTGCTCTTGCCCGGCTTGTGGGCGATTGCGCTGGCGCCGGGAGGGGTGGTTTTCAAGATCTATCTGGCGATTTTGTTCGCGCTGGGGGCGGTTTTCATGCGCTCGGCGGGGTGCGTGATGAATGATATCTGGGATCGGGATCTGGATGCAAGGGTTGAGCGGACGAAAGGGCGGCCTTTGGCGGCGGGGGATGTTTCGATTAAGCAGGCGGCGGGGTTTTTGCTGGGCTTAAGTTTTGGCGGGTTTTTGATTTTGATGTTGATGAACGGCACGACGGTGTTGCTCGGCTTTGCCGCTGTGCCGATGATTATTGCCTATCCTGCGATGAAGCGATTGACGTTTTGGCCGCAAGCTTTTTTGGGGCTGACGTTTAATTTCAGCGCGCTTATGGGGTGGACGGCGGTGACGGGCAGTATTGGCTGGCCTGCGCTTTGGCTGTACGTGTCGGGCGCGTTATGGACGCTGGGCTATGATACGGTGTACGCGCATCAGGACAAGGAAGATGATGCGCTGATCGGCGTGAAGTCTACGGCTCTTAAATTCGGAAGTTTCAGCCGCATTTGGGTTTCGGCGTTTTATGCGGCGTCCATTTTGTTTTTGGGACTGGCGATTGCTGCTGCGGGTTCCGCTGTCTTCTTGCCTTTGCTTTTGCTTCCTGCTGCGCATGCGGCATGGCAGATCAAGCGCTGGGATATGGATGATGCATCCAGCAGCCTTGCGGTTTTCAGGTCAAACCGTGATTATGGGCTTTTGGTTTTGATTGTGTGCATTGTTGCTGGTTTGTTTTAAGTTCCCGCCAAATTTCGCAATCTTTGTTCGGCGATGATCAGCATCGGCAGGTCAATCGTGCCGGCGCGGCGCAGATCCGAGAAGAGCGGGTCGAGCTGACGGACCTGGCTTTCATGGGTTTCCAGCCATTTATCGGCGGGGCTTTGGCCTTTGCCGTTTTTGCCTTTGGTGTCGCGCAGAATGCGGATGGTCAGTGAGGCCTGGCAGCTGAAGAGTTGATCGACGAGGCCGCGCGTGGCTTCGGCTTGCCAATGATCATCGGAGGGCAGATAGCGGGCTTGCTGGCGCAGCCAGGCCATGTGGAAATGATCGCCGACTTCGAAATACGTACGGGCGGTTTCGATCAGGTTTGTGTTTTGTTCCAGTGAAATGCGGATGATGTCGCAGGCCGAGGACAGCACCGGGAGAAGGGCGATTTGCTCAGCCAGAGCTTTCGGCAGGCCGTCGCGTTCTCCGGCTTCGGCGCGTTGCTGTACGCTTTCGGCCAGAGCAGGCGTCATCAGGGTTTTGATGTTTTTGCGAAGGGTTGCGATGCCTTCGCCGAAATCAGCGATCTCGCGGCCAATTTCCAGATCATGGCCCAGCCGCGTCAGGAACCAGGAGACAGCATGTTCGGATAGCAGGGCGATATCGCGCATGGCCTTGAGCTGGACTTCGGCGGGAACTTTGTTGTCCAATTCTTCGATGGCATCCCAGAGCAAGCGGAGGGTGTACGCGTCGCGGACGATGATGTACGCTTTGGCGATTTGTGCGGCGCTGGCACCGGTTTTTTTCATTTTGTCTTTCAGGAAGGTCGGCCCCATACGGTTGACCAGAGAATTGGCCATTGAAGTGGCGACAATCTCGCGGGCCAAACGGTGGCGTTTGATTTCGGTGGCATATTTCACGCGCAGATCGTCCGGGAAGTAATTGATGATCCAGTCTTGCATATCCGGGCTTTCGGGGATATCGGAGGCCAGCAAGTCCTGCGTGAAACCAATTTTTGCGTATGATAGCAGGATGGAGATTTCAGGCCGCGTCAGGCCTTTACCCAGGCGCATACGGTTTTCGATGATTTCTTCGCTGGGGAGGCCTTCAAGTTTACGGTTCAGGCCTTTTTCACGTTCCAGGTCCTTGATGAAATCTTCCTGATTTTGCAGTGTGTTTTTGGCTTGCAGTTCGGCCAAGGAGATGGCTTGTGCCTGCTGGTAGTTGTTGCGCAGGACGAGGTCGCTGACGTCGCCTGTCATAGTTTCCAGCAAGGTATTGCGCGCCGCTTGATCCATTTTGTGATTTTTGCTGCTCATGATGTCGCTCATCAGAATTTTGATGTTGACTTCAAGGTCGGAGGAGTTCACGCCGCCGGAATTGTCGATGAAGTCGGTGTTGATCAGGCCGCCTTTTTCCGAGAATTCGATGCGGCCAAGCTGAGTGACGCCTAGATTTGCGCCCTCGCCGATGACCTTGGCGCGAACTTCGTGGCCGTTCAGGCGAATCGCGTCATTGGCTTTGTCGCCGACATCGGCGTCGGTTTCGTGGGAAGATTTTATATATGTTCCGATGCCGCCGAACCAGAGCAGGTCTGTGCGTGCCTTTAACATGGCGCGCATCAGTTCGCTCGGGGTGGCGGTTTCGCCGTCGAGGTCGAAGCGGGCTTTGATTTCGGGGGTGAGTTTGAGGTTTTTTTCGGAGCGTTCGTAAATGCGTCCGCCCTTGGAGAGTATTTTCTGGTCGTAATCGCCCCAGCCTTTTACGGCCTTGAACAGGCGGGCGCGTTCCTTGAAGGAGGATACAGGATCGGGATTCGGGTCGCAGAAAATATGCATGTGGTTAAAGGCGCCGATCAGGTGGATGTGTTTGGACAGCAGCATGCCGTTGCCGAATACATCGCCGCCCATATCGCCGACGCCCACAACATCAAAGGGTTGTTCTTGAATATTGTGGTTGAGCTGGCGGAAGAGCAGTTTAACAGACTCCCACGCGCCCTTGGCGGTGATGCCCATTTTCTTGTGGTCATAACCGGCAGAGCCGCCCGAGGCGAAGGCATCGCCGAGCCAGTGGTTGTATTCCAGAGAAATCGCGTTGGCGATGTCAGAGAAGCTGGCTGTACCTTTATCGGCGGCAACAACCAGATACGGGTCTTCTTCGTCACGGCAAACCACATTTTCGGGCTGCGTAACTTTTGTGCCTTTGCGGTTGTCGGTGATGTCCAGCAGGCCGCGGATGAAGGTTTTGTAACATTCGATGCCTTCGGCCATAAATTCTTCACGGGTTTTGGTTGGCGTCTTCACAACGAAGCCGCCTTTGGCGCCCATCGGCACAATCACAGAGTTTTTTACCATTTGCGCCTTCATCAGGCCGAGCACTTCGGTGCGGAAATCTTCATGGCGATCGGACCAGCGCAATCCGCCGCGGGCAATTTTATCACCGCGCAGGTGCACACCTTCAACGCGCGGAGAATATATCCAGATTTCGCGATATGGCCGCGGCTCTGGGATTTCTTTGATCTGCGCGGGGTCGAGTTTTATCGACAGATAGGATTTGGCACTGCCGTCTTTTTGACGCTGGAAATAATTCGTGCGGAGCGTTGCTTTAATAAGCGTGACCATCATCCGCAAGATGCGATCTTGATCGAGAGCGTCCACATCTTCGAGGGCTTTTTGAATTTCGGCGAGATATTTTTCAGCCGCTTTTTCGTTGGCGATTTTCGGGTCGTGATAGGCCTTAAACGTATCGACCAAAAGGCGCGCAATATGCGGGTTTTTGTTGAGTGCGCCTTCGTTATAAGGGCGGCTGTAGGGGAAGCGGATTTGTTTCAGATAGCGGACATAGCTGCGCAGGATCGTGATTTCATGCCAGTTCATATTGGCGGAGAGAATCAGGCGGTTCAGGCCATCGCTTTCCATCGACTTGCACCAGACTTTGATGAAGCCTTTTTCGAAATTGGCTTTGGCTTCTTTGAGGTCGATATTGCTGATTAGGTTTTCTGTTTCCAGCAAGAAGTCATGAATCCATACGGGCCGGCCGGCGCCTTTGGCTTGCACTTCGAAGGGAAGTTCGGAAATGGCGCGTAAGCCCAGATGCTGCAAAATCGGCATGACATCGGACAGGTTGAGCGGATTATCGGGGTTGTAGACCTTAAGGCGAAGCTGGTTTTTTTCGACGTTTTCGGGGCGGTAGAGATCGAGACTCAGAACCCGTTCGCGGAGCACAGTTTCAACTTTTTCGATATCGAACAAGGCCTGCTTGGCACTATAGCGCGTGGTGTAGGCAATCGGGAAGGCTTCGCCGTATTTTTCGGTCAGTTCGGTGATGTTGCCCTCGTCTTGACGCGCCTGGTAAAGGGCTTGCGATAGTCTTTCCGGCCAGGTCTGCCCGATGTCCTGAAGCATTTTTTCGATTGCTTCGTGCTTGATTTCCGGGTCGGCACTTTGGCGGATGCTGATGGTGAACATGACGCGGGCGAAGACGGAATCATCCAGCGAGGTGTAGAAGTTTTCGCAGACACCGCCGAACTGTTTTTCCAATATGGCGGCCATTTGTTTACGGAGCTTGGTGCCGAAACGGTCGCGCGGAATATAGACCAGACATGAGACATAGCGACGGAAGGAATCCTTGCGCATAAACAGGGCGATGCGCTGTCGTTCCTGCAGGCGCAGAATGCTGGTGGTGGTTTTGAGAAGCTCGGCAGGTTTGATCTGGAAAAGCTCATCGCGTGGATATTTCTCCAAGATATGACGCAGGGCCTTGCGGTCGTGTGAGCCCAGTTCGTAGCCGGACATTTCCAGCACTTCGTCGACTTTTTCGCGTAAATAAGGCACGTCGCTGACGCTGCGGGAATAGGTGACGGAGGTGAACAGGCCGAGGAAGAGCTTTTCTCCTTTGACGTTGCCGTCATTATCATAGGTTTTGATGGCGATGGCATCCATCGGTACGCGGCGGTGGACGGTGGACAGGCGGTTGGTCTTTGAAATCGTCAGCGGCGGCAGATTGCGGCGGAGCTCTTGCAGGTTGCGCGGCAGGCCTTCCTCGCTTTCGCTGATATAGGCAGGGCGGACATCATCAGCCAGCAGGCCGAGGCTAGACCCCTTGAGGGTTTTGCTGGTGATCGCGCCGTTTTTTTCGACGAATTCATATTCGCGGAAGGCCAGAAGCGTGAAGTTATTGTTATAGAGGTAATCGAGGAAGTCGCAATATTGCTGCACTTCTTTAAGAGGCCTGCGCGTTTTTGCACTGGCCAGGTCGTTGCTGGCTTGTTTGAGGGTTTGCAGCATTTTCTGCCAGTCACGGTTGGCGAGCTCTACATCGGCGATGGCGGTGAAGAGTCCTTCTTCCAGTTTTTTCAGGGCGGCTTTGGTTGGCGTGTCTTTGATTTGAATATGGATGTGGGATTGTTTGATGCTGCTTTCGCTTGGTTCTTCTACGATTTTGAGGAAGCGGCCTTTATCGTCATATTCGATATTTAAAATCGGGTGCAGAAGCAGATCGATCAGGAAGCTGTTTTTGTTGATTTCCGCGACGACAGAATCGATCAGAAAGGCGCGGTCGTCACCGACGATGTCGATAATGGTTTTACGGCCGCCTTCACTGTATTTTGTTGAAGAATATATCCGGACTTGTGGTGTGCCGCTGGCGCGGCCTTCCGCGAGTTCCCAATGGGTTTTGCACACGGCGGCAAGAAGGCCGGCATCAAAATGCTCTTCGTCTTCTTCGCTCATGTGATGGGTGAGGGCTTCCAGCAGAGCTTTTTCTTCATGCGAAGGCTTGCCGGGAAGGGCGTTGATTGCGTTTTGGATGAGTGAAGGTGACATGGATGTTTCGACTTGTTTTTAAATGTATATTGCGCAGATAGGCATATTCAAATTCGAATGATACATCAAGTGGGAAGCATGAAAAAATCATAAATGCATCCATGGGTGATTATCTGTTGTGCAGGTGCTCAGTTTTTGATTGCGGATATTTTGGCTGCCAGGTCTTGATAGTTCCAATCTGCGCCAATGATTTTGCTGCGCATCGCAAGGCTATCGTCGATCAGGATGGTTTCGGGCAGGCGGAAGGTTTGAAAAGTGTTTTGCGTGACCGTCCCGTTTTTATCCCATGCGAAGTAGATGTTTTTGGTTTGGCTGTCGATTTTGTTTTTCTTGAGAAAAGCCTTCATGCTCTTTTCATCAATGTCAGAAGACAGCGCGATCAGGATCACGTCTTCTTCAGCGGCGGCTTGGGAAAGCAGCGGCAGTTCTTTGATGCAAGGCGGGCACCACGATGCCCAGAAATTGAGCAGAATGGTTTTCCCTTTGAAGTCCGAGAGTTTATGGGTTTTGCCGTTTGCATCCTTAAAGGTGAAGTCGGGGGCGGTTTGTGCGGTTGTGTCTTCGATGGGGCTGACGGGGGCGATGGTTAAGCCGCGGGGTGTGCTGGTCTCAAAATATAGTGTGCCCAGATAAGCCAGCGCGGCGATGATTATAACAAGGATGATGTTGGTTTTCATGCAGGCTGGCTCCTGATCTTGAGGGATAGGGCGGAAATGAGGATGATTTCAAGGGCGACAAAGGCGGCGAGACCTTGGGCAATGCCATCAATGAAGCCATAGGAATGCAAGCCCACTGAGAGCAGGTTGACGCCGAACCACGCGAGAGCGACCACGATGTTCAGCGCGGCCATAAGCGCGAGGACACCCAGCGGCTTGATATGGCCGGACAGGCGCCCATGCTGCACCCAGATCAGCCACAGAACAATCAGCAGCGCGCCATTTTCTTTCGGGTCCCACCCCCAGAACCGCCCCCAGGATTGATCGGCCCAGATACCGCCCAGTATGGTGCCGAAGGTCGTAAAAAACAGGGCGATGAGGGACATGTGGTGGATTTGTTTTTGTAAGGTCAGCCAGAGGGCGGGGGCTTTGTTTAAGGCTTTGGCGATCAGCGCGGCATGGGCGAGCATGGCGGTGATGATGCATACACCATATCCGATGGTGATGCAGATCACATGGGTGCCGAGCCAGAAATTGGTGTTGAGAACGGCGACCAAAACTTCGAGGCTATCGCCGCCTTTGGCGAGCATGGGGGACAGCACCAGCAGGCCAAGGGCGGCCACATTGCCGACAATTATCGGCGTGGTTTCGGTTTTGCGCCATGATAAAAGCAGGCCGATTGCGGCGCAGATCAGGCTGACGAAGAGGACGGATTCATAGAGTGTGCCGACGGGTGGGCGGCCCAGGATATAGATGCGAAGCGCAATGGATCCGGCGTGAATGGCAATCGCCAGCAGCGTGGCGGCGAGGGCGAATTTGTGGCGGCTGGCGAGCAGCGCGGCGATGGCATACAGGCCGATCACCCAAAGATAGGGTTTAAAGGTTTTATATGTACTTTCGGCGCTCAGGCGAGCGGGGCTGATTTCGCTTTGTTCGAAGGTGTTTGTTTTGATTTTGTCCAAGCTGGCGTCCCATACCGATTGGTCTTTTTGTCGATAGGCCTTGGCAAGTGCAGCCCAGTCCTGCAGCAGCGCGGAAGTTGTGGGAGAGCCTTTGCCGCCGAGGATACTCTCCCACGGCGAGAGCCAGAGCGCTCTGTCCCAGCTTGAGGGCAGCACTTTGAATGCCCTGCTCTGGGCGCCGGTATTTATAAAAATATCGACGTTTTTGTTTTCGGCCTTGAGGTCGAAAAAAGTTTTGTCGCCTTCGGGCGTGGTGATCGGTAGAATGGCGGAGAAACTGCGGAGCAGGTCGCTGTAGAGAAAGGCTTTGTCATGCAGGTCGAGCAAGGCTTTTTCATCCGCGCTCAGTGTGGCTTGGTCTTTTTCAAGAAGAACGGGGAGTTGGTTTTGGGTTTTGTAAAGGCCAGGCTGCAGGTCTTGCAAAGAAAAAACTGACTGGTCGGTGTTTAGGCTGAGCTGGTTTTTGAGTGTGGTGTTGCGGATTTGAAAAAGCGGCGCGGCGGAGGCGTTCTCAGGATTGAACAAGGTTGTTGCCAGCCATTCTGCGGCGTCTTTATCGTGCCCTGAAATCTGCTGCTTATGGATTTTTGCAAAACTGTCCATGGGTTTGATGCGGCCTTCATGGAGGATGGGCAGGGTTTTAAATCCCTGCAGATTCAGCTCTGCCGCGACGCTGGGCATTGAGATCAGCATACATAAAAGGGTGAGGATTATTCTCATGCGCTGCGCTTTCCTCTGATCGTTAGGGTGGCGTGGAGCAATAGCCCTGCGCCGATAATCAGCGCGCCAATATATGGGAACAGCCAGCCTTTGTTTTCCACCACGGCGAGGATGGTGATTTCCGCATCAGGGGTTTCGCGGAAAGAGGATTGGAAAAAGGTATAGCCGCGATAGCGCAAAGGTTCGTTCATGGAAATACGCACAGGCCATTCCAGTTCGCCGTCGGTGATGATGACATCGGAGTGATAGCCGCGCGCCATTTCGGTGCCTTCGTAATCATCTTTGACGAAGTCTTTAAGTCCGATGGTGAAGGGCAGGGTTTCTTGCGCTTTGCCGAAAATCAGGGTGTAGTTTTTTTCATTTACCGTGATTTCGATGGGTTTGGGCATACCGTCAAAGGCAATATAGGTGCCGTCTTGCGCGCTGCCCGATATGGTGAATTCGAGGCCGGTCAGATTGGCTTCGGGCTCGGTTTCTTCGGGAACAGGTTTGAGCTGCATAAACTGCGCCATGGTTTGGTAGAGTGCATCTTCCGGCGCTTGCCGTTTTTCAATCGCGCAGTTATCGCACCAGCTTTTTACGGCAATTTTGAACGGCAGGTTGCCAGCGTTCCAATTATCGATTTGATTGTAGGGCAGGCGGAGGATTTCGGTTTGGTTTTTGAAGACCGCGAGGTTGCGTTCATTATAGCTGTAGATATAGGGGCTCGCGCCGCCTTCGGGGATAATCATATAGGATTCGCGGGCGAGGATGGCCGTCAGAAGTCCGCCGATCAGAAGCACCAGCGCGCCTAAATGCGAGAGGATGATGCCGCTTTTTTGCCAGCTCCATTCGCTTTTGAGCAGGAATTTGAGGGTCAGATTAAGCGTGAGCAGTCCCAGTATTGTAAATCCGCCGGGCAAGGGCACGGGGCCAGCGAAGAAAACAAAGCTGGAGAAAAACATCTCATGGGCGCGGAATAATCCCATCCATCTTTGGGCGATGGTGCCGGCGATTAAAAGCGCGATCAGCGCGGGCATAAGCCAAAACACCATTTCGGCTTCGGCCAAGCGGGTGAGCATTTTCAGTGCAGGATGTTTTGGGTTTTGCGCCATGCAAGAGGTGTATCTGAAACTTTTGAGTGTTTCAATGATTAGGAGAGTGGAAGACGGACACGACCCGAAAAAATCACTTACGGCTGCTGGCTTTCGCCCCTGACCGGGTTGGGCAATACTTCGCCCGCGCCGTCTTCCGTATTTTATATAGGGGCATCATTTAAAAAACGCAAGTCCTGCCTTGCCCGTTTTGTGGAATCGTCTTAAGTTTTGAATATGTCTGACACAGCTGCTGCATATCGCGTTCTCGCCCGAAAATACCGCCCACAAAATTTTGATGAACTGATCGGTCAGGACGCTTTGGTGCGTACACTGTCCAATGCCATTCAGTCGGGCCGGGTTGCGCATGCGTTTATGCTCACGGGCGTGCGGGGCGTGGGCAAAACCACGACGGCGCGGATTATTGCCAAGGCTTTGAACTATGTCGGGCCGGACGGCAAGGGCGGGCCGACGACGGGCAGTACCGATGATTGTGCGCTTTGCCGTGCGATTTCCGAAGACCGTCATCCCGATGTTATTGAGATGGACGCGGCGAGCAATACTGGCGTTGATAATATGCGCGAAATTCTGGACGGGATACGCTATGCGCCCACGGAAGCGCGTTACAAAGTCTATGTGATCGACGAGGTTCATATGCTGTCCAAGAGTGCGTTTAATGCGCTGCTTAAGACATTGGAAGAGCCGCCCCCGCATGTGAAATTTATTTTTGCGACGACGGAAATTCGTAAAGTGCCGATTACGGTGCTGTCGCGCTGTCAGCGGTTTGATCTGCGCCGCGTTGACATCCCTACGCTTTCTGGCCATTTCGTTTCGATTTGCGAGAAAGAAGGGTTCAAGATTGAAGAGGCCGCTGTGGCCATGATAGCGCGGGCGGCGGATGGGTCGGTGCGGGATGGTTTGTCTATTCTCGATCAGGCGATGGCGCTTTCGGGTGATAAGATATCCGCGCAGAGCGTTGAAGATATGTTGGGCTTAGCGGATCGTGCGCGGAATATGGATTTATTGGAGCACGCGCTTTCGGGTGATATGCCCGAGGCTCTGGAGATACTCGATGATCTTTACAGAAGCGGGAGCGATGCGCTGGTGATGATGCAGGATTTGCTGGATTTGACACATACATTGACGAAGTTTCGCGCTGTGCCTGCAACACAGGATATGAAGCAAAGCATGACGGGCGATCAGGTGGAGCGCGCTGTATCTCTGGCGGCGCAGCTATCGATGCCGAGCCTGGCGAAAACATGGCAGATCCTGCTTAAAGGTTTAAATGAAGTGCAAAAGGCACCGAATCCTCAGGCGGCTGCGGAGATGGTGATTATCCGTCTGGCCTATGCGGCCGATTTGCCTGACCCGGCGGAGTTGATGAAGACATTAAAGGATGCGCCGCCTGCGCCTGCCTCTCCTCCTTCAGCGCCTGTTGGCGGCGGCGGGGGCGCACCAACCGGTCGGTCTGTCGAGGCGGTGAGCGGCCCTGTGGACGCGCCGCGTGGGGGAGGCAGGGGCGGCGGTGAGCATGCGGCCTTGGCGGTTGCGCCGCATTCTGAACCTTATCAAATTCCTGCTCTCAAGACGCTGGATGATGTTGTGCAGGTTCTGGAGCATGCCAATGAATTTTTACTGTCTTCGCAGGTTTATCAGTTTGCGCATTTGGTGAAGCTGGAAGATGGGTTGATTGAGCTTCGCCCGGAAGAAGAAGCCTTGCCGAAATTTACTCAGGATTTAGGGACGGCGCTTTCGCGGATTACGGGCAGGCGCTGGATGGTCAGTGTATCAGGCGCACCCGGTCAGCCAACTTTGGCGCAGAAGGCTGCCGCCGCCGCTGTTGCCGAACTGGACGAGGTCATGAATTTGCCGATTATGAAAGAGGTTTTACGCGTCTTTCCCGAGGCCGTATTAAAGTCTATAAAGCATATCGAACCGCAAGAAAAAGGATGAGCGCCGATGATTAATTTTAAAGAGATGATGCAGCAAGCCCAGCAAATGCAATTCAAGATGCAGGAAATTCAGGAGAAGCTGAAAGATATTTATGTTGACGGGCAAGCCGGCGGCGGGTTGGTCAAAATCAAGATGTCATGCGCGGGCGTGGTTGCGAAGATTGAGATTGATCCTTCGATTGTTAAGGCCGATGACATTGAAACGCTCGAGGATCTTGTGACGGCGGCCATGAACAATGTTAATGACGTTAAGGATGCGCGCATTCAAAGTGAAACCGAGAGCCTTATGGGTGGTTTGAATTTGCCGGGCGGGAAGCTGCCGTTTTAATGCGGATTGCGACGTGGAATATTAACTCTGTACGCCTCAGGATTGCCTTAGTGCAAAGGCTCGCTCATGAGGCTGCGCCCGATGTTTTATGCCTTCAGGAAACCAAGACGCCGGATGAACATTTTCCGATCGAGGCGTTGCGCGAGATGGGATATGTGCATCAGCATTTTACAGGGATGAAGGGCTATAACGGCGTTGCGATTTTGTCGAAATTTCCCATCGATGCGAGGGATGTTCACCACCGCGTCTGCCGCGAGGATTGCCGCCATATTTCCGTGAGCATTCGAGGCGTCGAGATCCATAATCTGTATATTCCTGCAGGGGGGGATGAGCCGGATATCGAGATCAATGATAAATTCGCGCATAAGCTGGATTTTGTCGATGAGATGAGCCGCTGGTTTAAGGATCGCTATACGAATGATCAAAAACTGATTGTGGTTGGGGATTTTAACATTGCGCCTTATGAGCATGATGTGTGGTCGAGCAAGCAGCTGACCAAGGTTGTTTCGCATACGCCGATTGAGCGCGAGCGGCTTGCTGTGATGAAGGCATCCTTGAACTGGACGGATGCGGCGCGGGAGTTTATCGCCGAGAATGAAAAGGCCTATACGTGGTGGTCCTATCGCAATCGGGATTGGAAGGCATCCAATCGCGGGCGAAGGCTCGATCATATTTGGGTAACGCCGCCGCTTAAATCTGCGCTCAAATCTTATGAAGCTCTTACGCATGTGCGCGACTGGCCGCAGCCTTCCGATCATGTCCCTGTGGTGGTGGATTTTACTTTTTAGACGCTTACTTTTCCTTTGCAGTGCGTTGCTGCTCTCCTAACGTAGGTTGACTACGTGTTGTCGTTTGCGCCTGCTGCAAAGAAAAATTAAGGCGCTAAAATACTTATCCTTTGGGCGATGTCTTAGTTTTCGACGTTTCCAGCGGTGATGATACCGGATTTGAAGTCCTGAACGATGACGGCGAAACCCTTATCGAAGCCGGGATTGACGGGGAAGGCCATGTTCATGGCTTTGCCGTTCCAGCGCATGAGTTTGGTGATTTTGGTAACGGTATTGCGGTAATGGCTATAGCCGCGTTCATTGGGGGATTGCAGATATTCAAACAGCCAGATATCGGCTTCTTGTGATAGGCCGATACGGGGGAGTTTGATGTCCAAGTATTGGCCATTTAAGGCTATCTCTACGGGTGAATATTGCAGTGATCCTGCGGTGGATAGGGCTTGGCGGATTTTATCACTGGTCGTGCCCGTTGTGACGGCGCGGCCATTGACGATCATCATCGGGGTGTAAAGTTGTTTGGTGCCGAGCGCGAGTTTATAGACGCTTTGCCGCGCATCGCAAAACGGCGCGGCGAAGATGTCGGTCTTGCGCTGGCGGTTGAAATAGGTGACATGGCAGGACAGGCTGAGAATATTTGGGTTTGATTGCGCCAGTGCATTCAAAGCGCGATCGGCAGGCGGGCAGGCGGGGCAGCCGCGGCTGGTGAAGAGTTCTATGACCGTGGGCGCGTTTTGTGCCCATGCCGGCATGTTAAAACTGAGCAGGCTGATAAATAAAGTACCGATCAGTCGGTACTTTATTGTCGTTGTGATGGAGACCAAGGCCTTAAAAATCACTACACCGTCCTTTGACTTCCCAATCGCCAAAGCGCGTGGGTTCTTCTAATCCGGCGTCTTTAAAGCCGCCGATTTCTTTTTCCGCAAGGGTTTTGTCTGCGTTTTCAGAAGCGTTTTTCTTTGGCTTTTTTGACTCTGTGCTTGGTTTTTTGGTCTTCATATAAGATGATGTAGTCCATAGAGATGAATTTGAAAAGAGTTTAAAGCCGAATGTCCGACACTATCCCAGAGGAATTGCAGAGTTTTCGTGAACAAATTGATGCGCTGGACGCTGAATTGATCGATCTTTTGGCGCGTCGGTTTGAGATTGTGCGCAAAGTCGGGAATATGAAGGCAGAGCGCAATATTCCTGTGGTGCAGAGCGATCGGGCGGAATTGGTGAAGGCGCGGAATGAGGCCTTGGCGGTGGAGAAGGACATTCCTGAAGGGTTTGTTTACCGCGTTTACGAGATGATGATTGATGAGGCGCATGTGATTGAACACGCGATTGCCGATCAAGCGAAGAAGGCGAATTCATGAATATTCCTGAAGCAGTAGAGTCTGCGCCCGAAAGCGATGGGCTGGCGACGCGCTCGGTTGCACTATCGATTTTGGATGAGGTTTTGCAGCGCAAGCAGCCGCTGGATCTGGCGCTGGATTGCAGCGATGCGTTAAAGGCTTTGCCAGTGCGGGATCGCGGGTTTGTGCGCATGGCGGTGGCGACGACTTTGCGGCGGCTCGGGCAGATTGATGATTTATTGGGGCGGGCGATTGAAAAGCAGGTTCCGGGGAATGTGACTTTGCTCAATATTTTGCGGCTTGGGGTTACGCAAGTGGCGTTTATGGATGTGCCGGATCATGCGGCGGTGGATACGGCTGTACGTCTTGCGGAAGAGCGCGGGATGGAGCGGCAGAAAGCGTTTGTGAACGGCGTTTTGCGCAGTATTACGCGGGTGGGGCGTGAGTGGCTGGAGCGGCAAGACGAGGGGCGTTTGAATACGCCCGAATGGCTGCTGAAGCTTTGGATTGCCGATTATGGTATGGGGACGGCGGCGCAGATTGCGGCGGCGAATTTGGCCGAGGCGCCGCTTGATATTACGATCAAGGATGAAGCTTCGCGCAATTATTGGGCGAGCCATTTTAAGGCCACGGAAATGACGACAGGGACGCTGCGGAAGACGGCGGGCGGGAATGTAGCGGAGTTGGAAGGATTTGATGACGGGCATTGGTGGGTGCAGGATGCTTCTGCGGCTATCCCTGCGAAATTGATGGGAGATGTCGCAGGGCAGAGTGTGATTGATCTTTGCGCTGCGCCCGGTGGGAAGACGTTGCAGCTGGCGGCGATGGGCGCGAATGTAATTGCGCTCGATCGGTCGGCGCAAAGGCTCAAGCGGTTGGAACAGAATTTGGAGCGTACGGGGCTGGGGCAGCGCGTACAGGTGGTGGCGGCTGACGGCGCGAGCTGGCGACCAAAGGAGCTTGCGCCCTATATCTTGCTGGATGCGCCGTGTAGCGCGACGGGGACGGTGCGGCGGCATCCCGATGTTTTGCATTTGAAATCCGAGAAGGATATTGCGGGTTTGCAAGGGGTTCAGGCACGGATATTTGAAAATGCGTTTGAGATGTTGATGGTCGGCGGGGTGCTGATTTACTGTACGTGTTCTTTGCAAAAATCCGAAGGGGAGGCGCAAGTGGCGGGCTTGCTGGCCGCGCGCGCCGATGCGATGCGACTTCCTATCACCAAGGCGGAACTCGGCGGATTTGACGAGGCGATTACCGCGGATGGGGATTTGCGGATTTTGCCGTTTCATCAGGCCGCGCTTGGCGGGATGGACGGGTTTTTCATCGCGCGGATTACTAAGACTGCTTGATAATTTCACCGAATGAGTGCGTCAGGCTGGCGTCGCGCTGTACTCACGTACTAAAAGTACGCTGCGTGCAGCTTGCTTTGCCTTCCTGCTCCTCGATGAAATTCTCTGCGCTTTCGATTCTGGGTTTTTTTCGTTTCGCGACTTTCCTGGTTGGTGGTGCATGGCGGGCGCCCGTTTTATGCGCGTATCCGTTGGTGGCCATTATTGCTGGCGCAGGATTTACAAGATGCTGGATTTTGCACCCGACCGGCGATGTTTGCGTATAATGACGCGAGATCGATCTTGGGTTTATAAGTAGGATATAATTCCTATTTTGTCAAGTGTTTTTATGTCAGGACAAGGGTAGCTTTGCATATTCATAAATGCTAAATTGTGAGTATATGATTTGCTCTTCAACGAGAATGCCGCCGTATGTCTTCGCCCGTGAAAATTGCTCCGTCTATTTTATCTTCGAACTTTGCCGAATTGGGTGAGGACATTCGCCGCATTGATGCGGCGGGGGCGGATTACATTCATATTGATGTGATGGACGGGCATTTTGTGCCGAATTTGACGTTTGGTGCGCCGGTGGTCAAGGCTATTCGGTCTTATACAAAAAAGCCGTTCGATGTGCATTTGATGGTTGCGCCGGTTGATCCGTTGATTAAAGATTTTGTGGATGCGGGCAGTGATATTATCACCGCGCATGTTGAGGCGGGACCGCATTTGCATAGGACGTTGCAGGCGATTAAGGCGCATGGGGTTCGGTGCGGCGTTTCGCTTAACCCTGCGACGCCGATTGAGAGCATTTCGCATGTTATGGACATGGTCGATTTGATTTTGATTATGACGGTCAATCCCGGTTTTGGCGGGCAGAGTTTTATTCCGCTGCTTCATAAGATTTCTCAAGCGCGGGAGATGATTACGGCTACGGGGCGTGAGATTGATCTTGAGATTGACGGCGGGGTAAACCCGCAGACCGCCAAGGATTGTATTTCTGCCGGAGCCAATGTTTTGGTTGCGGGGACTGCTGTGTTTAAAGACGGGCCTTCGGGCTACGCAAAGAATATTTCTGCTCTGCGTTCGTAGGGACGGTTTTTTATTGATCGAAGGGGGCCGCATGCGGCTTACAATTTTTAACGCATTGCGCAATCGCGCAAGCCATATGGCCGCGAACAGTCTCTTTTATAATTGGAGTCTGCGCGGGGACGTGCCTGATCGGTTGATCGTTAAGCCCGTGGATATGTGGCCGGGGAATGCGGAATATGGGCAGCTTATTTTCGATGGGCAGATGCCCGGGCATTATAGCCATGAGGATTTACACGGGTTTGTATGGCTTCGGGATTTGCGAAGGCTGGCGCGGAGTTCTGGCGGATCGGGTGTATGTGTGCGTCGGCATGCGCGGCATACGATACAAAGCTGGATTGAGCGGTATGGTGTTTGGGACGCGCAGAGCTGGGACGCCGGGGTTTGCGGGCAGCGGATTGCGATGTGGATTAGCGGGCATGAGTTTTATGCCGATCAGGCGGGGATTGTTTGCCCCGATGAGATTGAGGATTTACACGAATTTGAAGATGCGCTGTTTGATTCCATAGCGCGGCAGGCACGGCATATTTCGCGGGTGTTTTCGCAGAAAGGGAAATGTTCGCCGATTGGGCGGCTGCAGGCTTGTAAAGGTTTGCTGTATGCGGGGCTTGCGTTTGAGGGGTGTGAGGCTTGGGTGGAGCAGGCGCTGGATGTGCTTTTGCGCGAGATTGATTTGCAGATATCGGGGGATGGGTCGCATCGGTCGCGCAGCCCCGAGCAGCTTAAGAAGGTGCTTATGATTTTGCTGGATGTCCGTATGGGGTTGAGCGCGGGGGATTATCCGCTGCCGGATAAAATTCAGCATGCGATTGACCGGATGGGGCCTGCGCTGCGGTTCTTCCGTAATAGCGATAAGGGGCTTTGTGTTTTTCAGGGCGCGCAGCAGGGGCGTGAGGATGTTCTGGATATGATTTTTACGCAGAGCGGGGTGCGGGGGAAGGTGATGAAGTCTCTGCCGAGCGCGGGGTATGAGCGGGTTACGCTGGGGCGTACGTCGCTGGTTATGGATTGCGGGCGCGCGCCGGAGCGGGAATTTGATGCGTTTGCGCACGCTGCGCCGTTGGCGTTTGAGATGAGTTATGGCCGGGAGCGGGTGTTCGTGAATTGCGGGACGCACCCTTCAGATGAGAGCTGGCGGGAGGCTTTGCGCGGGACGGCCGCGCATAATACGCTTATACTTGGGCATCGGAATGCGTGTGAAATTCGTGAGGATGGGCATTTTGCGCGGCGGGCGGATAAGGTGAGCGCAACGCGGGAGGAGAGTAAATCTGCGGTTTTGCTGGAGGGGCAGCATAATGGGTATGAGCGTTTGAATGGCTATACGCATCGGCGCAGGCTGTACGTGTCGGATCAGGGGCATGATGTACGCGGCGAAGATTATATTTGTTCGCAGATTGCGCCAGCGAAGCCGATTGATATTGCGGTGAGGTTTCATTTGCATCCGCGGGTGATGGTGTCGCTTATTCGGGATGGGCAGGAGGCGCTTTTGCGTTTGCCGGGCGGGACGGGATGGCGGTTCACGTTTTCGGCCGGATTTTTGTCATTGGAGGAGAGTGTTTATTTGGGTGAAGGGACGGAAGCCCGCAAGAGTAAACAAATGGTTATTTATGGACAAACACGTGAGAAAAAAGCAAAAATTAAATGGTCCTGTCAAAAAGAGGGCTAAGGTTTTAGAGTAGTAGGGATGACCGCAAATAAATCTAAAAAGGAATATGATACCGAGCTTTTGCGGCGGATTGAAAATCTGATTATCAGTTTTCAAAAGCTTGTGATGGACTCCGAAGGGACGGCGGAGGAGAAGACGCTCGTTTATGGTTTGCGGGTTTTGGTGTCGCTGGCGAATATGATCCTGCGGAAAGAGGACGTGTTCGGGGTGGAGCCCTGGCATATTATATCCGCGCATGCGCCGCTTTCGATGCCTGGGGAGATGCTTTTGCGGGTGAAGGATTACAGGGGTGAGCCGATGGCGCCGTATCCGGCGATTATGGCGTTTTATAATCATGGATATACGCCTGATATTGACGGGATATTGTTTCTGGCGGCGCTGTGGCAGTTTCAGAAAAGTGCCGAGAAGCAGGTGTCGATCAATATTTCGGCGCGCAGTTTACGGGATGCGGAGTTTGTGAAAGTGACGCTGGAGCGGATTGGATCGCTTGATCTGGCGGCGGATGAAAAGATTATTATCGAGATTCATGAATCTACGCCGCATCTGGCGATGAGCCGGCAGGTTCTGGATTTGTATAGGGTCTTGGGCGTCGGCTTTGCGATTGATGATGTGGGCCTGAATATGAATGATGTTTTGCGGCTCGCGGAATTTGATGATTTGGCGGAGTATGTGAAAATTGACCGGCGCTCGGTGTGTTCGGGGGAGGGGGAGAATTCTTTGGCGAAAGTCCTGTCGTTTGTGCGGACGTTGATGCCGACGGCAGTGATGGTGGCGGAAGGGGTTAAGGACGCGGGGCATGCGCTCGATATTCAGGCGGAGTTTCCAGAGATTTTTTATGTGCAAGGGCTGTTTTTACCGCGTGATCGGCAGGCGTTTAAGCTGGAGCTTTATAATGCGGGCGCGGCGCGGAAGCGGGAGGCTGCGGAGACTTTAGAGCGCAAAAGTGGACAGGCTTCGGGGTAGATACCGGCCGGTTGGTTTTAATTATTTTGATGCGCGCTGAATTTTTGTTCTTGTAATGTTCTTTTTATTTGTTATGATTTGAATCATGGCGAAAGTGAAAAAATCATATGTCTGTCAGTCTTGTGGAGCGGTTTCCAGCCGGTGGGCGGGGAAGTGCGAATCCTGCGCGGAGTGGAACACAATTACGGAAGAGGTTATAGAGACGAGCGTGCCGAAGGGGATGAGCGGCAATGTCAAAGGGCGGAAAATTGATTTTGTAACGCTGGATAATCCCGAGCGGAAAGTTTACAGGCGTTATATTTCGGGGATTGCGGAGTTTGATCGCACGACGGGCGGCGGGCTGGTGCCAGGTTCAGCGACGTTGATCGGCGGGGATCCGGGGATTGGGAAATCAACGCTTTTGTTGCAGCTTGTTTGTGCGCTGTCTAAGCGCAATGCGCGGTGCGTCTATGTTTCGGGCGAGGAGGCGATTGATCAGGTGCGGATGCGGGCGCAGCGGCTGGGGCTTGCGGATGCACCTGTGGAATTGGCGAGTGCCACGAATGTGCGGGATATTCTGACTAGTGTAGAGGCTGTGGATACCGCCAAGGGGGCGGTGGAGGTTTTGATTATCGATTCCATTCAAACGATGTTTATTGACAATATTGATTCTGCGCCCGGGACGGTGACGCAGGTTCGCACGTCCGCACAGGAAATTATTCGCCATGCCAAGGCGCGGGATCTGGCGGTGATTTTTGTGGGGCATGTGACGAAAGACGGGCAGATTGCGGGGCCGCGGGTGCTGGAGCATATGGTCGATACGGTGCTGTATTTTGAAGGCGATAAGAGCCATCAATTCAGGATTTTGCGGAGCGTGAAAAACCGTTTCGGTCCGACGGACGAGATTGGGGTGTTCGAAATGGTGGGCGCGGGATTGCAGGAGGTTGCCAATCCGTCGGAGATTTTCTTGTCGCAAAGGGCCGCGGATGTTGCGGGGAGTGCAGTACTGGCGGCGCTTGAGGGATCAAGGCCGATGCTGGTGGAGGTGCAGGCACTGGTCGCGCCCTCGACTTTGGGCAGCCCAAGGCGGAGCGTGATCGGGTATGACCCGAACCGTTTGGCGATGATTGTGGCGGTGCTGGAGACGCGCTGCGGCTTGCAGATTTCATCCTGTGATATTTTCCTCAATATTGCGGGGGGAATCCGCATTCAGGAGCCGGCGGCGGATATGGCGGTGGCTGCGGCATTGATAAGCGCGCTTCAAAATCATCCATTGCCGCATGAAACGGTGTTTTTCGGTGAGATCGGTCTGGCGGGGGAGGTTCGTCAGGTCGCGCAAGGGGATTTGCGGCTTAAAGAGGCTTCGAAATTGGGTTTCCGTGAGGCGATCATTCCGAAGGGCAAGAATAAAAAGGGCGAAGAGAAGTGCGCGCGGCGGGTGAGCGGGCATGATATTCGGATTTCCGAGATTGACCATGTTCAGGTTTTGAGTGATTTGTTTATGGTCAACCAGCCGCCGAAGGTTGCGGCTGTATAAGGGCGGGGGGGCGCCGGGCGCGCGTAGGTGATTAGTCCTTGATTTTATGCAGGGTTTTGCCTATTTATGGGACTTAACTCTTGTCTTCGAAGGCTCGCCCAATTTTATGATCATTGATACTTTAGTTCTGGTCGTTCTTTTGATTTCAGCTGTGATTGCATTTTTGCGCGGGTTTATTCGTGAAGTTTTGACGATTGCGGGCGTGCTTGGCGGAAGTGCGGCGGCGTATATCGGCGGGCCTGTGTTCGTTCCGACGATGCATGGATGGTTGGGGGTTGAAGCGGATGTGGAGCCGGAGAAGCTTTTCGGGATGCTGCCTTATGATCTTTTGGGCACTGCTCTGGCTTATGGGCTGATATTTGTTGTGGTGGTGCTTGTTCTTTCGGTCATCAGCCATTTTCTGGCTGAAGGGGCGCGGAGTTTGGGGCTTGGGGCGATTGACCGTACGCTTGGGTTTATTTTTGGTCTGGCGCGCGGGATTGTTCTGTTGGGTCTGCTCTATTTGCCTGTCCATTTGTTTATTGAGCAGGAGGCCAAGGACCAATGGTTTGAGGGTAGCCGTACGCATTTTTATATTGCGAAAGTTTCGGATAGTTTGTCGGGATTTTTGCCTGAGGATGCGAAGGATAAAGCCGGTGAGGGGATTGATGCGGCCAAGGAGGCAAATTCGGCGCGTAAGAAGCTGGAGGATATTCGTTTGCTGGATGGGGGGGAGAAGCCTGCGTCTAGGGATGCGCCTAATTTGGGGGCGTTGCCCTCTGTCAATGAGGGGTATAGCGAGGAGTTTCGCGAGAAAATGGACAGGCTTTTTGAGGATGAGGGCGCGATGCCCCCTACGCCTTCGGCGGGGAATGAATAGGGCGCGTTATGTTTGAAGATTTTGATTTCAGTGATGACAAGTTCCATGAAGAGTGCGGGGTTTTCGGGGTTTATGGCAGCGAAGATGCGGCGGCGTTTACGGCGCTGGGGCTTCATGCCTTGCAGCATCGGGGGCAGGAAGCCTGCGGGATTGTGGCCTATGACGGCACGGAATTTCATGCGCATAAGGCTTTGGGGCTCGTGGATGCGACATTCGGGCAGGGCAGCGTTATTGAGCGGCTGAGCGGGCATGCGGCGATCGGGCATAACCGATATTCTACAAGCGGGGAGCCCGCTTTGCGGAACGTACAGCCGATGTTTGGGGATATGGATTTCGGCGGGTTTGCGGTGGCGCATAACGGGAATCTGACGAATGCGCATATGCTGCGGAAGGCTTTGGTCAAGCGGGGTTCGATTTTTCAGTCTTCCAGCGATACGGAAGTGATTGTGCATTTGGTTGCGGTGTCTTCGAAGAAGACTGTTACGGATCGTTTGATTGATGCGGTTAAGCAGATCAAGGGCGGGTATTCTCTGGTGGCGTGCGCGAATGATCAGGTGATCGGCGTGCGCGACCCGCATGGCATACGGCCGCTGGTTTTGGGGCAGATTGGCGAGGCTTATGTGCTGGCGTCCGAGACCTGCGCGCTGGATATTATCGGGGCGGAGTTTGTAAGGGATATTGCCCCCGGCGAGATGGTGATTTTGGATCAGGGCGGGGTTAAGACTTTAAGCCCGTTTAAGGCGCAGTCGAAGCGGCTTTGTATTTTCGAGTATATTTATTTTGCGCGGCCTGACAGTTCCATGGATGGGCGCAGCGTTTATGAAATGCGGAAGAATATCGGGATTGAGCTGGCGAAGGAAAGCCCGGTGGCGGGCGCGGATTTGATTGTACCTGTGCCCGATAGCGGGGTGCCGAGCGCGATTGGATATGCGGAGGCTAGCGGGATTCCATTTGAGCTTGGGATTATTCGCAATCATTATGTCGGGCGTACGTTTATTGAACCGACGGATAAAATCCGCCATCTGGGTGTACGTTTGAAGCATAATGCCAATCGCAAGTTCATCGAGGGCAAGAGCGTTGTTCTGGTGGATGATTCGATTGTGCGCGGGACGACCTCCAAGAAGATTGTCGAGATGGTTCGCGATGCCGGCGCGCGGGAAGTGCATATGCGGATTTCTTCGCCGCCGACGATGAATAGCTGTTTTTACGGGATTGATACGCCGTCATCGGGGGAGCTTTTGGCCAATAGCAAGTCGGTTGAGGATATTTGCGCGCATATCGGCGCGGATTCTTTGGCGTATATTTCTCTGGACGGGCTTTACCGCGCAGTGGGGGAAACCAAGCGGAATGCGAAGGTTCCGCAGTATTGTGATGCCTGTTTTACGGGGGATTATCCGGTGGAGCTGGTGGATCACAATCATAGCGGCAGCGGCGCGAGAGTTACGGCTTTGCAGGAGCGGCGTGCGAAGAGCTAGGCGGCTTTTTTCCCTTTATTACCAGCAGACATTGCGGCGGCAGTATCCGTTGAAATTTCCAGTGTACGTGTCGGGAAGGGGATCGTGATTCCGGCCTTGTCGAGGGCTTCTTTTGTTGATTTGGCGAGATCCCATTTGGTTTGTAGGTGGTCGGAGGTGTTTGTCCAATAGCGCGCCGTGATGTTGACGGAAGATTCGCCGAGGCTGTCCACGAAATACACGGGGGTTTTTTCTTCGGTGGTGATCAGGCGCTTGTCTTTTTCTACGGCGGATTTGATTGCCTTGATTGCGGCGTTGATATCATCGCCGTAGCTGATGCCGTTGACCAGATCATGACGGCGGTGTTTGTTGCGGTTGAAGTTGACGATTTCGGTGTCCCAGATCTGGCTGTTGGGGGCGAAGATGTGGAGGTTATCCAGAGTGTTGAGCTCGGTCGTAAAGAGGTTGAGGGCTTTGACGACGCCTTTGATGTTTCCGGTTTCGATATAATCGCCGACATTGAATGGGCGCAGGATGAGAAGCATGACACCGGCGGCGACGTTGGAGAGGGTCCCCTGCAAAGCGAGGCCAATCGCCAGACCTGCAGCGCCGAGAACGGCGAGAAGCGAGGCGGTTTGCACCCCGAGCTGTCCCAGTACGGCGACCGCAGCGATGGCGAGAATGGCGTATTTGGCCAGCCCGCCGAGGAAGGTTTTGAGGGTGTTGTCTAGCTTTTTAAGGGATTTGACGCGGTTGGATGTCCAGTTACCAACAACCCAACCCGCGATCAAAATCGCAATCGCGGTGATTAAGCGCATGCCCCAGACGGTCAACATGGAGATAAATTCACTTTCATTGGCGAGCTGGAGGGCGGAGAGGTCCATTTATTGCGATCCTTTTATTGGGTTGTTTCTGATGCGCCCAATGTTCCAAATTTTGCGGAGCAATGCAAGGCGGGAGGTTTTTAATCCGTAAACGGATTTCTGGATTTGCGCATCAGCAGGCGGATGGGTACGCCCGGGATATCATAGTCACGGCGCAGGCCGTTGATGATAAAGCGTTTGTAAGAATCGGGGAGTTTATCCGGTTTTGACACCCACATCGCGAATGTAGGAGGCCTTGTTTTGATCTGGGTGATGTATTTTAAACGGTTGGTGCGGCCAGACACCAAAGGGGCGGGGTTCTGGCTTTCCATGGCGGCGAGCCAGCGGTTTAATCCCGCGGTCGAGATGCGTTTGTTCCACAGGCCGTATGTCCAGAGGCAGCGATCGAGCAGTTTATTGATATTTTTGCCGTTCAGCGCGGAGATGGTCTGGTAGGGGATGTCTTTAATTTGCGCCAGTGAGGTTTGCATTTTATGGGCGAGTTCGTCCAGTGCGTCTTCGCGCTCATTCACGCTGTCCCATTTGTTGACGGCAATAACGAGAGCGCGGCCTTCCTCGATGATGTGTTCGGCGATTTGAACGTCCTGTTTTTCCATCGGCATTGTGCCGTCGATCACCAGCACAACAATTTGCGCGAGGCGGATGGCGCGCATGGAATCCTCGACGCTCATTTTTTCGATGTTGTCCTGCACCTTGGCTTTTTTACGCATGCCCGCGGTATCGACGAGTTTGAAGCGGCGGCCTTCGTATTCCCAATCGACGGCGATGGCGTCGCGTGTGATGCCGGCCTCTGGCCCTGTCATAACGCGTTGATCCTGAACGATGGCGTTCAGGAGGGTTGATTTGCCGACATTCGGACGGCCCACGATGGCAATTTTGAGAGGTTTTTCGGGGTCTTCTTCTTCGGCGATCTCGATGAATTCAAAATCTTCACGGCCTTCGATGTCGTCGATGTTTTCGAGGTTGAGGCCACCTTCGCTTTCTTCTTCGGCTTTTTCGTCTTCTTCAGGGAAGAAGGGCGCGAGGGCGTGGTAAATGTCTTCGAGGCCGTTGCCGTGCTCTGCCGATACGGCGATGGGCTGCCCGAGGCCGAGGCTGTAGGCTTCTCCAAGTGCCGCTTGCACGGCTTTTTCGGTTTCGGCTTTGTTGATGACGAGCGTTACGGGGATTTTTTGTTTGCGCAGCCATTGAGCGAAATGTTGGTCGAGGGGGGTAACGCCCGCTCTGCCGTCAATCATGAACAGGGCGGCATCGGCGTTTTTGAGTGCGGCCTCGGTTTGCTGGCGCATGCGGCCTTGAATTGAGGTGTCGAAACTTTCTTCCAGGCCTGCGGTGTCGATGATGCGGAGCTGGCGGTCGAAGAGCCAGCCTTCGGCGGTGCGCCAGTCGCGTGTCACGCCTGGCGTATCATCCACGATGGCGAGCTTTTTGCCGGCGATGCGGTTGAAAAGGGTCGATTTGCCGACATTCGGACGGCCGATGAGCGCGAGGGTAAACATAAGATTTTAGAGATAAGGGGTAAGAAATAAGATGTAAGATCGTGTTTTTATTTAAAGCTTTTCCAGTTCTCTGCAAGCTTGAACATCATTTTTCCCAATTCCTCATATTCCTTTTTTAATTTCAGGGATGTAACTTCGTCTATGTACGCTAAATCGTAAGAAAAATCTATCCAAACTATCATTTCGTTGCATGAACCAATGGCAATATTGAGAAACCGCTTAAACTCAGCATTTGATTTGTGATGTTTCGAAAACCCCTCAGCAATATTTGCAGGTATAGAGCGGCTTGCCCTTCGTATTTGATTGGTTAATCCATATTGCTCATCTTTCGGAAAGGCTTTTGATAGACGATGAAGTTCGAGGGCTGCCTTATAAGAGCGTTGATAAATTTCAAGATCATAAAATGTCTTTATCATTCTCTTACTTCTTACTTCTTACCTCTTACTTCTTACCTCTTACCTCTTACCTCTTACCTCTTACCTCTTACCTCTTACCTCTTTATCTATAAGCGCTTAAGGTGCCGCTTTCGCTCAGCATATAGAGCGTGCCGCCCGCTATAATCGGGGGCAGGGCTATATCATCGCCCGCATCCCATTGGCGCAGGATTTCACCCGTTTCGGGGCTGATTTCAAAGACGCGGCCATCTGTTCCCGCAACAATCAGGCGGCCACCTGCGAGCAAGGGGCCTGTCAGAATGATCGGCTTTTTGTCTTGCATGCGGGGAAGTTCGGTAACCCAGCGCACGGAGCCTGTATCTCTGCCCAGAGCGATGAGTTTGTTTTCAGTAGAAAGGACAAAAAGGTGATTGCCGGCAACCCATGGGGTTTGGGTGCCGCTGATTTCACGCTGCCAGAGGCGGTTGCCGCTGCGCTCATCAATGGCGACGAGTCTTCCTGCGAAGGAGATGGCATAGACGATGCCTTTGTCGATGACCGGCAATGCCTTGATATCGGCGATGGAGGACAGGCCGCCGAAATTGCGGACGCTGGAGAGGCTGTCTGTCCATGCGACGGAGCCGTTTTCAACGCGCAGTGCGGTGATTTCACCGGAGGAGAAAGCGGGAATGACGACATCGTTATTGGCGGCGGGGCTGGCGGCGCCGATTAAACCTGCGATTTCGCTGATGCCTTGATATTCCCACAAGGATTTGCCGTCAAAGGCATCCAACGTGATGAGGCGGCTGTCGAGGGTCGAGATAAAGATGCGGCCATTCATTATGGTTGGCGCGGCGCGGGCGGGGGCAGGCAGAGGGCGGCGCCACTGGATTATGCCATCGAGGGGGCTTACGGCGAGAACTTCGCTGGAGCCGTTTGTCACGTAAAGCATGCCATCGGCAAACGATACTCCGCCGCCGACAATCGCGTCGTCTTCGGCTTTGTTGCGGATATCCTTGCGCCAAATTTGTTTGCCATTTGTGATATCAAAAGCGGAAAGATGGGCATCGGTATCGAGGGTAAAAATCCGGCCATCTGCCAGAACAGGCTGGGCGGTCAAAGGGAGGTCGCCGCCGCCGCCCTGGCCGATATCTGCGCTCCATATGCGTTTGAGGCCTTCGGGATTAAGGGCGAGGTTTTGCATGGAGTGATTCGGGTAGCCGCCGACTTGCGGCCAGAATTCATTTTGCCATTCTTCGGGGGTGATGAGGCCTTGGGCTTGCAGGGCGGTGTCATCGGGTTCCAGAGATTTTTGCAGTTCAAGGACGCTGATGCGCTCGCCGGGCAGGGGAGCGGGTTCGTTATCGCCGAAGGGGCTGGAGCAGGCGTTCAGAGCGAGGGCGGCCAGAGTGCAGAGAAAGAGAGAAAGCGCGAGGGTTTTATTCATCATTTGTCTTTTTGCTTGTGGCCTGCGCTGTATAGAGTTTTTCGAGGGCGCGGGCGCGGTTATACATGCTGTCGGGTAGGCCTTGGGTATTGGAAATCTCATTTAAATGGGCGCGTGCTTTTTCAAAGTTCTGCTCATGATGCGCTATCAGGACGGCTATTTCAAGATGGGCGTGTGCAGACCACGGATTTGAGGTGCTGCCGGCGATGGGTTTGAGCAAGGAGATGAGTTCCTGTGCTTTTTCCTTATCGCTGCCGCCGATTCGGGAGGCCATGAGCACGCCTAGGGCACGGATGTCAGCGGGGATTTTTTGGTCTTGGGCGATTTTCATATAGAGCGTGAGGGCTTCGGCGGTTTTGTTGGTTTGCATGAAAACCCCTGCGCCGTTGAGATATTGAATGCCGCGAAGAGCCGGGCGCATATCGAGTTTTTCGAGTGTGAGCAGGTTTTCGGGGTAGTTTTCGGCTTGTTGAAGTTCGACCATCAGGGCGGTTTGTTTTTCTTTAACGGACGTATTCCATGCGGTGTAGCCAGAATAGGCGGCGGTCAGGAGTATCGTAGCGATGATGAATGTCAGGATATAGGGAGCGTTGTCTTTCCAGAGTTTTTCTATGCGTTCCTGACGCATGATTTGATCGACTTCGGCGAGTATTTCCGACATTTCTTGTTCCTTTATATTTTTAAGCGCAGGTAGACACAGTTACTTCATTTTGGGTTTCCCGCGCAAGCGAGAATCTTGGTTTGATTTTATATTAAAGATCCCTGCTTTCGCAGGGAATTCACTTTATTGAGTTATTCTTTCCATTTGATGGAGCAGCCCATGGACGGGGTTTGCGGAGCGGAAGGGGGGAGGCCTTGTGCGATTTCGAGCATGGCATTTACGAGTTCTTTGATGGTGGTCTCGTCTGCGTCTTTTGGCCCTGCGCTGTCGAGGCGGCCCCGGTATTGGAGAAGTCCAGAAGCATCGAAGCCGAAGATGTCGGGGGTGCAAACGGCGTCATAGGCTTTAGCTACGCTTTGGGTTTCGTCGATCAGATAGGGGAAGGCGAAGTTGTTTTCTTCGGCGAAAATTTTCATGTTTTCAAACGAATCAGCAGGGTAGTTGTCGGTGTCGTTGGGCATGATGCATACGATGCCTATGCCATGGCTTTGCAGGTTTTTGGCGTCATGGACGAAGCGTTTTATGATGGCCTTGACGTAGGGGCAATGGTTGCAGATGAAGGCGATCACGGTTGCGTTTTCGCCTTTGACATCATTGTAGGATAAGGTTTTGCCGTCGATGTTTTTGAGTGTGAAGTCGGGAGCCTTAAAATCAGCCTCGAGCGCGGGTGTGTTTAGAAGTACCATGGGAATGTCTTTCTTCGTTTTTTATAGAGATGTGCATTTTATATCAAAAAGTCAATTTATTACAAATATGTTATTGACAATCATTCGCAATAAAAATATGAGAGTTCATTCATTCAAATTTACAAGCAAGAGGGTTACATTATGAGAATTTCTTCGGTTAAAATTTCTGTTCTTGGTCTTATGAGTATCGGGATTGCGGCTGTTCCAACGGCGGCGTTTGCGGGCAAAAGCGTTTCATCGCCTTATGTTGATAAAGGCGAGATCGAGATCGAGTCCAAGTTTGAAAGAAAATTTGATGACCGGTCTGCGGTTGATGGGGAATGGGAACAGAGTTTTGAAGTCGGGTATGGTTTGACCGATTATCTGGGTGTGGAAGCCGGGATTGAGTTTGAAAACCCGGCGAATGACGATATTGAGACGAAGAAACTTGAGCTTGAAGCGAAAGTGCAGCTGGCGGAGAAGGGCGCATGGATTGTCGATCCTGGCTTGAAGTTTGGTTATGGTTATAGCACGAATGGCGGCACGGATGAGATTGAAGCGGAGATTTTGCTGGCTAAAACCATCGGAAAATTCTCTCATGTTATGAATCTTGAACTTGGCCATGAGGTTGGGGAAGGGTCTTCGGATCGGTATGAGCACGGGATTTCCTGGAAAACCAAGTATAAATATAAAGAAATATTCTCGCCGGGCATTGAGTATTATGGCAGCATGGGTGATTCAACCGAGGATTATGATGATCAAAGCCATTTGCTGGGGCCTGTGGCGTATGGGGATTTGACCGAGAATTTTGAATATGCGTTTGGCGTTTTGGCGGGGATTTCCGATGCGGCGCCGGACGCCACGGTGAAGTTGAATTTTGAATATAAATTCTAAATTCCGTGTTTTTGTAGATTTTTATAGAGGGGCCGTTGATGACGGCCCTTTTGTTTTTTGATAGAGTAAAAGAATGTCTGAGATTATTCCGTTTTCAAAATCTTCGCATCCGTCCGGATTTAGTAATTGGCAGTTTAAGAAGCTGGACGGTTTGTATTTACAATCGGCGGCGAAGGGCGTTTTGACGTATCGCACAGTCGATTGTGATTTTGACGAGGGGGTTGCGAGCTATACCTATTACAAGTCAGAGCATTTTGCGCCGTATTTGAGATTTTTGATTCGCCGCGTGGGCCCGAGGGTCAGTATGTATGAGGTTTATCTTCAAGACAAAGGGCGGATCTTTAAAAGCGGGGTTTTTGAGAGGGCCTTTGAGCGGCTGCGGATTGAGGTCGAAAATCTTTTATAGCTGTCATTGCGAGGAAGCCTAAGGCTGACGCGGCAATCCAGAAAATCTTCTTGAAGGTTATGGATTGCTTCGCTACGCTCGCAAAGACGCGAAGGAGAGGGACATGTCTAAAATTAAAGTGAAAAATCCGATTGTAGAAATGGACGGCGACGAAATGACGCGGATTCTCTGGGCGTTTATCAAGGAGAAGCTGATCCTGCCTTATCTGGATGTGGATTTGAAGTATTATGATCTGTCGATCCAGAGCAGGGACGCCACCAATGACCAGATTACGATTGATGCGGCGGAGGCGATTAAGGTGCATGGGGTTGGGGTGAAATGCGCAACGATTACGCCAGACGAAGCGCGGGTTAAAGAGTTTGGTTTGAAGAAGATGTGGAAGTCGCCAAACGGGACGATCCGCAATATTTTGAACGGGACGGTTTTCCGGGAGCCCATTACTATGAAGAATGTGCCGAAATATGTGCCCGGATGGGAGCAGCCGATTATTATTGGCCGGCATGCATTCGGAGATCAGTATAAAGCGACGGATTTGAAAATTCCGGGACCGGGGAAGCTGGAGCTTGTTTATACGCCTGAAGGCGGCGCGCCGGAGGTGCATGAAGTTTTTGATTTCCCGTCCGCGGGCGTGGGGATGGCGATGTATAATCTGGATGAGAGTATTGAGGGGTTTGCGCGCAGTTCGTTTAATTACGCCTTAAGCCGCGGCTTTCCGATGTATATGTCAACGAAGAATACGATCTTGAAGCAATATGACGGGAAGTTTATCGAGATTTTTCAGCGCATATATGACGCCGAGTTCAAGGACGCGTTTGAGGCCAAGGATTTGTGGTATGAGCATCGCCTGATTGATGACATGGTGGCGCAGGCGATTAAGTCCAAAGGCGGGTTTGTCTGGGCGTGTAAGAATTATGACGGTGATGTGCAGTCCGATATTGTGGCGCAAGGATTTGGTTCGCTCGGGCTTATGACCTCCGTGCTGCTGACCCCTGATGGGAAATGTGTGGAGGCGGAGGCCGCACATGGAACGGTGACACGACATTTCCGAGAGCATCAAAAGGGGAATCCGACCTCGACCAATCCGATCGCCTCGATCTTTGCGTGGACGCGGGGATTGAAATATCGCGGGGAGTTTGACGGCACGCCCGAAGTGGTGGCGTTTGCGGATACTCTGGAGAGGGTTTGTGTGGAAACCGTTGAAGGCGGGCAAATGACAAAAGATCTGGCGTTGCTGATTTCTAAAGATCAGGCGTATCTAACCACGGAAGAATTTCTGGCGGCTGTGGATGGGAATTTGCGCGCGGCGGCGCGTTCAAATTGATTTTATTGAAAAAACTTGGGAACGTGTTATTTATAGCCTGGGCTGAGTTTCCAGCGAATGTAACAGGATTTTTATGCGATGTTGAAAAAGTTGGTTTTGATCTGCGGGCTCCTTACGGGCTTTTCAGGCGGGGTGGCGCAGGCCGGATATGATAAGCCCTATGTCGGGGAGATCATAAATTATGACGCCAAATATGAAGATACGTTTGTGCATTTGGCGCGGGATTATAATCTGGGCTTTACCGAGATGCGGGCGGCGAACCCGTATGTTGACCCTTGGCTTCCGGGTGCGGGTACGGATTTGATTTTACCGACGATGCATTTGCTTCCTGATGCTCCGCGTCAGGGGGTTGTGATTAATCTGGCGGATATGCGGCTTTATGCCTATTTGAACGGGGATGAGGCACCCTGGCATACGCCGATTGGTGTGGGGCGCGAGGGATTGAATACGCCTGAAGGGACAACCAAAATTGTTAGAAAAACAGAAGGACCTGTGTGGCGGCCTACGGAACGGATGCGTAAGGAAGATCCGACGCTTAAGGTTGCTTATGGGCAGGGGCCGGATAATCCGATGGGGACGCATGCGCTGTATTTTGGCTGGCCGCAATATGCGATGCATGGAACGAACCGTCCTTTCGGGATTGGGCGGCGCGTGAGTTCGGGGTGCATTCGATTGTATCCTGAGAAAATCAGAGAGGCGTTTGATTTGATTCCTGTGGGTACGAAAGTGACGATTGTGAATCAACCGATTAAGCTGGCGTGGATTGAGGACAAGCTTTATATGGAAGCGCATCCGACGTTGGAGCAATCTGTGGCGATGGAAGAAACGGCGCTGGTTCCGGAAAAGAAAATGACCAATAAGGAAATGAAATATTTGATTGATGTTGCGGGCGCACATCAGGATCGTTTGCGCTGGCCGGCTATTCGTAAGGTTCTTAAAGAGCGTAACGGCTCTCCGGTGATGATTGCGCGGCGTCCCAGTATTGATGTTGATGAGGATTTGGAGATTGAAGAGGCTGAGTTGGGTACGCCGGAAGAGGCTCTAGATTTGCTGGAGGGCGGGTCGTCTCAGAAATCCGCAGATAAGGCTGCTGCTGTGCAGTCTGTTTCGGTTAAGCCTGCTTTGATTGAAGAGGTTGAGGAGAGTGTTTCTGTTCATTCGGAGTCGGAGGCAGAGGCGGCGAAGGTGACTGAGAATACTGCGAGACGGTCTTATACGCTTAATAATTAATTTATTCTAAGTGACAACGCCCCTAGGTGGTGGGATTTCAGGCGAAAAAAAAGGGCCGCAAATGCAGCCCTTTTTGATTCTTACATAAAGGCTTATTTAGCCTGGTATGTTTTGAAAACTTTTTCTGCTGCTACTGGAGCTGCTGCTCTAGCGGCATTGTCCATTTCGCCTGCTGTACGCTCGTTTGCGTAGCTTGCGCCAGAATCATAGGAGCTTGTTGTGTCACATGCCGCAAGACCGAGTACTGATCCGGCGATGCAAAGTGTTGCTGCAAATTTTTTCATTTTGACCTCATTGTTTTTTGTAGTGGTTAAACCGAAAACTTACGCTCTTGAAAGAGCATTCATTCATTTTCTAGGAGTTACTCAAACGCATTGCACACTGTTTTTCAAGCGTTTTTTATAAATTTTCATCTTTTAGATGTTTTTTGTGATAATAATATCGCGTCTATTAATATTCATAAAAAGCGCGTTTGTAGGGTTTGCTAGAGAAAGCTTGCTATCAAGGGCTATATACGCTGGTTTTTTGCCACTTGTTCAAAATATTTATCAATTCCATTTTTGAGGGCGCGGGCAATTTTTTGCCGGTGAGAAGCGGTGTTGAGAAGCTGCGCCTCTTTTTTGTTTGAGATAAATCCCGCTTCGACGAGGACGGATGGGATGTCCGGTGCCTTGAGAACGGCGAAGCCGGCGGAGCGGTGGGCGTTGTCGAGCGTTTTAATGCCGGAATTTTTGAATGTCTGGACCAGTGTATTGGCAAAAAACTTTGATTGGTTCATGGTTTCGCGCATGGCGAGATCCATGAGAATATCTGCGACTTCTTTATCTTCGGTTTCGAGATCCACGCCCGCGATCAGGTCGACCTTGTTTTCGCGAGCGGCCAGTTTCGCGGTTTGGGCGTCGGAGGCTTTTTCAGACAGGGTATAGACCGAGGCGCCGCTGACTTCGGGTTTATCGAGGGCGTCGGCATGAAGCGAAATAAAGAGATCTCCGTCGCTTTGGCGGGCAATTTTGACGCGGTTGCCGAGTTTGATGAATGTATCGGTATCGCGGGTGAGTTTTACGCGATAATTTCCGCTGCGCTCCAGCTGGCTTTTGAGTTCCTTGGCCATAGCCAGAGTGATGTTGCGTTCATATATGCCATCACCGACTGCGCCGGGGTCAACGCCGCCATGACCGGGGTCAATGATTATGAGTGGTTTTTTTGGGGTGGTTGGTGTTGCGGTTTGTGGCGGTGCGTTTGGGGGGTCGGGTTGTTTATGGGCGTTGGTTTTGCCGAGATCGCCGTGGAGGCTGTTATTGGTTTTGGCGAAGACGCTGGGGCTGGCATTGGCGAAATCAATGACGAGGCGCGGTGGTTTTTCGCCGCTGGCGGGGAGGGTGAAGGCACTTTGGATGCTGACGGGGCGGTTCAGGTCGAAGACGATGCGGGAAATTCCGGGCTCAAGATTGCCGTGGCGGGTTTCCATGACGCCTGCGCTTTGCGGGCTTTGGATTTGTCCGGCGCGCCATTCAAAGGCGGGCAGGTCGATGACCATCCGCACGGGGTCGGGCAATATAAAGGTGCGGAAATCGGCGGCCTGGTCGAGGTCGATGACGAGGCGGGTTTTGCTGTTATATTCGCCGAAGCGCACGTTTTGAACGGTGAGGGCAAGGGCTTGGCCAGCCTGGAGAAAGGCCATGAGGGTGAGGGCGGCAGCGCAGATTAAATATTTAAGGTTCAAGATATTCTCTCGTGGAGGCTGGGTTTTATGGTGTCATTATTTTTATATAACATATACGGTGCGGTGGGTGTAAAGCCTTCTTCGTGTTTGGGTTTGATCCATAGAGATTTCAGGGCTTTGAAAACGAATCACTTTATATCTTGCTGAAATGGAAAAGCGGGTGTAGAGTGCACGGGATGTTCGAGCTTTACGGTTTTAGCGCTTATTGTATTTAAAAGGTTTCGCGGACTGTACAGCTAAAAATTTGAGATTTAACGCGCTTTTGCGCCGTCCTTTGCACTTCGAGCATTGTCGCAGGGGGCAGGCTACGCATGCGCTTATAAGGAATATATTATGACTAAAAAAATGTTAATCGACGGTACCCATGATGAAGAAACACGGGTTGCCATTGTTGATGATGGGCGGCTTGATGAATTTGATTATGAGAGCGCGTTTCGCAAGCCTTTAAGGGGCAATATATATTTGGCGAAAGTTACCCGCGTGGAGCCGTCCTTGCAGGCGGCGTTTGTGAATTATGGCGGGAATCGCCACGGGTTTTTGCCTTTTAGTGAAATTCACCCTGATTATTTCCGGATTCCGATTGCGGATCGTGAAGCCTTGATGGCTGAGCAGGAAGAGGCTTTGCGCGAGCATGATGAAGCCGAAGAGGAAGAGGACGAGATTCTTGGCGTGGATAGCCTTGCAGAGGATGAGGGTTCTGCCGATGGGATTGAGGAAATCGAGGACGAGGACGAGGTTGAGGAGATTGGCGGCGAAGTTCCCGGAGATGATGCGGACGAAGTTGAAGACGAAGACGAAGTGAACGGCAATGTCCGTGATGATTCCGAAGACGACGCGGACGAGGACTTTGCTGAAGGCAATAGCGGTGACGATCAGGCCGAAGGCGATGAGGATGAGGGAAATTCTCGCGGTGGTCGCGGGCGCGGTGGGCGCGGACGTTATCAGCGCGGTCGCGGAAATGGACGCGGCGGGCGCGGTGGGCGCGGAAATGCAGCGCATGGTGCCAAGCGCGTGGAGAGCATTGGCGGTGATGATGAGGGCGGGGATAAGCGTTTCCGCTTTAATTTGCGCCGTAAGTACAAAATTCAGGAAGTTGTGAAGCGCGGTCAAATCATGCTCATTCAGGTTTCCAAAGAAGAGCGCGGTAATAAGGGTGCGGCGGTGACGAGTTATTTGTCTTTGCCGGGCCGGTATTGCGTGTTGATGCCCAATAGCCCGCGTGCGGGCGGGGTTTCGCGCAAGATTTCCAATTATAAAGATCGTGCGAAAATGCGCGATATGATGAAGGATCTGGAAGTGCCGAAGGGTATGTCTGTGATTTTGCGGACAGCCGGCGTTGAGCGGACAAAAACAGAAGTGAAGCGCGATCTGGATTATCTGATGCGGCTTTGGAATAATATTCGCGAGTTGACGCTGGAATCGACTGCGCCTGCGCTTGTGTATGAAGAAGCGGATTTGATCAAGCGCGCCGTGCGTGACCTTTATACGCGTGAGATTGACCAAATTCATGTGGCGGGGGAGAAGGCGTATAAGACGGCGAAAGAGTTCATGAAGATGATGATTCCTTCGCATGTAAAGCGGATTGAAGAATATAAGGATGTCAGTATTCCGTTGTTTAATGCCCATAAAGTTGAGGGGCAGATTGCCGAGATTGGCGAGACGACTGTGACTTTGAAATCGGGGGGGTATTTGATTATTAACCCGACCGAGGCGCTTGTGTCTGTGGATGTGAACTCGGGAAGAGCAACCAAGGAGCGGCATATTGAAGAAACGGCGCTTAAGACCAATCTTGAGGCGGCGGCGGAAGTTGCGCGGCAATTACGGCTCAGGGATTTGGGCGGTTTGATTGTTATCGATTTTATCGATATGGAAGACCGCCGCAATAACGGCAAGGTCGAGCGTAGAATGCGCGAGGCGTTATCGAGTGATAAGGCGCGGATTCAGATGGGGCGGATTTCATCGTTTGGTTTGATGGAAATGTCACGCCAGCGTTTGAGCGCGTCTTTGGGGGAAACGCAGTATGAAACGTGTGGGAGCTGTCATGGTTCTGGCCGGGTGCGGACGGCGGATGCGGCCTCCATCCTTGTGCTTCGTGATATTGAAGCGGAAGGAATCAAAGGGCGCGCCGCCGAGGTTATGGTGCATCTTCCCAGCCATATTGCGCTGTATATTTTGAATTATAAGCGTTCGAATATTTCCAGTCTTGAGGCGCGTTATGGTTTTGCGATTGTGATGCGGGTGGATGATACGCTCGGCGCGTCGGATTGCCGCGTTGAAGTGTCCAAGCCGCTTCGTAAGGACGGTGAGGATGATGAAGCGGGTGAGAGTGATGAGCCGGAAGTGCGTGAAAGCCGTTCGCCGCGGGAAGCGAGGGAGCCCCGCGAGCCGCGTGATGAAGATTCTGAAGACAAGGGTGAAGGTCGCCCGCGTGGGCGTCGTCGCGGTCGTCGTGGGGGTCGCCGGAATAATAGGGATGAATATCGCGGAGAAGGGGAGCAGACGGAACATTCCGAAAATGCGTCTTCCGGTGAGGAGTCTTCTGCGGCAGCACCGGATGATCAGCCAAAGACAGACGAGGCCAAAAAGCCTTCACGTCGCAAGCCCGCGGCGAAGAAGTCGGATGATGAGGCTTTGGAGGACAAGCCTAAACGCGCGCCGCGTAAAGCTGCGGCGAAAAAGGCCGATGCGGATGTGGTGAAGGAAGAGGTTAAAGACGACAAGCCCTCCATTGCCAAGGCTTCGGAGGCCAAGCCAAAGAAAGCGGCGGCCAAGGGCAGGGGAGCAAAAGCATCGAATGATGATGCGGAAAAAGGTGAGCCTGCGAAAGCCAAGGAGAGTACGCCGAAAGAATATGAAGTGGTGAATGAGCCGCCGAAGGCCAAGAAAAAGGGCTGGTGGAGTAAGTAAATACTCCGTCTTTTTCCTACCACCGCGTTATCCTTCGGCCTCGCTGTGCTCACGTAGTCAATCTACGCTGCGCGCAGCTCGCCTCGAATGCCTAGTGGTAGAAAAAACCCGAAGCATTTATACCTCGAGAGTTTTTTAAATTTAAAAGCGGCCCTTAGCGGGGTCGTTTTTTTTATGGGGTTAGCGGGCGAGGAGGACTTGGTAGAAGTAGATTTTGTTGGAGTCGTTGGCATCGATGAAGCAGCCTGCGTTTTTGCGGTTGAGTTCGAGATTGGTGGTGTCGCCTTCCAGAATTGTCGGCCCGCCAGGGGCGTATGTGCCGATGAAGGCGGCGGTGTCGATTTCATCATCAATCGGCAGAGTGCCTGCGGTGCCGACGCTTAAGTCGCGGTTGATCTGGATGCACAGGGTTTGGTTGACATTGGGCAGGAGCATGATGAGGTCATTGCCTGTTACGGCGGCGGTGGAGCCGACGGGGCCAGCGGTGGTGCCGACATTGTTTGCGCCTGTGAAAATCCAGTCTGAGCCGTCATTGGCACCCGCAAAATTGCGATAGGTGAGACCTGCGCCATCAACGTGGAAAATCCTGCAGGCGTTGTCGAGGCAATTTGCGTTTGTGTAATCGGTTGCGGTTGTGGGATTTTGGAAGCTGATGTCACGTTCCGAAATGCCGCGGAGTTTCATGTTCTGGACGGCGGCTTCGATGGATTTTGAGTAGCCAAGAAGCTGTCCTGCTGTGATGCGGAGCTGCTCAATATCTGCGCTTTGGTCAACGGTTGAGCCGCTTCGGGTGAGCACCATGGTGAGCATGCCGAGAAGCGCGACGGCGATTAAGATGAACCACAATACGTTTCCACTTTGTCGCTTGTATTTATGTTCTGACATCGTTGCTGCGCTCCTAAAGTAGTGGTCTACTCTTCGTCGCTTGCGCCTTGTCAGACCAAAAATCCAAGCGACATGAGTTTTTATTATCAGCCTGTTTGCGCAGATTTGTCACGCGTTTCTTCGGCGGCTTCGACGCGCCTGCGGGAGTATTTTGCCGCCAGTGACGCCATATCGGCCTCAGGGTTTTGCTCTGATAGGTTTAGCACATCTTTGAAGCGGCGGGGAACGCCTTCGCGGATATCGTTTAATGTGGTTTTCGCGTTTTCACCGACTTTGGCAACCCAGATGACGCCCGCCGCGTTCACTATGTAATCGGGGCAGTACAGAATGCCGAGGGATTTCAGTTGCTTGCTTTCGCGGCCTGTTTTTTGGTCGGCTTGTTGATTATTGGCCGCGCCGCAGACGATTTTTACGCCTGATTTATGAAGACGACCGATTGTTTCATTGGTCAGAGTGCCGCCGATGGCGTTGGGGGCGAAAAGATCGGCGGGGACGTCGTATATTGCATCGAGGTCGACTTTTTCGACATTGATGCCTTGGCTGCGCAGCATTTCGAAGGGTTCATCGGACGGGTCGGCGGCGGTCAGGATTGCGCCGTCTTTATGCAGATATTCTGCCATGGTGCGGCCTACGGCGCCGAGGCCTTGCATAGAGATTCGCAGGCCAGAAACACTGTCTTTGCCGAGTTTATGTTTTACGGCGACTTTGATGCATTCATATACGCCAAGGCCTGTGATGGGCGAGGGATCGCCGCCGACGATTTTAGGGTTGTCAGAGGTCGCGCCTTTGAGCCAGTTCGTGAATTTCAGCATATGATTGAGGGCGGATTCGCCGACATTCATGTCTTCGGCGCCGAAATAGACGGGTTTGCTCTCGTTGATGATGTTGAGGCCTGCGGCGAGCGTTTCAAGGGTTTCGGTATCGGGTTTTGGGGTGTCACCCGCCATGATTACGGCTTTACCGCCGCCATGCGCAAGGCCTCCGGCGGCGTTTTTCCAGGTCATGGCTTCGGAAAGGCGCAGGACATCGCCGAGAGCGTCTTGTTCATCGTGATAATGTTTATAACGAATGCCGCCAAGCGCAGGGCCGAGAGCGGTGCTGTGCACGCCGATAAAGGCGGTGATATTGGTCTTGGGGTTATAGATTTTATAGATGCGTTCATGGTCCATAAATTCGGGGTGATTGGCGGCGGAAATTTCGGAGACTTGTATGGGCATATTGATCGATTCCACAATGTTATTATCGGATTCAAAAAGCCATAAAAAAGCCTTATGTGCAAGGGGATATGGGTATCGGCGGATTTTGAACAAATTTTGATGTGAAATCACGGCAAATACAGATCGAATTTTATTTACTTTTTATTCACAGTTTATATGTTATGTTAAATATATAGGGGCTGTACAATTTTAAGTGTGTGTTTGTACAAAGACCTCTGGATTTTATAGACCAGTGAATGTTCAGGGACGGACACGGCAGAGCAAAAAGGCAACAAGAGCAGTTGTCAGGGCAAACGGTAAGTTGGTAATAGGGCGGCAGGAGAGCAGGGGAGTTCTTGGCCAGCGGTGGAAATAAGAGCCCGGGAAACGGGCCTTTTTCTTCTTTTTCGACGGTTCACAATAGAAATTTATGCAGTTTATCTCTTATGTCATGCGCACTGGCCTGTATGAGGGTTTTGAAATATTTCTTTGTACCCGCTTTCAAAGTTGTTTCAATTTCATCATACAGGCACTTTTTTTTCCAATCAAAGCTGGATAGGGTATAGTGGTATTTTAAGCCAGAAAGGGTGCATCCGTGGTTCGTTTTTTCATTATCAGTCTTGTTGTGTTGTCTTTTGTGCCGCGCGCGTGGGCGCAAGGAAGCGGTGAGGCTGGGCCCAAGAGCGAGTTTATTGCCAAGGTTGAGGCTTTTACTCAAGGGTTAAATGCGCGGGATGCGCGGCATTTCAATATTCTTTACGGGAATTACAATATTGTGAAGATTGTTGAAGGCATTCGCGAAACGGTGGGCAATACGGTTGAGCAGTGCGGTCAGGCCAATCCGGATCTGGCAGAGCGGATGGATGTGCGTTTTGGGGTTTGGGAAGAGGCTGTTGAGCCGATACTCGATGAGGCCATGGATAATATCGACAATATGATATTGGCGCAGGATTACGCCAAGGATAAAGAGATACGTGAGATTTTTAAGGCGTTGGTGGATGAGCGGAACAGAGTGGAATCACAAGTGGAAAAAGTACCTGTGACGACGGTGGAGGGGTGTGAATATGCGCTGGAGCAGATGGATAGTACGCAAGTGAAGTTGACGGATATGCTGCGTTCTACGCTGGTGACATTGCCGCGGACGATTCAGGAAGAAGACGCGCAGGCGATCGCGATTGAAAAGGCGGCGCAAGAAGAGGAAGAGGCCAAGGCAAAAGCCGAGGCCGAAGCCGAAGCCGAAGCCGAAGCCGAAGAAAAGGATGAAGAGGAGCCTGCAGAGGCTTTAGAAGATCAATCCGAGCCCAAGCGTTAGAGACGTTTTAGGGGAAGGCCAGCGATGAAAATCCTTCATGTGATGGCGGGGGCGCCGTATGGCGGGGCGGAGACCGCGTTTGTCGATATGTGCATTGCCATGCATGTGGCGGGGGAAACAATCGAGGTTGCAACGCGGGCGAATGAAATTCGGGTGCCGCGTCTGGAGGCGGCGGGGATCAAGGTGCATGTTTTGCCGTTTGGGGGTAAGCTTGATGTGTTTACAGGGTGGCGACTGGCGCAGATTATCAAGAAATTCCAGCCGAATATCGTGCAATGCTGGATGAGCCGTGCGCCGGAAAAAGTGCCGCGATGGAGCCCGAATATGGGCATCCCCCGCTATGCGATTGTTGCGCGGCTGGGCAGTCCTTATAAGATCAAATATTTCAAGAAGACCGATTATTTTGTGTCTATCACGCCTGATATTTCGGCGTATTTGCTCGAAAACGGAATTGAGCCTTCGCGGATTCGGCATATCAATAATTTTGCGGAAGTGGAGCGGGCGTCTTCTGATTTTACGCGGGGCGATTTCGGCACGCCCGAAGAAGCGACGCTTTTGCTGGGGCTGGGGCGGCTGCATGATGACAAGGCGTTTGATACCTTGATCAAGGCGGCGGCGAAGTTACCGCGTGTGCATGTCTGGATTGCAGGGGAAGGGCCTTTGCGAAACTCTCTGCAGAAGTTGATTGATAAGTTGGGCGTTGGAAACCGCGTGAAATTGATTGGATGGCAGACGGATCGGGCGCGATTGTTCGAGCTTGCCGATATCTGTACGTTTGTATCCCGCAACGAGGGGTTTGGGACGGTGTTTGTGCAGAGCTGGGCGCAGAGAGTGCCGGTGATCGTCAGTGATGCAGACGGGCCGCGGCAATTCGTGCGGGACGGCGAGGATGCCCTGTTGGTGCCGATTGATGATGTTGATGCGATTGTTGCGGCGGTCGAGAGATTGATGGAAGACGATCATTTGGCGGCGGCCTTGGTGGGGGCGGGGTTTCGCCGATATGAGCGGGAATTTACCAAGAACGCGTGTCTGCAGGGGTATCTGGAGTATTATCATCATATAATCTCTCATATTTAAGTCCTGACATCGTTGCGGCGCTTCTAAAGTCGCTGTCTACTCTTCGTCGCTTGCGCCTTGTCAGGTCAAAAATATGAGAAATTATGCCTTTGCGCCGTGTTTTTGGAAAACTCTGTTAACCTTTTGTTAACTAATTGAAATCATTGAAAAAATATGCTCAAAAGTTTGTATTTTGGGGGTGGTTGTGGCATAATGATTTTATCTTAGCCAAAGTGCGCCTATGCGCATATAAAAAAATGTTATTAAAAACAGAAGGTTAAGGCGGTAGAAAACGTGTAAAAAGCCCACAAAAAAAATGACAAAAGGGCTTTGAATTAGAGGGTATGAATGGCGCTTTCACAGCAACAGATTGATAGCAGACTTGGCGTTGTTAACGATGCCCTTGAGAATCTTGGTTTGTCCGCTGCTGACTTATCTTCTTTGCCTGAAAAATCCAGAGAAGCCATATCTGTTTTATTTAGCGCATTAAATGCTAATTCAGAAACCCCAATAGTTTTTGATCCAGAAACGACTGATATTTCCGAAATCGCGGAGACTTTGCGCGAAATGGCTGAGGATTTTAAAACTCAAGAAGACGATAAGGGTCGTAATGTTTATGACAGAATGGTTAGGTTTTGGAATGACAGGGGTTTGCGAGGTAATTATCCTTATCGCTCCGATGTACAGGATGCTCTGTCTAAGATTGAGGGCATGCCGGGAATTTTTAAGGATGATCCTGCTAAACTAATTTGGTTAGTCCAAAATTGCGATACAGTTATTAAGGCTCTGGAAAGCTTAAATGAGAATGGATATCTGAATCCTGAGGGTAATCTGCCCACTAATTTTCCAGAGCCAGCTGCTCCTGAGCCTAAGCCTGATTCCGAGCCTGCTGCTGAGCCCGAGCCTGAGGATTGGTCTACAGAAACTGCAGAGACTGAAATTTCTGCTGAAGAGCAGATTGCAATGCAGGTTATGGTTGTTGAAGAAGCGCTTGAAATTTTGGCACCGACATTGAATACAGCGCTTGAAGCGAAGCGATCCGAGATTAGTGCTGGCGGTGAGGGCTTTATGGGCATACTCACGCAGATGTTTGCCAATATGGTGGGCGGCGAATTGATGACGCTGGAGCTGCCGGAGAATTTTAATGTCGGTGGGAATTTTGATTTGCGCTCGCAGGAAGCTCTGCAAGGCATAATGGTGATTTTGAGCCATTCCAGTGTTTTGAATATGTCGCAAGAGCAATTCGGCGTACCGCCGTGGATGTATACCGAGGCCAAGGGTGCGCATATCATCGCCAATATTGACAAGCTCAAGGAGCTTATGGGGGAAGATGCCTCTCCCGAGGATTTGGCAGATCTTGAGAGACGTTTGCCGCTATTGATTGATGCGCTCGATGTTCTCAAGCAAAATTCAAAAATAAAGGATTACAAGCTCTATCAGGCGCGTGGTCAGGTTGATATTCCTCCCTATCTGGGCATGGTCTTGGAATCGCAGACCAAGAAATTCGCGCAGATTGACGGTGCGAATGATGTCTTTGATGACTTGGTGAATGCGTTTACCGGTTTTGGATTGGACAGTTATATGAGTCCGGTTCCTGCGCTTTCTGAAAATGCCGAGGGCACGCGTGAAGCAGAGTTGGCGGCGGCCTATACCAAGATGCAGGAGGCGTACAGAGCGGCGTCAGCCGCGGGGCAGCGGCCTTCAGGGGAGACATTTGAGGATTTTGCCTTCAGCATGATTTACACGGCGTCGATGTTGCCGCTTGGTAATGCGGAGCAGCGTAGGATTTTCACCGCAGGGATGCGCGATGCGATTGCGACCGGGAACGGGGCGGCTTTTGCAACCGAAGCTATGGCGACACAGGATCAGCTCAACGAGACGGGGCCGTCTTCTTACCAATGGCCGGGAAGTCGGGATGTTATGCTGCACCCTGATTTGGTGAAACACCCGCCGAGCTTTAATGACGGCGGCCAGACCTGTAGCGCGAATGACGTGATTGATGCGTTTAACGCGGCGCAGAATGAGCATGGCCGCGAGTTTTTGGGTCAGCAGACGCCGTTGATTTTTGAAGCGGGTGGCAGAACCTATGTTGCCGCGATTGATGTGGGTACGAAGATATTCGCGATCGAGGAGATTAATCTTAACCTTGTGCAACAGCGTGTCGGAGAGCTGGCGGTGGCGGGTAAGAGCAATACGGAGATTGCCGATGCTGTCCGATCGTCTGATCCCGGGTTTGCGCTGCTGTTTCAGGCGAGCGGGACAATTTCGCGTATGCATTATTTTAGACCGGAGGGGATTTCGGATTTTCAAATGCTTGTGAAGCCTTTGGATGAGGTGTCGGTTCTGGCGGCATCTGCGGATGAGGATGCGACTGTTGAGAGGTCTTCGCCGTCAGAGGGGGGGGTGTATGTTCCGGGTACAGGCGCGGCGATGTCGCCTGCAGAGGCGGAGGCTTTGGCGAAGGATCGTAAGGCGGAGGAGGTTCCCGCGACAAGGGAGCAGATTGACGATATTGCTGCGGTTTCTCGATTAACCGCGCAGATGATGGGTGGGCCGCAGCTTTTATCTCCGCAGGAACTTGCATTGTTGCAGCGGGTACGAGCATTTCAGGAGAGCCGGCATGACGGGCGTTTGAGTATTGGTTCGGGGGGGAATATGACCTTCCGCGTGAGAGGGGTGGATGTTGCGGACGTTAGCGGCGCCGAGGGCGGGCAGGTCGCGGCGTATTATGACCGCACAGCCGAGCGCGTTGTGGCGATGGATTTGCCGCCGGATTTGCAGGGGCTTCATGATCCGGCGAAATTTAAGGATGTGGCGGCGCAGTATGCGCGGCGTGAGGGTGAGAATTACAGGGAACATGCGATGCGTGTTAAGGAGAGTTTACCTGCGCTGGATGCGTTGGTTTCATCATATAGAACGCAGCGTTTTGAGCGCAAGGGTATGATAGATTACAGCACATATGGCGGCGATCTTGTGCGGGTTTTGGCGGTTATACGGTCGCAAAGTGCGGAGCATGATTTGCGTTTGCGCGCTGGGGCGGAGGCAGAGGTTGATGAAGAACAGCCAAGAACGATATTTGGGCGGGTTGCCAAGGGCGCGAAGGGTTTTGGCGGTGGAATTGTCGACGGGGTTACTGGTAAGGTTGACGATTTGGGCAAGGATGCGGCGCGGACGGGCGAGCAGGCACGCGAGAGAGCTCAAGAACTAAAAGAGATTCCTGGTCAGGTGGCCGAGCGAGTCCGTGGTTTGAGGGATAAAGCCGGAAAAGTATTTGAGGGCGTGCGTGAGGATGGCCCTGAGGCTGTGCGCGATTCTTGCCGTGACTTTAAGGATGGGGCGAGAGACATATGTGGGCCGTTTACCGATCAGGCGGTTAAGGATGGGCCTCCCGTTGATCCTAAACAATAGTATCTAAATCTTTATAGTGTCTTCATTGTTTGATGTAAAAATTATACTCTAGGGGTAGAAAAATTTACAAAGAGTGGTTTTGTTATGACTCAATATTATAATTCAAGTCAGGCTCCCGAAGCGGACGATTTAAGCGGCGGCGCGGATAATGCGCTTTTGGCGGAGTGTTTTGATGAATTTAGAGAGGCGTTGGAGACGCTGTATATCCTTGCGAATATGGCGGGGCGGAATAATTTTAATAAAAAATGGCCAGTGGTGGCGCAGCGGGTTTTGGGCGCGGAGCTTATCGATTATGATCTGAACGGGACGAAGGATCTGGAACGCCGCGCCGCGCTTGAGATGGAGGCCGAAACGCGCCGGATCGAATTGCTGGAAATGCTTGATGGAGTAGAAGATAAGAGTGTTTATGCGGGGGCGTTGCAGATTGAATATGTGCAGCGGCTGATTGGGTCTTTGGGGCGTGAAATGGCACTGTATGTTTATTCTAAGCCGATCGTGAACCGTTTTATACCGCCGTCTGAAGAAGAGGCCGTGGAGGTTTCGGGCGTGAAAGAACAGCCCCTTGCGCGGAGCGGGGATGAGGCGGTTTCAGATTCTGATTTTGACGCTGTGGCAGATTTGGGACAGCGCGCGGGTGAGCCGCTTATTGAGGAATTTAAGATGGAGGATGAGGACAAGGACAGGGCGGATATCCGCCAGGCACCGCCGAGTGTTTCTGCGAAGCCGAGAACGGCGGCGGATGCTGAAAAATCTTTGGATTCTTTGGATTCTGAGATGTTACTTGAAGAGGATGAGGAGTCGCTTATCCGGCCGATTGATACATCAACGCCGCAAGGTCATGCGGCCTTTGACGAGCCTGTGGAAATGACGGTTGCGGAGCGGGTCCTTTCGCCGTTGGAGGTTGAGCAAGCGAAGTTGATGGAGCAGCGTAAGCCGGAAGGGGAAAGTTCGCAGGAGCCTTCTGCTGACGAGATTGAGGGCGGGGATGAGAAGAAGCTGCGTGAGGATGAGAGTTTACAGCCGATGACATTTATGTCGGCGCGGACGCCTAAAGATTAGTTTTGCCCTCGTTTTTCAGGGGTTATGCGATAGAGTATATAGACCAATAGCCCTATGAGGATGGCTGCGCCGGCCTGATGGGCGGTGGCGAGAGCGATATTAACGCCGCTGAGCAGGGTTGTTATTCCGAGACCGATTTGAATAAAAACCATGACGGCCAGAGCATTGAAGGCGGGAAAGGATACGCCGTGTCTTCTTCCATATCCCCAAAATAACAGAAGGATTGCGGCGGCGAGGATCGCCAGCCAGCGATGGGTGAATTGGACCCCTGCGGGGTTGAGTGCCAATGCGGTTATCGGGGATGCGGCGTTGGTGATTTCGGCGGGGATCAGGTGATCGCCCATTTTTGGCCAATTATTATAGATCAGCCCGCCGTCGAGCCCGGCGGTTAATGCGCCCCAGATGATAGTGGTGGACAGGGCGGCGAGGGTGAGGAGGCCGAAGTGCAGGACGCTGCGCGGCGCGGTTGTCTTAGGGACAGACAGCGAGAAGGCGAGCCAGAGCAGCAGGCCGAAGATGATAAAGGCCAGCGTCAGATGCGCGGCGAGGCGGAAATGGCTGACGGCGGGAATATCGACAAGGCCGCTGGCGACCATATACCAGCCCATCACGCCTTGCGCCCCGCCGAGAACGAGCATGCCAAGAAATTTGATTTCGTAGCCTTGCGGGATCATTTTTTTGAGCCAGAAGAAGGCTAGCGGCAGGGCAAAGACGAGGCCGATCAGTCGTCCCCAGAGGCGGTGAAACCATTCCCAGAAGAAGATGGATTTAAAATCGTCCAGTTGCATCCAGGAATTTTTTTTCTGGAATTCGGGAGTTTGTTGATAGAGGTTAAAAACGCGTTGCCATTCGGTTTCATTCAGGGGGGGCAGTGCGCCGATCAGCGGGCGCCATTCGACCATGGAAAGACCGGATTCCGTCAGGCGGGTAATCGCGCCGATAATCATCATGGCAAAGACCATAAAGGCGCATGTATAGAGCCAAGTGATTATATATTTGTGTTTGGCGGATTGCAGGGTCATGGTCTCATTTATAAAGTTTGTCTTGCTTGATATATGCATCTAACGCATAAAAATGTTAGTGCAAAGTGCAATTTTTTAAGAAACTGGATGACGTATTGATGGCGATTTTTGATTTTGTTGACTGTGCCAGTCGGGCTTATCGGTATGTTTGGCAGGAGCGTCAGCAGATTGTGCGTATTTCGGCGATTGTTGTGGGGATTAAGGCTTTAAGTTTTTTTGCAGTGTTTTTGATGGGGCTGGAGGGGAATGTTTTGCGGCAAGGGCTTTTGCTGTTGCCGGCCAGTTTTGTTGAGGGGGTTGTGATTGCCCAGATTATAACCATGGCGATTTCAGGTCAAAGTTTTGAAACGCTTTATAAGAGCCATAGGCTTGCTTCGCCGCCGATATTGGGGTCGGCGATTTTGTATGTGCTGTTGAAGCTGGCGCTGGCGTTTGTTATGGGCACGAGTATGCCCAGCCCTCAGGAGCTGGCTTCGCCTCCGAACGGCGCAGCGGCTGAGCCCAGTCTGGTTATGTTATTGTTATCGATTATCCTGATGGGGTTTGTGGTTTGGGCGTTTCGGTTGCTGTGGATTTATATTCCTGTGGCGCTGGGGTATAGCGTCAGTGCGTATACCAGGCGTTTTCGGGCGTTTAAGGATTCGTTTCCTTTGCTGGGGGTTTGGCTGTTTTGTTTTGTGCCGAGCGGGATTGTGCTTTTGGTTTTGATGTCGGTTGTGCAGGGGATATTTCCCTTGTCTGCCGGGGTGGCCAGTTATGCGCATCATATCGCCAATTCGGCGGTGCAGGCGGTGATTGATTATTTGATGGTGCTGCTGTCCAGTTTAGGGATTGCGTTTGGTATTCAAGATGCGATGAGCGGGAAAAAGAGCGCATGAAGATTTATGTTACGGATTTGAAGGGCGTCGAGCATGCGCTGGAGGCGATTGAAGGGTGGCGGGTGATGGAGATTATCCGCGAGCATGGATTGCCGATTAAGGCGGAATGTGGAGGGTGCTGCGCGTGTGCGACGTGTCATGTCTATGTTGATGAGGCGTGGGTGGATAAGCTGCCTGAGAAGCGCGCAGATGAGGAAGATATGCTGGATGAGACGTTTGATCTTCGGGAAAATTCCCGGCTTTCCTGTCAGTTGATTATGGAGGAAAGCCTTGATGGTTTGAAGGTTGCGTTGGTTCCCACAGGGCATTAGTTTTCATAAAACTGGCATGGGGTTTGCAAAGTGTTTATTTATAGGCCGATAAGAACGGGTAGTTTTGAGGCATATAGGTAAAATTAACAAACAGGGAGTGCAAAAATGAGACTATTTCAAGAGCAAAATTTACCGTCTAAGGCTGTTCAAGGTGAAGATTCTGCCGCGGAGTTTGTATTTTTGAGCCAAAATTTCGGGTATGAGCGTGTTTATCTGGAATTTAACGAGGCTATGCCGTTGTTCAAATATGAAGATGCGGCGCCAGAGGGTTCATATTTCGTTTTTCATTAAAAGGGTTGGAGGGTGCGCTTTATTGCAGCGTGCCTTCCCAATCCGCGTTGCGGTAGTCGCTTGTGGTGATGATTTTACGTTTGGCGACGTAGACGGAGTGGAGTTTGCCGTCAATTTCACGGGTCCAGAATTGAAGGAATTCCTGGAGGTGGGGGAATTCGGGGGCGAGGTCGTAGTCCTGCCAGATGAATTCTTGCAGGATTTTTTCAAAATCGGGCATGTGATAGTAAATTTGCGCGGTTGTTAAACGATATTCGCCTAATTGTTTAGTTAAATCAGCCATTTGTTTGCCCCATTTCCTTTTCTGCGGCGTTGCAGCCTCGCTTGCCTATGTTTATAGGCCGCACTCCTCGCGCCTTGCATAAAAGCAAATGGGTTTGACAAACGTGCCATGCAGGAGCGGCCCATTATGAGGGTATTCTACCCTTTATATCTTCCATATTACATGAAAATTCTTGCTAAAGCCTTAATTGCCAACAGTTATGAGGTTTTTGTTGACATAATTTTTATATCTCAATAAGAAGATATTCTGATTTAAATTGAACTATGGATATTAAAATATGCGTTATTCAGAGCAGCTTCGTAAAGAGGCGGATTTTGTTATGGCACACTGGGAGCGCTATGCTGTTCAATATTTTTACGCTCTGAGTATGTTTCATGCGGCGACCGACCTTCGTGGAATAGAGGTACATGCTCTTGTTCTTAGTCCTGAAGACGTTGAGATGGAGAGTGTTGAGGCCGCAGGGAGACATTTAAAGCTTTTACGCGAACTGCAGGGGTTAAATAAGGGCGGGTCAGAATTTTCGCAAAGATTGAGGAATGATTTTTTAGAGCGCATTCTTGCCGTTAATTTTGATTTACACAGTCATCTTGTAATTGATTTTAGAACTTCTGTGAATGGGGGAGCGCGGAGTTTAGCCTATATGGCAGGGAATGCGGGTATTACATTTAATTTGAGCCTTGTTATACCGGTTGGTGTTTCAAGTTTACGATTAGTTGAGCGCATTGGTCATGATCGAGAGGGTGGAGCGGCCGATGAAGTCACGAGACACTATTTGGGAAAATGTTCTTTAGCATATGATTCTGTCGTCTCGGTGTTTGACAAGGCTGTGCAGGGAGTTGCTCTTGGCGAGTTTTTTGATGTCGAGGAATTTTTGAGGGATATTACAGAAGCAGCCGAAAGAGAATTATCTTTTTAATTTTTTGATTAAAACTTGAAATTTTTTCAGATAGAGCCTATATCTACTTTGCTTTCGTAAACGTGAGTCTGAGTCAAGGTTTGCGGGGCGTTGGAGGGGGTTTTGACCCGGCTTCGTATGAGGCGGATTGGAACCTCGCTTGTTATCAACCAAAACCAAAAGGAGAAAGTCGAAATGACAAAGTTTCGTCCTCTACATGATCGCGTTCTTGTTCGCCGCGTTGAAGCGAATACAAAGACAGCTGGCGGGATTATCATCCCCGACACAGCTTCAGAAAAACCCATGGAAGGTGAAATTATCGCAGTTGGCTCTGGCCATGTGAATGATAATGGCGATGTTCGTCCGTTGGAAGTAAAGCCGAAAGACAAGGTTATCTTTTCCAAATGGGCGGGCACGGAAGTGACCATTGACGGAGAAGAACTGATGGTGATGAAAGAGAGCGATATTATAGGTATCGTTGCATAGCTTTTTGCATTCCCTGCGCAGGCAGGGATCTTTCATTAATATTAAGATTCCCGCTTTCGCGGGAAAGACACAACTTTAAAAAGGAAAAAATACAATGTCTGCTAAAGATGTAAAATTGGGCGGTGATGCCCGTCTTGAGATGCTCGAAGGAATTAACATTCTTGCGAACGCTGTTAAAGTTACATTGGGACCGAAGGGTCGTAATGTTGTTATTCAAAAAAGCTTTGGCGCGCCGCGCACCACGAAAGACGGTGTGACTGTTGCCAAGGAAATCGAACTTTCAAATGCCCGCCAAAATATCGGTGCGCAGTTGATCAAGGAAGTGGCCTCAAAAGCCAACGACCATGCCGGTGACGGTACGACGACGGCGACTGTTTTGGCGCAGGCCATTGCCAATGAAGGCGTGAAGGCGGTTTCTGCGGGTCGTAACCCGATGGATCTGAAGCGCGGGATTGATTTGGCGGTTGCGGCTGTTGTGGCCGATCTTGCCAAGCGCGGTAAGAACGTGAAAGGTAATGACGAGATCAAGCAGGTTGGTACGATTTCTGCTAATGGCGAAGTCGAGATCGGCGAGTTGCTGGCGGAAGCGATGTCCAAAGTGGGTAACGAAGGCGTTATCACTGTGGAAGAAGCGAAGTCTTTGGACAATTCATTGGAAGTTGTTGAAGGCATGCAGTTCGACCGCGGATATCTGTCGCCTTACTTCATTACGGATGCGGATAAGATGCAGGCGAATCTGGACAATCCTTATATTCTTTTGAATGAAGGCAAGCTGTCCAATCTTCAGGCGCTTGTGCCGATTTTGGAAGCGGTTGTGCAGTCTTCACGTCCGTTGCTGATTGTTGCCGAAGATGTTGAAGGCGAAGCGCTGGCGACTCTGGTTGTGAACAAGCTGCGCGGCGGTCTTAAGATTGCGGCTGTGAAGGCGCCTGGTTTCGGTGATCGTCGTAAGGCGATGCTTGAGGACATGGCGATTTTGACAGGCGGGCAGGTGATTTCCGAAGATCTGGGGATCAAGCTTGAGAATGTTGATTTGTCTATGCTTGGTCAGGCCAAAAAAGTCACGATCACCAAAGACGACACGACGGTTGTTGATGGCGGCGGCGCGAAGAAAGACATTGAAGCGCGCTGCTCACAGATTCGCAAGCAGATTGAAGCGACCGATTCCGACTACGACAAAGAAAAACTGCAGGAGCGTTTGGCGAAATTGTCAGGCGGGGTTGCGGTTCTTCGTGTTGGCGGCGTGACCGAAGTGGAAGTGAAAGAGCGTAAAGACCGCGTTGATGATGCGCTTCACGCTACGCGCGCGGCTGTTGAGGAAGGTATTATCGCCGGCGGCGGCACTGCGCTTCTTTATGCGACCAAAGCTTTGGCCGGTATGGAAGGGGCAAATGATGACCAGACTGTTGGTATTGAAATCATTCGCCGCGCCATTCAGGCACCGATTCGCCAGATTGCAGCCAATGCAGGCGATGAAGGCAGCGTGATTGTTGGTAAATTGCTGGAGCAAAAGGACACTGACTATGGTTGGGATGCGCAAAAGGGCGAATTCTGTAACATGGTTAAGTCGGGGATTATTGACCCCGTTAAGGTTGTGCGGACGGCTCTGCAGGATGCGGCCAGCGTATGTTCTTTGCTGATTACCACCGAAGCTATCATCACCGATGCGCCGCAGGATGAGAAATCATCTGCCGCTGACATGGGCGGCATGGGCGGCATGGGCGGTATGGGCGGCATGATGTAGTTTTACTGTGATTGTTTTGTCTGAGCTTCGTTGCTGCGTCGCTCGTGTATTTTTCATACACTTCGCGCCTGGTGCCTAGTTCAGCTCAAAACACTCTTTGTAAAATGCTCTGCGCGAGTGTTTCGCACATTACCGAAAAAACTAAAGAAAAGGCCGCTCCAGAGATGGGCGGCCTTTTTTGTTTTGTTTGTGAATATCGTTTGGGGGCGCTTTAAGCTGCGACTTTCGCTTGTTCCCAGAATGAGAGGAACTGCGTTTTATAGGCGTTGGCGATGTCCGGATGGTTGAGCACAATGACTTGCGGTTCTTCTTCGAACAGAACAAACGCCAGTTTATTGCCGTAAACATAAAACGGGACAGAGCCGAAGCTTTCGTTGGGTAGCCATCTGTATTCAGAAAATTCTGAGGTGATGAAGTGGGAATCCCCTTCAAGGATCAGAATTTTATAGCGGATTTTCAGTTTTAAGATTTTCTGGATGTGGTCTTTGAGGTGCTCGCCCAGCCATCTTTCGAATTGCCGCTCGTCGGCGTTGCTTAAGTATACCGTGTCGGGTTTGTTTTCCAGTGTCTTGTAAATATCTTCGTAAAAACGAAGAAATCCTTCACGTCCGGAGTATTTTTTAATCTCGCCGGAGGCTTTTTTGACGCCGGAGTTGCTGATGAATTCAATATTGGCCGAATCGAATGCGCTGAGGATTTTTGCGATGGTTTTCGAGTTCGGTTTGTTCGTCCCGTTTTCAATGCGGGCGATTCCGGTTTGTGAAAGTCCGGCGTGGTCGGCCAAATCGCTCTGACTCCAGCCTATAAGCGCTCTTGCGGCTCGTATTTGTTCAATCGTAACCATTCACTCTTACTCCGTGTTACCAATATATAAATGTTTTATGAAAAAAAACATTGCAATAAACGGTAAACTAATTTATAGCATTCCGTATATCGAAAAATTAGTGATTATTATACACATCTTGTATCTCAAGCTTATATAGATGGTCACACATAATTGGCAATAGGTAAATGGCAACTAAACATTATGTAATTGGGTCTGGTGTTAGTGGAATTATGACCGCTCTTAGAATGCAAGAGGCGGGTTACGACGTAGAGATCATATCGAATACGCCCGACCCTCGTTTTGCGGATTTGGAGGATGTGCGCTTGCCCAGAGGCGCGTCCGATGAGTTGGCGACTTCTGATAATTTTAACCGTCGCGTAATGCTTGATGCATCGGATGGTTCCAGTATGGGCGGCGGAGCAACACGCATGGCCACGCCGACTGAGGGCGATGTTTATTTTGGTGCTGGTAATCCGATTTATCCCAATATGATTGAAATGCTTGATCGCTCTGTTAATGAGGGTGGTTGGTTGGATCGTGCACCTTCTGATCTTACTGAAGATGAGCAGGAATGGATTGCTAGACGTCGTCTTTACGACGGTGAAGATCATTATGTTCAGAGCCTGCGTCAATTCTATTTCTCGGCCAATATTCATGGGATTGAAGGTTGGGAAGAACTCAGAAAAAGTTATCCTCGCATGTTTGATAATGCAGATGTGAATGATGGGGTTATTCGCAGTTTTGACCATGGCGATAAGCTTATGGCTGCGATTGGAAAATATGCCAATGCCAAATTGCTTGGAGGTGTTTGGCAGGGCGATGAGATTGATTGTGAATTCAGCTTTTTGAGCTCCGATAAAACTGCGGGCGTGATGAAATTTAAAGGGTTTTCATTCAATGCTCAGCAATGGATGGTTAATACCTTGCAGCATTTGGAGAAAAATGGAGCAGTTCTGCGGTTTAATACCGAGCTAAAAGATATTGATGTGACGCTTAGTGGTCGCGTCCAGAGGTTAAGAATTCTCGATGAGAATGGTCAGGAGGAAGTTGTTGATGATCCTCAGTATGTTTCCTTGCATATGGGTGCTTATGACCGCAACGGTATTTTGGAGAAGACACCAGCGGCAGGCCGCGTTATGGGTGTGGCAGGGCTTTGGATGAAAATGCCGCGGCCTTGCGGTATGACGAATGCTATGAAAGTCCATGTCGGAGCCAGCCGTGATGGTAAGAGCCCACTTGTCGATTTGAATCTTATTCCGTGTGGCGATCATTTGATTGTCGGGGGCGGCTATATCTTCACCGGTGGCAGTCCAGAACAGATCTCGGAAGTTTCTAAATCAGCGACTTATGGCAGTATGATTTATGGTTTGAAGCGGACTTTCAAAGATTTTGATCCCGACATGGTAGAGGTTCTTCACGGTAAGCAATGTTCGCGCTCTTTTACTTTTGATGAGCTACCTTTGCTGGGCAGAATGCGAACAACAGGCGGCGGACATCTGGTTATTGCCGGTGGAGATAATACGGGCTCTACTTCTATGGCTCCTGCAATGGCGAATCTTATCCGTGACTATGTTTTGGATATTAATCCTCGTAGTACTGTATCTCTTGATCTCATGACCAGACATGAAGTGTTGGAGCAAGTCTCCAGACAGATACTTTCTGGTGGCGGTGGAAGTGCGTCTCCTGATCCTGCTGTTGCGGGAGGTGTGAATGGTTCTGCTGTTGTGGAAGGTGTGGATGATCCTGATTTCACCATGTAGAGCTTTTTGAATTATATAGTTACTTTTCTGCATTTTCTATAACTTTTTTCTTGACTGGGTGTCTTAGGTTCTGTAGATGTACCTTCAAGCATATAATTTGTGGAATTTATTCATTCTCTCCGAATTCATTCGAAGCAGATGTGTGCTTATCCCCACACATAACTCTTAAAGCCGGTTGCCCCCCAGCAGCCGGCTTTTTCTTTTCAATCTGCGGTTTTTGGTCTGATATATCCTTTGATTGAATTGCGATGGCTTTTGGGTATTGTTGTGTCCATGCCTGAATTGCCCGAAGTTGAAACAGTGATGCGCGGGATTGCGCCCTATATGGTGGGGCGCAAGCTTGTGCGCTTGCAGCTCAACCGGCCTGATTTGCGGTTTCCTATTCCGGCCAGTTTGCCGTCCGATCTTCAGGGCGGGCGGTTTGAGAGTTTTACGCGGCGCGGGAAATATATTCTGGGCTTTACCGACTCGGGCGCAGGGTTTGTTCTCCATTTGGGGATGTCGGGCGTTATCCGGATTGAAGAGGCGGGGGCGAAGCGGGCTGTGCAGAAGCATGATCATGTGGTTTTCGAGATGGAGGGGGCGGTTCGGATTGTCCTGAATGATCCGCGCAGATTCGGGAGTTTGATGGCGGCCAATGCGGATACTTGGCAGGACGATCCTCCGTTTGCGCAGATGGGGCCGGAGCCGCTTTCCAATGATTTTAATGGTCCTGCGCTGGCGCAGATTTTAAAGGGGCGGAAGACGGCGATTAAGACGGCGTTGCTCGATCAACGGGTGGTGAGCGGGGTGGGCAATATTTATGCCTGTGAGGCACTTTATATGGCGGGAGTATCGCCAGAGCGGGCGGCGCATACTCTTAAGGCTTCTGAAACGGAAAAGCTGGCGGCGGCGATCAAGACCGTGCTGAATAAGGCGATAGAGGCGGGGGGGAGCACGCTTAAGGATTACCGCGCTGCGGATGGGGCTCTGGGGTATTTTCAGCATCAGCTTGCGGTTTATGGGCGCGGCGGGAAAGCCTGTCCGCAATGTGATTGTGATATTTTGAAAACGGGCGGCGTTTCGCAGATTACGCAGGGCGGGCGATCGACATTCTTTTGCGCGCAGCGTCAGAAATGAGTATGATTGAGGGATGATCCGAAGATTTTTCATTTTGGCAGTGGTTTTTGTTTGTTGTTTTTGTGCAGGGGCGCAGGCGCAGGAGGTAAGGTTTTTTTCGGAGCTTTCGGATATTCCGTTAATGGAAGGTCTGGAGGAATTGCCGGAGCAAGGGGTGCATTTTGACAAACCCGAGGGACGGGTGGTTGAGGCTTTGGCGCTGATGGATTCTGTTACTGAGCAAGGGGTTTCAGCGTATTATCTTAACACTCTGCCACAGTTTGGATGGGCGCGAATCGCGGAGCGTGAGTATATTCGTCAGGGTGAAAAACTGCGCCTGAGCTTTGAGGATAATGACGGGCATCGATTTTTGAGAATTTTGATATCCCCCCGATAAATAAACATCTTTTTTTATGAGATCATAAAAGTGAAATTTTTATCCTCAATTTTCTTGACAGTCAGGCGTAAGGCCGCGTATATCTCTTCGATCATTAGGATTTGAGTTTTGTAAGAGAGTTGATCTCTTTGTTAAAAATTAAACAGGAATATTTATAAAATGGCTAATCATAAGTCGTCAGTGAAAAGAATTCGTCGCAATGCGTCGCGCGCGGTTATTAATACAAACCGTAGAAGCCGCATGCGCACATTTATTAAAAAGGTGGAGCTTGCTCTTTCTGCAGGGAATGCAGAAGAAGCGAAAACCGCATTCAAAAACGCGCAGCCTGAAATTCAGCGCGGCGTGGCCAAGGGGCTTTTGCACAAAAATACAGCAGCCCGCAAATTGTCCAGACTTTCAGCTCGTGTGAAGGCTCTGAAGTAAGACAATTTAACACCGGGACGCGAAGGACAAGTAGCGTTCCTAATTTATCATTATTGACCTTTTTCTGTTCTTTTGAAGTCGTTCTTAAGAGCCGTTTTTGCGTTCTAAGTCCTTGTAAGTAAATAAATTTCTTTTTTTCATGTTCCTGTTTTATTCGTATTGCATGTGGGTAATTTTTTGTTGTAGGTTGTTTGTATCGCGAATGAAATAAAGCTTCTTTTTTAAAAAAGACCACCATTAAGGCGCGTATTCTTTGGATTTCTTGTGATTCTATCACGTTTGATATCCAAGAACCTCTTAGCAAGAGGATTTCGGGGAGTTACTGCCGTGTGCTGTGTTAAAACAGCGATGAGGTTAGGGGCCTTGAGACTTTAAAACAAAATTGATTTGCAACGGCCACAAGGTAGAGAGAGCGTCCTCTGCCGACCCTGTTTTATGGCCTGGCGATGGGGGTTTGTTTTGCAATTTAGGTATTGAGTATAACCATATAAAAAACGAGGAGAGAGTATCAAATGTCAGAAACTGGTGGAAAGTCTGTTGCGATTGTTAGAGGGAATGCCGAGTATCAGGAAGCCTCTTTAGTTCCGAGCGCAGCGGTTATGAAGCTTTGGAAGAAGGTTCATGCCGATATGCGTAACGAGTTCGGCGAAGCAATTTTCCGCAGCTGGCTGAAACCTCTTTCTTTGCAGGCGTTTTATCACGGCACGATGGAGGTGTCTGTTCCTACGCGTTTTATGCGGGACTGGATTCAAAACCATTATGCGGAGCGGATTCTGGCGATGTGTGTGGAGGCCAGTGCCGGTCAGGCTGAAGAGATTCGCCGTTTGCAGATCGTTGTTGTACAAAACGCGATGGTGGAGGAAGAGACCGAAGCCAAAGTGCCGTCCAAGAAAGCCAATCAGAATAAGAAAATTGATATTTCCGAGATTTCCTCGCCTCTGGATGAGCGTTTTACGTTTGATAGTTTTGTGGTGGGCAAGCCGAATGCTTTGGCGCATGCGGCGGCGCGCCGTGTTGTTGAAAGCGCGTCTATCCCGTTTAATCCTCTCTTTATCTATGGCGGGGTTGGTCTGGGCAAGACTCACCTGATGCATGCGATTGCGCATGCGATTGAGGAACAATATCCGGAAAAGACGGTGATGTATCTTTCGGCTGAGAAGTTTATGTATCAGTTTGTGAAGGCTCTGCGCAGCGATTCGACGATGTCATTCAAGGAAATGTTCCGCAGCGTTGATGTTTTGATGATGGATGATATCCAGTTCATCGCCGGAAAAGAATCCACGCAGGAAGAATTTTTCCATACGTTTAATGCGCTGGTGGATCAGAACAAGCAGATCATTATTTCTGCGGATAAGGCGCCCGGTGATTTGACGGGGCTTGATGAGCGTTTGCGTTCACGCCTTGCGTGGGGTTTGGTGGCCGATATTCATCCAACCACGTATGAGCTTCGCCTCGGGATTTTGCAGTCCAAGCGCGCGCAGCTTGGGGCAGAGGTGCCGGATAGCGTGCTTGAGTTTCTGGCGCTGAAGGTGACCAGCAATATTCGCGAGCTGGAAGGGGCGCTGAACCGTATTGTTGCGCATGCCGATGTCACGAATGCGCCTGTGACGCTTGAAAGCACGCAGGATGTTTTGCAGGACTTGCTTCGCGCGCATGATCGCCGGATTACGATTGATGAAATTCAGCGTAAAGTGGCCGAGCATTATAATCTGCGTTTGACTGATATGCATTCGGCGCGCCGTGCGCGCAATGTTGCGCGTCCGCGTCAGGTGGCGATGTATCTGGCGAAGATGCTGACAGCGCGCAGCTTGCCGGAAATTGGCCGTAAATTTGGCGGTCGCGATCATACTACGGTGATGCATGCGGTGCGTAAGGTTGAGGAGTTGATGGCGGAAGACGCGCAGATTGCGCAGGATGTTGACGTGGTTCGCCGCGCTTTGACAGGATAGCCATAACCGGGGACAGTTACTTATTTGTAAAAAGTAACTGTCCCCGGATGTTTAGTGTGATTCTAATTCTTTTAGAATATGCGGATGTTCTTGTTCTGCCAAAAAATATTCCCAGTTTGATATCATTGCTCGTAAAGGTGCGTCATTTAGAAGTGCGTGTTTCGCTTTATTTATGTGGGGCGCAGCGCTACTCCATAAATACTCTTTAGGATTTTTTACGATTCCTGCAGTGAGAGGGTTTCGCTCGATATACCGCACGGCACTCAGGAGATAGGCATCATTGTCTATAGGATAGGATTTAAAACGCCCTTCCCATAAGTGGCCGGTGGTATTTTCTCTTTTATTGAGCATGCTGGCGTATCGTCTGTGTGTTTGGGAGAGTGCCAGGCGGAGGCTGTCGATATTATGAGGGACGGCGATTATATGTATATGATTATTCATCAAGCAGTATGCCCATATATCGAGTTGAGCTTGATTGCTCCATTCTTTTAGTAAGTCGAGGTAGAACTGATAATCATTCGGTTTAAAAAATACGTTCATTTTTCTCGCGCCACGTTGGATGATGTGATGCGGTAGTCCAGGTTTTATAATGCGTGGTTTTCTTGGCATAGGTGGATTCTATACCGGGGACAGTTACTTTTCAAGTAAAAGTAACTGTCCCCAGATGAAGTGCTTGCACTCTTTATAGGAGGCTTTCATAAAGACTATATGATACAGACATTGGATGAGGTGCGGGCGCTCTATAAACAGCCGCTATTGGATTTGATCTTTGAGGCTGCGGGCGTGCATCGCGCGCATCATGACGCGCGCGAGATGCAGATGTGCACGCTGCTGTCGATTAAGACGGGAGGCTGCGCTGAGGATTGCAAATATTGCTCTCAGTCGATCCATAATAATGCGGATCTGGAAAAAGAGATTTTGCTGAAAACGACAGATGTTTTGGAGCAAGCCCGTCTTGCGAAAGAAGCGGGCTCGACGCGTTTTTGTATGGGGGCGGCGTGGCCGCGCGTGCTTGATGGGCGGGCGTTTGATCGCGTGTGCGATATGGTTCGCGGGGTTTCCGATATGGGCATGGAGGCCTGCGTGACGCTGGGGATGCTGAGCGAGGCGCAGGCTGTAAAGCTGAAAGAAGCGGGTCTCACGGCGTATAATCATAATCTGGATACATCGGAGGAGTTTTATGGGCGGGTGATTACGACGCGGGCATATCAGGATCGTTTGGATACTCTGGCGAATGTGGCCAAGGCCGGAATTTCGGCGTGTTGCGGCGGGATTTTGGGGATGGGGGAGAGCGAAGAAGACCGCATAAAATTGCTGCATACTTTGAGCGGGCTTGATCCGCAGCCCGAGAGCGTGCCGATTAATATGCTGGTGCCTGTGGCGGGAACGCCGCTGGAAAATGTTGAGAAGCTCGATATTTTTGAGTGGATACGGGCGATTGCGGTGGCGCGGATATTGATGCCGAAGGCGATGGTGCGGTTGTCCGCCGGGCGATTGGAGATTTCAAAAGAAGCGCAGGCGATGGCGTTTATGGCGGGGGCGAATGCAATTTTTACAGGTGAGAAATTGCTGACGACTGCGAACCCTGAAGCGGATTTTGATGCGGGATTGTTGCAGAAATTGGGGATGAAACCACGCGCGCCTTATAAAGACGGCCCTGTGACTGCACAAGGCGGTGGGCGGCAAAAAGCGGCTTAGGGGGGCAACGCGGAGAAACGGGGTTAAAGAGTTTTTCTTCTTCGCATTTGTGAGGCTTCGCGTAAAAGAGTATGATGGAATTTGCACAAAAACTGAATGATTTGAAGCAGAAAGGGCGTTATCGCTCACTCTGTCTGCCGCGCGGGATTGATCTCACATCGAATGATTATCTGGGGCTTGCGGGAAGTGCGTATTTGCGGGCCGCGGCGATTGATTATTTACAGGGCGGCGGGGCTATGGGAGCGGGTGGGTCGCGATTGCTGCGCGGGAATGCGGCGGAGCATATTTCGCTTGAGGAGGCGGCAGCAGAATTTTTTGCTGCACCAAAGGCGCTTTATTTTTCGAGTGGATTTCAAGCGAATGCGACGCTTTTTCAGACGCTGCCTTCGCGGCATGATACAATTATTTTTGATGAATTTGTGCATGCGAGCGCGCGGGAGGGAATTCAGAATTCTCACGCGCAGCATATCAAGGCGGCTCACAATGATGTGGCGGCGTTTGAGGCTGCGCTCCAGAATGCGAAGGGGCGGGCGTGGATCGCCGTTGAATCGGTATATTCGATGGATGGAGATTGTGCGCCGCTTGAGGACCTATACGCGCTGGCGGTCAAATATGATGCGGTTTTGGTTGTTGATGAGGCGCATGGAACCGGTGTTTGTGGCACGGGCGGCAGGGGCCTTGCGTATGATCTTTATGGCGGTGCCCCCACTCCGACCCTCCCCCAGAAGGGAGAGGGGGTGTTTCCTGAAAATTTGATTGTGCTGCACACTTGCGGCAAAGCTTTGGGGCTTGCGGGCGGATTGGTGTGTGCCTCTGAAGAGGTGGTTGAGTATATGGTGAATGCGGCGCGCGGGTTTATTTATTCGACCGCGCCGATGCCGCTGCAGGCGCATTTGGTGCAGAAGGCTTTGGAGTTTATTGGATCTGCGGAAGGGGTGGCGCGGCGTGATGCGCTCGCGGGTCTTTGTCGCAAAGCGCAGCAATACTTCGGCGGCGCGGGGACGCATATTGTGCCGATCGTTATTGGTGATGATGGCGAGGCGGTTCATATTGCGAAAATGTTGCAGCAAAAGGGATGGGATATACGCGCGATACGCCCGCCTACTGTGCCGGAAGGGAAGGCGCGTTTGCGGCTCTCTTTAAGCGCGGACTTAACGGTTCAAAATCTAGATGATTTTGCTGCGGATTTAGATGGTTTAATTATAAATAAGGCTGCGTAGTATTGATGAGTAACACGTGCATTATAACGGGGACGGATACGGGTGTCGGCAAGACTGTGGTTGCGGCGATGCTAACGCTGGCGCTCGGCGGGACATACTGGAAGCCTGTGCAATCCGGTGTTGAAGGCGGGGTCGACACGAAGGCCGTGCAGAAAATGACGGGCTTGCCTGCGGAGCGGTTTTTGCAGGAGGCTTATGTGTTTACCGAAGCCTTATCGCCGCATCGTGCTGCGGAGCTTGATGATATGCATATTGATCTTGATAGATTGAGTATCCCGCAGCAGGTTGCGGGGCCGCTGATTATCGAAGGGGCGGGGGGGCTTATGGTGCCGCTGACGCGAAAAAATTTGATGATTAATCATTTCAAAAAATGGGATGTGCCGGTGATACTAGTTGCGCGGACGGGTTTGGGGACGATTAATCATACTCTATTATCGCTTGAGGCGATGTGGAACCGCGATATCAAGGTGCATGGGATTATTTTTGTGGGCGAGGAAAACGCAGATAATATCCGCACCGTATCGGATTTTTCACAGATTAAGGTGCTGGGGCGTTTGCCCATACTTGACTCTTTGAATGCAAAAACTTTAAGTGGTGCATTCGAACAAAATTTTAGTATTGATGATTTTTAATTTTTTAAAATCGAGATTGAATCGCGAAGCCGCAAAGACGCTAAGCTTTTTGAGTGGGGTTCGTGTTTTGAGCTTTCGTTTCTGGATTTAGTGGATTTTATTGCGGCTTCGCCGCGTGTTTAGAAAGGATTTTTTAAATGAGCCGTGTTTCTCCTGTTTGGCATCCTATGACTCAGCATAAGACTTTTGGCGCGGCGCTGCATGTTGAAAGTGCTTCGGGCGAGATTTTGAAATTGCGCGATGGGCGCGAGATTGTCGACGGGATTTCCTCTTGGTGGGTCAATACGCATGGTCATTGCCATCCGAAAATCGTCAAGGCCGTGCAGGCGCAGGCGGCGAAGCTGGAGCAGGTTATTTTTGCAGGCTTTACGCATGATCCGGCGGAGAAATTGACGCGGAAATTACTGTCTGTTGTGAAGGCCTCGTTTCAAAAATGTGAGGGGCGTCCGCTGGATTTCGTATTTTATTCCGATAGCGGATCGACGGCGATTGAGGTCGCGTTGAAAATGGCGGTGGGTTTTCATGAGCATAATAAAAAGGCAGGGGCTGGCGAGAAACGCCATAAGGTGATTGCGCTGGAAGGCGGTTATCACGGCGATACATTCGGGACAATGGCGGCGGGGAGCCGCGGGGTTTTTAATGCGCTTTATGAGCCGTTTTTGTTTGATGTGAAGCATATTCCGTTTCCGAAGCGCAAAGAAGAGATGCGCTCTGTTCAATGGCTTGATAAATATCTTAAGAAGTACGGCGCGGAAACGGCAGCCTTTGTGTTTGAACCTGTGGTGCAGGGGGCATCGGGGATGCGGGTTTATCCTGCGGCGGTGCTCAAAAAGATGTGCGAGATGTGCCGCGAGCATGGGGTTTTGCTGATTGCGGATGAGGTGATGACGGGATTTGGCCGCACGGGGACAATGTTTGCGACTTCTCAGGCCGAGATTACGCCCGATCTGATGTGCTTGTCGAAGGGCTTGACGGGCGGGTTCTTGCCGATGGGCGCAACTTTGGCGACGAAGGATATTTATAAGGCGTTTTATCATGATGAAAAGGCGAAGCAGTTTTTTCATTCGACCTCGTTTACGGGCAATCCTATGGCCTGCGCGGCGGCTTTGGCTTCGCTTGAGATTTGGGAGGAAGAGCCGGTGATGGACAATATCGCCGCGATCGAGGCTTCGCACAAGAAGGCGGCGGGATGGTATGCGGCGCGGCCTGATGTGTTGGATGTACGTGTGAAGGGCAGCATTTTTGCCGTGGATATTAAAGACCCCGTGGAGGGGTATCTGTCGAAAATCGGCGATAAGGTTTATGATTTCATGCTGGATAATGGGGTGCTCTTGCGTCCGATAGGCAATACGGTTTATATCTTGCCCCCATATTGTATAACGAAACAGAATTTGGAGCGGATTTATGAAACACTCTGGCGATCCTTGGACAGCCTCAAGCATGCTGCAGAACAACGCGCGGCATGAGAGCGGCGTCCGTGCGTTTTTAACGCGTATCGTTCATGATCCGCAGAATCATGCAAAATTCCTGAATATGCTCAGCATGCTGGAGCATATGGGTAGCCGCAAGATTATGGTGAGCCAGATGAATGCGCCTCAAGACATGGATCTGGATACGCTTCAACATATGGCGGAAGAAGCGCGGCATGCCTATTTCTTCAAGCGGCATGCGGAGCGGATTAACGGCTCGCCCATGAAGGGCTGGACGGAAGAGAATGTGATGGCGCGCGCGGCGGCTCTGATGTATTTCGGGCGCATGGATGCGGGGATTACGAAAAGGTTGGAAAAATTGTCTTCCCTGCGAAAGCAGGGATCTTCTGAAGGGCGCAAAAAAGACCCCCGTTTGCACGGGGGAGGCACACATTTTGAACCCTATGGCTGGGTTTCGCTCATCATTGAACTTCGGGCGTGCTGGCTTTACGGGATTTACAATGATGTTGTGGAGCGGGCCGGCGTGCATTTGCCGCTGAAAGGGCTGATTGCCGAGGAAGACGGGCATCTTGCGGAAATGTTTGAGAAATGCGGTGATGACCATGATTTGCTGAAAGAATTGTCGGTCTATGAAACCACGCTTTTTGAAAAGCTTTGGGGGGTTCTTGAGGCTTCGTATCCGAAACCGCTGGAAAACGTCAAAGCCGCGTAACTTTGCGCTTTGCCGCCGAAAATCCCTGTGCTACGATCCGATTCCCATATCAATTTGAGATGAAGAGTAGAGTCTTATGAAACTGAGCATTGAGCGCGCATCCCTGTTAAGATCTTTGAATCACGTGCAAAGCGTTGTTGAGCGCCGTAACACTATTCCGATTTTGTCGAATGTTATGATGAAGGCCGAGGATGGTATGCTGTCTATGTCGACCACGGATATGGATCTGGAGATCAACGAATCGGTTGCGGCGAGTGTGTCAGAAGGTGGCGCGACGACGGTGCCGGCACATACGTTGCATGATATTGTGCGGAAGCTTCCCGATGGCGCAGATGTTGAGCTTTCGATGAATGCCGAAGGGACGCAGATGAGCGTGAAGGCGGGACGTTCGCAGTTCAAACTTTCCTGTTTGCCGACGACGGATTTCCCGGAGATTGGGGCGGGCGCGTTGCCGACCAGTTTTTCTATTCCGGCGAAAGATTTGCGGGCGCTGATTGATCGGACCAAGTTTGCGATGAGCACCGAGGAAACGCGGTATTATCTTAACGGAATATATTTGCATGCGGCGGAGCATGACGGCGTGAAAGTTTTGCGGGCTGTGGCAACCGATGGTCACCGTTTGGCGCGTTTTGAGATGCCTTTGCCGAGTGATGCGGCGGAGATGCCGGGAATTATTATTCCGCGTAAAGCGATTGGCGAGCTGCGTAAATTGGTTGATGAAGCGGCGGATACCATTCAAATTACCTTGTCGGAGAGCAAGATCCGTTTTGCGTTTGATCATGTTGTTCTGACATCGAAGTTGATTGACGGGACTTTCCCTGATTATCAGCGGGTGATTCCGGAAGGCAATGACAAGATTGTCGAGATTGACGCGAAGGCCTTGACCAGTGCGGTTGATCGGGTTTCGACGATTTCTGATGGTAAATCCCGCGCGGTGAAAATTGCGCTCAATGGGAAGTTGATGACGATTTCCGCGTCTTCTGCCGAGTCCGGCAGCGCGACCGAAGAGGTTGAGGTCAGCGGGGATACGGATATCGAGATTGGTTTTAATGCGAAATATTTGCTGGATATCACGTCGCAGATCGAAGGCGAGGGGTGCCGCTTTACGCTGGCGGATGCGGCCAGCCCGACGATTATTCAGGATAATTCCGATACCAGCGCGCTTTATGTTTTGATGCCACTCAGAGTTTAATATTTAACCGCAACGAACGCGACGTACGCTACGATTTAAAAAGCTTTGCGCTCGTTGCGCCCTTAGCAGTTAGAATGTTTTATATTTCTTCTCTTAAACCTCATAATTTTCGGTGTTACGGGGTGTTAAGCATACTCTGAAGGTTCAGGTTTCGGTGTGTATATATATGCACTGCCGGCGACGATTTGTTCAGCTCGATCCAATCCCATTTCTTCGACGGTTTCTATTTTAGTGTCTTTTTTTGGATGCCGTTTTTGTTTTTCGTTATTGGCCTTGTTTTGAAACAGTAGATGTATGCTCTCGCCGATATCGTTTCTGCAGGATTGCGTGCACAGGGTTACGGCCGGGGACTCTTCGTTGGGGGGTGTTTGCGCGTCGTGTGCGAACAGTTCGATCGGTGTTGCGATGATTGCAACGGCAAGAAATAATGGAGCGATTTCACGAAACATCATCATTTTATTATTAGATGATCAAATTATTAAGAAATTGTTAATCAATATATAATTTTGCGTGCGGTTATTTTTGAAGTTCCGCTTTAGTGTTGGCGAGGGATTGATTACATTTGAGTTCATGTCGCATATAGAATCTCTCAGACTTCATAATTTTCGGTGTTACGGGCAGGCGGTGCTTGAGGGTTTGCCATCGGGTCTGCTTGTTTTGCATGGGCCGAATGGGGCGGGGAAGACGAATGTTTTGGAGGCGGTGTCTTTGCTTTCGCCTGGGCGGGGGCTTCGCGGGGCGAAGAATTCGGACATTCAGATGTGCCCCCACCCTAACCC
>CAYGJS010000009.1:0-21588 GCA_964350435.1 uncultured Micavibrio sp.
CCTCAAGGGGGAGGACAACGAGGGTTAGCTTCGACAGAAGCCTTACCCGCAGTCGGAGGGGGGCAAGAAAATCGCTTTGAATACTATCGCGATCAAGCCCGAACAATTCCCATCCTCTCCCCCGAAACAATTATGAAGGGCGTTGTCGAAGGCGTCGAAGCCGGCGGCAATCAATCGGGAATCCCAACCCCGCAGGGCTTCGTAAACTTCGATGACCGCTTCGTCGGCAAGCCTTTGGTCTTCGTCGGCACAATCGGCCTCATCCCGCGCACCATAGGCGGCAAGCCTGGCCATGAAAAGAAAGCCCGTCCGGGCGATAAAATCGTCGTCGCAGGCGGGCGCGTAGGGCGCGATGGTATTCACGGCGCAACGTTCTCATCCGTTGCGCTTGATGAAGGCTCCCCCGCTACCGCCGTTCAAATCGGCGACCCGATCACGCAAAAGAAAATGAGTGACGCCATCATCAAAGAAATTCGAGGACAAGGCTGGTACTCCGCCATCACTGACAACGGCGCAGGCGGAATGTCTTCATCTATCGGCGAAATGGCCGAACAATCCGGCGGCTTCCATGTCGAGCTTGACCTTGTGCCGCTAAAATACCCGGGTATGGCCCCATGGGAAATCTGGATTTCCGAATCCCAAGAACGCATGACCATGGCCGTACCGCCCGAAAACGTCGAAAAACTGATCGCCCATTTCGCAAAGCGCGGCGTGGAAGCCACCGTCGTCGGCACATACACCGATAGCGGCAAAGCTTACATCACCTATAATGGCGAGCCCATCATGGACATGTCAATGGACTTCCTGCATGACGGCAACCCCGAAACTCCTCTCATAACCACCTTCACCCGCGGCGGCGAAGCGGAACCAAATATAGAAGATCCCCGCCTTCGCGGGGAAAGCAGTAAGGATGAATCCCCTGCGAAAGCAGGGGTCTATCATGACGATATCCTCCTGAAAATCCTTGACCGCCTGAATGTATGCTCCAAAGAATTCATCTCCACCCAATATGACCACAACGTCCAAGGCACCGCCGTTATGGGCCCGCTTCAGGGCAAAGGCCGCGTCTACGCCGAAACATCCATCACACGTCCCGTGCTGACTTCGAAAAAAGGCGTCGTCCTGTCCCAAGGCCTGTTCCCGCGCTACAGCGATATTGACACCCGCGCCATGGCCGCCGCTGGCCTCGACCTCGCCGTCCGTAATGCCATCGCCGCAGGCGTTGACCCTAGCCAGCTCGCGCTGCTCGATAATTTCTGCTGGTGCAGCTCGGATGAACCAGAACGCCTTGGCCAGCTCAAACGCGCCGTCGAAGTCATTTATGAAATGGCCGTGAAATACGAAACCCCGTTTATTTCGGGCAAAGACTCGATGTTCAACGACTTCAAAGGTTTCGACGCCAGCGGCAAGCCTGTGAAAATCTCCGCCCCCCCTACGCTGCTGGTGTCATCCATCGGCGTCATCCCCGATGTGGCCCGCTCAATCGACCTTGCCCCCAAAGCGGTTGGCGATGCGGTCTACCTTCTCGGCGAAACCAGAGACGAATGCGGCGCGGGCGAGTATTACGATATGCTCGGGCATCTCGGCAATAACGTGCCCGAAACAGATGCGCACCAGAATTTGCGCCTCTATAAACTCTTCTCCCGCGCCTCGCGTGATGGCCTCATCGCTTCGGCCTACGCGCTCAATTACGGCGGCCTTGGCGCGGCTCTGGCGAAAAAGGCAATCGCAGGCCAAATGGGCATGGATATTGACCTGTCCCCACTTCGTCATCCTGAAAGGCTTGCGCTGAAGAATGACAAACTTTTATACAGCGAATCCACAGGCCGCATCTTGGTCACCGTTGCGCCGCAAAATAAAGAGAAATTCGAGAAAAACTTCAAAGGCTTCGAGCACGCTCATTTGATCGGCCACATCGCCCATAGCGAAAACCTGAACATCAAAGATGTTCTTAAAGTTGATATTAAAACTTTAGAAGAAGCCTATAAGGCTCCACTAAGAGGATACTAATGACTCAAATCGAATTCGCCATCGCACACGACAACTTTGTTCGCATAGACTTCATTAGCCGAGAGAACGCGAACGCCATAACAGCAGCGGATGGGCAATGGCTTTTAGCAAAAATCTCATTTAGCGCAGGAGCATTTAAAGGAAACTTCGGCGCCAACCTAAATTCGTTTGAAATCGAGTCTTTTAAGGAAGAGCTCTCAGTGCTCAACCAAACCTTGAAAGGGACAGCAAAATACCACGCGTTCGAAAAACAGGTTATTATTGAGCTGGTTGGCGACGGCACAGGCAGAATTCAATTTAAAGGACAGCTTATGGATGCTCCGGGAACTGGTAATACACTTATCTTCTATCTGGCAATGGATCAGACCTATTTAGGAAAAATTTTGAAGAACACTCAAAATGTTTTAGAAAAATTTCAAGTAGTAAGAGAAGAATGATGACTGCAAAAGCTCTAATACTCGCCGGATACGGCATCAACTGCGAAGAAGAAACCCTGCACGCCTTTGAATATAATGGCCTGAACGGTTCTATCATGCATATCAATGACGTAATTGAAAATCCTAAAGTTCTGGATGATGCGCAAATCCTTGCTATTCCGGGCGGGTTTTCTTATGGCGATGACACAGGCGCGGGCAATGCGTTCGCGCAAAAAATCAAACTTGCCCTCTGGGAACCCCTTAAAAAATTCGTCGAACGCGACACCCTCACCATCGGCATTTGCAATGGCTGTCAAATCCTCGCCAATCTCGGCCTCGTCCCCGGATTTGACGGTCAATACGGCGTGCGCCTCGTCGCCGCCACATACAACCTGAGCGCCCGCTATCAGTGCCGCTGGATTGATATGAAAGTCAACCTCACCGCCTCCCCATGGATGCAGGACATTGATTACATGCACGTCCCCGTTGCCCACGGCGAAGGGCGCTTTATGATGGAAGATAATACGCTGGAGCGCCTTGCCAATAACGGCCAGATCGCGCTGCAATTCATTAAGCCAGACGGCGAGATGGCTGACGGCGAATTCCCCTATAACCCGAACGGCTCAGTCCTCGATATCGCAGGGATCACCGACCAGTCCGGCCGCGTCCTCGCCATGATGCCTCATCCGGAGCGCGGCATGTTCACATGGCAATGCGATGATTATATGGAGATGAAAGATCTGGCGATGCGTAAAGGCATCACCCTGCCCGAAACCGCCGACGGCATGCAAATTTTCGAAAACGCCGCGCTCTATTTTGAAAGCCGTAAACAGAGAAAACAGGCTTAAAAATTACATAATAAATTGACATATAAGAAAATGCTTGGTATTTCCATAGAATTATGGAGGCACTATGCAACACGACAAAGCAGAAATATTAAGAGGGATTGCAAAGATATCAGCCCTGGCAAGCGCTCAGTTCGATTTCGAGCGCCCAAGGACCATTTTAAAAAACGACAGTGCAGATCTTGATGGATTAATGCCGACAAGCAATGGCCATTATCGCCTCGCTTATGATGAAGAGCACAAAAGCGTTGTGCTGCTTTACTCTCCAAATCCAGAGCATTTAAAAGCACAGAAAGATTCAGATAATAATGCACGGCCCATTTCTGAAGAACTAGAGAAGTGTACCATCGTGGCAGCGAGAAGGCTTCAAACAGGTGGGCCCTACATTTCTCCCGAAATGGCAAATTTTTTTAGAGAGGCCATTGGAAATCACGACAGGTATATAAAACAGCGCACAGAAGATCTGCTTACACTCAAGGCCGCGGAAACCAGAACCAGCATCTTCTATACAAATGGCTGGCTAGCTTTAGAAATAAACAAAGAAACTAATCATGTTTATTTCCACGCCCCGTCCAGACAACGAAAAGGTAAATTTATCCCTGTATTTGAGGAAGGAAAGTGGCTCTCAGCAAACAGTGTTTCTATTAAAATCGCAGAAGCAAGTAGCTTAGAAGAAGCAGAAGCGAAGATAGAAAGTTACTGGCAAACTCTTGCGGGTCAGATCGCACGCGGAGAAAACATATATAACAACAAAGGCATTCGGTTTCAGTTTAATCGCTTTGCGACAGCCGTGCGTAATATCCCCGACAGCGGCAACACAAGGCATTTAATAAATGCGGCTTTATTTGCATCACTGTATTACGGGACAAAAGAGTTTCTTCATCGAATTGGACATGATGACGGACATTCATTAACCGCACTCGGCATTTCTCTTGCTGCGCCTGTTTTGTATCATGCAGTCGCACACACATTATTTGAAGATATCGGCTTCTCCCTGAAAAAAGTTTCAAAGCGCAGAACTCAAGAAAAACTTGAAAGAGATAGTGATCAATACGGCGATCTGGACGATATGCGAGCATTCTATCTGAAGCTTAAACAAAAAAACCGTGCATTGCCTATGGAACCTAAAATAGACACCACAAAACTCACGGCTCAAAATGTTCGTTTTCTGAACTCAGATGAAATCATTGATGTTCTTCCCGCGCATACGGAATACGACACACACACAGACACAACAACACATTTTGAACTTATCGTATCTGCCGACCAGAGCGGCATCGCTTCAAGAAAAATGCAGCTAGATAAAAACACGACGCTCAATATATTTGAAAACGGCCTTGTTCGCCTAATGCACAGACGTCTGGATGGAAAAGTTGATGTTCTTGCAAAATATGATGAACGACACCTTAAAAACCCGGAAAAAGCGATGCCAGAAGCCCATATTTCACAAATCAATAAACACGCTGGAAAAATTTTATATTTTACCTATGACAAGCATTGCTCATCCTATGAAGAAGCTTTCGGCAAAAGCAGTTGGATTCCAGAGAGCCATTTAGAAACGAGTGCAAGACGGGAATTGTTTCGGGAAACAGGCACTGTTGAAAACGTTGTGCCTCCTAAAACGGGTGAAGTCATAGATCAGTCTTTAAGTATCCTGATCGGAGCATTTCTGAGCGACTCTGAAGAATCCATTCACCCAACTCACACGGCGCCCTCAATCAACGCGGTGTAAAGAGGGCAGAACAAGCACCCAACACTAAGCCGCGGCCTTGCGATATTCCATGATCCGCTTTTCCATCTCTGGCCTGAAATGCTTGATCAGCCCCTGCACAGGCCATGCCGCCGCGTCACCAAGGGCGCAAATCGTATGACCCTCAATCTCCTTGGTCACTTCAAACAGCTGGTCGATTTCCTCAACGCTGGCATTCCCCGCAACCATGCGGCGCATCATCCGCCACAGCCAGCCCGTACCCTCACGGCATGGCGTACACTGCCCGCAACTTTCATGCATATAAAACTGTGACAAACGGCAAATCGCCTGAATAACATCCGTAGATTTATCCATCACAATCACCCCCGCAGTCCCAAGCCCCGTTCCAACTTCGCGCAAAGAATCAAAGTCCATATGGATGGTCGAGCAAATTTCCTTCGGGATCATCGGCGTGGAAGACCCGCCCGGAATAACCGCCAGCAGATTATCCCATCCGCCGCGCACGCCGCCCGCATGCTTCTCAACAAGCTCCTTCAAGGGGATCCCCATTTCTTCTTCCACATTACACGGCTGGTTCACATGCCCCGAAATACAAAACAGCTTCGTGCCCGCGTTTTTTTCATTCAATCCAAGCCCCGCAAACCACGACGCCCCGCGGCGTAAAATCGTCGGCGCAACCGCAATCGTTTCGACGTTATTCACCGTCGTCGGGCAAGAATACAACCCCGCCATGGCAGGGAAAGGCGGTTTATTGCGCGGCTGCCCCTTCTTGCCTTCAAGGGATTCAATCAACGCGGTTTCCTCTCCGCAAATATACGCCCCCGCCCCGCGGTGCAAGATGACATCAAAATCCCAGCCGGACCCTGCCGCATTTTTACCGAGCAATCCGGCATCATAAGCTTCCTCAATCGCGCGCAGCAATTCAGAGCCTTCGTTATAAAACTCACCGCGAATATAAATATACGCCGCATGCGCGCCCATCGCGAAACCGGCTATCAAACACCCTTCAAGCAATTTATGAGGCTCGTTGCGCAAAATATCGCGGTCTTTACACGTTCCGGGTTCCGACTCATCGGCATTCACCACCAGATAATGCGGACGGCCGTCCGATTCCTTGGGCATAAAGCTCCATTTCATCCCCGTCGGGAACCCCGCCCCGCCGCGACCACGAAGGCCAGAAGCCTTCATCTCCTCGATAATCTTGTCACGCCCCATCTTGATGATTTTCTTGGTATTATCCCAATCGCCGCGCTTCTTGGCACTTTGAAGCGAGAAACTCTCCCACCCATAGATATTGGTAAATATGCGGTCCTTATCATCAAGCATCTACGCTACTCCCGCTTTCTTCGCTTTTTCCTTTAAAGTCGTCGTGCCCGACAAAGGCATAGAAGCCTTCCGCCCTTTTTGCGAACCGATCTTCGGCTTCATCCCCGCCGCCAGAACATCCAGAATCTCCACCATGGTCTCGCCGGTCAAATCTTCATAATAATCATCATTGATCTGCACCATCGGCGCATTCACGCACGCCCCTAGACACTCAACCTCCATCAGGCTGAACATCCCGTCCTTGGTCGTTTCCCCAAGGCCAATGCCCAAATGCTTTTTGCACGCGGCCACAATGTCATCGGAATTGCAGAGCCAACAAGGCGTAGTCGTACAAAGCTGTACCAAATACTTCCCAACAGGGGCCATGTTATACATCGAATAAAATGACGCAACCTCATAAACCTTAATCGCCGGCATATCGAGAAGATCCCCAATATGATCCATCGCAGCTCTGGGTATCCAGCCCCCATATACCGGGTTGGCCTTCGCCCCTTCGGATGCTGTCTGACGCTGCGCCAGATCCAACAAAGGCATCACCGCCGATTGCTGCCGCCCTTCAGGATAAAGCGATATAAACTCCGCCACTTTCTTCTGGTTCGCTTTCGTGAACACAAAGCTTGCGGGCTGATACGGCGCATTCAATTCAAATAATTTTTTCATTACAACACCAAAGACTTAAAAGACGTATTCGTCATTTAAAATGGATGTTTTAGAGAGCAAAGTCCAGAGCCGATAAACTAATGAAAAATAAAAATTATAGATCGGCTTCTGGAACGTCATTATCAGATGCTTGAACCCTAGCCTTTTCCAATCCCTGCCGTGAAGCTGTAGATGCCTTGATTTTAGACATTACATAATTCATATACATGCCGGCACAAAATGCCAAGGATAAAGCAACATTTGGTCCTTCAATCTGACCACCATTATTCTGAATTGCGCTGACTACTGAGGTAATAAAAGGCTCTAAAGCTCCGAAAAGCGTAGGAATATTAACCATAGTAAATATTCGACTTGATGTTGCAGGATTATTTGTAACCCACGCATAAAGGGCGCCAGACATAATTAGGGCCCCAATAGCCGCATCAGAAACATCCGCTTGTGCACGAGTGTTAAAAACATTCGAAGCATCGGCAAGATACATAGCACCTGTAGTAGAAAATAAACCAAACATAAAAGAAACAGGATTTTTTTCAGGCCTGACGACATCGGTAATATTTTCCAGCCAAATACCGTCCTTTCCAATACGCTGAAAATCATCATTAAACTCAAGCCAAGCTTTTGAAGTGAAGTTCTCACCAATATAATTGACAGTCCCTAACATTTCCTTGGCGAACTGCTTAATATCAAAATCTACAAGATCTTTGACAGGCTCTCCGCCATTCCCTTTCCACACAGAATAGCCATTTCCGATCCAGGCAGGAATGGCCGCAGCGGCCCACAATAAAGACGCACTCCCTCCAGCATCCGGGCTAGCATTGAGCGCCAAGGCTCCCTCGTATGCGATAGCCATAGAACTATAAACCTTCATAGGCCGCTCTTCCAGCCAAGCGCTCACTTCAGAAAATTTAATACCCAGCGGCTTCATATATAATTATCCTGTATAAACAGGAAGTCTTATATTACGGAAAAAAAATATAGTCAATTTTATAATTATTAACGATCAATCTCTCCAAACACAATATCGAGGCTTCCGATAATCGAAACCGTATCGGCAAGCTGGTGCCCTCTGCTCATAAAATCCAGAGCCTGCAAATGTGCAAACCCCGGAGCGCGAATGCGGCATCTATAAGGCTTATTCGTACCGTCAGACACCAGATACACCCCGAACTCCCCCTTCGGCGCCTCAACGGCCGTGTAGGTTTCTCCGGCGGGTACGTGATACCCTTCGGTATAAAGTTTAAAGTGGTGGATCATCGCCTCCATAGAACTTTTCATCTCCGCGCGCGGCGGCGGGCAAACTTTGTAATCATTCGACTTACATAACCCGTCAGGCATATTCTTGATCGCCTGCTTCATAATCTTGATGGATTCATACATCTCCGCCATCCGCACCAGATACCGGGCATAGCAATCCCCGGTTTTACCGACAGGAATATCAAAATCAAATTCTTCATATGAATCATAAGGCTGTGACTTACGCAAATCCCACGCAACGCCGCTGCCCCGAAGCATCGGCCCGCTAAAGCCCCAATCCCGCGCATCCGCATCCGACACGGTGCCGATATCAACCGTGCGCTGCTTGAAAATCCGGTTATGCGTCAGCAAACCTTCCAGATCGACGAGGAACTTCGGCAAATCCTCAACCCAATCATACATATCATCAAGAAGTCCCGCAGGCAGGTCTTGTGCCACTCCGCCGGGGCGGAAATAATTCGCGTGCAAACGCGCACCGCAAACCCGCTCATAAAATTCCATCCCCTTCTCGCGCTCTTCAAACCCCCAAAGCGCAGGCGTAAGCGCCCCAACGTCCAAGGCAAAGGTCGTAATATTCAAAATATGATTGAGAATGCGGCCTAGCTCGCAAAAAAGAACGCGGATATATTGCCCGCGCTTCGGCACCGTGATCCCGAGAAGCTTCTCCGTCGCCAGCGCAAACGCATGCTCTTGGTTCATCGGACACACATAATCCAAACGGTCGAAGTATGGCAACGCCTGCATATAGGTTTTATATTCGATCAACTTCTCGGTACCGCGGTGAAGCAGTCCGATATGCGGATCGGCGCGCTCCACGATCTCACCTTCCATTTCAAGCACAAGACGAAGCACGCCATGCGCCGCAGGATGCTGCGGCCCGAAATTCATCGTAAACGGCTTGATCTGCGTTTCTTCGGCAATATCCAGATCTTTGGCTAAATCTGCGCTCATACCTTCTTCACCTCTTTCGTGCTCTTCCAGCCATGCGGCGGTATTGCACCCTTCTCATCCCCCGGAAGCTGAACTGCCGTCAGCCCTTCCCAAGGCGAGAGCGTATCAAAATTGCGGAAATCCTGCGTCAGCTTCACCGGCTCATACACAACGCGCTTCAGCTCGTCGTCATAACGCAGCTCGACATACCCCGTCAGCGGGAAGTCTTTACGCTGCGGATGCCCCTCAAACCCATAATCGGTGAGAATGCGCCGCAAATCGGGATTTCCATCAAACATTACGCCATACATATCCCAGACTTCACGCTCGAACCACGTCGCCGCGCTGAATATCCCGACCGCTGATGGCACAGGGTTTTCCTCCGACGTCCGCACGCGGACACGGGCGCGATGATTATGCCGCAGAGACAGCAAATTATAAACCACCTCAAAACGCTCATCTCCGCGCTCAGGATAATCCACCCCGCAAATATCAATTAAAAGACGGAAATGACACTCTTTGTCATCTTTCAAAAAGTTCAAAACCTCGATGATATCCTTGGCCTTGGCGTCTAAAACCAACTCGTCCTTATAAAAAGAATGCCTATCAATAGCCCCCGAAAGCTTCTCTGCGATATAATCCGCCAAATCTTTTAAGGCATCATTAGGCATCAGCGCACAATCCTTGTATCTTCACGTTGGATTTTTTTCTGAAGCTGCAAAAGCCCGTATACAAGAGCCTCCGCAGTCGGCGGACACCCCGGCACATAGATGTCAACCGGCACAATGCGGTCGCACCCCCGAACCACGGAATATGAATAATGATAATACCCGCCGCCATTCGCGCATGACCCCATAGACACCACCCAGCGCGGCTCTGGCATCTGGTCATAAACACGGCGCAGCGCAGGTGCCATCTTGTTCGTCAACGTCCCCGCCACAATCATCACATCGGATTGACGCGGGGATGGACGCGGAATAATCCCGAAACGGTCAAGGTCATAACGCGACATATACGCGTGAATCATCTCCACCGCGCAGCACGCCAACCCAAAAGTCATCGGCCAAAGCGAACCTGTACGCGCCCAGTCAAACAAATTATCAGTAGAGGTCAGCAAGAACCCCTTCTCGTCCAATGTCTTGGAAATCGCCTGCGGAACAATATCCTGCTCTTCCGGCAAAGGCGCATCAACCCCTGTGCGAAATTCATATTCAGGCGCTTTTATAATATGCTTATCGTGCCCCATAATCCGTCACTCCCAATCAAGGGCGCCCTTCTTCCATTCATATATAAATCCGACTGTCAAAACGCCGAGGAAAACCACCATCGACCAAAACCCGAAAAGCCCGATCCCCCCTAAAGAAATAGCCCAGGGAAACAAAAATGCAATCTCAAGATCAAAGATAATAAACAGCAAACACACCAGATAAAACCGCACATCAAAACGGTTCCGCGCATCCGTGAACGCATCAAATCCGCACTCATACGCCGCGTTTTTCTCGGGATCAGGCTTCTGATTGCCCATCAAAACAGACCCCAAAATCATCACCACAGACACGCCCGCAGCAATGACCATAAAGATCAAAATCGGTAAATATTGAATGAGAAAATCTGCAGAGGCCATGAAAACTTACTTTGAAAAATCATTTGCACCATCAAAGTTTTAGCATCGGCAGCATGAAAAGAAAACAGAGAATTCCAATGAATGTACAATTAAAAGAAGCAAAGACTAAGCACCCAAGACCTTGGTAACCTGATTCATAAAATTATTCGGCGTAAACGGCTTAACAATATAGCCCTTCGCCCCGCCCTGCAGAGATTTTTGAATCTCGGCAGCATCCGTAATCGCCGTAAACATAATAACCGGAACCTCTTTATTCGCAGTCGTTTCTTTGGTTTTAGTCAAAAATTCCAGTCCATCCCCATCAGGAAGTTCCCGTTCAGTAATCATGGCGTCAAATTTATCCAGACCCAGCTCCTCAATACCCTTACTCAAAGATCCGGCAACAACAACATGCGCCCCTTCTTTCTTTAAAATAGCACGCGCGATATTCACCATGCTCGGTGCCGCATCAACAAGCAAAATTTTTCTATTGCGAAGATTCATTTTAATTATCCAAATCTAGATCGTAGAGTGACATTTTTATCATCTAACAATAATAAAATAAAATAGTTAATAAAATACAAAAAGAATAAAACAGTAAAAAACTAGATTTTAATAACATCTCTCTCCAAAAGCTTTTCAAGCTGATTAAGAAAGTCAGACGGCTTAAATGGCTTCACAATATACCCAACCGCACCAAGCTGAATAGATTTCATAATCTGAAACCTGTCTTTCTCGCCCGTAAGCATAATAACGGGAACGTCGCGCGTTTTGGGAAAAGTCTTTAATTCCTGCAAAACATCATTCCCATCACCATCCTCCATATATCGATCAAGAATGATCGCGTGAAAAACATGTGATTTTGCCAATTCAAGCCCTTTTTGCGCCATATGAGCACCCGTAGGAATAGCACCCTCACGCTTCAAAAGAACTTTGACAATATCGAGCATAAATTGCTCAGCATCAATAACAAGGATATTTTTATTTTGAAAAACTGAATTCATGCATACCAACATGCCTGAAGAAATATTCAAAAATCAACATGGAAACCTCAAATGGCGCGAGAGACGGGACTTGAACCCGCGGCCTCCGCCGTGACAGGGCGGCGCTCTAACCAGCTGAGCTACTCCCGCTCATTTGAGATGCAAACAGATATCAATTTTCGTCGATCATTGTCAACGGCTTTTCTTGCAATTATGCCGCTAAACTTTCGCCCGCAGGGGTAAAATCGAGATCCAGAGCCTCCGCCACCGCGCCGTGCGTGATTTTCCCTGCCGTGACATTCAGACCATTCATAAAATTGGGATTGGCAGAAAGTGCGGCTTTCCAACCCTTATTCGCCAGTTCAAGCGCATAAGGCAGCACCGAATGATTAAGCGCAAGCGCCGAAGACAGCGGCACTGCCCCCGGCATATTCGCCACACAATAATGCACAACATTATCAACCACATAAGTCGGATTATCATGCGTAGTGGCCTTCGATGTTTCCGCGCACCCGCCTTGGTCAATCGCGATATCAACAAAAACCGCCCCCGGAATCATCGTCGGCAGCATCTCTTTCGTGAGCAGTTTCGGCGCCGAAGCCCCGGGAATAAGCACTGCGCCAATCACAAGGTCAGAAACCTGAACCATACGCTCCAATACGTCCGCATTCGAATATATGATATTCGCCCGCCCGATAAAATACTCATCCAAAAACCGCATACGGTCATTGTCACGCTCAAGAATCGTCACATTCGCGCCTAAACCCGTCGCCATCTGCGCCGCATGAAACCCAGAAACCCCGCCGCCAATAATAAGAACCTCCGCAGGTTTCACCCCCGGCACGCCGCCGATTAAGCGTCCTGTGCCGCCTTTATGCTTCTGCAGATGATATGCCCCGACTTGAATAGAGAGCCGCCCGGCAATCTCACTCATGGGCTGCAACAAGGGCAGGCTCCGCCCATCCTTACCCGTGACCGTTTCATAAGCAATGCACGTCGCGCCAGATTTCATCAGCCCTTCCGCCTGCGCTTTATCCGCCGCCAAATGCAAATAGGTAAAAAGCACATGATCAGGACGCAGCATCGCAATTTCGGACGCCTGCGGCTCTTTCACCTTGATAATCATATCGGCTTGGTCGAACACTTCCGCCGCGTCGCCGCCAATGCGCGCGCCCACAGCCTGATAATCCATATCCGTGAAATTGATCGCCGCGCCCGCGCCGGTTTCAATAATCACCTCATGCCCATGGCGCACGAATTCTTTTACCGACGAAGGCACCAGCCCCACGCGATGTTCAAGTGTCTTAATTTCCTTGGGAACGCCGATAATCATTTTTTCGAAACCTCCAATTTATTATTCTGCCATAAGGATATATTTAATTTCCAAATACTCCTCCAGACCGTATTTTGAACCCTCCCGCCCGATTCCCGATTGCTTCACCCCGCCAAAGGGCGCAATCTCGGTCGACAGGATCGGCGTATTGACAGCCACCATCCCGTATTCCAAGCCTTCCGACACCCGCCAAATCCGCGCCATATCCTTGGCATAGAAATATGACGCAAGACCGTATTCCGTATCATTCGCTTGCGCGATAACGTCCGCTTCATCCTTAAACCGAAACAATGGCGCGAGCGGCCCGAATGTCTCCTCCCGCGCAACTTTCATACCCTGAGTAGCGCCCGCAATCACAGTAGGCTCAAAATACGTCCCGCCCATTTTATGCCGCGCACCTCCAACCATAAGCGTCCCGCCCTGCCCTATAGCATCGGAGATATGCTCCTCAACTTTGCTTACCGCATCCACACTGATAAGCGGGCCAATATCAACCCCGACTTTCAGAGCCTTAACAGCCTTCACAAACTTCTGGGTAAATTCATCATAAATGCCGTCCTGCACATAAATGCGGTTCGCGCAAACGCAAGTCTGCCCTGCATTGCGGTACTTACAGGCAATCGCGCCCTTTACGGCGGCGTCAATATCCGCATCATCAAACACAATAAACGGCGCATTCCCGCCCAGCTCCAGCGATATCTTCTTCACCGTGTCCGCGCATTGCGCCATCAAAATCTTGCCCACACGCGTAGAGCCTGTAAAAGACAGCTTCCGCACAACCGAACTCTCACACAGAGCCTCACCAATCTCCCGCGCTCCTGTTCCAGTCACGATATTGAGAACCCCTTGAGGAATCCCCGCCTCTTCAGCCAAAACGCCCAAAGCCAATGCCGATAGAGGCGTTTCCGATGCGGGCTTAAGCACCGCCGTGCAACCAGCCGCCAGCGCAGGCCCGATTTTGCGTGTAATCATCGCCGAAGGGAAATTCCACGGCGTAATAAAACCACAAACCCCAATCGGCTGCTTTTGCACCAGAACGCGTGCACCCTTTAAATGCGAGGGAATAATATCGCCATACGCCCGCTTGCCTTCCTCGGCAAACCACTCAATGAAACTCGCGCCGTAAAGCACCTCACCCTTGGCCTCAGCAAGAGGCTTGCCCTGCTCCGCTTTAAGGATCGCCGCCAGATCATCGGCATTATTGACAATAAGCTGATAGAATTTTTTAAGAATAGAGCTGCGCTCTTTCGCGGTTCTGGCCGCCCAATCAGGAAACGCCCTCTCCGCGGCCTTTATCGCCGCGACAACATCTTTGGTAGATAGATCGGGCACACTGGCGATTTTCGAACCATCTGCAGGATTAAGCACATCAAAGTTTCGCGCCCCGCTGACCCATTTCCCGCCGATATAGGCTTTGTCTTTTAGAAGATTTTTGTTTTTGAGTTTCATAATTTTAATTTAACCACAACGCACGCAACGATCACGACGTTTATTTTATTTTCTTTGTGTTCGCAGTGATCGTGGTGGTTCAAAATTAAGCCGCTTCACTGCGCCCGCCAAAACGTTTCTCAATATACTCTTCAACCAGAGCCTGAAATTCCGCCGCAATATTCTCCCCGCGTAGCGTCTGCGCTTTCTTGCCGTCAATAAACACCGGCGCGATCGGGCTTTCCCCCGTGCCGGGCAATGAAATGCCGATATCCGCGTGCTTGCTCTCCCCCGGCCCATTGACGATACAGCCCATCACCGCGACTTTCAGCGTTTCCACGCCCGCATATTTCTCTTTCCATTTCGGCATATTGATATCTAAGTGCCGCTGAATATCCTGCGCAAGCTCTTGAAAAAATGTGCTGGTCGTGCGCCCGCACCCCGGACACGCCGCCACCTCTGGCGTAAAGCTCCGCAAGCCCAGAGCCTGCAAAATCTCCTTACAGACTTTAACTTCCAAAGTCCGATCCCCATTCGGCTCGGGTGTAAGGGAGGCACGAATCGTATCGCCAATCCCTTCATTGAGCAGAATCCCTTCCGCCAGCGCGGTCGCGACAATCCCCTTCGAAGACATCCCCGCTTCGGTCAGACCGAGATGCAGCGCATAATTCGTACGCTTCGCCAGCTCCCGATACACCGCAATCAAATCCTGAACCCGCGAAACCTTGGCCGACAGAATAATCTGATCTGGCCGCAGACCCACATCAATCGCCTTTTCCGCCGAGAGCAAAGCCGACTGCACCAGCGTTTCACGCATCACACTATCGGCATCCCACGGCTCTGCGCGCTGTGCGTTCTCATCCATAAGCTTGGTGGCTAGCGCGGCGTCCAAAGACCCCCAATTCACGCCAATCCGCACCGCCTTATTATACTGCGCGGCCTTCTCCAGCATCATCTCGAACTGCGCATCTTTTTTCTTCCCGAAACCCACATTGCCCGGGTTTATGCGATATTTATCCAAAGCCTCGCATAGATCAGGATAATCATTGAGCAACGTATGCCCGTTATAGTGAAAACAGCCCGCAAGCGGCACATCCAGCCCTTCTTTATCAAGAGCTTCGCGCAGCTTTATCGCGCCTTTGGCGGCGTTATCATCATTGACTGTAATGCGGACAATTTCGCTGCCCGCCCAAAACAGATCCTTAACCTGCGCCAGAGTTTTTTCAACATCCGCCGTATCCGTATTCGTCATAGATTGCACAAGCACAGGCGCGCCGCCCCCCAGCGTAACATTACGAACCTTCACGGCGTGCGTCTTGTGACGCGGTGTCTGAATGATCTGAACCATGCGGTTTATTTAGATCTAATTACCGTCAAGGTCAAAGATTTTAGAGAGAATGTGTTATTCGATAGATTTTATCATCAGGCGCAGCGCGAGAAGCGCAATGACCTGACGGTCATAAGCGACGAGCAAGAAAGCCTGAGAATAAAAGGTGAAGAATGGTGGGCGATGACAGGGTCGAACTGCCGACATCTTCGGTGTAAACGAAGCGCTCTACCACTGAGCTAATCGCCCCCAAAGTGGTGAAGACGTATGTTTAATCATCCCGCCCCAAGAAATCAAGGGAAAATCTGCGCCTTAAATAGAAAAACCCCGCTCGAAAAAGCGGGGCTTTAAAATGAAATATATCCCCGCTTTGGCTGGGGACGACCAAAGGTCGCTTATTTCTTTTTGTTAACGGCTTCTTTCAGCTCTTTACCAGCTTTAAATTTAGGCTGCTTGGAAGCTGGAATCTTGATTGGCTCACCGGTACGTGGGTTACGGCCAGTTGTCGCTGCGCGGTTTGCTACAGAGAATGTTCCAAAACCAACAAGGCGAACATCGTCACCTTTTTTCAAAGCGCTTTTTACGGCTTCGATAACTGCATCAACAGCAGCAGCGGCTTTAGTTTTTGGAATGTCTGCTTCTGCAGCAACTTTAGATACGAGGTCTTGCTTGTTCATAATAATCCCCTTTAGGTTAAAGTTAAGCAATTTTCCGAAACACCCAGAGCACTCTCAGCTAACCCTTGAGCACCGTGTGTTTCAGACCCATACGAATCTTTTAGGCCTTTTTAGGAAGGGAATCAATGCCGAATCACCTCATCGCCCTTATTTTCTGCAGTTTTTGAGCTAATTTCGTCGATTTTTGCATTTTCATCGACAATTATCGGCTTTGGCATCTCTAACAAAGCATGAGCAAGCACTTCATCGATTGTCCGCACAGGAATGATTCTCAGCTCTTTTTTGACATTCGCAGGAATATCTTCAAGATCCTTTTCATTATCCGCAGGGATCAAAACCGTCTTTATGCCGCCGCGAACTGCGCCAAGAAGCTTTTCTTTCAATCCGCCGATCTCCGTCACCTTACCGCGCAAATTCACCTCGCCGGTCATCGCCAGCTCATTATGAATCGGAATATCGGTCAAACATGACACAATCGCCGTCACCATCGCCGCCCCTGCGGATGGTCCATCTTTCGGAACCGCCCCTTCCGGCACATGCACGTGAACTTGTTTCTTCTGCAAGGCTTCGTAATCGATCCCATATTGCGCCGCGCGCGATTTCACGAGCATCTCAGCCACAGTAATGGATTCTTTCATAACGTCTTTAAGGTTACCGGTCATAGAGACCTTACCCTCTTTACCCTCATAATCCACGGCTTCAATCTGCAGGATCGAACCGCCGACTTCGGAATAAGACAAGCCGCTAACCACACCAACATTATGATGATCGTCAATTTCACGCAGGCCGAACTTTCGCACGCCCGCATATTTATCAAGACTGCGCGGCGTAATCGAAATTTTTTCGCGGCCCTTCATCAGAATCTCTTTAATCGCCTTGCGGCAAAGATTGGCAAGCTCCCGCTCCAGTGAACGCACGCCCGCCTCACGGGTATAATACCGAATAAGATCGCGCAACGCATTGTCACTAATCGAAAACTCTTTCTTCTTCAAACCCGCCGCTTTCATCTGTTTATTCAGCAAATGACGCTTGGCAATCTCAACCTTTTCATCCTCGGTGTAACCGGAAATGCGGATAAGCTCCATCCGGTCCATAAGCGGACGTGGAATATCCGCCAGACTATTCGCAGTGCAAACAAACATCACATTCGAAAGATCGTAATCCAGCTCAATATAATGATCTTGAAACGTCGAGTTTTGTTCAGGATCAAGCACCTCCAGCAGCGCTGAAGACGGATCCCCCCGCCAGTCCGACCCCAATTTGTCAATCTCGTCCAGCAGGAATAGCGGGTTCGTGACCTTGCCCTTCTTCATGCCCTGAATAATCTTGCCCGGCATCGCCCCGATATAGGTTCGGCGGTGGCCGCGAATCTCGCTCTCATCCCGCACGCCGCCCAAAGCCATCCTTACAAATTCACGATTTGTCGCCCGCGCAATCGATTTGCCAAGCGATGTTTTACCAACCCCCGGCGGGCCAATCAGACACAATATCGGCCCGCGCACGCTCTTGGTGCGTTGCTGAACCGCCAGATATTCCAAAATCCGTTCTTTAACCTTCTCCAAACCATAATGATCCTTATCCAGAACCTCCTTGGCAAGCTTGATATCTTTCTTGACGCGGCTTTTCTTGCTCCACGGCACAGATAAAAGCCAATCCAGATAATTCCGCACAACCGTAGACTCCGCAGACATCGGCGACATCTGACGCAATTTCTTGACTTCTTTTTGTGCCCGCTCTTTGGCCTCTTTCGGAAATTTGGCCTCTTCGATCCTCTTCTCAAGCTCGCCGATCTCATCCAGACCGTCTTCGCCCTCGCCAAGCTCCTTCTGAATCGCCTTCATTTGCTCATTCAGGTAATATTCACGCTGAGTTTTTTCCATTTGGCGCTTAACACGGCTGCGAACACGTTTTTCAACCTGCAAAACGCCAATCTCACCTTCCATAAAGCTATAAATCTTCTCTAAACGCTCAATGGCCGACGGAATCTCCAATAATTCCTGCTTTTGATCGATCTTTAACGCCAAATGCGACGCAATCGTATCCGCCATCTTGGCCGGCTCTTCAATTTGATTAACAGAAACAATGACTTCTGGTGGAATCTTCTTGTTTAACTTTACATACTGCTCAAACTGAGTTGTAACAGCGCGCGAAAGTGCTTCCACTTCGTCGCTCACAGCCTCTTCCAGCTCAATTCTACTCACTTCAGCCTTCAAATACTCCGAGTCATCGTATTTGTGAACGCGCACCCGCGCCCCGCCCTCAACCAAAACCTTTACAGTCCCATCAGGCAATTTCAAAAGCTGTAAGATCGTGCCAATCGTCCCGACCATATAAAGGTCTTTCGGCCCCGGATTATCCTCGGACGGTGTTTTTTGCGTCACAAGCAAGATCTGCTTGTCATTATGCATAACGGTTTCCAGCGCCTTCACCGATTTTTCACGGCCAACAAAAAGTGGCACAATCATATGTGGGAAAACAACGATATCGCGCAGTGGCAATGCCGCAAGTGTTTGTTTGGATTCTTTTGAATCACCAAGCATGAAAATCTCTTTCGGTTATGTTTCGTAAATAAGTCCTATGAATTAAAATGGCATGCTTAATCGCGAAATCAAGACATCCCCAATTTTAACCGATAAAACCTTTATTTTTCATTACTACTTTTTATCGTCGGCGGAAGGCAGCATATTGCTCTCCACCACCTTGTCAATAAGTCCGAATTTCTTGGCTTCTTCCGCGCTCATAAAATTATCCCGATCCATAGCCTTCTCAATAACCGCCAATTTCTGGCCTGTGTGATGCACGTAAAGATTGTTCAGGAATTTACGCAAACGCAAGATTTCCTGCGCTTGAATCTCAATATCGGATGCCTGCCCGCGCGCCCCGCCCGATGGCTGGTGAATCATGATCCGTGAACTGGGCAAAGAATACCGTTTGCCCTCTGCCCCGGCTGTCAATAGCAATGACCCCATAGACGCCGCCTGTCCAATACACACGGTGGAAACCTCAGGCTTGATGTATTGCATCGTGTCATACATCGCCAAACCGGAAGTCACAACGCCGCCCGGAGAATTGATATAAAAGAAAATGTCTTTTTTCGGGTTCTCGGATTCTAGGAACAAAAGCTGCGCGCAGATCAATGAAGACACATAATCATTCACTTCACCGGTCAGGAAAATAATCCGCTCCTTCAAAAGCCGGGAAAAAATATCAAACGCACGCTCACCGCGGTTTGTTTGCTCGATCACAGTCGGGATCAAATGGCTGTTATATACTTCGAGTGGGTCGCGTTCGGTCATGTTCTTTTCTTTTTCCGTTTATGATGTTGCTCAGATACAAACAAACCGTACCTGAGGAGATACGGTTTGTTCAAGTCACAAAGTAATATTAAGTGCGTTTCTTTAAGAGGCTTTTTTCTTCGCAGGTGCTTTTTTCTTAGCGGCCGGCTTATCAGAATCGTCCTTCTTTGCCGCCGCTTTCTTTGGCTTTTTCTCAGGCTCGTCATCCTCCAAAAGCATATGAAGTTCCTCAACGGACACTTCCTTTTCCTTCACGTCAACAAGCTCAAGAATATAATCAATCACCTTGTCCTCATATACAGGCGCACGAAGCGATTCCATCGCATCACGGTTCTTGGCGTAGTAATCAAACACCTCGCGCTCCTGACCCGGGAATTTCTGCGCTTCGGCAATCACCGCGCGCTGCATTTCCTGATCGCCAACACTGATCTTGTTCGCTGAACCAATCTCCGCCAAAACAATACCCAAACGCACACGGCGCGCAGCAATGTCTTTATACTCTTTTTCTTCGGCTTTGCTCAACTCGCTCTCATCGCCGTTTCTCTGGCGCTCATGCTGGAGCTGATGAAGAATATTGTCATGCTCCATCTGCAGCATCTTCGGCGGCACTTCGAATTTATGCTTCTCATCCAGCATATCCAAAACCAGTTTCTTAAGATTCATGCGGCTGGTCACTTCAAATTCCTTGGAAAGCTGCTCTGAAATCGCAGCCTTAAGCGCTTTCAGATCTTCCATTCCCAACGATTTTGCGAACGCATCATCAATCTTGGCCTCGCCCTGCTCTTTAATCTCGTGAATGGTCACATCAAAAATAGCATCGCGTCCGGCCAATTCCTTGGCACCATAATTTTCAGGAAAACCAACTTTAACTTCGACCGTCTCGCCGGCCTTTTTACCGATCAACTGATCTTCGAAACCAGGGATAAATTGGCCTGAACCAAGGCGAAGCTGATGCCCTTCAGCCTTCATACCGTCTTGATGCACGTTGTCATCTGCTGTCCGACCGTCAAAATCAATAACAACAATATCGCCGTCTTTCGCGCCGCGCTTGGCTTCAACCGTCACCAAAGGCTTGTTGTTTTCCGCAATCCGCTCAAGCGCCATATGGATATCATCATCCGTCGGCTTTGCCACAGGCTTTTCCAGCTTCACGCCTTTAAAATCTGTAATCTTGATCTCAGGCAGCGTTTCGACTTCCACCGTATAAACAAGATCATTACCGGACCCGAAATCCTTGCTCTTCACTTCAATCTTCGGCTGCATAGCGGGTTTCAGTTTTTTATCCTGCAAGGCTTGCTGTGATGTTTCATTCACCGCGGCTTCCAGAACCTCACCCATAATCGCATTGCCATAGCGCTTCTTAAGCATCGCCAGTGGCACTTTGCCTGCACGGAAACCCGGCATACGGATAGTCTTTCCAGCCTCGATCAGCTTCGCCTCAACGCGCGCGTCAATGTCATTTGCGGGAATTGTAATTTCCAATTCATGGAAAAGACCTTCGGATTTAATTTCTTTAACTTTCATAATCTTACCTTATATATCTTGAGCGTATTTAAAGCATAAGCCTGTGTTCGTGGGCTGTGATAGCAATGTTTTAAGCGTCTGACAATAAATAACTCGGAAAATATGTTGAATTCTTTTAAAGAAACGATTACCTAGAGGCGTCAATTTGTGGATGCGGCTGTGGCGAAATTGGTAGACGCACCAGATTTAGGTTCTGGCGCTGCAAGGCGTGGGGGTTCAAGTCCCTCCAGCCGCACCAAAATTGAAATATTTGAGTACCGTTAAA
>CAYGJS010000009.1:21688-70930 GCA_964350435.1 uncultured Micavibrio sp.
GGGGGTTCAAGTCCCTCCAGCCGCACCAAAATTGAAATATTTGAGTACCGTTAAATGGTGCGAATAAACTGGTTGTTCCCAACCCCCACTCTTTTTATAAGAAGCACGACATCGTCGTGCGGGGGTTCAAGTCCGTCCAGCCGCACCAAATTGAAAAATGATGTCCGGTCATGAAAACTCTTGACCTCATCTATGTCACGTCTTTAAATCAAAGACTTAAAATGTGGCGGTCGTAGCTCAGCTGGTAGAGCCCTCGGTTGTGATCCGAGTGGTCGCGGGTTCAAGCCCCGTCGATCGCCCCACTTTTTTCTTTCTTTAGCAAAAGGACATATCGTGACAACCCAAGGCCTGAAATTCAAAGACAACAAAGCGCTTCTGAAATATATCAAGGATAACGACATCCAGTTCGTCGATATGAACTTCACCGACATGCGCGGCAAATGGCAGCACACCACAGAACACGCCTCGCTCCTGGATGAATATAAACTTGACCGCGGCATTTTCTTTGACGGCTCCTCTATCTCTGGCTGGAAAGCGATCAACGATTCCGACATGGTTATGAAGCCAGATCTGAACAAAATCACCATCGACCCCTTTGCCGCCCAGGGCACAATCAAGATTTTTTGCGATATCTATAACCCCGACGGCACAGCCTATGACCACGACCCGCGCTCCATCGCCAAAGCTGCTGAAACCTATATTAAAACCAGCGGCGTCGGCGACACCGCCTATTTCGGCCCCGAAGCCGAGTTCTTCATTTTCGAAGATGTCAAAGTCCATATGGATCAAACCAAAATCGGCTTTGAAATCGACAGCGAAGAATTCCCCTCCAATAGCGGCAAAACCTACGACACCGGCAATATGGGCCACCGCCCCAGAGCCAAAGGCGGGTATTTCCCCGAAAGCCCCGTAGATAGCCTCTCCGATATTCGCGGCGAAATGCTGACCGTCATGCAATCCATGGGGCTTGCGGTGGAAAAACACCACCACGAAGTCGCCCCCGCGCAATGCGAACTGGGAGTCCAATACTCAACACTCGTCGACAGCGCCGACAACATCCAGATTTATAAACACGTTGTCCATAATGTCGCCAACGCCTATGGTAAAACTGCAACCTTTATGCCCAAGCCGATGTTCGGTGATAACGGCTCCGGTATGCACGTGCACCAATCCATCTGGAAATCGGGCAAGCCCCTTTTCGTTGGGACAAAAGAAGACTATGCCGAACTCTCGGAAACCGCGCTCTATTATATCGGCGGCATCATCAAACATGCCAAAAGCCTCAACGCGTTTACCAACCCCACGACAAACAGCTATAAACGCCTTGTCCCGGGATACGAAGCCCCTGTTCTGCTTGCATATTCCGCGCGCAATCGCTCGGCAAGCTGCCGCATCCCCTATTCCGCCTCACCTAAGGGCAAACGTATAGAAATCCGCTTCCCTGATCCGGCGGCAAATCCTTACCTGGCCTTCGCAGCCATGCTGATGGCAGGAATTGATGGGATTGAAAACAAAATTCATCCCGGCGAAGCGATGGATGAAAACCTCTATGACCTGCCGAAAAACCGCCTCGATCAAATCCCCACCGTCTGCGGATCCCTACGCGACGCACTGGCCGCCCTAAAGAAAGACCACGACTATTTGCTAAAAGGTAAAGTCTTTACAGCAGAATTCCTCGAAAGCTATATCGCGCTGAAATCCGAAGAAAACGAGCAATACGAAACCATGGTTCACCCCATTGAATACGCGATGTATTACTCCAGCTAAGATTATTGATCCTGATTTTGTGGCTCGATATTCTGCGCCACAACTTTATAAGTCTCGGTATTTCTGATCCAACTTGTAAAATCTGTATCGCGCGCAGGCGTGAGCAATGAAATAAAGATGTAATGATCCCCCGTCCCCAAAGTGGTAATCCAAAATTCGTAATCGATAAGTGAGTTTCCCTTGTCTTTGGTTTCATAAACCTCGGTATAGGCAAACTCGATAAAATCGTTAAAAATCATCGTCTGCTCAGTATCAATCGGCACCCCAATGGCAAGACCCTGCTCGGCCAATATTTCATCATATTTGGCCACCTCCGTCTCTAAATCATCCGAAATCACCGTAGACACAAATTCAATTTCAATCTGCCCTTCAAGCGTTCTGGTCTTGCGGGCATAGATATCCTCCGTCTCTAAAACTCTCAACATCTGTGCCCGCAACCGATCAACAGACTCAATCATGGGAAACCGGATCGCCCAACTCACAGGATAATGAACAAGAGCCACATCCATAAACGGATAAACCGTCATTTCCTCGGCGAGTGCAATAACCTCCTGCTGTAACACAAAAGATCGCAAAGCCTCCGCTTGCATTTTTTTATAATCATGCCACCGTTCAAGTGGCACAAAATATTGTGCAAACAAAGCCTTCGATCCGTTAATTTGCACCACAGACCGCACAACATAACTCACTTTATCTTCAATCACGACATAAAGCGCCTCAGCGCGATGCTCATCCTCGACTTCAAACCCCAAAAGCGAATATTTATTCGCCCGTAAATACTGAATAAGCCATATTTGCGCGCTCATCTGATGTGGCAAGCCAATAGCCTGCACCAAAAGCTTTTGCCGATCCTGATCAATAGCAGGCGGCCCAAAATAACGCGCCAGATCAATCGCCACATTTTGTGTTAATTTTAAATGAGTATCGCTTAAATCTTGGCTTTTAGACCAGTCTTTGGGAAGCCGAATATTATAGGCGAGTGCAGAATCCTCATAACGGCTCTCCTCATACAATGTTGTATTTTCAATAAATTGACTTTGAGACAGAGCCTCCACAGGAGGCATCGGCGTTTCAAAATCACTCAAAAAACTTTGTGCAACAGCCGGCGCAGAAAAAAAAACCAGAACCAAAGCCGCCTGAAACACTTTGAAATACATTTTCACCAATAAACCCCTCTAATACGTGTAACCGACATACTCAGATCATTATATCATAGTGCTTTTGATCTTTCATAAAAACTCAAAAAGAATTTAGACTATTTTCCTGAGGGCATTTCAGGATCAAAAACCGCTAGCCCCTTGATTTACAGGCGATGACGCGTTAACCATCAATTATGTCTGATTTATTCGCATCCAAAACCGCGCCCGCCGAAAACGCATATGATGCCTCTTCCATCGAAGTTCTGGAAGGGCTCGAGCCTGTCCGCAAACGCCCCGGTATGTATATCGGCGGCACGGATGAGCGCGCCTATCACCACCTCGCCGGTGAAATCCTCGACAACTCCATGGACGAAGCCGTTGCAGGCCACGCCGATTGGATCGAAATCTCACTCGATAGTGAATACAACCTTACCATACGTGACAATGGCCGCGGCATCCCCGTCGGCGAACACCCAAAATTCCCAGGAAAGTCGGCTCTGGAAGTCATTATGACAACCCTGCACTCCGGCGGCAAATTCTCCGGCAAATCCTACGAAACCTCAGGCGGCCTTCACGGCGTCGGGATTTCAGTTGTGAACGCTCTCTCCGATATGATGTGGGTCGAAGTCGCCCGTGACAAACAACTCTATAAACAGAGCTTTTCTCGCGGCCTTGCCATCAGCAAGATTGAAAACCTTGGCCCCGTGAGCAACCGCCGCGGCACAACTGTTTTCTTTCATCCCGATCCCGAAATTTTCGGCGACACCATGCGCTTTAAACCGGGCTGGCTCTTCCAGATGGCGCGCTCAAAAGCCTATCTGTACTCAGGCGTAGAAATCCGCTGGAAATGCGCTCCGGAAATTATCCCTGAAGATAGCAAGGTTACGCCTGAAGCCGTTTTTCACTTTCCCGGCGGCCTGCTCGATTACCTCACCGCCTCCCTCGGCAAACGCGGCACAATTATTCCACGCGCCTTTGCAGGCAAAACCGACCTGCCCGACGGTGAAGGTCACGTTGAATACGCAATCACTTGGCCCACGGACGGTGAAGGCTTCGCGCATTCATACTGTAACACCGTCCCCACCCCGAGCGGCGGAACGCACGAACAGGGGCTCCGAACCGCGCTCGCACGCGGCATCCGCAATTACGGCGAAATGACGAGCAACAAAAAAGCTGGCCTCATCACCGCTGATGATATCATCGGCGGCGCATCCATCCTCCTGTCCGTCTTCATCAAAGACCCGCAATTCCAAGGCCAGACCAAAGAAAAACTCGCCAGCAACAACGTGTCCAAATGGGTCGACACCGCGATGAAAGACCCCTTCGACCTCTGGCTGTCCAGCGATCCGGGCGCGGCAAACACGCTGCTCCACGCCCTGATCGAAAAAGCGGAAGAGCGCTTGCGCCGTAAATCAGACCGCCTTCAGGCGCGAAAATCCGCAACTCAAAAACTCCGCCTTCCCGGAAAACTCGCAGACTGTTCCCGCCGCGATTCCGAAGACACCGAACTGTTCATCGTTGAGGGTGACAGCGCGGGCGGCTCCGCCAAACAAGGCCGCAACCGTGAAACTCAAGCCATCCTGCCCTTGCGCGGTAAAATCCTGAACGTCGTCAGCGCAACCAAGGATAAAATCCGCGCCAACCAAGAAATCCAAGATCTTATTCAGGCCATGGGCTGCGGCTCTGGCAAAGATTTCGACCTCAACAAACTCCGCTATGAACGTATCATCATCATGACCGATGCGGATGTCGACGGCGCGCATATTGCCTCGCTGCTCATCACCTTTTTCTATTCACAAATGCGCCCGCTCATCGAAAACGGCCACCTCTACCTCGCCCAGCCGCCGCTCTTCCGCGTTGTCGCAGGCAACCACAGCGCCTATGCCATGGACGACGCCGACAAAGACAAACTTCTCGAAAGCAAAGAGTTCAAAGGCAAAAAAGTCGAAATCAGCCGCTTTAAGGGCCTCGGCGAAATGCCCGCCAAGCAGCTCAAGGAAACCACCATGAGCCCGCATAGTCGCACCCTGCTCCGCGTAAAACTCCCCGAAGCCATCGCGATTGCTGGGCTGGATCAAGGCCTCACCGAAGATGCAAACCCCTTAGAGGCCCAAATCACCAACGCCGATGTTGACGATCTGGTCGAGCGTCTGATGGGAAAAAATGCGGAGCCACGTTTCCAGTTCATTCAGGACAACGCGGAATTCGCCTCCGACATAGATGTTTAAGCAAGGGCGCGAGGACAAAATATCCATGCGCAAAAATCTGTTCAACATAAAAACCATCTCCGCCGCCGCCATCCTCCTTGTATTGCTCGCGGCAGGCGCAGCCTATCTTTTCCTCGTCCCGCAAATGGTCGAGGACCGCGTCAATGATCGCCTCTTGAGCTTCGGCATCGCGCCCGAATACCTGCCAAGCCCGATTGCCAACCTCAACGGCAAAATGATCTATGAAGACCTTGTCCTCGATGAAAACGGCTTCATCACCATAAAAAGCCTGCGCCTGACCTACTCCCCTTTGAGCATACTCCTTAAACAAAAGTTTAAAACCGCAACAATCGAAGGACTGACCATTATCGAAGACATCGCAGACCTCAAAAACCCGCACGCCAAAACCTTATCAAACCTCAAAATGCCAAACAAACCCCTGGCCGATAACATCAACATCACCAAAAGCCAGCTCACAATCCAAACCGTCTATGGCGGCGCAACGCTGGGCTTTGACGCCATAGCCGCCGCACAAAAAGACGGCACATCCGTGCAAACATCCCTGTATCTGGCGCAAAAGAACCTCCGCCTCAAAGGTCAAGGTCAAGGCGTATGGAACGAAAACGGCTGGTGGCAGATTGATCTGGAAATCCCCGAAGCCACGATTGACACCAAAGCCTTAAAAATGACCCGCGCTAGCGGTTCATTGAACCTCAGCGGCACCAGCATTTCAGATTTGGAATTCCGAGGAGCGCTTCGCGCCGACGGCCTCAACCTCGCCGACCATCCATGGAAAAGTGCCGCCCTCACGCTTCAGGGCAATCTCACAACCCCCATGCTCTACCTTTCCGGAAAATCCACCCGGAGCGAAAACCTTGAACTCACCCTGACAATCCCCGATCTCTATACCCCCGCTCTATATAACGGCACGCTTTTCAGCGAAGATCCACAAAACCTGAAAACATTCTTAAGCAAAGTCAAAACCATCGCCCCGCCCCCAGACCTGTCAGAAAAAATCCCACTGACAGGTGCCACCGAAATCAATTTTGAAAACAATGCCGCAGGTCTTTTCGCCGAAATCATTAAGACCCAGCCAAGCCCGCAGCTTTCCATGGAAGACACAACGGATAGCGAAGAACAACCGCTGATCGAAGAGAACCCTTGGCCCAAAACCATTGCATTCTCTGTGTTTCCTGATAATGCTCCGATATCTTTGAGGGGTGTTTCAACCCTGAACACATCTCAACAAAACCAGATAATCGCGGAAATCACAAATGCATCAATAACTTCGGGCACTTTTGAAATGCCTTTGAGCGACGCTGCCGTGCAAAGCGGCAAAGCCGAAAACTGGTTCACATGCTCCCTCAATGACTTTAAAATGAACCATAGCTGCGTCGCCACACTCTCACTAAGCCATGACAACGCCCCCGAATTCAAACAAGCCTCGATTCGTTTTGCCGATGGCGAAGTTATAATAACGCCCCCCATCGGTGAGATAGCTGAAATCAAAATCAACCTGATCAACCTCGAAACCCTGTTTAGCGAACTGTCCTTGGGCAACTGGTCAGGCGGCGGCATGATAACCGGTACAGCCAATATCATCACAACCAACCAGAAACCTTCATTACAAAACATAACGCTGCAAAGCCACGGCGCAGGAACAATCGCAATCACCGATCCGGCCTTCCTGAAACTGCTCACCGCACAGGAAGACGAACAAGCCCTGATCCACAAAGCCCTGCAAAACCTGCATTACGATCATTTTAAAGTGCAAGCAGACAATATCGGCGGCGGACAATACCGTTTCCTGATATCAACAACAGGCAGCAACCCGGCCCTGATGAACGGCCACAAATTCGCATTGAGTTTTGATTTTGAAGCGCGGCTGGATAAGATCAACGCCCTGTTCTTCGCCCCTTAATCTCTAGGGATAATCACAACTATCGAAGGTCACCTTGCCATATGATTTCGCCCCATCCGTAATCGTCAGTCGATATTCCCTCGCCCCCACAACAACAGAATGATGAAGCGGCATAACGCCCGATTTCGTATCCTTAACCCCGCCCAGCGTAATAAAATCAATCGAAATCGGCTTTGATGGGTCATACCACGCCTCAGGATTTCCCTCCGCATTCACAGCCGAAACCCCGCTGCCCTTAATCACAAGCGCGCCATTGGCCAGCGTAATCTGCCCCCCCGGCCCTTTATAGCTCGGCGTCGACACAACAAAACGCTTCGTCTCCGGCTCACTGCAATTTCGCGGCGGCTGAGCCGAACGAATAAGAAACGCCAATCTTTGCGGATCCCGACCCTCCTCAATCTGCTTGCTCAACATCGTCACCAGATCACGCATTGGCCCCTCAGGCACGGTTTCATTATATTCCTTCTGAAGCTGTTCATAACGGGCATTGGCCGTTTGCGTCTCCGCACGAAGCTCAGTTACGCTATCTTGCAGAGTATCCCGCTCGGCGCGAATGCTTTCGACCTGTTTCTTAAGCGAACGCTCGCCATACCCCGCCGCCTGCCGGCCAAGCCAGAAGCCAAAACCAAACGCCAGCCCCAAAATCAGGACAACCATCATCACACCGGCCATGCGGTCTGCGGCCTTACGGCGATAACGATCTTGCGGGTTATACGATGAAATACGCATGTGTTTTTAAAGTCCAAAATAATAACGAGCGATGAGAATATAGGTAATCCACAAGACAAGCACAAGAGGCACGCCCCCTTTCAGGAAGTCCCGAAAACGGTAATGCCCCGGCCCCATCACCAGTAAATTCGTCTGATACCCAATCGGCGAGGCAAACGAGCAGTTAGCTGCAAAAACAACCGTAATCGCAAAGATAAAAGAAATATCATACGCAAAACCCGGCGGCACTTCGACACTTCCGGCCAAGTTCATCGCAATGGGCGTAAACAAAATTGCGCACGCATTATTACTCAAAAGGTTGGTCATAATCGCAACAAACAAAAACAACATCGCAATCATAACCAGAGGATCTTGTGCATAAGGCAGTACAATCATGCTCTCGGCCACAAACCGCGCCGCGCCCGAGACCTCAATCATCACCCCTAACCCCAGCATAGAACCCACAAGAAAGAAAATCTTACGATCAAGCGCCCGCATGGCCTGACGAATATTCAAACACCCGCCCGCAATCATAAAAACAGCTCCCCCAATCGCCGCCACAGGAATAGAGATCACCCCCGATGCCGCCAACCCAATCGCCAAAAGAAAAATTCCGCCCGCAATCGGGGCCTTCCCCGGCACGGGCAAATCCCGTTTAGACCCCGAAAGCACAATGAAATCGGTGCTATCGCGCATAGAATCAACAACGCTTCGCCCTCCAGCAACAAGCAGCACATCCCCCGCCTCCAGACGAATACGCCCCAAACGGCGGCGTACCACTTTGGCACGACGCTGAATCCCCAAAACAATCACCCCGAATTGGCGATGAAAATTCACCCGCTCCAGCGACATATCAATCATCCGCGAAGCCGGCGTAATCATAATCTCGGCCAGAACCCGGGTTTCTGCGCCTTGTGTTTCCACCGCAGGCCCGTCTTTATCCCGCTCAGCCTGCGACCGCTTCTCGATAAAATGCGCCTCTTCCTCTGATAACAGGAAACCAGGGTATTTCGACAATAAATCAGCCAACGCCTCCCGCCCCGAAGCCACAATCAACGTATCCCCCGATTCAATGCTATACCCTTCAAACGGCGGCAAAATCAAATGCCCGCCGCGTTGAATAAGCTTCACATTCAGTGCGCCAAGTTCGGGAAAACGCCCCTCGACGCATTCCATCCCCACCAATTTCGACTCAAGTGATACGTCAAGCTCGGCAACAAACTCCTTCTGTGAACCGACTAAATCACGTGTCATATTGGCGCGCGAGGGCAAAAGCCGGGGCACAATCAAAAGCACATATAAAAACCCGACCCCCGCAAGCATCCCCCCCGGAATCACAAAATCAAAGAATCCCAGAGGCCGATAGCCCAGCTCCACCATGGCGCTCGATACCAACAAATTGGTCGAAGACCCGATCAACGTCGTCATCCCACCCAAAATCGCCACATAGCTAAGCGGGATCATAATCCGGCTCTCAGACATCCCGATCGACGCCGCCAAAGCCTGCACCAACGGAATAGCAATCACCACCAACGGTGTATTATTCATAAACGCGCTCACCACGCAAACAAACGCCAAAACCCCAATAATCGCAAGCCACGCAATCTTCTTATTCGTCACCGCAAAAATATTGGTCACCACCCGCAAAGCATCAGTCTGAATCATCCCCTGCCCCATCACCAACAAAGCCAGAACTGCGACCAGAGAAGGATTGGCAAACCCCGCCAGCAAAGCATAGGAATCAAGCTGATTACGGCCATTCGCATCGGGAAGCGGAAAGAACTGGCCAAAAATCAACAGACTGGTCAGCAGCGCAACACTCGTCACCTCAATCGGCAACTTCTCACGAATAAACGCCGCCGTTGCTGCCACCGCCAAAAACAGGGCGAACCACATATGCAAACTGGGGTCGAGCAGCATCGTCAAAACGTGAACTTCTTTCCGGTTGAGATAAAGATGTTTTCAATACGGTAGAGTATGCAAAGCCGCCCCAAGTTTCAATGGGCAAAGCCCTGCATTTTGCAGCTTAGTTTTGGGTTATGTCGCTACGATAGGCCGATTCTTCAAACTCACCGAGGTTCTTAAGACCGATGCGAAAAACTACTGCCACATCGTTTTCACCCGATACATCATTGGTAAAATTCTTCTCCGCTTGCACAGACCAGAACAAACACTGCCCCAAATAATCAATCGAAGCATAGGTTTCTCGAAGGCCAGGATCTATTCCCAAATCCTGCGTCGCCCCGCCGCGAAGCCTCCACTGTGGCGTTACATAAAAATCAGCACTGCTCTTGAGCTGCTCGCGGCTCTCATCAATATCCGTCCCCTCAAGCGCCCGCGCAAACAGATAATTCGTACGAAGTCGGAAGCGGTTCCAATCCACGCTCGCATCAACCTCGTGACGCTGCGAAGTCAAATGCCGCCCGCCAAGTTGATACCGATAATCCAGCGAATAGACATCCTTATAATTCCCCGAGAGACTGCCCACAACATCCGATTCTTGATCCTCCAGACCAGATCCGTTAGGAAACGGATTGTTTCGATCATCAAATCGATAACTCTGCCCTATAAACATATCCAGCGAACTATTATCATATCCAAAAACCCCGGAGCGCAAACCATATGTCACGCGGCTCTGATCCTCCACGCGGTCAAGCCCCGGAAACCGGTTAGCTTCGAACAAATTACTGGCATCAATCTGGACGCTCTGGCTGTCTTCATTCGGAATATCGGCACGCTCCGACATATTCGGCGCAGCCGTAACCGAAACCACAGGCTCAATCTTCGCCTGAAAACTCTCATAGGCTCGCGCCATCGGATAACTGGTTTGCAAACTCGCTTGCGGAAAATACCGCATTTCCATACCGCTGCGGCTGCGCCCCGAACCCGCCGAAGCATTAAGGCGATCATTGCTTTGATAAGCATCGCCGCGCACACTCGTTCCAACTTTAGTTAAGAACCCGTAATCAGAAACCAGCCTGCGCTTCCAGCCCAGCTCTCCACTGGTCCGCAGCATATCAGGATCATCGCCCTCACGCGTCAGCCCAAGCACCCCGAAATCCGCCGTCCAATTCCCTTTAATCAGAGGAATATTCCCCGGCTCTCCCTGAAAACTCGCAAGAATTTCCGGCAATACATTGGGCTGATCCTCAACCTCGCGCAGGCGAATATCCTGATACGCAATCACCCGCGCCGAAGCATAATCCCTGCCCGAAAAACGCTCGGCATAGATATCATTCTCCAGAACATCTTCGTTGGTAAAATCATACTGACGCATATATTGATCATCCGACGCCCAGTTGACATCAAAACCGGAGCGCCATTTCTCATCCATATCCCAGCGACCCTTGGCAAAAACATGCCCCCGCGCTTCGTCATTCTGCGTAATGCTTTGTCCTGACTTTCGATCCTTGCGATCCGAAGCCGTTATACCGCCCGCAATTTCAAACAAAGCCTTATCCCAGCGTTTACGATACTCGGCAAGACCCAAGGGAGCCTGATCCGTCATCGCAATCACGCCGAATGTCGCATCCTGATCCGGCGCAATCCCCCAATAATAGCTAGTCTCAACAAAAGCACCAAGCTCGCTCTTATACCCTGCAGACGGCGCAAGGAAACCGCTCTTTTGATCCACTGTTCCATCCGCATGCGAAAAATACGGCACATACATAATCGGCACCCCCAGCGCCTCAAATGTCGCATTCTCATAGGCTATCGTCTGATTTTCGGCATCATGCTTGACCGTCCTTGCCTTGATCGCCCAGAGTGGGTCTTTCTCAGGCTCCGCCTTACAGGGCTCACACGGTGTATAAGACGCCTTATGCATAGTCGTCACGACGCCGCCCTCACGCTCACCGCTCTCTGCCGTAAACCTTGACCCGTCCGTCATGGTGGTCAATAACCGCTCAACTGCCCCATCTCGTAGCTTGTTATTATACGTAACCTTCTCCGCATAATGAATATCGCCATTCGGCTCGCTGAGCACCACATCCCCATGCGCCTCAACCACATCAGTATTCACGCTGTAACGCATATCATCCGCCCGCAAGATACGCCCAGATTGCGCCAAAAACACATCCCCTTGCGCCCGAACAACATCGGCTGCGTCATCATAGGTTAAATTATCCGCCTCCAGATCGACAGGCGGCTCGGAAGATGGGGGCGGCGTATAGGGCGCAGAAAGCATTTGAGCAGGGCCAGCCAAACCCGTATCCAGATCAAACACCGTCACACCCGTAGCGGGAATAACGGCAGAAGGCTCATAAACCGCCAGAGCCGCAGGCTCATCATACCCAATCAAAACCTGTGCTTCAGCGCGAAATGAAGCCGCCGCCGAAACCAAAACTGAAATGATGAAAAAAGATATACGCATAGAAAAAGCCCGGTTAATCCTTTTAAGTCTGCCCTGTGAGGCTACTTTGGGCAAGAGAGGATTACGCGCAATCCCCTATCCGTTTTTGAAAAACCCCGGCAATTCGTCTCCAAAGCCCTTGGTGTCATCCCCATAATCGTCATCATAATCCGCCTTGGGCGTTTTATCTTTTGATCTGGAAATATAAGGAACCTTTTTATCATCCTGAGTGACTGGAGATTTTGCCTTCACTACTTTTGGCTGAGGCTTTTCCGACTTGACGGATTTTGGCTTTTCGATAGGCGTCTTTACTTCTTCTTGCTTCTCGGCCTTCACGCTTCCGCCCATATCAAACACAGGCACAGGCTTTGTAATCCGCTTTTCAATCGCATCCAGATATTTCTGCTCCGCCTTCGTCGCCAGCATCCAGGCGCGCCCTTCCGCGCCCGCACGACCCGTCCGCCCAATACGGTGCACATAATCATCCGCGTGCGTGGGAACGTCATAATTAAACACATGCGATAAACCCGTAACATCCAAACCGCGCCCCGCAACATCACTACACACCAACAAACGCACCTGGCCATCTTTGACCTCTTGCAAGGTTTCGGTGCGAAGCTTCTGCGCCATGTCGCCGTGCAAGCCCTTGGCGTCATAACCTTTGGCCTTCAAATATTTCACAAGCCCGTCAATATCCCGCTTGCGGTTACAAAAAATAAAGGCATTCTGAACGTCTTCCTGACGGATGAGCGTTTCCAAAACCTTCTCTTTTTCCTTCGGGTTCACATGCACCACAAACTGCGAAACCGTCGCCGCCGTCGTCGCAGGCGCCGAAACTTTCACCTCACGCGGATTGCTCAGGAACTTCTCAGTCAGCTTTTTAATCTCCGGGGCCATCGTCGCAGAAAACAGCAATGTCTGACGATTAAACGGCAGCAAACTGACGATCTTCTCAATATCGGGAATAAAACCCATATCCAGCATACGGTCCGCTTCGTCAATCACAAGAATCTTGATGTCAGTCAGCAAAATCCTGCCGCGCTCGAACAAATCCAGCATTCGCCCGGGCGTCGCGATCAAAACATCAACCCCGCGCTCCATCTTGGCTATTTGCTCGTTCATTGAAGTTCCGCCCGTCAGCAACGCCATACTGAGATTGGTGTACTTGCCATAGGTTTCAAAATTTTCGGCAATCTGCGCCGCCAGTTCACGCGTAGGCGAAAGCACGAGAGAACGCGGCATCCGCGCCTTCGCTCTCCCGCCCGCCAGGATTTCAATCATCGGCAGCGTAAAACCCGCCGTCTTTCCTGTTCCCGTCTGCGCTAATCCCACAACATCACGCATCATCAATATATGCGGAATCGCCTGCTCCTGTATCGGTGTCGGGCTCTCATAGCCGCATTCTTCGATGGCTTTGAGGATATGTTCGTTAAGGCCGAGATCTTTGAATTTCATATAATTAAGTTTTTCTTTTCTTTATGGACTCACTCAGTATTATAAAAACCATTATAAATCAACACTTCTCATTCAAACGGATAAATGCATGGCAACCCGCGTCGCACTTCAAATGGATCCTCCACAAGACATCAATGTCGAAAAGGACTCAACCTTCGTTTTGGGCTTGGAGGCGCAAAAGCGCGGTCATACGCTGTTTTACTATAACGCAGAAACTTTAAGCATCAAAAACGGGCAGATTTCAGCCCTCGCTGCGCCCTTGCAATTCTTCCGCAAGAAAAATGCCTATTTTAATTTGGGAACATTCAAACGCACGGCGCTTAATGACTTCGACCTGATCCTGATGCGTCAAGACTTCAACGGCCCCTTAAGCTACGCCGCCACCGCGCATATGCTGGACAACACCGATACGCTGATTTTAAACGACCCCTCCGGCGTGCGTGAAAGCCCCGAAAAACTCCTCATCACGCAATACCCTGACCTCGCCCCACCGACACTCATATCCCGCAACCTCGATCAAATCACCGAATTCTTGAACGAGTATAAAGATATAATTATCAAGCCTTTAAACGGTTTTGGTGGCAAAGACGTTTATCACCTCAAACTCGGCGATGACAACCTCAAAACCGTGCACGAGATGTTCTCGCGCCTTCATCCTGAACCCTTCATCATCCAAAAATTTATCCCCGAAATTAAGCGCGGCGATAAGCGCATCATCGTCGTAGAAGGGGAGCCTGTCGGCGCCCTGCTCCGCGTCCCCGCCAGCGGCACAATCCGCGGCAACCTCGCCGTTGGCGGCACAGCTGCCAAAGCAGAAATCACTGCCCGTGACCGCGAAATCTGCGAAAGGCTTAAGCCTGAACTGATTAAGCGCGGCCTCGTCTTCGTCGGCCTTGATGTGATTGGCGATTACGTTACAGAAATAAACCCGAAATCCCCAACGGGGCTTCAGCACATCTTCCGTCTTGATGGCAGTAAATGTGAAGAAGCAATCTGGGATGCCTACGAAGCCCGCCTCGCCGCCCACAAAAAGGCCAAAGCCGCATGAACTACCGCAACCTCGATATATCCGAACGGATTGCCGAATACTGGAAAGCCTTTAAAAAGCAACCCAAATCACGCCTGATCGCCGGCGCAATAGTCATTGCCGTCTTCATCTATGTCGTCTTCGGCGGCGCATACGGCAAACAATACCACAAAGACGTGCAACGTGAGATGACTATCGCCACCGACCAATGCGAAAACTCACGCGGCGCTGTTCTGCGCAATTTACGTGACCTGAAAATCGGCACAGACATTCTCGAAAAAATACCCGTCAACGGACAGCTTCCGATCTTCAAAAATATTAAACGTCCCTCTATCATCTTCACCGATACAGGATATGGCAGGCTGGACGGCAGCGGCACCGAAAAAAACGTATACTGCAATTACGAAGACCCGCGCACAGGTAAAAACTATTATTACCGCTACGAAACCGGACAATGGGTCGATAAAGTAAGATTAAGACGATGACCAATAAAGACCTCGAAGAAAACCTGACCTTCGCCCCCCGTTTTGACGACAAGGGCCTCATCCCCTGCATCGCCACAGACAGCGAAAGCGGGCAGGTCATCATGTTCGCCTGGATGAACGAGCAATCCCTCAAGCTCAGTATAGAAAGCGGCGAGGCGCATTATTGGTCAAGATCACGCGGAGAGCTCTGGCACAAAGGCGCCACAAGCGGTAACACGCAAACCATCCTTGAAATGCGTACCGATTGCGATCAGGACTGTCTTTGGATCACGGTAAAAGCAGGCCCCGCCTGTCACACAGGCCGCAAAACCTGCTTCTACCGTAAGGTTACGGGACAAAACACTCTGGAATTTATTGAAGTAGATTAATGCCCTTCATGGACTTCGTGCAATTCATGCACGTGCTCGCTATGCGCAACGCTGGCATTACGATGAAACCCGAAATACACGCCGACATTAATCACAAGCAATATAGTCGCTGCGACCAATATCTTATGCGTGGTACTCGCCTTGGCGGGTGCGCCATGATCATGATCACAACATGTATGCTCATGCGGCCCCAATTTATTCATATGATGCGCCAGATAATGCAAACCCCACCCCAAAGCAACCACAACCGCAGAAACTCCGATCATCAATGGCTCCCAACCATGCATAACCTCATGCACATGTTCAAGCCACCCAGGCATCGCAACAACAAGCCCAAAAGTGCTGAGCAAACTCACAATCGAAAAAAGCGTCGGCAGTACACAGCAAAATATGTGCGAACCCTCGGACAGAACAATCGCCCAGAGAAACTTCTTTTCATGTTTATGTATGGATTTATTCATACCGCCACTTTTATAGGATTGCTGATTTCCGCGCAAGGTCTTCCGATGTAAAGCTCGCGTCCTTTATATGCATCTCGACTTTATCCTGCCCGCCCCAATTATCAATCTTTAGCGTGCCCAAAATATCAAACGCGGCTTTGCCTTGCTTCAGCAATGCATCACCCAGCGGCGTGCCGACCGCGCGAAACGCCATCGCTTTCATGCGGCTCCCGCCTTCCCAATCAGAAATCATGACCCGTATATGCGCCTCCCCAACCACATCCGCGCTCCACACCCGCACATTCTGAAACAAAAACAACGGCTCTGCATAATCCTGCCCGAACGGCCCCAGAGCATCCTGCACCATCCGCACCAGCCCCGTATTCGCACCGCGCACAGTCACAACCGCATCAACAGGCGTTTTAATATTCGCGCTCGCGCTTTTCATCTGGTTCGCAACATGCTCGTACAAAAACGCTCTGAAATCCTCAATACGGTCTTCTGCCACCGTAAATCCTCCCGCCATAGCATGGCCGCCGCCCTTTTCAATAATCCCGCTATTGCGCGCATCAATGAAGGCTTGCGCGATATGAACCCCCGCAACCGAACGCCCCGATCCGCGCCCTTCTACCCGCCCGTCTATATCTTCCAAAGACACCAGCACAGCAGGCTTGCCGTATTTTTCCTTCAGCCGCCCCGCAACCAAACCGCTCAACCCCTGATGAAACTCTTTCGACACCACAAACAGCATCGAATTGCGATCAAGCCCCATATCCTCAACTTGTGCAATCGCCTCGCGCTCCATCTCCATCTGGATGGATTTTCGCTTGTCATTGGAATCACTTAGTGTCCAGGCAATATCAATCGCCTCGGCCTCATCATCCGTGGCGAGCAACCGCGCCCCCAAATCAGATTTATGCACGCGGCTGCCCGCATTGATCCGCGGCCCCAAAACAAATCCTGCATGGTAAGGCGTAAGCGTGCCGGTGACTTTAGAAACTTCGATCAATGCACTGAGCCCCACATTGACACTATTTTGCATCACTTTGAACCCATGCTTCACAAACAAACGGTTCGCCCCGCTCAAAGGCACCATATCGCAGACAGTCCCCAAAGCAAGAATATCAAGCCAACTCTTGAGCGGCGCATCACCCTTTAGCTTATTATTCATCGCCACGCAGGCCATAAAGGTCACGCCCACCGCCGCCAAAACATCCAAACCCGATGTATCATCCTTGCGCTTCGGATTGACAACAAATTTCGCAGCAGGCAGCCTTTCTTCGGCCTCATGGTGATCGAGAATAATAATCTCAAGACCCATATCATTCGCCGCCTGCACCACATCAAACGCGCTCGTCCCGCAATCCAGCAAAAACACAATCTCCGCCCCGCCGTCCTTCAAGGACTGCAAAGCCTCGGCATTCGGCCCATACCCTTCCGTCAAACGCCCCGGAATATAAATCGGCGCATCAATACCGAAATGCTTCAGAAAACGAAACAGCAACGCCGAAGACGTCGCCCCGTCCACATCAAAATCACCGAAAATCGCGATATTCTTTTTCGTCCGAATAGCTTCGGCCATATAGACTGCTAAGGCTTCCATATCTTTCAATGAAAACGGATCAGGAAAATTGTCTTTTAAGGTGGGATTTAAAAACACCGGAATATCCTCGGATGGAACGCCCCGCTGCACCAATATCCGCGCAATCAACTCAGGCAAATCATGCGCCCGCGCCACACGCTCGACGACATCAAAAGCCGCATCAGGCATAACCCACTGCGCTTTGTTGAGAGAAAGAGAATCCATAGATTATTTTTAACACGTCATTGCGAGCAAAGCGAAGCAATCTATGGATTGCCGCGTCGGAGCAATGCTCCTCCTCGCAAAGACTGAATAGCTTAAATGCTCTTAATCCAAGTTTTTCTCTTGAAATTATGCGTCGCCTCAATGCGGCGCACAGTGCCCGATTTCGAACGCATAACAATCGTAGACGTCTTCGCCCCGCCTGCATAACGACGAACCCCGCGCAGCATCGTGCCATCCGTCACGCCAGTCGCCGCAAACATCACATTGTCGCCCTTGGCCAGATCATCGGTGGTATAAATTTTCTTCAAATCCGTAATGCCCCATTTCTCGGCGCGCGCCCGCTCAACATCCGTATGAAACACAAGGCGCCCAAGCATCGCCCCGCCTGTACATTGCAGCGCAGCCGCCGCCAAAACGCCCTCTGGCGCGCCGCCATTACCGACATAAAGATCAATCCCCGTATCAGGATCAGTCGTCGCAATCACCGCCGAAACATCCCCATCCCCAATCAGCGTAATCCGCGCGCCCGCCGCGCGGACCCCCACAATCAAATCTGCATGACGCGGGCGATCCAAAATACACACATTCAAATCATTGACACTGCCACCCTTTTCCTTCGCCAACCGCGCCAGAACATCACCAATCGGCGCATCCAGATCAAGGATAGAAGCATCAATCCCCGGCCCGACAGCGATTTTATCCATATACGTATCAGGCGCATTCAAAAACCCGCCCTTATCCGTCATCGCGATAACAGCCAGAGCATTCGGCCCGCCCGCGGCTGTAATATCCGTGCCTTCCAAAGGGTCAAGCGCAATATCAATTTCCGGCCCATCGCCAGTTCCCACTTCCTCGCCAATATACAGCATCGGTGCTTCATCACGCTCACCTTCACCAATCACCACAGTGCCGCGAATATGCAGAGAATTGAGCGCATCACGCATCGCGTCCACCGCCACCTGATCCGCCGCCATCTTGTCACCGCGCCCTACAAGCTTAGAAGCCGCCAAAGCCGCCGCCTCCGTTACCCGCGCCACTTCCAGCGCAAGATTACGATCCATAAAATTTTCTGCTTCGGCCATACCGTCAACTTTCTGTATTTTCATTTTTTACCTCTTTTTTTGTCATCCTGAAGCGCTTGCGCTGAAGGATCTGATTGTTTGTCCATGAGATCCTTCAGACCTATAGGTCTTCAGGATGACGAGCGTTAAAGGCGTCATTCCAAATCTTCAATCCTGAGCAGACAAGGCTCATCTTCCACTGCCACCAAGCCTTTAAAACATTCAATCGCCGCCAACATATCACCATGACGCGCCTCATGGGTAGTCAAAACAACGCGCACCTTCTGCCCCGGGTCACGTCCATGCTGAATAAGCGCTTCGATAGATATATTATTATCACGCAATATCGCAGAAATATCGGCAAGCACACCGGGCTTATCCAACACCATCAACCGCACATAATACTGCCCTATTGTCTCTTCAAGCGGCTTCCACTGCGCCGTTTTCAAATCCTTCGCAGGCACCCCGAAAGTCGGGACTACAAATCCGCGCGCAATATCCATGATATCAGACATCACCGCCGATGCCGTAGGCCCCGCGCCCGCACCGCGGCCTGTCAGCAAAGGTGTCTCCACAGAGTCACACTCCACAAACACCGCGTTATAGACATCTTCGATAATCCCCATCGGGTTCTCCAGCGGCACAAGACATGGCTCCAGAACCTGCATAAGCTCATCGCCGCGCCGCTTCGCAATCCCGAGCAATTTAATACGATAACCAAGCTCAGCCGCAAACTCGATATCCTCAGTCGTAATGCTGCGGATACCCGTAATTTGCAAATTACTGAAATCAGGCTTCACACCAAAAGCCAGCGCAGAGAGCAGCGCGAGCTTATGGCCCGCATCAATCCCATCAACATCAAGATCAGGCGGCGTTTCCGCATAACCCGCCGCTTGTGCCTCCGCCAGAATTACATCAAACGGCTTGCCTGTTTCACGCATAGCGGTCAGCATATAATTACACGTCCCGTTCAAAATCCCGTAAACGCCGTCAATGCGGTTGCCCGCAAACCCCTCGCGCATCGCCTTAATTATCGGAATGCCGCCCGCAACCGCCGCTTCATAATTCAACGAAACGCCTTTGTCTTCGGCCAAACTCGCCAGCTTGAACCCATGATGCGCCAGCAAAGCCTTGTTGGCTGTCACAACATGCTTCCTGCCCTCAAGCGCCGCGCTCACCAAATCAAACGCCAGCCCTTCAGATCCGCCAACAAGTTCGACAACAACGTCAACATCCGTCCGCCCCGCAAGATCAACGGCATTACCAACCCAAGCATAGGGTGATACATCCACCCCGCGATCCTTAAATTTATCCCGCGCTGATACGGCTGTGATAACAATCTCACGCCCTGCGCGCTGCGCCAGCAAATCCCCATGCTCTTGCACGATTCGAATAAGCCCCGCGCCAACGGTTCCCAATCCGGCAATGCCCAAACGAAGCGGCTGCATATTTATCTTTCCTTATTTTGAAAAATCTTAATTCAGACTAAAAATCTCTACGCTGCTGTCTTTAGACGCCGCAGACGGTCTTGTAAACATCGCAGAAGGTTCCTCAGGTGTTACAAACGGCGAGCGTGCCAAATCCAGAAAGGGCGTTTGTTGAATAGACTCACGCGCAAGCGCGCCAATCCCCTCGCCTTGCAGACCCGCATCATAAGGCGCATCCAACGGATAGAGCGTCACCCGCCCATTGGTCGAGCGCAGCACAACATCGCGCATACTTGGTTCACCATAAACGGGCGTTGTATCCACCAAACCCATATCGCGACTGCTGGCCACCAGCCCATCATGCCCCGAAGTGTCAAAATACGCACACCCCGTAAACAAAATCGTGACAAGAAGTAGAGACAAAGACGTTATAAATCTATGATTTTTTATAAACATGTTCTACACTTTAGACGATTCCAACCGCTTTGCAACCGCAGCATAACCAAGGCTCGATTTTTGTTATTTTTTACGATATAGTGCCCGCTCGATGCTCTTAAAATTTGCTGCGTTTTTATACATTTACGAGAAAAAGGTGATACAATGACTCAAGTGATCAGCACAGCAGAAAACATGAAAGACACACCCAAAAACGCTCTCAACGACAATGACGCAAACGCGCAAAGACAGCGCGACAGCATCCCCGATCCGATGGCTCTGTCACAAGCCCTCATGAATGCCTATCAAAAATCACAGCCGCTCTTCATGGAAATGGCGGAAAAATATGGCGCGGCCATGTCCCAAAACCCTCCGGAACCTCTCAATCCAGACCCTATGAACGTCATGCCCGACGCGATTGAGCTGATGACCGCTATGGTCAGCAACCCTATGAAATACGGGGCGATGCAACTGCAACTCGCGCAAAACCAGATGGATCTCTGGAAGGCCTCATGCGAAAAATTCGCAGGCAAAGACGTCACGCCGATCATAGAACCAGAAAAAGGCGACCGCCGCTTTAAAGACGAAGCCTGGAGCGATAGCGCGCTTTTCGATTTCATCAAGCAATATTATCTTTTGGCCAGTAATTTTACGAAAACCCTGATTGACACCACCGAAGGCCTGACCGAACAACAAAAAGATAAGCTACAATTTATTGCCAAAATGTTTTTGGACGCGCTCTCGCCTTCGAATTTCCTGATCACCAACCCGGTCGTATTGAACGAAACAATAAAGACAGGCGGCCAAAACCTCATCCAGGGGATGCAGAACCTCAGTCAGGATCTCCAGCGCGGCAAAGGTGAACTGAATATTTCAATGACGGACACGAAAGCCTTCAAACTCGGGGAAAACATAGCCACCACTCAAGGTGACGTCGTGTTCGAAAACGACCTCCTCCAGCTTATCCAATATAAACCAACAACTGAAGAAGTCGCCAAACGCCCGATGCTGGTCATTCCGCCATGGATCAACAAATACTACATCCTTGACCTGCGCCCCGAAAACTCCTTCGTTAAATGGGCGACGGATCAAGGCAATACAGTCTTCTGCATTTCCTGGGTCAATCCCGACGCATCCATGGGTCACAAGAATTTCGAAGATTATGTCACCGGCGGCCTGCTCGAAGCCATGGACGCCATAAAAGACATCACAGGCGAGCCGGACTTGAACGCTGTCGGCTACTGCCTCGGCGGCACGCTTCTGACCACCACCATGGCCTATCTCGCCGAGATAAAGCAGGACAAGCGCATAGCCTCCGCCACCTTCCTGACCACACTGATCGATTTCGAAAAATCAGGCGATATGAAACTCTTCATGGGTCAGAACATGAGCGGCGAACTCGACTCCCTTCTGAACAAATACAATGTCTTCCCGGCCAGCAAGATGAAGCAGACCTTCTCTCTCCTGCGCGCTAACGATATGATCTGGTCCTTTGCCGTCAATAACTATCTGATGGGCAAGGAACCCTTCCCTTTTGATCTTCTCTATTGGAACGACGACGCCACGAACCTTCCCGCGGCCATGCATCGCTTCTACCTTAAAAATATGTATCAGGATAACGTGCTGAAAAACCCGGGCGGTATCACGATTGACGGCGTAAAAATCGACGTTCGCAAAATCAAAACCCCCTGCTATTTCCTGTCCACCCGCGAAGATCACATCGCCCCTTGGGAAGGCACATACGCAGGCACGCAGCTCTTCGCCAGTAAAGACATCACCTTCACTCTGGCCGCCAGCGGCCATATCGCAGGCGTGGTCAACGCCCCGCAAAACAACAAATACTGCTACTGGACATCCGATGACACGCCGGGCTTACCCGAAGATTGGATGGAAGGCGCAAAAGAGCAGGCAGGCTCATGGTGGCCGCATTGGAATAAATGGCTCATCAATCATAATGATGGTCAAAAAACGACAGCGCGGAGCGTTAAAAACTCTCTCGAACCCGCACCGGGGCGCTACGTAAGAATGAGCGCGGATTAGACTGCGGAAAGATAAGCGCGACTGTCGCGCACATAGTTATCGGCGGAAATTTTGAGGAACGCAATTTCCTCTTCGCTCAAATCCCGCATATAGCGTGCAGGACTGCCCGCCCATAACTGCCGCGACGGCACCACCTTGCCCGGCGTCACGAGTGCGCCCGCCGCCACCATCGCCCCGTCCTCGACAATCGCCCTGTCCATCACGCAGGCCTTCATCCCGATCAAAACCCGATTTCCAATCGTACAGGCATGAAGCAACGCCATATGCCCCACCGTCACATCATCGCCGACATAACAGCCTGAAACCCCGCGTGTCACATGAAGCACACTGCCATCTTGAATATTCGTGCGTTTGCCTATGCGGATCTCATGCACATCCCCGCGCATGGAACACCCGAACCAGACCGAACTCTCTTCGCCGATCTCGACATCTCCCGCAATCGCTGCCGTAGGCGCGATATAAACGCTTTCATGAATTTTCGGATAAATCCCCTTATAGGGAAAAATAAATGCGCTGCTCATAAAGTTCAGCCTATAAAAAAAGCGCCCCGATGAACAGAGCGCTTCTTTAAAATATATAACCAAGTAACAAAACGATTTTGTCTTGTGGCTAGGAAAACAAGGCAACGCCTATTTTGATAGGCGAGCCGATGTTTGACAACGTCCACAAGCGAAAGCGTGAAGTTATCTTTTAGCCCACTGTTTAGTGCGGCGAGCTTTGTGCTTACCAACCTTCTTACGCTCAACGATACGGGCATCACGTGTCATCATGCCTGCAGCTTTCAACGCTGGACGCATTTCAGGGTCGAACTTTTCAAGCGCGCGTGAAATGCCATGACGCACCGCGCCCGCTTGCCCTGACAAACCGCCACCTTTAACCGTCGCCATAACATCGAACTTACCGACACTATCAACAATCAGGAAAGGCTGGTTGAGAATAAGCTGCTGGGTCTGACGCGCGAAATATTTCGACTGATCGCGACCATTAATCACAACTTTACCGCTGCCGGGCTTCAGCCATACACGGGCAACCGCGTCTTTTCGACGACCTGTGCCATATGCACGGCCATGCTCGTCAACTTCTTTAACGCGAACAATCGCCTGAACCGCAGGCTTATCCGCTGTTTCTTCTGCCGCAGGCGCGGCAACGCCGCCCTCTGCCTTCACCGCCGCGCCCAGATCTTTAAGATCCGTAACCGCTGTTTCAACTTGTGTTTCCTCTTTTTTGGCCATGATGTCTTAGCCTCTCTTATTCTTGGGGTTCATAGATGCAACGTCCAGAACTTCTGGCTTTTGCGCTTCGTGCGGGTGCTCGGCTCCGGCATAAACTTTGAGATTACCGAAAACCTTATAACCCAATGGGCCCTTGGGAAGCATACGCTGAACGGCCTTCTCAACCACGCGCTCTGGATGCTTGCCTTCAAGGATTTCACCTTTGGAGCGCTGCTTGATCCCGCCTGGATAACCTGTGTGCCAATAGAAAATATCGCCATCGCGCTTATTTCCTGTCAAACGCACTTTCTCGGCGTTGATAACGATCACGTTATCACCATCATCAACATGCGGCGTGAAAGAAGGCTTGTGCTTGCCACGCAAACGCAAAGCAACGATGCTGGCCAAACGACCAAGCACAACGTCCTGTGCATCCACGATGATCCATTTCTTCTCAACTTCGGCCGGCTTGGCGGAAGTCGTCTGTCCTGTTAAAGGTTTGCTTATCATCTGTTTATAATCCTAATATTAAAAGATGATGCGTTATAGAGGCTTTGTGCGCGCGGTGTCAATAAAAAACCAACAAAAACAGATGGATAAAATTGAGGTATTATAATACCCTATATTTTTACTTCCGCGTCAACCCACTGTAAAAACGCCGCATGCCCCTGTTTGATATCCCAAGATGCAACACACGGAACGTCATAAGGATGGGCCGCTTTGACAACCGCTTCAATAGCGCTAAATGCCTCAGCAGTTGATTTATAAAGCGCAGCAACCTCACTCTCTGACGCCATCTCCCCTTCCCAAAGATACAGGCTCTCATGCGCAGGAAAAATATTGGCGCACGCAACCAGACGGCTCTCAACGAGCATCTGCGAGATTTCTCGTGCAATAAGGATATCTGGAAAAGTCACAAATACGATGATCATGCCGCCCGCGCCTCCAGACTACCAAAATATTCATCAATCCGCTGCTTCACCTCCTCGGCACAACGCATAATATTAATCTCATCCCGCAAAACCGATGCATTTGGCAAACCGCTGATATACCAAGCCAAATGCTTCCGCGCCAGACCAACACCCTTCGCCTCCCCGTAATACTCCAGAATGTCATCATAATGACGGATGATAAGACCGTGCAGCTCAGAAAGACTGGGCGGCGCAGGAATATCCTCCCCGCGTAAATGCGCGATCGTGTCCCGCAAAACCCACGGCTTGCCCTGACAACCACGCCCAATCATCACCCCGTCCGCCCCTGAAACCTCGATCGCGCGGCGCGCATCTTCAGGCGAAAGCACATCGCCATTCACAATCACAGGCACGCGCACAGCCTCCTTCACCGCCCGCACTGCCTGCCAATCCGCAGCGCCCTTATACATCTGCATCCGCGTGCGGCCATGCACGGTAATCATTTTAATCCCGACATCTTCCGCCCGCCGCGCCAGCTCCACCGCGTTCAAACTCTCCTCATCCCAACCCAGCCGCATCTTGACAGTCACCGGCACATTCACCGCATTCACAGTCGCGCGCATAATCTGCGTCGCCAGATCCACCTCCCGCATAAGCGCAGAACCCGCCAGCTTGTTCACCACCTTCTTCACCGGACAGCCAAAATTGATATCAATAATATCCGCCCCGCGCTCTACGTTCATGCGCGCCGCCTCGGCCATAATATCAGGGTCACAGCCCGCAAGCTGAACCGCAAGCGGAAACTCGCCTTCACAGCTTGTAGTCATCTTTAAGGACTCTCGGGAATGCTCAATCATCGCGCGGCTGGCGATCATCTCGGAAAACACAATCCCTGCACCATATTCCTTGACGATCCGCCGAAACGGCAAATCGGAAATCCCCGACATCGGCGCCAGAAACACGGGATCCTCAATTTCAATATGCCCTAATGCAATGCTCATATACGAAAATTTATCACCATGCTCAGAACAAATACAAGAGGATCAAAATTATAATTGACATATAAAAAAACAAGCCTTATGTCTTCATAAAAAACGAAAGATAAAAAATGATAACCTCTATACGAACAAGGGAACTCGCAGAACGCACAGCCACCCTGGCTGAGCAAGCTGCACAAAACGGGACTTTCGGTGTCGGCGGCCTTCTCGTTGATAGAGACGGAAATGTCATCATCGAAATGATGAACACAGTCATAGACCAGGATGGATATTTAAACGACCCGACCGCCCATGTAGAGTGCCAGATAATCGATGAATATTTGGCAGCGCATAAACAAAGGCGAGATCCTGCCTCCCCCAAGCGAACTGATGATCATATCCTCACTTGATCCTTGCGCGATGTGCTGCGGATCGATCCTCAAATCAGGTTTTAACGTCATGATCATGTCACATGACGAATTTGCAGGCGTAAATTACGATGGCACTTTTAAATTTATCGGCCTGCCTGAACGCTTGACAGCCGCCGCACAAAGACAATTCGGATACTTCGGAACCCTGAACCCACAAGGAAAAATTGTAACCCCCGCACGAGGAGGTCACAGCAACTTCTTCACAGATGCACATCCCTATATCACTGTGGCACTCAGCCAAAGAACAGCCAATGCCTTCACGACCAGCATTCAACCCGTCAGAGACGCCATCAACAATGCGGGCGCAAACCTGCCTCCGGCAAATCTGTCAGATCAAAAACTTATTGCCCGAATACAAGAAAAATTCCCGGATTTTATGCCGCAATCCGATACTCAAGGCGATGAGTTTTCAGGCCTTGAAGATGCCGCAGCCTTTAAAACCGCAGGCGGCACAACGCTCTTGATTGAAAAAGCAGACTTTGAACAATCCCCCATACAAAGCGGCTTCATGCGCTTAACGCGCCAATATGCAGAAATAAGAAAATACGCCGCGCAGCACTTAGGTGTGGCATTACCCCACCCAAAAACCATAACAACCGTCTTGATACGCCCCGGAAATTCCTTAGAAATGCAATTCGCCGATTTGGGAGCCTATGGCTCAACCATGGAAGGGAGAACAACTGCGACCCTCCTCATCATTGAGCCAAAAATTCCGCCGCGTGAAATTACCTCAATGGCCGAAAACATGCCACCTTTATATTCGGATATTATTGCGATAAATCCAGCATTTGAGTAAGCCCTGTATAAAAACGCTCAGGATCAATTTCACTTTGTACGATGTAAACATATTTCATGACTAATATCCGCCTGCTCACGCGCTAATCGCGAGATAGCTAGAATTTCGCCTCAGCGAAATTCAGAGAAAGCGGATGGTCGGAACGGCGGGATTTGAACCCACGACCCCTCGCCCCCCAGGCGAGTGCGCTACCAGACTACGCCACGTTCCGAACTGAAATATGATTTAAAGGAAAGTCTTTGAAAAAGCAACCTCGTTGGCACTATTCGCCGCGCAGAGCCGAGCGCAAATCCTTCAGCTCACCAAGCATCGCCTTGAGAGCCGCACGTTGACGGGTGTTCATACCGCTCTTGGCTGCCAGAGAACCCTTAACGCTTGTTTGAATTCTCGGTTCATTATTATTCTCCGGCCTCGGCGCACCGCCTTGCACAACCGCCGCCTTGCCTTTTTCACGAAGCAATTTCTGCACGCCCTTAATCGTATACCCTTCGGTATAGAGCAATGTATGAATACGCTTTAAAAGCTCCATGTCTTCCGGGCGATAATACCGGCGTCCACCGCCACGTTTCAACGGACGAATTTGTGAAAACTTGGTTTCCCAGAACCGAAGCACATGCTGCTGCACATCAAGCTCATCCGCCACTTCACTGATGGTTTTAAACGCGCTCGCAGATTTACCAGAGCGGCGCGCACCGCGCGAAGATGAAGAATCATCAACCTCTTTGCCCGTCAAAGGCCCCGTCTTTGGAGTTTGATAATCAACTTTGTCTCTTTCATCATCACCATTTCTGTGCGCGACTTGCGGATTAATAGGCCCTGAATTCATGATCTTGTCCTTTTTTTCTATATTTTTATAAGAATAATTAAACACCGCCATTGTTGATACGGTCTTTCAGCACATGCGATGCACGAAAAACCAGAACCTTACGCGGTGAAATCGGCACTTCAACGCCTGTCTTCGGGTTGCGCCCCACGCGCTCCCCCTTTTCACGCACGGCGAAACTTCCAAACGAAGACAGCTTCACCCCGTCCCCTTGTATCAATGCTTTTGAAATTTCTTCTAAAACCGCCTCAACCAAATCAGAAGATTCGTTGCGTGAAAGACCAACTTCCTCATAGACGGCCTCAGCCAAGTCTGCGCGTGTAATCGTACGATTGTTCATCGACTAACTCCCATTTATATAATGCATACAAGGATAAAGCGGAAAAACAAACGCGTCAATGTTATGGATGAAGTTAACCCCAAAAAATGATTCTGGATCAATGCCCTAGAACAAAGTTTTAAAAGCGCACAAGTGCAGAGCCCCAAGTCAGGCCTCCCCCCCGCGAAGCAAATCCGAATGGATTTGTTCTCAAACTTAAAAACGAACCAGAGCCGACCCCCAAGTTAAGCCTCCCCCCATCGCTTCAAATAAAAGCAAATCGCCTTCTTTGATACGGCCATCTTTAACGCCTTCATGCAAAGCCAGCGGAATGCTTGCCGCCGACGTATTGCCATGGTTTTGCACCGTCACTATAACCTTCTCCATCGGCGCATCCAGCTTCTTGGCAATCGCCTCGATAATGCGGATATTCGCCTGATGCGGCACCAACCAGTCAATCTGATCGGGTGTCACGTTATTTGTACTCAAAGCCTGATGAACCGCATCGGCCATATACGCCACCGCATATTTAAACACTTCCTTACCGTGCATCACAACATGCCCGGCCGCGCCCGTACTTGATGGCCCGCCATCCGTATACAGCAAATCCCGCTGCCCGCCATTGGCATATAAATGCGTGGAATGCACACCGCGCGCCTCAATGCCGCCCGCCACTTCCTGCGCCTCCAACACAATCGCCCCCGCACCATCGCCAAACAAAACGCAGGTCGTGCGATCTTCCCAATTCAGGATCGACGACATCTTCTCCGCGCCAATCACAATCACGCGGCGCATCTGCCCCGCCTTAATAAAATTATCCGCCGTCGCCAGCGCATACACGAACCCCGTACACACCGCCTGCACATCAAACGCAACCCCGACAGGCAGCCCGAGCGCAGCCTGCACCTTCACCGCCACAGCCGGAAAAGTTTGATCGGGGGTCGTCGTCGCAACAATCACGCCGTCAATATCATCCGCAGGCAATCCGGATCGCTCCAGAGCCTCACGCGCAGCCATAACAGCCATATCCGCCGTAGTTTCATCGTCCGCAGCAATATGACGCTGCTCGATCCCACTGCGCTGCCTGATCCATTCATCCGATGTATCAACGATTTTCTCCAAATCCGCATTGGTCATGATTTTAGAAGGCAAATATGATCCGGTTCCCCGAATAACAGAACGTATAGGCATAACTTTACTTTATATATCCTCAGTCAAGAATGATTCCTGACTCATGAGATGATTAATATCATGGGCGACAGTTTCAATATAGCCATGCTTGGAAAGCTCCGCCGCCAACCCCACCGCCGATGAAAACGCCAAGGCGTCACAACCGCCATGACTTTTTACACATAAACCGTTTAAACCCAAAAACACGCCCCCATTATACAAACGCGGGTCAATTTTCTTCTTAAACCGTTTCAACGCAAAAAATGCACAGGCCGCGCCCAACATCGCCAAAATATCAGAACTAAACACCTTCTTGATCTCATGCGAAATAAACTTGCTCACGCCCTCGGCAGTCTTCAGCGCAATATTCCCCGCATATCCATCACAAACAATAACGTCCACAACCCCCGCCGTAATATCATTCCCCTCAACAAACCCCACATATTTCCCCGGAAAATCCACCCGCGACAAAATCGCATGCGCCCCGCGCACATGGTCGGGGCCCTTGGTATCCTCGCTGCCAACATTGAGTAAACCCACACTCGGATTATTAAGCCCTTTATGCGATTTCGCAAATACCGCGCCCAGCACGGCAAATTGCACCAAATTCTCTGCATCCACCAAAACATTCGCGCCCAGATCCAGCATAATCGTATCGGTCTTTTGCGTCGGAAAAACACTCGCAATCGCAGGGCGATGAATAGCAGGCAAGGTTTTCAGCACAATCTTCGCCATCGCCATCAACGCACCCGTATTCCCCGCCGACACAACCGCCTGCGCGCGGCCATCATGTACCGCCTCAATCGCCATCCGCATAGACGTGCCCTTACTCGCGCGCAAAGCTGCCGACGGCTTATCATCGCCAAGAATTTTTTTATCGGTATGTTCAATCGTCGTCACGGGAATAAGAAGCGGATATTGAGCAACAAGCGGCTGTATCTGCGCTTGGTCACCAAAAATCAGAAATTCAAGATAAGGGTTTTTTTCAAGCGCAAGTGCCGCGCCGGGAATAACACTCTCCGCGCCATGATCGCCGCCCATAGCATCCAGCGCTATAATCGATTTTGTCACTTTACCACGCCCTCGTTTAAGTGAAGGGGAATTCTATCGGAAATGAAGAGGTCAGAAAAGGCGTAAAAAACGCGCGAACCTAATCGCGCGCTTCGATAACCTGACGACCTTTATATGTTCCGGTCTTCAGATCAATATGGTGGCGGCGCTTCGGCTCACCAGTATTACCATCTTCAACCCACTGCTCAACAGTAAGCGCGTCATGGGCACGGCGCATATTGCGCTTTGATTTTGTTGTTTTTCTCTTAGGAACAGCCATGGTTCTCTTGTCCTTTTTTAAATCTTGAAGCAGGGTAATACCGAATTTGCACACCAAGCGCAAGGAAATTATTCACCCAATTTGTCTTTCCAGTCCTTCAGCGCCGCAAAAGGATTATTCACAGAAGCCGAAAAATCCTTCTGCTGGTCATCGCCGACTTCAAAAACCACCCCTTCCGCATGCGGATAAGGATCAATCATCAGCGATAAATGCTGGGTCACCAACTCCCCCAAATCAATCTTATCATCAATAATCGCCTCTGGATCTTCACTCTCATCCAGCATCGGCACTTCCTGATGTCCCTTTTCGGCTATACGCTCCTTCCGCGCTTTGGCCAAAGGAATAGCCTTATCCGGATCGGCAAACCACGCCTCGAACGCCTCATGCACTTCCGTATGCAGCGGCTCAAGCGTTACAACGCAGGCCTGCGTCAATTCCGCATCAATCTTGCCGACAATATGCACCATCAAACTGCTCTTGGGATTAAAAATCGTAAGCTGAGCGTTCAGCGAATTCACAGCCAAAACCCCCAATCTCTGCGCCAAGCGCCCGCGCGCCGCCTCATCAGGAGAGATATCCACACTCAGCTTGCCACTCTCAACATCATTCACATCAAGAAAATAAGACCATTCGGTTTCAACAATGTCATGTGCCGTTTTACCCATCGCCCAGCCCTAATCTAAAAATTCTATTTTCCCGCTAATGATATCATCAATCTCCTGCCCTTGCAGGTGCTTGATACTCTTGCGAACATATTTCTCCAAGGCCTTCAGCGTCTTTGCATCAATATCCGCGCCGCCATACAAATTCTTGCGAAGCACCTCTGCCATATCTCCGGCTTGAAAAGCGTCGCGATACGCATGCATCCTCCCGTTAAACGCCTTCATCATCTTCTTCTGGTGTTTCGGAATGCCGACATCACCAATTCCGAGTTCTCGCAAGGATTGATCCATATTTGCAAATGTCACATCAAAAAGCGCCTGATTAAACTTCATCTGCCCGCCCTCAATCATCCGCTCCATCACCATAAAAATATGAAGCAACAAACAATCAAACCGCCCGGTAAATGTGTCAGGCACAGCGTATTCAGTATAAAAAACCTGAGAAACCGCGCGCTGCAGCGCCTGAGTATAAACCAACACAACCCCGTCCTCACATGGATTTTTAAATTTAAATAAGCCCAGCATTGATGTTATCCTCGAACAATCGCTATAGTAGCGTGAGTGTAACATAAGAGATTCTGAAGATGATTCAAGGTTCAAAAACATTTCTACTGGCAATAAGCACCACCGCCATTCTTGGTCTGGCGGCATGCACCCCCACAGTGGCAAAACGCGGCAATCTTCTGGAGGATTATCAAATCGCCGAAATCCAGCAAGGCATCAGCACCCGCTCCGATGTTCTGCGGAACCTCGGCTCACCAACAACCAAATCAACCTTCGACCCTAATGTCTGGTACTATATCGGCCAGGAAACCGAAAAGCGCGGCATCCTTGACCCCGAAGTGATCAATGAACGCATTATCGTCGTCGCCTTCAACGAAGAAGGCATCGTCGAGATTATCCGCGATGTCGACAACCAACGCATGGACATCCCCTATATGCGTGATAAAACCCCGACACACGGAAATGAAGTCACTGTGATGCAGCAATTCTTCGGCAATCTCGGCCGCTTTAACCCGCCAACCTCCGCCGCCGATCAACCCAACCCCGCGCAGTAACCTACATATTCAAAACTGACAATTCGTCTACAATCCCCTCAGGATCGACAGAAATTGTGACCCTGCTCTCATCTATGGAAACAGCTGAGTAACTCTCCCCTTGTGGCTGGGATGTGTATTTAAATTCAGCTTTTAAAGAAGAAAAACCCTCTGGCAGTTTCTCTCCCATGACAACAGTGCAAACCGTTTTCCCCTGTTGCCCCAGCGCAACAGTGGGGGGGGTCCTGTTTCAAACCGGCGACATAAAAAACCATAAGCTCCTCCAGGTAAAAATATGAAAAATAAAATTACCCGCTCTCTAAAAATAATACAATAAAAAAAAGCCCAACATCACTGCAGGGCTTTTTGTTTGTCTTAAAAGCGGAAATTAGCCAGCCGTCGTTGCGAACTTCGCAACCACAGCCACCAACAGAATCGCCACAATATTCACGATCTTGATCAATGGGTTCACCGCAGGGCCAGCCGTATCTTTATAAGGGTCACCAACAGTGTCTCCTGTTACGGCCGCATGGTGAGCGTCACTGCCCTTACCGCCATGATGGCCGTCTTCGATGTACTTCTTCGCATTATCCCACGCGCCGCCTCCGGCTGTCATAGAAATCGCAACAAACAAGCCTGTCACAATCGTACCGACAAGCATCGCGCCCAAACATTCAAACGCAGGGCCCATCTCTCCGGTCAGTTTGTAAACAACCACCCAAAGCACAACCGGCGCACAAACAGGCAGCAATGACGGCACAATCATCTCGCGAATCGCCGCTTGCGTCAGCATATCGACAGCCTTGCCATATTCCGGCTTTGCCGTCCCCTTCATGATCCCCGGAATGTCCTTGAACTGACGACGCACTTCAATCACCACAGACGCCGCCGCGCGACCAACCGCCGTCATAGACATCGCCGAGAAAAGATACGGCAACAACCCACCAAGGAACAAACCGATAATCACATACGGATCCTCAAGCGAGAAACTCATCTCACCCAGATCCGGCAGATAATGCTTGATCTCCTCGGTATACCCGGCAAACAGTACCAGAGCCGCCAAGCCGGCAGACCCGATCGCATACCCCTTCGTCACGGCTTTGGTTGTATTCCCAACCGCATCCAGCGCATCCGTGGTTTTGCGAACGCCCGCAGGAAGATCCGACATCTCGGCAATCCCGCCCGCATTGTCCGTTACAGGGCCATAAGCATCAAGCGCAACAACCATTCCGGCCAGTGAAAGCATGGACGTTGCCGCAATCGCGATCCCGTAAAGCCCGGCCAGATCAAACGCCACATAAATGCCGCCGCAGATCACAATCACCGGCAGCGCAGTGGCTTCCAATGATACTGCCAGACCCTGAATTACATTCGTACCATGACCCGTTTCCGAAGCCTTGGCGATATCCCGCACAGGGCGGAACGCGGTCGAAGTGTAATATTCAGTAATCCAGATCAGGAGCCCCGTGACAACAAGACCAGAAAGCACGCAAAGATAAATCTCAAGCGGCGTGATAATCTTGCCTGATGTCATGGGAATCGCCTGATCAATCCCGATATTGGCCAAAGCCACAGCAATCAGAATAGCCGAAAACACCGCACTCGCGACAAAGCCCTTGTAAAGCGCGCCCATGATGCTTTTGGTTTTACCCAAACGCACAAAGAATGTACCGGCAACAGACGCCACAATACAAACCCCGCCGATAAACATCGGCAGCATCATCATCTGTTCGACCGCCGCTGGTGCAAACGCACTATAGGCAATCAACATCGTCGCAACCACGGTCACGGCGTATGTTTCAAACAGATCCGCAGCCATCCCCGCACAGTCACCAACATTGTCACCAACGTTATCGGCAATCACCGCAGGGTTACGAGGGTCATCCTCAGGGATTCCCGCTTCGACTTTGCCCACCAGATCGGCCCCAACGTCCGCACCTTTGGTAAAAATACCGCCGCCAAGACGCGCAAAAATTGAAATCAGCGAAGCCCCGAAACCCAAAGCCACAAGACCTTCGAGAATTTTGCGCAAGATCGCCATTTTCTCTGCGCCTTCGCTGGTCACATATCCAAGTTCATATTGAAGCCAGGCGAAATAACCCGCTACCCCCAAAAGCCCGAGGCCGACAACCAGCATCCCGGTCACCGCGCCGGATTTAAACGCAACGCTCAGGGCTTTCTCAAGACTTTCGGTCGCCGCCTGCGCCGTGCGCACATTCGCCCGCACAGAAACAATCATCCCGTTATACCCTGCAAGCCCCGATAAAACCGCGCCGATTACAAAACCAAGAGCAACATGGGTGCCGAGCAAAACATAAAGCAAACCTGCAGTCACAAAACCAACAATTCCGATTGTCCGATACTGCCGGTTCAAATAGGCCTGCGCCCCTTCCTGAATCGCGCCTGCAATTTCCTGCATCTTCTTATTACCAGGACTCAGCGCCATAATCTGCCGCGACGCCACTGCGCTATAAATCAACGCCAGCATGCCACAACAGGCAATTATTATTAAAAGTGAAGTCATTTTCCCCTACCTCATTTTTTGTTGTTATTAAAACATAAAAAGACAGAACCGTTTGAAACAACGCCTGAATTTATAACATTATGAGTGTAGGGAAAGAAATCCGCCGCGCAAGGCTTTTGTGAAAAACACTCCACACCGAAAACAGTTTTTATGACCCGGCAGGAGCACAGGCCTCAAAACGTGTCCCCTCATCTTGGGTAAGCCATGCCCTAATTTCATCTACTGTCATAAAGCGACTGAAATGCGGGCGAGCCGCCAGCTCAACAATTCTAAAAAAATCATCTCGTGCTAATAATGGATCAACATCAGAAATACTGCCACTCTCAAGTGCCCACAACAAAGACACGCCTTGACTACAAACACCATAAACACTGACAAGGCCAAACATTTCTGCAGCCTTTTTTTGCCCCTCAGTAAGCGGCGGTGGTAAAGTATCAGCTGGATCCCCTTGTCCACAACTCGCAGTAAACACCAACACCAGCGACGCAGCAGCAGCTTTTATACCTGAACGCATATAAATATCCTCAATCTGTTGCAGTATAGCTGCATCACACGTAAAATTATGTCAAGAAAAAAACGCCCGACCACGTGAATGGCCGGGCAGTGTTTAGAGGGTTCACATCTAGGACTGAGCAAAACCCAGTCCAGAATTCTTTAAATCGGACGCTGCTGCACCACTTGCAGCAAAACTTCATTCAACTGTTCTTCGCCGAGTATCCCCGCGCCTACTTTATTAAGACGACCTTTCAGATAACTCACGCGCAGCGCACCGCCTTTTGTCAAAGCATGGCGATTAAGCGCACCATATAAATCTTGGATAAACGCGCTCGTCAATTTCGGAGCCATCTCCTCAACCGATTTTTTGGACGCTTCATCAGGAACATCAATCGCAATCATCACGCTCACAACCTGTGAAACACCATTTTTATCAACTATGGGAAGAACGAGCGGATCAAGCTCAACAAAATCAAAAGTCGGACGTTTTTCTGCGGGCTTTTCGGCTTCGGCCATCGCCTCATCAACCGCCGCCTCGTCTCCCGAAGAGGCCTTCGCAGGATTGAGAAAATAGTAATAGCCGCCGGCTCCCGCCCCGCCCAAAACTATAAGTGCCCCCAGCACTATCAAAATCATTCGCATTGATTAAACCCTAACAAGAATCGTACCCTATCTTTATGGTAACGCCTTGAGTCTTAATGAGTGGTTACTATTCCCTAAAATTCGAAACAGTATTTCGTAAAATGAGCAGTGTGGTTTGGGGAAGAATCACCCCTTGAAGATCCTAATGATCGAAGATTTTCGAGATACTGTCCAGAACGCCGTTTACAAGCCCCACTTCTGAACGCTCGTAAAATGCATGCGCAACATGCAAATAATCATTGATAACCAGCGGCGCATCATGCTTCCCGACCATAAGCTCATAAGCCCCGCAAATCAGAATGGATTTTAAAAGCGGCTCCACATCCCTGTCCGCCGCATCTTTCTTTAAATTCGCATCCACAATCGTCGTCAATTCAGGCAAACGCTCGTCCACACCAAGCAAAATCGCCTTAAGCAACGCACCATCGGGACGAACAAGTGCCTCACCCTCAATCTCCATATTGCTGCGATGCTCGAGATATTCCGCTGCGAGAGCCCGCAAAGATTGCTTATTCTGGCTCGACTGATACACCGCCTGAACCGCACTCAGGCGAGCCGAACGCGCCGCCGCGCTCGGAGAAGACTTATTCTCTGTCTTGAAATTCCCGCTCATGAATAGGCCTTTTTGAGTTCATACATCGCCAAAGCCGTTTTCGCAAACGCCGCGCCCTTGTTCTTTTTTGCCGGATCGGCGCGGCTCACCGCCTGCGCCTCATTCTCACATGTCAAAATTCCGTTCGCCAGCGCAAGTTCCCGCTCAATCGAAAGCGCCATAAGCCCGCGCGCACTCTCATTGCATACCGTATCATAATGCGATGTCTCCCCGCGGATAACGCACCCAAGCGCGATAAACGCATCATAATGCGACGCGGCAAAAGCAATCGCCGCCGGAATTTCAAGCGCGCCCGGCACTTCAATCACGTCATATTGAATGGATTGATCTCTCAAAACCGCGCTCGCCCCCGCCAGCAACATATCGGAAATATGCTCATAAAAACGGGCTTCTACAATAAGTATGCGGGGTTTGGCGGTCATCTTCAATTTTCCAAGAATTGTTAAACCGTAAGAGGCTTATGCCCTGTTATATACAACCCATACCCTTCAAGACCAACAACATTTTTCGGAGAATCGGTCAAAAGCGTCATTTTTTCAACGCCCAGATCCCGCAAAATCTGAGCACCGATACCGTATCGCCGCAATTCCCCATCTCTGGAATGCGCTTTTTCCCCCTTTAATCGCCGTGACAAAGCATCCGCATTGGCCTCCCGTAATATTACAATCACGCCTTCACCCGCCTCTTCAATCAATTCCATGGAACGGTGCAGCACTGAATCCGCGCCGCCGCCAAGGATATCACCCATGAAATCAACCGCATGCATTCGCACCAGAACAGGCTGACGCAATGACCCAGGATGCCCCTTCACCAAAGCAACATGTTCCGCGTATTGGAGCGTATTCGCATAAACCATGAACCTAAAATGCCCCCCATAACGACTTTCAAACGCGTCTTCGTGAATCCGCTTCACCAAGGTTTCCTTGGCGGCTCTATATGCAATAAGATCCTCTATCGTGCCGATCTTCAGATCATGTTTGGCCGCAAAACCAACAAGATCAGCAAGCCGCGCCATCGTCCCGTCATCATTCATAATCTCGCAGATCACGCCCGCACCGCTAAACCCTGCAAGCCTCGCCAAATCCACAGCCGCCTCCGTATGCCCTGCCCGTTCAAGCACGCCCCCATCCCGGGCCAGCAAAGGAAACACATGCCCGGGCGTCGCAATATCCTGAGGCCGCGCCTGCGGATTGATCGCCGCTTTAATCGTTGTTGCCCGGTCCGCTGCCGAAATCCCTGTCGTGACTCCCTCTTTCGCTTCAATCGAAACCGTAAACGCGGTGCGGTGCGACGTATTATTCCCCCGCCCCATAAGCTCAAGATCAAGCCTCTCGACCATCTCCCGCTCCATCGGCAAGCAAATCAAACCGCGCCCTTCCTTGGCCATGAAATTGATATTCTCTGCGCTCGCCATCCCCGCCGCGACAATAATATCGCCCTCATTCTCACGGTTTTCATCATCGACAATGATCACGGGCTTACCGGCCCGCACATCCGCCAAAATCTCCTCAACAGAAGACAGTGCACTCTTTTGAATTTCTGCAACGTTACTCATGCTGCCACCTCCCCACTTACATTGAGGATACGCGCCACGTATCGCGCCAACATATCGATCTCGATATTCAAATGATCACCCGCTTTTCGATCCGAAAGCGTCGTATGCGCCCAAGTATGGGGAATAATATTCACGCCAAACACAACGCCCTCAACCTCATTCACGGTCAGCGATATACCATCAAGCGTAACGCTGCCTTTAGTGGCAATAAACTTGTCAAGCCCCTCAGGCACCTTAATCTTAAGCCTGTGACTATCACCTTCTTTTACTATCGATTGTAAAACCGCCAGCCCGTCAACATGCCCCGAAACAATATGCCCGCCAAGTTCATCGCCAAGTTTCAATGACGGCTCAAGATTTACCCGCATCCCCGCGCGCCAATCTTTAAGCGAAGTCTTTGATAAGCTTTCCGCCGAAACATCCACCGCAAACCAATCCACGCCCTTATCAACAACGCTCATGCACGCACCGCTGCAAGCAATAGACGCACCAATAGCAACCGCCGCCAGATCTATGGCCGTTTCAATCACAATGCGCGTATCGCCTCTTTGCTCAACCGATCGCACGCGGCCAATATCTTGAATAAGTCCTGTAAACATTTTGTCCTTTGTCATCCTGAAGACCTATAGGTCTGAAGGATCTATTAAAAAAAACAACCAGATCCTTCAGCGCGAGCACTTCAGGATGACATTAGAGTTAGGGCTTTTTACGATAGATTTCCAGCATATCTTCTCCCAAAACCCGTGTTTCTTTTAGTTTTAAAGCCGAGTACGCCGAAAAATCCGCCGCCCTCACACCGCCAGCCCCCAAAACAAGCGGCGATTTGAGCAAATGCACCTCATCGACAACCCCGCTTTCAAGGAAAGAATTATGGGTTTTAGCGCCGCCTTCGACCAATAAACGCGTAATTCCGTCGTGATTTACCTCCAATAACGCCTCTTTAACATCTTTTTTCAGGATATAAACCCTCGATTCATGCTCATAACACTCAATTCGTGTCGTTAAACGTGGCATATCGACCTTAAAAGTGGTTTTCCCAACCATAATAGCATCATTTTGTGACCGCAAAAGATGCATATACCGCGAAGCCATCGCCCCACTAATCTGCGAACGCTTGCCCACGCCCTCCGCAATCATCCCATCCGCCGATATGGCGCATTTCAGTGTCACATAGGGTCTGGAATGGTTCACACGCGAAAAAAATCCCGCATTCATCGCCAAAGCTGCCTCTTCCAAAACACCGATATTGACATCAATTCCGGCATCAACCAGCATCCTGATACCCTGACCACTCACCCGAGGGTCAGGATCGGTGCACGCAACAACAACCCGTCGCACCCCCGCATCAATCAGGCTTTGCGCGCAGGGCGGCGTCTGTCCGTGATGTGCACACGGCTCAAGCGTAACATATGCCGTCGCGCCCTTCGCCTGCGCCCCCGCCGTCTCCAGCGCAAGGGCCTCCGCATGCGGCCGCCCGCCTTTCGCCGTATGTGCCGCGGCCAAAATCACGCCGCCCTTCACCAATACGCACCCCACCGCAGGATTTGGTGCGCAATGCCCAATCCCGCGCTGCGCCCTATTCAGGGCGACACGCATATATCTCTCATCATGGGAAAGCATCATTTACTTTTGGATTTAAGCGTTTTGACATCTTCGAGGAAATCATCAAAATCCTCAGGCTTGCGGAAGTCCTTATAAACGCTGGCATAACGAATATACCCAACCGCATCGAGAGCCTTCAACTCATGCATAACTTCCGCGCCAATCTTATTCGAGGCAATTTCCTGTTCGCCCTTGGCTTCCAGCCTGCGAACAATCTGAGTGACCGATTTCTCGATATCCTCAATCTCCACAGGACGCTTCTGCAAAGCAATCTGCATGGATTTGATGATTTTATCTCGATCAAACGGCTGCTTGCGACCGCCTGACTTAATCACCGTCATTTCCCGAAGCTGCACGCGCTCGAAGGTCGTAAACCGCTCCTCACATTCGGGACAGGAACGGCGACGGCGAATGCAGGAATTATCCTCCGTTGGTCGGGAATCCTTTACTGCCGTTTCTTCATGTCCGCAAAACGGGCACTTCATGAATTATTCCAATCGTCGTTCTTTACAAACACAGCATCCTAACCAAAGAGAAATGCGCAAAAAATTTTCATTTGCAGGCCATTTGTCAAAGGTTAAAGCGTTGGATAAATAGGGAAACGCTTACAAAGCTCGGCAACCTTCGCCTTGACCGATTTTTCAACCGCGCCATTACCATCCGCGCCATTGGCCGCCAAACCGTCCAGCACTTCGATAATATACTCGCCGATCAACTTCCACTCGGCCACGCCAAAGCCGCGGGTCGTCCCCGCAGGCGTACCCAAACGAACGCCCGACGTCACCATCGGCGGCGCAGGATCAAACGGCACAGCATTCTTGTTACAGGTAATCCCGGCGCGCTCGAGAGCCTCTTCCGTGATATTCCCCGTCACATTCTTCGGACGCAGATCAACCAATACGATGTGGCTGTCCGTGCCGCCGGACACGATATCCGCGCCGCCTGCCTTTAAGGTGTCGGCCAATACGCGCGCATTGTCAACAATCGCCTTGGCATAAAGTTTAAACTCAGGTCTGAGCGCCTCGCCATAAGACACTGCTTTTGCTGCAATAACATGCATCAACGGGCCGCCCTGAATACCCGGGAAAATCGCCGAATTGATCTTTTTGAAAATCTCCAGATCATTCGTCAAAATCATCCCGCCGCGCGGACCGCGCAATGTCTTATGCGTCGTCGTCGTCGTCACATCCGCAAACTGCACGGGGCTTTCATAAGACCCGCCAGCCACAAGACCGGCATAATGCGCCATATCCACCATGAAATAGGCGCCGACTTCATCGGCAATCTTGCGGAAACGCGCCCAGTCAATTTGACGGGGATAGGCCGAAGCCCCTGCAATAATCATCTTCGGCTTGTGCTCCCGCGCCAGTGCTTCCATCTGATCATAATCCAGCAAAGAATCGCTCTCGCGCACGCCGTATTGAATGGCATTAAACCACTTACCGGATTGATTTGGCGCAGCGCCGTGCGTCAAATGCCCACCCGCCGCCAAAGACATCCCCAATATCGTATCACCGGGCTGCAAAAGCGCCATCATCACGCCTTGGTTCGCCTGCGAGCCAGAATTCGGCTGCACATTGACGTACTTGGCTCCAAAAAGCTGCTTCGCCCGATCCCGCGCCAGATCCTCAACCACATCGGCAAACTCGCAGCCGCCATAATAACGACGCCCCGGATACCCTTCGGCGTACTTATTGGTCAGCACCGTACCTTGCGCGTCCAAAACCGCTTTAGACACTATGTTTTCAGAAGCAATCAGCTCAATCTGTGTTTGCTGGCGATTAAGTTCATTTTCAATCGCCGCGTTTACATCTGCATCCGCGCGCTTCAAATCTTCAGTAAAAAACCCGTCCACATTGTTCTCCTTAAGTGCTGCGTTGCTCATGATTATATCCTTTTCTATAATTATTTAAGTTGATCCACGCGCCGTTGGTGACGCCCCCCTTCAAATTCCGTATTCAAAAACGCATCGACAATGTCAAACGCAACCTCAACGCCCGTAATCCGCGCGCCAAGCGCCAGAACATTCGCATCATTATGCGCCCGCGTCAATCTCGCCATCGTCGAATTTGTGCATAAAGCCGCGCGCACAGCCGGATTACGGTTCGCCGCAATTGAAATCCCGATCCCCGAACCACAAATCGCAATCCCCAACGGCGCATCACCGCCGGCAATCGCAAGTGCCAGTTTCGACCCATATTCAGGATAATCAACAGATTCGGAAGAGTGCGTACCTAAATCAAGCCACTCTATGTCACCATACCGCGCCTTGATCGCTTCTTTGAGGTCATACCCCCCATGGTCACAGGCTATGGCAAGTTTACGTTTCATGCACAATATATAGTGTGCAGCGCGCAATGAAATCAAGTGAGAATATTTTTGTATTAGGGAAAACATTAAGCTATAAGAGAATATGGTTAAAAAAACATTCGAAATACATGTTGGCCAACGGTATCTTTACAATGGTTGCACATACAGCACCCCTAAAAATCCAGATGACCTTACCCACGGCGAAGTTGTAGAGGTTCTTAACGCCACCAACCCTACAGAAATCAGAATTAAAAATGGACATGAGCGAGAATTTATTGTCCCCAGTTGGGTATTGGATAGGCTCCCCACTTAAATCAATCCCTTCTTTTTCATCACATATTCAAGCCGCTTAATCGCATTCACCTTCAATGTGCTTTGCGGCGCGCTTACAGGACCCTGAATCACAACCTCGATCAAGGTCTGCACATCCATCGCCGTCACTTTCATCACATGTCCCACGGGATGAAATTCAATAATCACTTCCCGCCCCTGTAAAAATTCCTTGTTCATGATATTTGTATAAAAGACATTTTTTTTGAGAGAAAGACAAATCATGGCGAAACGCGCAGAATTTAATTGGGAAGACCCTTTCCTGCTCGATGAACTCCTGAGCGATGAGGAGCGCATGATCATGCAAACGGCGCGTGAATATGCCCAAGATAAACTCCAACCACGCGTGTTGGAATCCTACCGCACCGAAACCTTCGACCCCGCCATCATGCGTGAAATGGGCGAATTGGGGCTGCTCGGCCCCATGCTGGAAGGGTATGGCTGTGCGGGCGCAAGCTACACCGCCGCCGGCCTGATTGCGCGGGAACTTGAACGCGTCGATTCCGCCTACCGCTCCTGCTACTCTGTCCAATCCTCTCTTGTCATGTACCCGATCTACACCTTCGGCTCAGAGGAACAAAAACAAAAATACCTCCCCAAACTCGCCAGTGGTGAGCATATAGGGTGCTTCGGCCTCACCGAACCCGATGGCGGCTCCAACCCGTCTGACATGCGCACCAAGGCCGTGAAAACCAAAGGCGGCTATTGCCTCAACGGCGCAAAACAATGGATATCCAACTCCCCCATCGCCGATGTTTTCATCGTCTGGGCAGAAATCAAAGGCGGCGAGCGCGATGGTCAACTCGGCGGCTTCATCCTCGATAAAGGCATGCAAGGCCTCGAAGGCACCAAAATCCATGGCAAACTCTCACTTCGCGCCTCCCCTACGGGCGGTATAACGATGGCCGATGTTTTCGCCCCCGATGACGCCCTGATGCCCGGTTCATCGAACCTTAAAGCGCCGCTGATGTGCCTCAACTCGGCGCGTTTTGGCATCTGCTGGGGGGTCATGGGCGCCGCAGAAGACTGCTGGCACCGCGCCCGCTCCTATACTATGGAGCGCGTAATCTTTGGAAAACCGCTGGCCGCGCAGCAACTCATCCAAAAGAAACTCGCCGACATGCAAACTGAAATCACACTGGGTCTGACCGCGTGTCATCGCCTCGGCAGATTGCGCGATGAAGACCGCGCCGCCCCAGAAGCCATCTCTCTCCTCAAACGTAATAATTGCGGAAAAGCTCTGGATATCGCCCGCCTAGCCCGTGATATGCATGGCGGCAACGGTATCGCCGACGAATACCACGTCATGCGCCATATGTGTAACCTTGAGGCCGTAAACACCTATGAAGGCACGCACGATATCCACGCCCTCATCCTCGGCAGAGCGATGACGGGCGAACAGGCTTTTGAGTAACATTCAAGTCAAAATATGATAGAAATCTCAAACAGTTTTGCACTCTCACGCGGCATGAGGAGCGACGCGTATAAACAATACGCGAGTGACGAATAACAAAGTGAGAGTGCAAAAATGGCAGAGATTAAAACCCGCCGCCATAACCCGAAGTCTGCGCCGCCCAGAAGCGCTCAAGCTGCTTGAGGGTTTCGTTCAGATCGACGAGATCGGCGTTTTCGATATTTGAATTTGCGATTTTTTCTTCATGGCTATCAAACATCGCTGAAATCATGCGCTTGAGCTCCAGCCCCTTTTGCGAGAGCTTGACACGGATCGAGCGTTTATCATGCACACTGCGCTCTTGAATAAGGTATTCATTCTCAACCATCTTCTTGACGTTATAAGAAACATTCGAACCAAGGTAATACCCGCGAATGGTCAGTTCCCCGACCGTCATCTCGTCATCCCCGATATTGTACAAAATCATCGACTGCACGTTATTAATGTCCTGAATATTTTTCTTATCCAATTCGACCTTCAAAACGTCGAGAAAATGACGGTGCAGGCGCTCGATTAATTGAATGGCTTCGTAATAAGGTGTTGGTGTCACAGGTTTTGCTCCAAAAGAATTCTTCTTTATTTTCTCATTGATAGTGTGAAGGGAAGGCACTAAGAGGTCAATATCTATTCTTTATTCTACATCTGAGTTATAAAGAGATCGTTAACAAAAATATTCAGGATAAACAATGTTTAAACGCCCGCGCAGACTTCGTTCCTCCCAGTGGATTCGCGATATGGTGGCGGAAAACACCCTCACCCCCGCCGACCTGATCTGGCCGGTTTTTGTGATCGAGGGGCAAAACGAAACGCAAAACATTGCCTCCCTGCCCGGCGTTCATCGCAAAACCGCCGATAGACTGGTTGAGGACATAAAACGCGCCCGCGATCTCGGCATTCCCGCCATCGCTTTGTTCCCCGTCACGCCCGACCACAAGAAAACATCTGATGGCAAGGAAGCTCTGAACACGAAAAACCTGATCTGCGAAACCCTGCACTTCATAAAAAAAACCGTCCCCGATATCGGGATAATCACGGATGTCGCCCTCGACCCCTACACCACGCACGGCCATGACGGCCTCTTAAAAGGCCATGAAATCCTTAACGATGAAACCGTTGAGATCCTTTGCAAACAAGCCGTGGTTCAAGCACAGGCCGGCTCAGACATCATCGCCCCTTCCGATATGATGGACGGGCGCATCGGCGCCATCCGCGCAGCTCTGGATAAAAAAGGCTTCACAGCCACGCCTATTTTGTCCTACGCCGCCAAATACGCTTCCAATTTCTATGGTCCGTTCCGTGACGCTGTAAAATCAGGCGAAAGACTAATCGGCGACAAAAAGACTTATCAAATGGACTGCCGTAATAATGATGAAGCCTTGCGCGAAATCGCCATCGATATTGAACAGGGCGCAGACATGATTATGGTCAAACCCGGCCTGCCCTATCTGGATGTGGTCGCCCGCGCAAAAGACAATTTCAACGTGCCGCTTTTCGCCTATCACACCAGCGGCGAATACGCGATGCTTAAAGCCGCCAGCCATAATAACTGGCTTGATTACGATGGCACGCTCCTAGAAACGCTTATCTCTTTTAAACGCGCTGGATGTTCAGGGATTCTAACCTACGCCGCCTTAGAAGCCGCCCAAAACCTCAAAAAACCATAGGTATAACTCTGAATTTAAACATAAAATTAAAACGAATTGTGCTAATCTTGATGGATATGCCGAATGTGGGGCGGCTCCAAAAACTATGTCTAACGATCAAATCAAGAAACAACGCGACCAGTTTCTGGCCTTTGCCTTCGCATCGGCCGATTTATTCATAGAAGTCTCCGAAGAAGGCAAAGTCATTTTCACCCTCGGTGCCGCCAAAGGGATGACAGGCATAGACGACAAGGAGCTCAAAGGCAAAAAATGGCTCGACCTCTTTTCCGCCTATGACATGCAGCAGCTTCTCCACCTCTATGAAAACGCCAAACCCGGAAAACGCTGCGGCCCGCTGCTCATCGATCTCAACGAAATGATCACCAAGCGCAAAGCCATTTTCACCGGCATCAAAATGCCCGGCAGCAACAGTTTTTATATCACACTGGGCCTCAGCAACCTGACCATGAGCAAAATCGCCGGCACCAGCGCCAAACATTCAGGTGATCTTCTGGATCGCTCCACCTTCATCGACGCCGCCCAAGACACATTCGAATTCGCCCGCTCCGTCGGCCAAGACGTCGACATGACCGTTCTGGACTTCGCCCCAACAGAAGCGGACCGCAAACGCCTCGGCGAAGAAAACTGGGGCAGCCTCCTCGATTCCATCGGCAATTTCTTGCAATCCCAGGCCATTGATGGCGCCGCAGCCGCCCAAGTCGGCTTGGGGCGCTACAGCGTCATCCACGACAAGGATATTAACGGTGACTTCATTCGTGAAAAAATCGAAAAAATCGCCCTCGAAAACGACCCCAGCGGTGAAGGCCTGACAATAAAATCAAAAACCATCACCTCTGATCTTTCCTCTTTAAGCGAACGCGACGCGGCCAAGGCCCTCATCTACACAATCAACGAATTTGAGCGCAAAGGCGCAGACCTGACAATCGAAAATCTTAATTCAGGCTTCAAAGCCTACGCCGATGCAAACGCCGAAAAAATTAAGGAGTTTCAATCCCTCATAGACCGGCTGGACTTCAAAATGCACTACCAACCTGTCGTGGATATAAAAACACAGGAAGTCTCACACTACGAAATGCTGGCGCGCTTCAATAACGGTGATACGCTCGAATGGGTCACCTTCGGAGAAGATATCGGCATGGCCGCAAAATTCGACGCAGCCGTATGTGAACTCGCCATCAACAATATCATGCGTAAATTTGCCGGCTCCCGCTCTAAATTCTCAGTCAATCTTTCAGGGCAATCCATCGAAGACGAAGCATTTTTTGAAAAACTCCAGAAAATGCTCAAACAGGAAAAAAATCTCCATGAACGCCTGATGTTTGAAATCACGGAATCCACACACATGAAAGACTTAAATAAAGTCAACAACTTCATCGAAGCCCTGCAAGCCGATGGCTACAAGGTGGCCCTGGATGATTTCGGTGCCGGCGCCGCCAGCTTCCAATACCTCCAAAAACTCAAAATCGACACCGTCAAAATCGACGGCAAATACATCCGCAAACTCCTCAGCTCCAGCCGTGACGCCGCCATGGTTAAAAACCTGGTACAAATGTGCAAAGATCTCAACATCGAAGTCATCGCCGAATATGTCGAAGAACAGGAACAAGCCGACAAGCTCCAGGAAATGGGTGTAAAATACGGCCAAGGCTTCCTCTTCGGTATGGCGCAGAGCGCACCCGATTACAAACCCCCGAACAAGTAATAATTTTGCCCAAATGCCTTGAAATACGCCCAAAAAACCCGCACAATACTCCCACTGTTTCTGCGTTGCTTTCTGCGTATTTTTTTCAACGGATTAAAGATGCCTTAACTGGATTGACCCTAACGTCAATTCATTCGATCAAAGGATTTGGTGCCTTTCATGAAATTAGTCGGCTTACTTCTCGTATTTGTTTGTACGTTTGGCGGTCTTTTGATCGCCATGCATTTCGACTTCCCGAAATTTATGAAACTCATGATGCTGGTTCTCACCGCCATGCCCGGCGAAATCGTCATCATCATGGGCTGCGCGGTCTCCGCTTTCCTCGTCGCCAACACCAGCGAAACCATAAAAGGCTCTATCTCATATCTAAGCGCCCTGACCAAACCCGCCGCCTATTCCAAAGACGATTACATGGAACTCCTGAGCATGCTCTTCACGGTGTTTAAACTGGCGCGCACAAAAGGCTGGCTCTCCCTCGAACAACACATCGAAAACCCGGAAGAAAGCGAACTTTTCAAACAATTCCCCGGTTTCCAGCACAACCACCACGCGCTCGTATTCCTCTGCGATTACCTGCGAATTATCTCTCTGGGCAAAGAAAACCCCCATGAAATGGAAGCCCTGCTTGATGAGGAAATCGAAACCATCGAAACCCACGAAGGTCACCCCGGCCACGCCGTACAAACCATGGCTGACGGGATTCCCGCGCTCGGCATCGTGGCGGCGGTTTTAGGGGTTATCAAAACCATGTCCTCGATTAATGAACCTCCCGAAGTTTTGGGTAAAATGATCGGCGGAGCCCTCGTGGGAACCTTCCTTGGAGTTTGGGTTTCCTACGGCATGGTGGCCCCAATCGCCGCCGCCATGACCGAAAAAGCCCACACGCAAGTCATGTATTTTAAATGCATAAAGGTCGGAATCGTAGCGTTCTTAAACGGCGCAGCGCCTCAGGTTGCTGTGGAGTTTGCCCGTAAATTTCTTCCGCATGACATCCAACCCAGCTTCCAGGAACTTGAACAGCGGCTGAACGAATTACCCGCACCCGGCTAAACATAACGCTTAACGCTAACAAGATAAGGATACGATAACGTGTCTGCCGAAGAAGGCGAATTACAACCGATCATCGTCAAGAAGATCAAAAAAGGCGGCGGCCACCACGGCGGTGCATGGAAAGTCGCCTACGCCGACTTCGTGACCGCGATGATGGCATTCTTTCTCCTGCTATGGCTCCTCAACGTCACCACCGAAGAACAAAAAACCGCCATCTCCGAATATTTCGACCCCACAGCAATCAAAGCCTCCGACTCCTCCAGCGGCGCAGGCGGCGTCATGGGCGGACTCAGCGTCGCCCCCGAAGGGGCCATGGTCACAAATGTCCAGCCCATAACCCGTCCCAACCCTGTAAAGGCACAAATCAACAACCGCGGCGAAAAAGAAAATCATAAACTCAACAACCCGCAGGAAAAAGCTAAGGAAGCCGCCCGCAAAGCCGAAGAAAAACGCATGGAAGAGGCCAAAGCCAAAATCGAAAAAGCCATAGAGGAAAACCCCGAACTCGCCGCCATGAAAGAAAACCTCATGGTCGACATGACGCCGGAAGGTCTTCGCATTCAAGTCATCGATCAAGACGGCAAACCCATGTTCGCATCGGGAAGTGCCCGCATGTTCGATAAAACCAAAATGCTGATGGAAAAACTCACGGAAATCATTAAACAGGAACCCAATCAAATATCAATCCGCGGTCATACCGATAGCGTGCCTTATGGCTCCGGTGCCACCTACACCAACTGGGAACTTTCCGCAGACCGCGCCAACGCCTCTCGCCGTGTCGTGCTGGGCGCAGGCTTCCCCGCCGAGCGTATCCACAATGTCGTCGGCAAGGCTGATACCGAACATCTCATCCCCGAAAACCCGGTAGACGCTCAAAACCGGCGCATCTCAATCATCTTGCTGAAAGAAGAAATCACCGACCCGGAAAAATTTGAAGCCCGCACCGCCGCCACCGCCGAACAAGAAAGCGAAAACGCTCAAAACGACGAGGCTGCAA
>CAYGJS010000010.1:0-69678 GCA_964350435.1 uncultured Micavibrio sp.
GACGCAGGAGCTTCAGGCGGCGATGGCGGCGCGATGGGCGCTGCGGGTGGCGGTGTTTGAGCGGGCGGTGGAGGCGGCGGAGCGGCGGCAGCCGCGCTCGATCCTGGCACCAGATTGCCAGCCAAAGCCTCCAGCATCCCCGCGCGCAGATCAAAACTCACCCATACAGTATTAATCGAAAGCCCCGCGGCGCGGGCATCCTCGCTCATTTTCATCACTTTTTGTGTTTCTTGCAGATGACATGCGCTGTAAACTTTCGCCAGCGCATTTAACAGCCCCAGCTCCGCAATTTTTTGATCGCCTGCAGATAATCCGGGAAGCAGGGTTTCGCGCATCTCGGCGGTGCGGCGCACGAGCCGGTCTGTAACATCCATAATCAATTTCTGCTCGCTTTGGCCAAACGGAAACGCCGCAATCGCCTCAACCACCGGAATCAAAGCACCGATATATTGAATGGTTGTCTGATGCGCGTCCACGGCTTGCCCTTTGGCTTCCAAATCCGCAAGTCGCTGTGTATTGGCGGCATCGGGGGAAAAGTTATCGGCAAAGGTCAAAACCGCTTGCAAAGAGGTCGTGATTTTCTTGATCTCGCTGTCTTCGGGAGAAGCCCCTTTTTTACGATAGGCCTCTGCGACCAAAGGACCGGCAAGACCGGCCAGCGCAACCCTTAGCGAGTCATCTTGCGCTTCGGCGGGGTTGATCTCCATAATCTGCCCCAAATCAATACTGGCCTGCACGGTTTTGCTCAAAAGTCCGGCGACATTTTTTGCCGCGTCTTCTTGGGACACAGAGCCGCCCAAAACCGCGCTCGTCAGGGGAGCCCCGATTTTCTCTAAAATTTGTAAAAGATAAGCCGCGCGCTGGTTCATAAGAAAAGGATATGTTCGTGTAAACTCTACCTTAACAGTATAAAGCGGATCAGCCTCTTGAAACAAGCGACGATTGCAACCCCGCTTACTGTATAGGCAGAAGATCGTTAATCACGCCGCCCAGATCTTGTGGCTTGCCGCGGACGATTTTAACGCTTTTGTCTTTTCCACGATAAATACTGAGCGGTGTAACATCGAATTTCCACGCTTGCATAATCGCAAGGTTACGCTGCACGCCTTGACGGTTGATCTCTTCTTTCGCGGGAAGCGCGGTTGTATCACCGTCCATATGTTTGAACCAACGGCTTTGCGGATCAGGCGAAGCCATCAAAAACGCGGCCTGCGCCTGGCTCTCATCCTTGAACCCTACCGGAATAATCCGCAGTTGAATTTTGCCCTCATTCAGCAATTTCTGCGCCCGTAAGTCCTGAATAAACGCATGACAATGCGGACATTGTGGGTCTATGAAACTATAGACCACAGGCGCACCAGATTTCCCCAGTGGTATCCAGTTGCTGTTTTCAATATCGGCAAACATTTGCTCGGACGGCGATTCAAACTCGAATTTTTTTGAGTCGTCCGCATTGGCGTCGGGAATGGGAAATTCGGCCAGAGAATCCAGCAACTCATCTCCTTGCGCCCGCAACCGCTCAACCTGCCTCACGGTCACAAGCTTGCCTGAATCATCAAACAAAAGCCCCATGACGAAAGATTTTTTATCCGGCATCACATAAAAATATTGCTCAACCCCTTTTTTGATTGTCAGCCACGCATCCAATCCGTGGTCTTTGCCCAGATAGCGAATCTGTGCCCCTTCATCGACAAGGGTTTGTATAGGCGGGGGCAACTCCGGCACGGCGTCTTGCGCCCGCGCAGCTGGCATGATCATGAAAAGAGCGGCAAAAATCAGGCATAAAATTCGGGTCATAAAAAATCCTTCTTCATATATAACTATAACATTATGCGCTTTCGCCAAGCCAGAAAAGCCCTAACAATACGCCCGCCCTATAAAAACAGCACCAAAATCCCCGTATACCCGTAAAGCCGCGCTTTGCTGATTTCCCCGCCGGCATAAAACCCCGTCAGCGGCACATCGCCGAGAATATCCTGAATAAGCTCAACCTCGTTATGCTCATGCGGATTGTCACTCAAGCCCGGGTCGCTGAACGCCCGCGCCACGCAGGAAATATAAACAGCCCCTTTGGGCGCAAAGACCCCTTCCTCAGTCTCCACGCGCTTGCGAAGCTCCAGCAGGCTCTTGCTCAAATCCTCATAAACACTGTCATGGTCGCGATGCACGAATAAAAGCCGGTCGCCCTTATTCACATGCTCGGCAATCATCATCGATCCTTCGTCCTGATCCAGCCCCATAATATTACGCACCAGATAATCTTTTTGATCGGATTCCGAAATTGGTAACGCCGCAAGAATTTCACCTTTCATCAGGCTTTTAAATTCCTCCGGCACAGCCGTAGGATCGCCCAGCGCGGCTTCATCAATCAAGATCTCATCGGGATCGCGATCAATTTTTTTGATCGCAAAACTGCGTAAGTCCTGCTCAAAAACCTCTACTGCCTTCTTCTCGTCCAATTCTAAAACCGTATGCCCGTCGCAGCGCGTAATCGTATGGGATGAACCGATCGGCGTGCAGCCTTGCGATAGGGTGGTTGCGACTTTAACATTTTGCGAAAACACCACGCCACTCAAACCACCATCTACAACCTCATCGGAAAACTGAAGATTAACCTGCCGCGATGAACTCAGGCCCCCGACAACAAATCCGCCAAGCAGAGCTTCAAACCGCTCAACGGTATGTGCGGGGTTTTCTTCTGAAAGCGGGTCCCCGTGGACCAGTGCCAACATAGGATCTTGCGCCGCCAGCCAGGGCTTCAAAGCCGCCTCTGCCGCGCTTGGGTCAATGCTGAAACTGGGGAACAGACAAAAATCGTCCTTGTCAAAGCGTCCAATCATCGCCGAAATCGCCGGTTGGTCTATAAATCGCTGTCCGCATCCGGAAACGCCGAGCCCTACACTGCCAACCCAATGATCAATATTCAGAACAGATTTAAACAAATTGAGAATACTCACCGCGTCATCGACCAGCGCATCCGTAATATACAAAAAGCCAAGATTAAACTGATGTCCGGGTGTTCGCGCCTCTTCCAGTTTTTCCAAAACAACTTTTGCAGTATCGCGCCAATCAGTTCCCGCGGCGGCGGCAGAAGCAAATTGTGGTGAGGTAAACAGGGCCATGGAAAGATTCAACTTTTCTCGACTTAAATAGGATTTAATGATTAAGTATAGACTGTGCAGATCAGATGAAAAGGGGAATCGATATGGAAGCACTCTGGATTATTTTGGGTGGGGTTATGGCCGCAGGTGCCGCGGCGGTTGGAATTTATAACCGCCTGGTCGCCTTGCGCCAGAACCGCGAGCAGTCCTTCGCCGATATAGATGTCCAGCTTAAACAACGCTTTGACCTGATTCCCAATCTGGTTGAAACGGTCAAAGGCTATGCGAGCCATGAAAAAGACGTCTTTGAAAACATCACAAAGGCCCGTGCCGGGGTTTCGGAAGCCAAGGGCATTTCCGAACGCGTTACCGCAGAAAACCAGCTTTCTCGCTCTATGGCACTGCTCTATGCGGTTGCAGAAAACTATCCTGATTTGAAAGCGGACAGCATGTTCCAAAAATTGATGACTGAGATATCGGATATCGAAAACAAACTCGCCGCTGCGCGCCGTTTCTTCAACAATGCCACAGCTGAACTCAACACCGCTGTTGAGCAATTCCCAGCCGTCCTGTTCGCCGCGATGCTCGGTTTTAAGAAAGAAGAATTTTTTGAAATCCCTGACGATCAGCGCGAAGCCTTGGAAAAACCTCCGGAAGTGCATTTCGGAACTTAAACGCTAATGGCAGCCGCAGGCCTTCAAACCCATATCTGGAATAACAACCTCAAAAGCCTAATGCTTTTGGGGCTTTATCCGTTATTGATGATTGGCCTCGTCTGGGCTTGCTCGGCGGTGTCCACGGGCCTTTTTATTCATCAGGCCCCCTATGGCGGACCAACCTCGGGACAGATCGTCACAGGCTTTGCCAATAATGTGATTTTTAATTATTGGCCGACCATTCTGGCCGTGATTATCATCTGGTTTATCGTCGCGTATTTCTTCCACACGCGGATGATCCGCGCGCTTTCGCATTCCAAACCAGTCTCGCGCCAGCAAGAGCCCGAACTCTATAATCTTCTTGAAAACCTCTCGATTACCGCAGGCATCCCGATGCCGCGTCTGGAGATCATCGAAACCCATGCCCGCAACGCCTTCGCCAGCGGCATTGATACCAAAAGCTTTGCCGTCACCGTTACCCGCGGCCTGATGAACTCGCTCACCAAAGACGAACTTGAAGCCGTGCTCGCCCACGAACTGACCCACATCCTCAACCGCGATGTCCGCCTTCTCATGGTCACGGTGATTTTCACAGGGATGATCGGTTTTGCCGCGCAAATGTTCTGGAGCAATATCCGTTATAATTTCATCTATTCAGGCCAAAATCGAAACAAAGGCGGCGGATTGATGCTTTTGCTGTCCATCGCCCTTATTCTCTGGGTGGGGTATATGGCCACGCTGGTGATGCGCTTTGCGATCTCCCGTAACCGCGAATACATGGCCGATGCAGGCGCGGTGCAACTCACCAAAAACCCCGAAGCCATGATGAGCGCCCTGATGCGGATCGCTGGCCGTGATAAAATCCCTGAAACCACGGACGATATCGCCATGATGTGCTTTGAAAATGCCGCCCCTTTTATGGGCCTGTTTGCAACCCACCCGCCGATCGAAAAGCGCATTCGCGCTCTGGCCGAAACAACGGGCGCGCAAGTGCCGTATTTCTCGATTCCCCCTGCCCGCGCCGACATACGTTTCACCGGCGGCAAAGCCAATCCATGGCTGGTTCGGGAGCGCGGCGCCCGAAAAAATTTATAAAGGACAAAATCAGTACGATTTTTTTCGATTCTTTTTGATATCTGCTATAATAAGACTTATATATATGTCAGCGAACGTTTACTTTATTAAGGAGATTTAAAACGATGCAAAATGACCGTATCCAAACCGCGCAAACCCGTACAAGGGAAGTAGACGAAGGTTTGCGGCAACATATGAATAATATTTACACCCGCATGACGGGCGGCGTCCTTGTGACGGCCATCGTCGCGTGGATCGTCGGCAGCTCGCCAATGCTGCTGAACCTCTTCCTCGGCGGCCCGCAATCTATCATCGTGATGCTCGCGCCGCTGGGAATTGTGATGTTCGGCTTCCGCCCCGAAACCATGAGTTCAGGCAAGCTGATGGGCGTGTTTATGCTGCTCGCCACCATTTACGGGATCAGCTTCGCCTCCATCGCGGTCTCTGTCGCCGCCGATCCGGCGTTTGGCATTATTGTCGCCAAAGCCTTCTTCATCGCGACGGGTATGTTCGCGGGTGTGAGCGTACTTGGTTACACGACCAAAATGGATCTATCGCCAATCCGCACCTTCGCCTCTATGGCAATCTGGGGCGTGATCATCGCCGGCCTTTTGAATTTCTTCATCTTCAAAAGTTCAATGATGGATATGGCCCTGTCAATGATCAGCATCCCCCTTTTCGCTGGGATTACCGCATGGCAGACCCAGAACATGAAGGAAATGTATAGCCCGAATGCCCCTGCGGAAACCATGAGCCGTTATGGCTGGGCCGCCGCGCTGACTCTCTACATCAGTTTCATCGCAATATTCATGAATATTCTGAATTTGATGAGTCAGCGTTAGTGCATTCCAAAATAAAAAATTACAAAAACCGTCCGCTTCTGGGCGGTTTTTTTATGAATGCCTTCCAATCTATTGACTCGATAGATTTTTCAACTTAGCGTTTTGTCTGATTTTCTAATTATTTAAGCAGGAGAGAAAATATGCTGAAAGAATTTAAAGATTTTATTGCCCGTGGAAATGTCATGGACATGGCCGTTGGTATCATTATGGGAGCAGCCTTTACCGCGATCGTAAACTCAATGGTCGGTGATTTAATTATGCCCGTAATCGGGATGATGACCAGCGGCGTTGATTTTGCCGATAAATTTATAACCCTGGATGGCCAGTCATACCCCTCTATCGCTGCGGCGAAAGAGGCCGGCGCGACGCTCGTCACCTATGGCATTTTTATCAATGCCGTGATCAATTTTTTAATCATCTCTTTTGTGGTGTTTATGCTTGTTAAAGGCGTGAACAAAATCAAAAAAGAACAAGAAGAAGCGCCAGCCGCCCCACCGGCAGACATCAAGCTTCTGACCGAAATCCGCGATGCTTTGAAAAAGAAATAAGCATCAAATGATTAATGATAAAGCGGAGGCTTTGGCCTCCGTTTTTTTTCACTTGAACTGCGCCTCGTTTTTGCTTAGGTTGCCTATTCCTTTACAAAGGGTCCTTAGCTCAGCTGGGAGAGCGCGTCGCTGGCAGCGACGAGGTCAGCGGTTCGATCCCGCTAGGATCCACCAATCTCCTGAATTTGATAACCTGTAAGTGTCTTGCACATATACGATCTATCCAACCGCTTCTTATTAAAAAAGCGTTCGCAAAGCGAGCGACGGTTCGATCCCGCTAGGATCCACCAATCTCCCCTCATTTCCCGATAAAACAAAAAATTGCCATAAAAATAAAACTCTGCTAGGGTAAGCCTCGATTATTATTTAAGGAGTCGCCCATGCGCGTTTTTGTTTTAAGTCTGGTTGCGGTTGTTTTTACCGCCTTTTATCCCGCATTGGCCGCCGATGAATTCGGTGCCCGCTTCGGCGAGATTGAGGCGCCAGGCCTGTCTGATCCTGCTTCTGAATTCGCTTCTGACGAAGACGCCGCGCAAGCCATGCAAGATATCGCACCTGCCGCAGGTGAAGAAGAAGATACGAGCCCGATCGGCGATACTATCCCCAATACGGATGAAATCGAGGATGAATCTGGCGAGCCGGCTTTGCTGAAAACCCACGATATCGACCTTTAATACACGCCCGTTATTTCAAAGTTATTTACAAAAGCTCTTTTTTTCAGGAGCCTCTTCCTGCATGATTAACAAGAAAATTCTCAATCAGAGCGAAAGCCCTCATACTCTCATATGCTCCCATCTGATGCTTTCAAATTCGATCAACGGAATATATCCCTGCTCGCGCTGGGCATTCTGATTTACGCATTGCCGCTTATGGGGTATTTGACGCCGCGCGTTCTGGCCTTTACGCCGATCGTTTTTACGCTTCTGGGTTTCTGGGCGCTTCGCAGCTGCGCCCGTCCTATGCCCTGCATTCGCAGCAAGGCACTGATCATGGCCGCTGCTATTGCTGCGCTGGGAATGCTCAGCAGCCTCTGGTCAATCAACCCGGATGAGAGCCTCTCCCGCGCTATAAGAACCGCGCTGGTTATCATTCCCGGAGCCGTTCTCTTTTCTCAATTTCGTGGCCTGAACAAAACGGCAATTCCGGGCTTTGCGAAATATTTTTCTCTCGCCCTGATCGCGGCCATGGTTTTGCTTTTAATCGACCTCTACACCCGCGCCGGACTGTATTTCATCACCCATGATACAGATCCCGATGTCGATAATTTTTCAAACCTGAACCGCAGCACGATCGCCGTGCTGTTCTTCAGCTTGGCCTCCGCCTACGCCGTTTGGCAATCTGATCGCATAACAAAAAAGACAAAAACCATTCTCTGGGCCGCCCTATCCTTGTGTCTGGCGGCGATAATGTTTAAAACTCACAGCCAGTCGGCGCAATTCGGGGCAATCCTCGCCGCCTCTCTCTGGCTAGGCTTTCCCTTAAGGTCAAAAGCGGCATGGATCGCTTTGGCGTCAATCCTGAGCGCCGCAATCCTCGCCGCCCCTTGGATGGTGCAATTTGCCTATAACAATATCGCCGAGGTCGCAAGCCAGAGCGGCTTTATGGCTGACGCGTATGTGTCCTCTAGGCTGGAAATTTGGGATTTTGTTGCCCGCAAAGCTCTGGAATCACCGTGGGTTGGCTACGGCATGGAAGCCACGCGCAGTATCGATAATTTTGATTCGGCTAAGCTTTACATGCCGCTCGATTATGTTCTGCACCCTCATAACTTCGCCCTGCAAATCTGGATAGAATTTGGCGCGCTGGGGGCGGTCTTGTCTGTCGCCTTTATCAACTGCGTGCTGTATCGCGTATATAAACACCCCTGCCCGAGAGATCGCAGATTCATGCTGATGATCTTTGTAACGCTTCTCGGCCTCGCCGCAACATCATACGGTTTGTGGCAAGGCTGGTGGCTCGGGCTGTTCGTGCATATGGGGGGCCTTTGCGCTTTGCTTCAAACGCTGGAGTACTCGCAGCCCCAAACCGACCAACAAAAGACCGCCTGAAAACCAGTTTCGGCGGCCTTTTAAATTCACTGACATAGAGCGGAATTGTGCCTTTATTCAATTTCTTTGAACATCTTCCGAGCCTCTATCCTGATCAATGAGGGCTTGTTTGTCATGATTTATTTGGCTTTCGGGGGCTGTGATGTCTGCGATTGCGCTTTGCGCTCGGCTATTAGGCGTTTCAAGAGGTTGTCCCCTATATCGTCCTGCCCGTAATAAATAGGATTCATTTTTTCCGGCTCCGGATTTATTGGGCTCTGTTCTGACTTCTTCATTCGTTCATCGTTCTATTTTGCCTTTGATCTGCGCAAAGGCAATTTTTAGAAGTTCTGGTTCACGCTGAAATAGAACCGGGGATGGCGATTATTCCTCGTCTGCACATCACGCGTCAGAGGAAAAGCAACCGCCATACCGGCCTGCGTAGAATTTGTAATATCCAAACGCGCCCCGGCCCCCGCAGAAGCAATCGAATTGGTCTTATCCGCCCGTGTGGTCGAGTCCTTGTTCCAGATTTTACCAATATCATAGAAGCTGAACAGCTGATAATCTTCCAGATAGCTCACCGCTCTCGGCTGGTTCCACTGCAACTCAAGCTTACCGGCAATCCCCTGATCGCCAATCACCTCCGAAGGATCATATCCACGCCCGAGGCCAAAGCCGCCGACACCGAATTCTTCGGAAGAATAGAGTGCATCAGGCGTCCACTGACCGGTCCCTTGCGCCAAAAGATTAACCCGAGAGGTTAAGCGCTGCAGACGTTCAATTTCGATATTCGCCTTAGTAAAGTTCGGCTCAGCATTCGGGCGTGATACACGGATATCGCCGTCGCGGCTGCGTCCGAAAATATCAACGCCTTGTGAGATCGTAAGGCCGAGGCTGTTCACGCCAAACCCGATCAGGCTGTCGGCAAACTGATATTCTCCGCCAATGCGAACGGCGCGAATGCGATCTTCACGTGTGGCTTCAACATTGTTGCTGCTCTCCGTATTCCGCCAGTCAAACTGCACGCTCCCCAAAAGGGTTTCCTCACGTGATTTGATGAAAGGATGCGAAAGCTTCGCGCTGACGAAATCGGACTGACCCTTGACTTCGAACTGTTCAAGAGTAAAACCCGGGTCGGTACTGGAATGGCTGTAGATAAGAGAGGCAATCGTCCCATGGCTATTGATCGGCTGCGCGTATTCCAGAGAATAAAACGCCATCTCCGCATTTGGACCACTGTTTCTGTCATCGCGGTCAGGCGCAAGAACGACCTGCCCGGTAATCCGTTCGTTCTGACCGAAGTAAGAATGTAAGTTGCCGCCAAAGCCCACCTGAAGCGGTCCAAGGAAGCGGCTGCCGTAATTATTCACACCGAAAAACGCATCATAAGGATCGCGCTCAACAATAATAGAAAGATCCGATGCGCTTACGCGTGTTTTTGACGGGCTCAGCACAGCGCGCGCCTCAACCCCCGGCAGGTCATTGATAAGAAGCAGAAATTTCTCAAGATCCTGCGAATTCACGGTGCCGGCATTGCGGATTTCATTCGCATAGGCGCGGATCGTATTCAGGCCATTTTCATCCCCGCCTTGAACCGTAACCTGATCAACGAAGCCCTCATAAACTTTCAATGTCACAATGCCGTTTTCAATGGTCTGCGGCGGCACTTTCACTTGCGAAAGAATATAGCCGTCATTGCGGTACTTATTCGTCAGCGCGGTCGAAATCGCATAAACATCAGCCAGCGTAACATCCTGCCCCAAATTATCAGCATAAACAGATTGAATATCCTCAACGTCATAAGCATTCAGGCCGTCAAACTGAATCCCATTCAGCGTCAGCTTCACATTTTCTGCGCCTGGCGGCACCGCCTGCAGCACCAGGTTCTTAACCTGGACTTTGCTTTGGGATTGAGCCCGGAAAATCCCCTGATCGATCACCTGTTCCTGAACCCGTCCCGCACTGGCCTGACCCGCCGCGGCATTATCGGCGGCTGTTGGAAGCTGGGCGAGTGCTCCCGGCGCAGCCATCATCAAAACAGGGAGCGCGCACGCGGAAAGCAGCCACTTTTTGTGCATCTTGAATCCAGAATATGTCATCGTTTCAGACCTTGTATAAAGTTAAAATTTTGAATTTCGAATGTAGGTTTAACAGAAAATTGAAAAAAAGAAAGACCCTTTATCCACAAAACTTAAGTGATTTTGCAACAAAGTGCAAGCATTTGAAGCATGATCGGCACGGCGACCAGCCCACTCGAATCGAAACCTAACATTAGAAAAATATGTTAAAGGCTGAGGATGGTGACTTACCGGAGTTTAAGATGATAAACGCAAGAAATTTATTAAATTTTCCTTAATTATTTCTTGTGTTTTTTTTCTAAAAGTGCAATACGGAGTCTGACTAAGATTAAATTCGTCCGATTAGGTTCTGGTTTTAAAGCCAAAACCTGACCAAGATACAGTGATTTATTCATGTGTATGAAAGGATCTTAAAGGTCGAAAAAAAAAACGAAGAGATATTATTTTCAATACTTGATTTTTAGAGAGAAGGAAAAATCAACATGAGTAATTACCAAGCCCGCAAAAACGCGACTACTCGTTTCAAGCTTACACAAAAAAGACTTTTGGCCACCACGGCGATGACGGCAGCGGGTCTTTTGGCGCTCATGCCCGGTAAGGCTCTCGCAGACAACTGGGTCGACCTGAGAGAAGTTTCTGGTCAGGCAAATACAGATCTCACACAAGCAAATACAACGAACATCAATATTGTTGACGGTCGTGTTGTAATGGAGGGTGACCTCGACATTACCGAAAACTGGACAGTTAATGTTAATGATGGCGATGGTGTGTTTAGAGATACCGAGAATGATCCTACATATATTTTCGGTCGTTTAAACTGTTCTGGAACATGTCACGTCCTTGATAACAATGGTATTTTTGTTGGCGCGGATGGTTTTGTAGATGCTCAAGCTGTTATTCTCTCAACAGGCGAGCTAAACAACACAAATGAGTTCATGCAGACTGGTCGGGTTGTCCTGGATAATATTAGCGGCGCAGCCGGCAATATAGGGATTACCAACAACGGTTCAATCAACGTAGCAGAGGGCGGTCTGGCCGCTCTTGTTTCCGGTAAAGTTTCAAACAACGGCACAATCAACGCCCGCGCTGGTAAAGTCGCCTTCGCCGCTGGAGAGCAAGTCACAATCGATCTTTATGGTGATGGCCTATACGAAGTCGCCGTTGAAGGCGAAATCGCTGATGCTGTAATCGACAACCAAGGCGCGATCAACGCTGCCGGCGGCGTCGTCAGCATGGATGTAAAAACGGCCAAAGGTGCAGTCGACAACCTGATTAACCTTGATGGTGAAGTGAATGTCGCGTCTGTCTCCACCAAAGGCGGTAAGATCATCCTTTCTGCTGAAGGCGCAGACGTTAAAATCGGCGGTAAACTTGATGCGTCTGGCACATCCGGCGGTGACGTAGCTATCAACGCAGAAAACATCGAAGTCGCAAGCGCGGCTGAAATCTCTGTTGATGGTTCAAACCAAGGCGGTACAGCCCTTATTGAAGCCGCCGACAGCCTGATCTTCCGCGGCACACTCTCCGCCGAAGGTGAAAATTCAGACATCGCCTTCATCGGTACGGGCGGTGAATTTGATGGCGAACTTGTTCTTGGAAACAGCGCGAATGTTCTTATCGACCCTGAAGACGTATGTATTACAGACGGCACGGCCTGTGCAAACACTGACGGTATTATGACTGTTCGTGCAACGCGCATTGCGAACGCTCTTAGAAATACCTCCAACACAACCTTCACAATCACAACCAGCGGCGCAGGAACAGGCGAAGGCGATCTTGAAGTTGCAGACGCTATCGATGCCCGCGGCGGCACAGGCGTGAAAAACCTCCTCAGACTTCACGCGCATGACGATGTTTATATCAATGCAGCCCTAACGGGCACTGAAAATGTTGGCGGCACCAGCTTTGAAATCCTCGGCGATTTCGACGGCAGCGGCGGTAACGCCGACGTGTTCGTAAACGCGGCCATCGATACCAATGGCGGCGGTCTCTTCATCCGTACAGCCGATGACATCGAGATTCACTCTGCCATCACAACCAATGGCGGAAACGCGAATTTCAAATCATTTGTAACGAACCCAGGCAATCAATCCGATTTCTTGATCAGCTCAACAGGCTCTCTTGATACAACGAACGGCGCAGGCCTTGCGGGCAATGTCGAAATCGTTGGTGATGAAGTCAAAATCAGCACAAGCTCAGGCACAAAAATCGACGCCGGCAATGGTACGGTTACCATCAAACGCACCAAAGACGGCTCGATCTGGGTAAAAGAATCCGGTCAGGTTCCCGGCGTAATGAATATCTCCGAAGGCGAGCTGGATGCTATCACTTCTGCAAAAACAGCACTCGGCGGTGACAAAACCAAATTTATTATCGTTGATACGATTGATGCCACCAGCACAGATACGCTGGAGCTGAATGCCTATGATTACATTACATTCACGGGTCCGGCTGATTTTGCCAATCTGGATGTAAACACTAAAAACATTGGCGTGGTTGGCCCGAATGGCGCAGCCCTGAAAGCGGACAGCATCGATTTCAATGCAAATTCCGTAACCCTGAATATCGATCTTGATTCCGCCGATATCGACGGAACCGCAACATCTGTTTTTGTAAACGAAGGCGCCCAGATCAGTGACGGCGTTCGCGTGGCCAAAGACGGCGCGGGAACGGTCAAGGTTGACGATTCAACCTACACTGAAAACGTCCTTGTCGACAAAGACGTGATTGTTCAGGGAACCAACGCGAATATTTCCGCCAAAAACGGCGTGCGCATCAACCCTGAAACAATCGTTCAGGGCAATGGCGGCAGCACCTTTACGGTCACAGCCAGCGGCGCGACAATCGACGGTTTCACAATTCTGGCTGACGCAGGTCAGGCAGGCGTGAAAACTGTGAACGCCAGCAATGTAGTGCTTAAAAACAACATCATCAGCAGCATTGTCGGATCCACAGGTCATACAGGCATCTCGATTGAAGGGGGTTCAAACAATAACGTCCACAACAACTTGATCCAGAATTTCGATAAGGACGGCGTTTACGCGGGTTTCACTACCGATTTGGTTTTGGCAACAAACCAAATTGAAGATGTTGGCCGTCACGGTATCTACGCTCTGAGAACCGAGGGCACAACGGTATCGAATAACATGTTCTCCCGCACAGGCAAAGACGGTGTCTACGCCCTTGTCGGCGATAACATGACTGTGTCCGGCAACATGATTACAGACGCGGGTGACGACGGCGTTGACCTTGATAAAATCATCAACTCTACAGTCACAAACAACGTGATTAACGGCACAGATGAAGAAGGCATCGAAGTCGGCGCCGACTATGATGGAAGCACGTCATCTTCTACTTTGATTTCCGGCAATACAATCAACAACACAGATAACGGCACAGGGATCTTGGTTGATAACATTGCCTCATCCAACATCACGGATAATACTCTGGACACACTGGGCGTGGACGGTATCCGCGTTTTATCTGAAGGCGGGCGCAGTGACGTCACGTCGATCAGTTACAACCAAATTTCAAACACCTACGATGATGGTATCCATGTTTCCGGCGGCGCAAGCGCAACCATTTACAGCAACGTCATCGAAGGCGCAGGCTTTAACACCACTGGCGGCGGCCTCGAAGCAGGCGGCTCCGCGATTGATACAGATCTCGGCGACGGCATCAAGGTTGAAGGCGTAGGCCTGTTCTCTGAACCTGTTATTGAAGATCTGAGTGCAGATTCAATCGGTTATGGTGAAGGCAGCGTGGCAGACATTGCCGAAGTTAAAATCTACGACAACGCCATTTCAATCACAACGGGCGATGGCATTGATGCGGAAAACAACAATAATGTTTACATCAACACCAACCTTATCGGCCATGCGGACGATCACGGTATTAATGTCAATGGTTTCGCGACAACCGAAGTGTCTGACAATGCAATCACCTCTGTCGGTAAACGCGGTATCAATGTCAACGGCAATAGCGATGATGAGCTGAAACTTGTAACAGAGCGCCCATCTCTATCCGGTTTTGACTCAATTTACGCAGGGATATTTGGGAACAAAGTTCTCTTAACCGGAGGGCACGGGATCTATGTTTCCGGTGTGAACGGTGAGTCCAATCTTCCGACAATGATGACCTTCGGCGCCAACCCCGAATTCGGCAATTATGGCTGGAACGTCAACATCGCTGGCAACGAAGTCGTGATGACCGGCAATGACGGCATCGCCGCAATCGATAACGGCTCAACCCGCATTGCGCAAAACGATGTGTTGATGGCGGGCATGGGCGAAGGCCTTGCCGGCGTGATTGACCAAATCAATGTATTTGCCGCATTCGCGATCAACCCGCCTTCATTCTTCCCGGCCTCTGTAACCCAAGCGGTTGAAGTTGTTTCAGAATATGATCCGGCCTTTACTTGGAACTGGGGCGAAGGCAACGGCATCTATGTCTCTGGCGCAAATTCTCTCGGACCAAATGGCTGGGCGATTGATGTAAACAACAACAATGTTGATTACACAGGCGGTCACGGTATTTACACCCGCAGCGCGCCAAACGCATATATTCATGACAACGTCGTGAATTACGCAGGCGTAGCAACAACGCAGCATGAAGGATATGACTCCATGCTTGATTTGCTGTCATCCGGCCCATTCGCGCCAGAGCAGCATTTCGGCGGCGGCTCACCAACAACCTACAGCAACCTTGACTCGGCATCATTGAACGCCGCGCCATGGTCTGAATCCTGGACAAATCAGGCACCAAGCCGTCGCAACCTTTGGGTCGGTCAGGATTTGACGGACACTGTTGGCGAGCACATCACGCCGACAGATATTCTTGAATATCAAACAGCAGACGGAATCCATGTCTTCGATATTCGTACAAATGAATATCCGGGCGATGTGTTCTGGCCAGTCACTTCAGTCAATGCGGGCGTTGTGACGGAGGGCTCATACAACGCCTCGGAATATAACGTGGTTGTCCAAGGCAACACCGTAAGCTTCACAGGCGATGACGGCATCGATGTAAATAACATCACTGGCCGCGTCCTGATCGGGGGTTACGATCAGGAAACCGAAGGCAACGGTGTATCAGACGCTGGATATGGTGGCGGTGAATACTACGACGCGGGCGACTACTTCGGCGCGGACGGTATCTCTGTTCGCAATGTTGAGCAAGGATATTACGGTTATCCAACATGGGATATCGTGAATGTGGAAAGCGGTACCGGCGGCGTTGATTCATATTACGGTGGTAACCAATATGTAGGCTACGCGGTTGATATCATTGGTAACACAATCGACATCACTGCGGATGATGGCATCGAGGTAATAGATTCTGAATCAACCCTGATCCAAAATAATACCATCTCAAATATTGGTGTCGGACAGGAAGACAGAGGCTATTACGGTTATTACGGTTCATACCAGCCTTACGGCGCGGACGGCATTTCTGTTCGAAATGTCGGCCAGTATGAGGACAATATCTGGGTTCCTTTCAGCGCAGGGTTGAACCCGGGCGGCGAAGCTTCCGGCGCAACCTTCATTTCTTACGCGGTTGTCGTTGATGGCAATGACATCGACAATACTGGCGATGATGGAATAGAAGTCGTGAACGCTGGCCGCACATTGATCACCGGAAACGAGATCGACAATGTTGGCCTGGTTGCGGAAGATTCATATTTCGGCGGCGGCCTTGATAATTATGACGAATATGGCACCTCTGATGGCTATGGCGGTGACGGTATCCATGTCCGCAATGTATATCAGGGCGGAAATATACGCTTGATGGGCAACGCGCAAGAGCAAGGCGGCATTTCTGAAGGCTACTATGGGCGTCTCTTTGCTGTGGACATCTTGGACAACAAGATCGCCCGCACAGGCGATGACGGCATCGAAGTCGTAGATTCCGGCCGCACCATCATCGAAGCAAACGATATCGATGATGTCGGCGCAAACAATGAAGGAACCGTGAACTACTATATCCAGTATTATGGCAGCGATATAAGTTCAGGTTACTTTGGCGAGGAGTACGGCAGCACCAGCGATCGTCAAGGCAGCGGCGCGGATGGCATCTCTGTCCGTAATGTTTACGAAGAGCAGGGTTATTTCGGCGGTGACTATTCGGTGAGTGTTGCAAACAATAACGCGGGCGGTCTTGATGATCCATATTATGGCGGCGGATCACAATATGACCCCTATGCCCTGGTTCTCCTTGGTAACAACATCGACCGCACAGGCGATGACGGTATTGAAGTTGTTGGCGCAGGTCGCACCATCATCGAAGATAACCTCATCAACGATGCCGGTGTAAGCCAGCACGTAAACGGTTCTGGCTATATCAATGTAAATTACAGCTACGACTACTATGGCGGGCTTGTAAACACATCTCTGCAGAGCGGTTACTACGGTAGCGGCTATATAAGTGTAGATGCGGGCATCAATGCTTCATCCGGCGGTCACGCTACGGATGGTTATGGCGCGGATGGTATTCATGTTCGCAATGTTTCCTATGAATCTGGTCAGAGCGTTTACGCCGGCGGGGAAGAAGCAGGCTATTACGGTGGCTATGCTGTTGATATTATCGGTAATCACATCGACACCACAGCCGATGACGGGATCGAAGTTCTGAATTCACAATCAGCCTTCATCTACGACAATGAAATCGACAATGCCGGTTTGGGTTACGAAGCAAAATCATATTACGGCAGCATCGAGGGTTACTACAGCACGCTGGGTTACTACGGCGGCCTTCCTGACTCTGTTGAAGTGCAAGCTCTGGATTACTACGGCGGCTTGAACATCAATGGTTATGGACAAGGAAGCCTCACCTCCTCGCAAGGCAATGATGGTCAAGGCGTCAAACGTCGCATCGGCGGTGACAAAGGCGGTGACGCGATCCATGTTGAAAATGTCGGCAACGAAGTCCTAAATTCGGAGGGTGGTTACTACGGCGGCAGCTTCCAGCCATATGGCGTTGTCATTCTTGAAAACGATATCGAATTCACAGCCGATGACGGCATCGAAGTTGTCAATTCAGGTCGTACCCGCATTGAGGACAATGATATCGATGATGTCGGCGTTGGGTATTATGCTGGCTCAGGCTATGAAAACGGCGACTCCGGCTTGTTTGACGGATATTTCGGCGGTCAGTTCTCCGTGCTCGACGGTCTCCTTGACCCCGGTTTCTACAGCTATAGCTATGATATCGGGACGGACCAGCAAGTTGGTGCAAACGGTGAAGGCGGTTTCGGCAATGACGCGATCCATGTCCGGGGCGTGATCGCTGAAGGCTACGTACCGGATGAATATTTTGGCAGCAGCATCGGAAGACCGTATTTCGACGGTACAAGCGTTGAGATCTTCGGCAACACCATCAACAATGTTGCGGATGACGGAATTCAGGTTCTGGCCAGCGGTAACACGGTGATTGGTGGATTGGGCGAAGGCGAAGCCAACGTCATCAACAATACCGGCCTTGCCGAAAGCAATTACTTTGGTGGTTATTTCGGCGGCTACTTCGGCGGCCTTGCTGAAGAAAGCGAGTATGGTGCCAACTATTATGGCTTTAACGTCACAGGCCTACAGGATGAAAAAGGCGGCGATGGCATCCATGTCAGAAACGGCTTCCTGCTGGATGAACGCAAAGATACACTGCGGGTGAGCTCGACAGACCCTTACTTCTTGCTGACAGATGTCGACATCGTTGGTAACCAAATCACCAATGCCGGTGACGATGGTATCGAGGCTGAAGGCATTTACAACCTTCTGATCGACAGCAACACTGTGACCGACTCAGGCGATGAAGGCACCTTGATCCTTAGCGGCGATTCGTTTGATCGTGACTATTACGGAGACATCAATAACATCCAGACATTCCTGGTTGGTGACTCTGACGGCTATTATTCCTCAATCCCTGACCAGTCAGTGATTGTATCGAATAACCAAGTCAGCGGTTCCGGTGCCAACGGCCTCCATGTTCAAGGCTCTGGCCATGACAGCGTGAAAGTCTTCGGTAACACCTTCACCGATAATGGCGGCATCGACACAAGCGGTGAAGAGCCAGTGATCCTTGGTGCAAACGCACGCTTCGAAAGCGGCCAGATTGATCTGACCAGCGACGAAGACGGTGAAACACCGAATAACTTCATCAACACAACCGGTACGCCAGCGGTCGGTCTGCAATTCGAAAACGCGCCGGGCATCCTGCCAAGCGAGCTGACAATCGTTGACCTGACATTGGGCAACAGCGTCTTCAACGGCTACACACCGGGCGGAAGCTTCTATGTTCGCTTTGAAAACGGTGCGATCCTCGAAGATGACGGTTCGGTGATCGAGATCGAAGGAACGGATGCAAACTTTGATGGTATCCGCCCTGGAACCTTCCCGGGTGAAGCTCTGCCACAAACCACTTTGGACTTTATCGAAGACCGTCTCTTTGACGCTGACGATTCAATCGCCAATGGTCGGGGGCAGATTTTCGTGGGCACTGTTGCGGAATCTCTCTTCACGATTGAAAACTTCGAAGACTTTATCCGTCAGCTTGATGGTGTACCGCAAGACGCACCAGTCGCGAATCTGACAATAACAGGCTTGCCGCCTGTGCAGCTGGACCCGCAAGCGTTGAATAATATCGAGCCAGCAGCAGGCGGAGAACCTACACCAGAGCAGCTGGCAAATATTACGCCTGCCGCGGGTGAAGGAGAAGGATCTCCCGTTGAACCGCAGGATATCGAACCGGCTGCCGGTGGCGATGAAGTAAGCTGCTGGTCTGATGCCCTGAACACGGCTGAAAACGGCGCTGTAACGAATTACAGCTTCGGTGGAACATTCGAAGACAGCATCGCCGCTAATGCAACATGCGGCGCGCAGGAAGGCTAAGCCATCCCTTAAACATAGAATTTAAAAAGCCCCTTTCATAAAGGGGCTTTTTTATGGGCCCCAATAATCAGCCTTGACCTATTTTCCGCAATACGGAATATTTAAACCATTGTTTTTTATTAAACATCCATTTACTATTCTTCTTTAGTGTATTGTTGAGCGCACACAAAATAATTTAGGACTTCTTTTATGTATCACGATAATCAATGGAATGCAGTTCAGGGCGATGAACTTGCCGGGTTTTTGGAACAGATCAATCCCATAGACGGCAAACACCGTGTAGCCCCTGAAACCACTCAGGTGCAATGGCGTACGCTCCCTTTTTACGACCAGGTTGCCCTTATCCGCGTGAAAGAGCCAAGCTGGGTGAACCAAAACCTGTACGTATATTACCTGACCGATCAGGGCAATCTTTTCCGCCTCAACGGCACGTCACCGCCAATCCATGAAGTCAACGCCAAGGCTCCGATTAAGGTCACCGAAGCCAATGTCCTCGAATATCTTCGCTTCTTTTGCTTTTTCGTTCGCGGCGAAGAAGGCCCGTTCTACATCGCCGAAACGATGGAAGACCCGAATATGCCCACTGAAATGGATGACACCACCCGCTCCGTTATTGAAGGCACTATTCGCGGCGCCTCTTTTGAGGGCGTAAATGATCAGGGTCACTTTCTCTGCGACGCCGTCGTCTTCTACTCCAACGCCCTGTTCATCGCCAATTTCGCCGTTCAGCCCACAGGCATGATCGAAATGCTGGACGATGAACCGATCGCCGCTGATCTGCCCGTCAAGGTTGACGTTCCCGTTTCTTAAAAACCCCCGCGCATGAAATCGCCGCTTTTAACCCATAGCAATTTTTGCTATCATTGATTTAAATCGCTTCGTTCTGAAGCGACAATTTCCAATATTTGCCAATCCCCCCCGCCCTCTCCCCATAGGAGCGCATCATGAAAAATAAAACTTTAACCTTAGCGATGATCCTCAGCGCCTCAACACTTGCATTATCAGGCGCCGCAAACGCCCAGACCAGTCGCATTTACTTCGCCGGATATCTTGGCCTGAACACCTATGATGATCAGGAGTTTTCGGAAAAAAGCACCAATAGCATCGGTGATTTTGAACTGGACGGCGCCACATCTTTCGCAGGGGCGATAGGCCTGCGTCTTTCCCGCCAGTTCCGTCTGGAAGGCGAGTTATCCTATCGCAACGCTGAGTTCAAAAATGTTGATGTCGCAGGGGTTGGCAGCTTTGGCGCAGGCGGTGAAATCGACACAAACATCGCCATGGCTAATATTTATTACGATTTTGACGTGCCATGGAAAATCCAGCCCTATATCGGCGGCGGTTTGGGATACGCCTGGCATGGCGGCGAGCTGAGCGATGGCTCCGGCACGCTCGGCAATGCCAATATCGAGGCCACGGGCCTGGTCTGGAACGCCGCCGCAGGAATCAAATATCGTCCCCGCACAGATTTTGCCTACACCCTTGGTTACCGTTACCTGAGTTCTCCGGATCTCAGCTTCGGGGATTACGAGCTGGACTACCGCAGCCACGAATTCAGGCTCGGCTTCGAATGGGATCTCCCCGTTCGCTAAACAAGTTAAACTGCGTAAGCTATAAACCATATGATCGACCTCCAAAGCCTCGGAAGAAATCCGGGGCTTTTTCTTTTGCCCATCGCCCCGCGCCGCACTATATTCACTCCCATGAAAAAGAATTTTGATATTGTGATTGTGGGCGGCGGCTTGGCGGGGCTGAGCCTATCCTGCTTACTTGGCCATGGTGGCCTGAGCGTGGCCTGCGTCGATCAGGCCGACCCGAAAATCAAACCGCAAGACCTCCGCACAACAGCGATTTCTTATGGCTCCCGGCAAATTCTCGAACGCACGGGCGTCTGGCCGCGCATCAAAGAAACCTGCCCGATCAAGGATATCCAGATTCTTGATGGCGGCTCGCCTGTGCTTCTTGAATTCATCAGCGGCGAAGTCGAAGACAAAGCCTTCGGCTGGATCGTCGATAACCACGACCTTAAAACGGCATTGCTGGCGGAGATGAAATCCCTCAAAACCATTTCCCACATCGCCCCCGCCAAGGTCGCGGATTATGAACTCGGCGAGCAAGGCGGTAAAGTCCACCTCGAAGGGGACGAAACCCTCACCGCAAAACTCATCGTCGGCGCAGACGGCAGAAATTCCCAAACGCGGTTATGGATGGAGCGCCATTTCGACCTGCATACGCGGCAATGGAGTTACAATCAACGCGCCGTCATCTGCACCGCCGCCCACGAAAACCCGCATAATAATATCGCTGTCGAGCATTTCTTCCCCGCCGGTCCCTTAGCCATCCTGCCCGCCGCCGATGATAAGGGCGGCGCGCACCGCTCCTCCGTTGTCTTCACTGAACACGGCCCCGAAAAGGCCTCTATGATGCGCCTCAGCGACACCGAATTCGAAACCCTGCTGTCCGAAAGGTTTCCCGACTGGTACGGCGCCGTCCATATGGTCGGGCGCAGAGCATGCTATCCACTCGGTCTTGTCCACGCCGACCGCTATATCGCCCATAAAGGCGGCGCAGGCATGGTGCTGGTCGCGGACGCCGCGCATGGCATTCACCCGATCGCGGGGCAGGGGCTTAACCTCGGCTTCCGTGATCTGGGTGAACTCTCCACCCTTGTAAACACCGCCCATGCCAACGGCAAAGACATCGCTGCGTTAGAGCTTCTCGAAACCTATCAACGCCGCCGCCGCCCCGATAACATGGCGATGGTGGCCATGACAGATGGACTTAACCGATTGTTTTCAAATAATTTAAAGTCTGTACGCTTCTTAAGGCGTACAGGCCTCAAAATCGTCTCCCGCCTCAAACCCGCCAAGGATTTCTTCATGAAACAGGCCATGGGGGATCGCTAAAATGCCCGTCAAAGAGCAAGACAATAGTCAAGATCAAAAAATCATCAACCTCGCCCTGCAAGGCGGCGGCTCGCATGGCGCGTTCACATGGGGCGTTCTTGATGCCTTTCTGGAAGATAGCCGACTGGACTTCGAAGCCATCAGCGCCACTTCTGCAGGGGCAATGAACGCCGCCGCTATGGCCCAAGGCTTAAGCCAAGATGGCAAAGAAGGCGGGCGCGCAGTGCTGGAAAAATTTTGGCGCGGCGTGTCCGATGCGGGCGCGTTCTATAACCCTTTCGCCGAAACCCATAATGCGGTGACAAAATTCTGGAACCTCGATAAAAATCCGGCCTTCGCGCAAGTCCAGTCCATGGTTGAAGGTATGATGGGAAGTGTTTCTCCGTATCTTTCAAACCCTATGAATATCAACCCTCTTCGCGAAGTTCTCGAAGATGTCATCAATATCAAGGATATCCATGCCTGCGATTGCCTGGAGCTTTTCATCACCGCCACTAATGTCCGCACGGGCAACCCGACAATTTTCGGCAATAAAGACGTAACGATAGACTCTCTGCTGGCCTCTGCCACTTTGCCCTATTTCGCCCACGCCATTGAGATCAAAGGGCAGGCCTATTGGGACGGCGGTTATATGGGCAACCCCTCACTCTGGCCGCTCTTTTACAACGCCAAAGCCCGCGATATTCTTATCATCCACGTCAATCCCGTGACCCGCGACGATATCCCGACTGAAATCGCCGATATTGATAACCGCCTCAATGAAATCACCTTTAATTCCGCGCTGCTCAAGGAGCTCCGCGCAATCGACTTCGTAAAGCGCCTCATCAACGAAGATATGCTGAAAGACGAATATAAAGACCAGTATAAGGATATCCTGCTCCACGCCGTGCGCGCCGAAGCCACAATGCAGCACCTCTCCGCCGCCAGCAAATTCAACACCGATTGGGCATTCCTGACCCAGCTTCGCGATAAAGGCCGCGTTGAAGGCAAAAAATGGCTCAAAGCCCATTTCAAAGATGTCGGCACCCGCTCCAGCGTAGATATCCAGCGCGATTACCTGAATAAGAATTAATTCAGTAAATTGATTGACAACCCTGCGGCTTTAACGCTATAAACCGCTTACTTTTAAGAATACTTTGATATGAGGCGCCCCTAGAGCTTAAAAAGCCACGGCGAATTTGAAATGAAACGCACATTCCAACCATCAAACCTTGTTCGCGCACGCCGTCACGGATTCCGCGCGCGTATGGCAACAAAAAATGGCCGCGCTGTTATTGCGCGTCGCCGTGCCAAAGGCCGTAAAAAGCTCAGCGCGTAAGCCAATACCGCTTTCCCTGCGAAAGCAGGGATTTCAAAACAAGGCGCGATGCTTCCAAAGCTCCGCGCCTTTTTGTATGGTTGTAAACGGAGCGCTCCATAATGCACGCAAACAAAGATCAAATCGCAACCCTGAGTCCAATCAAAAAACGCTCCGATTTTTTGAAAATCCAATCGGCGGGCAAAAAATGGGTCAGCCATGGCCTCATCATCCAATCCGCGCCAAACTCAGACGGATCCACCCGCATTGGCTATACGGTCAGCAAACGCGTCGACAAATCCGCCGTGAATCGCAACCGCATCAAACGTAGGCTTCGCGCCGCCGCTGCCGATGTCCTGCCTCTTTTCGCAAAGCAGGGATATGATTATATCCTCGTTGGCCGCCCGCAAACCGCAACGCGGCCCTACGAAACGCTCTGCAATGATCTGCGCTGGTGCCTGAAAAAACTCGATCTTGAGGCCGCGCAATGAAAACCATCCTCAAAGCCCTTATCAAAGCCTACGCGCTCCTTATTTCCCCCTTCATGGGCGCGCATTGCCGCTTCCACCCCACATGTTCGGCCTACGCCTATCAGGCCATAGACAAGCACGGAAGCCTCAAAGGAGGCTGGCTGGCGACCAAGCGGATATGCAAATGCCACCCGTTATACAAGGGAAAATTAATCGACCCTGTTCCTGATTGATTGCGCTGGCCTCATCCGCTATAAACGCTTATCAATAAAACAAGAAGTAAGGCTTAAAGACCCAATGTTTTCGAATGGCACCCCCAATGGCTCGCAAAATAAAGACCAAATGGATCCGCAGGATCTGAAAAACCTGTTCCTGTTTTTTATTATCGCCGCGCTTCTTTACTTCGCCTATGACGCCTTCATCCTGAAACCGCAAACCCGCGCGCTGGAACAAAGATATAAAGCCGAAAGCGCGCTGGCCGGAATCAATGGCCCGGCCTCTGCGGATCAGGCCCTTCTCAGCAAAAAGCCGCTGGATCGCTCCGCCGCGCTGGCGGAAACAGGCGCGCGCGTGCCTTTTGATAACGGCGAGGTTTTTGGCACGATTGCCCTCAAAGGTGGCCGTATCGATGATGCGTCCTTGCATGAGTATTACAAAACGCTGGATAACAAGGAAAACGTGAATGTCCTCTCGCCGCGCGGCGCAGCCGGTGCGCGGTCTATTGAATATGGCTGGGTTGCGGGGCAGGGCGCGGGCCTTAAAAACCTTCCAGGCGCGACCACACAATGGCAGATTGTCGGCTCCAGCGCCAAACTCACCAAGGATACGCCCGTCACTCTGCAATGGGATGGCGGCGAAGGCGTGATCTTTCAGCGTATATTTCAGGTTGATGAGCATTATATGTTCACGGTGACTCAGCGCATCATCAATAACTCAGGGCGCAGCATATCCCTTCACCCATATGCATTGCTGACGCAAAAGGGCGTACCTTCTGATTTTCAGGGCACGTGGATTTCCCATGAAGGCCCGATCGGCTTTATTGGCGAAAGCCTCATAAATCCCGGCTATGGAACGCTGCGTAAAGACGGCAAGCAGGATTTTACCGCCGCCAAAGGTTGGCTCGGCATCACGGATAAATACTGGCTGTCCGCTCTGATTCCGCCGCAAGGACAAGATGTCAAATATTCGATCAACTTCACGGGCGACCCCAAAGACAAGGATAATCTGGGGGTATATCAGGTTGATTATCTGGCCGGTGCCGTAACTTTGGCGTCCGGCGAATCCAAAGACGTACAGGGCCGGATGTTCGTCGGCGCGAAAAAAGTTCTGCAGCTTGAGGCCTATCAAAACGCCCTCGATATCCCGCAATTTGATCTGGCCGTTGATTTCGGCTGGTTCTGGTTTATGACTAAACCTTTCTTTTATGCCATGCATTATCTGGGGGCATTCACAGGCAATATGGGCATCGCCATCATCATCCTGACCTTCGCAATTCGTTTTATGGTCTTCCCGCTCACCAATATTTCATATCGCTCCTTTGCGAAAATGAAAAAAGTCGGCCCTCAGGTCGCCGCCTTGCGCGAACAATACGGCGAAGATAAACAAGGCATGCAAAAAGCCTTGATTGAGCTTTACCAAAGGGAAAAGGTTAACCCCGTATCGGGCTGTTTCCCGATTTTGCTACAAATTCCGATCCTGTTCGCGCTCTATAAAACGTTCTTTGTCACGATTGAAATCCGTCACGCGCCGTTTTTCGGCTGGATTCAAGACCTTTCCGCGGCTGACCCCACAAGCATCTTCAACCTGTTCGGCTTGATTCCATGGGACCCGCCATCAGTTCTTGATGTTGGCGTATGGCCGTGTCTGATGCTGGTGGCGATGATCATCCAAAAGAAACTCAACCCGCCGCCCACAGATCAGATTCAAAAAGATCTCGCGAACTATATGCCGTTTTTATTCGCCTATATCATGTCGCAATTCGCCGCTGGCCTTGTGGTCTACTGGACATTCTCTGCCTTTATCGGGATCGCCCAGCAAATCTTCATCATGAAAAGCATGAATGTGCCAATCCATCTTTTCGGCGAGACCGAAAAGGAAGAGGAATTTCTGGACACCAAAACGCTGGCCAAAGTCGCCGAACAAGACGCCGAAGACGCGCTTTTCGACGATGAAGAAGACGGTGTAGTCCCGCCGCCCAAAAACATCAAACCGCCTAAACCGAAAAAGAAATCTCCTGCGGCTAAAAAGAAGAAGAAATAACCCATGAGTGAAGATTTCACGCCCCAAGAACTGGAAGAAGCGCGAAAGCTTTTTGCAGGCCCTTGTGATTTTATGCTCGGCGTGGCCGCGCTCAAGCAGCTTCCCCCCGCCGACACCCCCGAAATCGCCTTTGCGGGGCGATCGAATGTCGGCAAATCCTCGCTGGTCAATGCGCTCACGGGACGCAAAACGCTCGCCAAAACCTCGAATACGCCGGGGCGGACGCAGCAACTTAACTTCTTCAATCTCGGCGGCCGCCTTTTTATGGTCGATATGCCGGGCTACGGCTATGCCAAGGTGTCCAAGTCCCAACGTGATGAATGGACGCAGCTGATCTTTGATTACCTGCGTGGTCGCCCCACCCTGCAATGTGTATTCATCCTGATTGATGCGCGTCACGGCCTGAAAGACACAGATATCGAACTGATGAAAATGCTTGATGAGGCCGCCGTGCAATATCGCATCGTCTTCACCAAAAGCGATAAATCCAAAAGCCATGAACTGAAGATTCTCATCGAAGACACCAGTGCCGTTTTAAAAAAACACGCCGCAGGCTTCCCCTTCACGCACCCCACAAGTGCCAATAAAGGCACAGGAATCGCCGAACTCCGCGCCACCATCACCGGCTACGCTTTGAAATCCAGACCTGCTGAAGAATAATTATTGATCGGCAATAATCGTGTAAAACGCGTATTGCCCACCGTTCTGCACACAAAGCGAGCCCATATTCTGACAATCGGGACAAATACTGGCGGGCAGAACGGTCGTAAACGGCACATTCGTGCCCGTATTCGCCGTGATCGCATCATCAATCAAAATATTTCGCAAAGCCGTCGTCGTGCTCGGAATAGTCATTGAGCCGTTAATTTTCTCGTTTATCATCCCGCAGACTGTCGGATGAATTTGATACGCCGTCAAAATAACATCTTCACCCGCCGTCGCCGTCCACTCCACATGGGTAAACCGCCCCAAATACCATCCTGCAACAGGATCGGCCGCGCTCTGGCTCACCACTTCAGCAGGCAGCTTGCCGGGGGTAATTCCGCCGCCCTGCGGATGATAAACCTTGTGTATCAAGGTGCCCGTATCAAACGCGGCGTCTGTAGGGGCTGTAAAATCCAGCTCATTCACGCTGGTGGCTGCTGTAAATTGCATCTGCTCAATCGCAGATCTTACCTGCGCGGCGTAAGTAATAAGCTGCGTCGCATAAAGCTCCGCGCGCTCGGCGTTAAGCACCCCGGCTTCCGTTGAATCCGTCTGCCGCGCCAGCGTAAAACTCAAAGCCCCGAAAAGCGCAATCGCAATCAGCACGTACACAAGCGCGTTTCCTCGCTCCCCTGAACGGCTGCGAACGGCCTGTGGATTTATCTGTTCACTTTTTGTTTTCATGCTCAAGAATCAATGTTAGAGTGAGGACTATGTCAGACATCATATCGCAATTCCCCGTGCTCGCAACCCTTCCTCCGCAAACCGCCTCTATACTTGTTGGTTTTGTCTTCGGCGTATTGCTCTCCAGCTTGTTCTTTATCCTGCGCGGCCAAAAGCTTCTTACCCAAAATGCCGAACTGAAAGCCCAGCTTCGCGAACGCGAAATCGCTTTTGATCAAGCAGGGGCGGCTCTCGATCACCGCTTCAAAGCCACCGCCGCCGCCGCCCTTCAGGCCAGCAACGAACAATTCCTGCAACTGGCGCAGGAACGCATGAGGTCCGCGCAAAAAGACGCATCCCATGATCTCGAAAAACGCCAGAACTCTATCGCGGAAATGATGAAGCCTGTTCATAAAAACCTCGAAGACATGGCCAAAGCCTTGGAACAGGTTAAGGGCACAGACCTCTCTTTACGCGAACAAATGCAAACCCTGAACCGCGAAACCGCGCGGCTTGTCGGCGCGCTCCGTGATCCCGCGGCCCAAGGCCGCTGGGGCGAATATATCCTTGAAGCCTTGCTCGAAAAATCCGGTCTGATGAAAGGCGTACACTACGAAACCCAAGTGTCCATGCAAACCGCCGAGGGCCGCCAGCGTCCCGATGCGGTGATCAATATGCAAGACGGTTTCAAAATCATCATCGATTCCAAAGCCCCTATTAATCAATTCGTCGATAAACTCGCCAGTGACTTGAGCGAAGAGGCGCATACGACCGTGATGAAAGACCTCTCCAAACAGGTCAAAGCGCACGTACAGGCCTTGGGCAAAAAAGGATATTGGGAAAACGTCGAAAGCCCCGATTTCACCGTTCTGTTCCTGCCTTCCGAACATGTCTATTCGCTCGCTCTGCGCGCCGATCCCGCCTTGGTCGATTACGCCGCCTCGCAAAACGTGATCATCGCCTCTCCCACACTGCTCATGAGCCTTCTCCGCGTCGTCGGTATGAGCTGGCGTCAGGTCGATCTTGCCAAAAACGCTGCTGAAATTTCTGAACGCGGCGCAGATCTTTACAAACGCCTTCTCAATTTCACCGGCCATCTCGAAAAAGTCGGTAAAGGCCTTCAAGGCGCGATGAAAAATTATGATTCCGCCATCGGCTCTCTGGAACGCCAAGTCGTCCCCGCTGCCCGTAAATTCAAAGACCTTCAGGGCGGCGCGGCGCTCGATGACCTTCCCGAATTTGAAACCATCGAAGAAGCCCCCCGAATCCTCGCTCTCACCGCAGAGGATGAGCGCGAAAAAAAGCGGGCTTAGACAACCTCACCTTGACCGCCCTCAAAAAACCCATTATCTCAAAGACATGAGCAAACTCTATGACATCATAAACATTCCCGACCCCGTCTTGCGCGAAACAGCAAGCGAGGTGAGCACCGTTGACGCCGCGTTGCAAAGCCAAATGGATAAAATGCTGGCCACCATGTATGACGCGCCGGGCATTGGCCTTGCCGCCAATCAGGTCGGCCTGCTCAACCGTGTTCTCGTCATGGATCTCGCCCGCCGTGACGAGGAAGAAGAGCCGTCCCCCATCTGCATGGTTAACCCCCGGCTCATCTATGAATCCGAAGAAATGAGCGTGATGCAGGAGGGCTGCCTGTCCATCCCGCAACAATATGCCGACGTACAGCGCCCCGCAATCGTCCGCGTTAAATATCTCGACTACAACGGTAAAGAGGCCGAACTGGAAGCCTCCGGCCTGCTTTCCCATTGCGTACAGCACGAAATCGACCACCTTAATGGTGTGCTTTTCATCGATTATCTCTCTTCTCTCAAGCGCAATATGATTATCAAAAAAGTTGATAAAATGAAAAAGCAGGATTTGCTGTAATGGCGCTGCGCATCGGCTTTATGGGTACACCCGATTTCGCGCTTCACGCTCTAAAGGCCATCATGAACGCTGGCCATAAAGTTGTATGCGTATATTCTCAGCCGCCGCGCCCAAAGGGCAGGGGGCATAAACTCACCGCGTCCCCAGTGCAGGCCTATGCGCAGGAGCATAACATCCCCGTCTACCACCCCAAATCCCTAAAGTCTGAGGACGTACAGGCCGAGTTCGGCAGCCATAATCTCGATATCGCGGTTGTTGCTGCCTACGGCCTTCTGCTTCCCAAATCAATTCTCGATGCCCCCAAATACGGCTGCATCAATATCCACGGCTCTTTGCTCCCCCGCTGGCGCGGCGCCTCCCCTATCCAGCGCGCGATTCTGGCGGGAGACCCCCAAAGCGGCGTTACCATCATGCAAATGGATGAAGGCCTCGATACCGGCCCGGAAATCCTGAAGCGCGCCATTGATCTTGCCCCGCAAGAAACCGCCTCGACGCTCCATGACCGCCTTGCTGCCCTTGGCGCAGAAATGACCTTGGAAGCCTTGGATTTATTGGCTAAAAATGGACATCTAATTGCAAAAGAACAAAAAAAAGAAGGTGTGACCTACGCCCATCTTCTCAAAAAAGAGGATGGAAAAATCGACTGGAGCCAATCCGCCACGCAAATAGACCGTCAAATCCGCGCCCTTAATCCATGGCCGGGCGTCTACACCGACAGCCATGACCAAAGATTTAAGATCACGCAAGCCGAACCTTCAAAGACAACATCAGGTGATAAAAACCAACCAGTCGGTATGTTGCTGGATAAAGCAGGAAACATCGCTTGCGGCGATAACACAATCCTAAAAATCATCAAAATCCAGCCCGCAGGGAAACAAGCGATGGACATTCCTTCCGCCCTGAACGGCGGGTATCTTGAGTTAGGAGCGCGGTTTCAATGAACCCAACACTTATCGGCGTTATCGGCGTCCTGATCTTTTCCGTCGGCCCCACGCTGTATGCTTATGGCGCGGTTTTGCCGCCCTTCCAGTTCCTTGCCCTCGTCATGGTGTTCGGCTATCTCTCCATCACCGCAATTCAATTCGCGCGCGGAAAGGATATCATCAAAGTCTGGAAACAGCCCGTCCATGTATACGCTTTTGTCTTCACAGGCGTAGCCGTCTACAATCTGATTTATCTCATCGCTATTCAATATGCCGAGGCCTTCACGGCCACAGCCCTCAATTACCTCTGGCCTGTACTTCTGGCGATATTAAGCGCGCGTTTTGATGGCCGAAAACTTGATCGTTATCAACTGGCCGCTCTGGTTTTCGGTGCGCTCGGCGTTGCTTTGATTTTCTACCCTCTCATGCAAGGCAAGCTGGGGGAGGGTAATTTTATTTTCGGCTCTGTTCTCGCTCTATGCGGCGCGCTCATTTGGGCATTATATTCCGCCAATTCGAAAAGATTCACCTACTCATCATCCTTCTTGGCACCTGTAATGCTCCTGTCCTCACTCATGTTTGCAGGCCTCCATTTTGCCGTGGAACAAACCCACGCCTTAAGCCTCAATCTCTGGGTCATCGTCGCTATCACGGGCCTCAGCCTTTTTTGCTACGTCATGTGGGATATTGGCATGCGCGAGGGCAACCGTGTCCTCCTGACCTCCTTCACCTATTTCACCCCGCTCTTTGCCACGGCCTTGCTGATGGTGTTTGGTTTCCTGCCGCCGCACCCGCTTATTGCCGCCGCCGCCGTCCTCATCATTCTGGCCTGTATATTCACCAACGCCAAATCCTTGCTAAAATTCGCTCAAGACATTAAAAGCCCTAAGAATGACCCAGCGCTATAAAATGACGATAGAATATGTTGGCACCGATTATTTCGGCTGGCAAAGTCAGCCCGACGTGCCGACCATTCAAGATGCCATCCAATCCGCCATCCATAAATTCTGCGGCCAAAGCGTGGACGTACAATCCGCAGGACGTACAGACGCGGGCGTACACGCATGGGGCCAAATCGCCCATGTCGATTTCGAGGATTTCACAAGGCCCATACAAGCCTTCGAAATCACCAAGGCCATCAACGCCCATCTACAAGATGATCCGATTAGCATCATACATATGGAAGAAGTCTCACAAGACTTCCACGCCCGTTTTTCTGCTAAAAACAAGCTGTACGTCTATAGAATCCTTAATCGTCAGGCCCCGCCTTCAATCGAGGCAGGCCTTCTGTGGCATATCAAACGCCCGCTCGATGTGCCCGCCATGCACGAAGCTGCAAAAGTTCTGCTCGGACAGCATGACTTCACCACCTTCCGCGACTCCCAGTGTCAGGCAAAAAATCCTGTCCGTACGCTTGATCGCCTCGATGTCGCTACTTATGAATATGATCGCCATGGCGGCCTTGAAATTCGTATCGAGGCAGAAGCCATGAGCTTCCTCCATCATATGGTGCGCAACATTGTCGGCGCTCTGACTCTCGTCGGAGAGGGCAAATGGCGCGCCGAAGATCTCGAAGCCGCCCTGAAAGCTCAGGATCGCAGCAAGGGCGGCCCAACTGCTCCCGCCCGCGGTCTGTATTTGCGGCGGATTGATTATCCCGCGGCATGATAATTATATTATGAAAAAAACTTGATTTTTCAACCATCATGGCCTATAAATGCCCCACCCGATAAAGACAGGCCTAAGGAGAGACGGTTTATGAAGAATACTTTGAATATATGGGCACTGGTAACACTGGCCCTGCTGATCGCAAACCCCGCTATGGCGCAGGACATCACCTATAGCCGTTATCTCGAAAACCTGAACCAGATCAACAAGGCGCGCCCAGAGCAAAGCCCTAAATTCCAGGCCAGTAAAGACATCTTGAATGATCGCATTCTCGATAGCACAAACCGCGTGGTCGGCGAGGTGAAAGACCTGCTTCTCACCCGTTCAGGCAGCATCGAAAACCTCAACGCCAATTTCAATCGCCTTAAACTCGGCACGGATGATCTCTATGTCAGCTATAACGATCTCAACATTCGCCCGGTCACAAATGGCTATAAGATGAGCTACACCGATGATCAAATCGAGGAAATCTTCCCGACTTTGCTCGCCAACATGGCCTCTGCCGCAGGTGCTGACCAAGATGAATACAGCTTGAAGAAAATCGTCGGCGCAACCGTTAAAGCCAAAGACGGCCGCACCTTGGGCAAAGTCGAAGACGTACTTTTCGACCAGCTCGGCGGTCGCGCAGAACTGCTTCTGGTATCCATGAACTATAAAGCCTTACGCGGAAAAACTTTGGCCGTGCCGTTCAGCCTTGCAAAATATGACGCATCAGAGAGCACTCTTGGCGTGACCATGCCGGATGAAATGGCCGAAGCCATGATCGCTTATGCAGGCAAAAAATAGCCTTCAGGAAAAGCTGCGCTCTAAAACCCGAACGAATATTCGTGTGAGGCTTTCCAGATCGGAAACCAGCGCATGCTCATCTATCTGGTGGATGCTCGCATTGACACCGCCGCATTCAATCACGGGGCAATATTGCACGACAAACCGCGCATCTGAAGTCCCGCCATTGGTCGTATAGGCAGGGCTTTTACCCGTAATATCCTGAACCGCGCCGCGCACAATTTCTGGCCATTGCCCCGGCTGGGTGATGAAACTCTCGGCATTGCCCTCAAACGCAATCTCATACACTCCGCCGATATCATCAAGGATCTCGACAATCTTGGCTTTCAGGCTTTCGCTGCTCCAATGGTCGTTAAAACGCACATTAAAAACCGCGCTCCCCAGAGGCGGAATGATATTGCTGGCGGGGTTGCCGACATCAATCGTAGATATCTCCAGATTGGTGGGTGGAAAAAATTCGCTCCCCGTATCAAATTTATAAGACGCCAAAGCGTCCAAACACTTCACCAGACGCGGCAGCGGGTTGTCGGCCAGATGCTGATAGGCCACATGGCCTTGCTTACCCCTGACGGTAAGGGTTCCGTTCAGCGAACCCCGCCGCCCGATTTTGATCTCTTGCCCCAAAAATTCGGGGTTCGTCGGCTCGCCCACAAGGGCAAAATCCGGAATATGACCGTGATCTTGCATCCATTCAAGAACCCGCACAGTGCCGTTGACCGCAGGCCCTTCTTCATCACCCGTAATCAGCATACTGATAGAGCCCTTAAAATCCCCTCGCTTGATGAATTCCGCCGCCGCCGCGGCAAATGCCGCAACGGAGCCTTTCATATCGCTCGCCCCGCGCCCGTATAAAACCCCGTCTTTGATGGTCGGATTAAAGGGTCCAAACGTCCATGCGGCTTCATTCCCTGCAGGAACAACATCCGTATGCCCCGCATAGCAAATATGAGGCGCACCAGTGCCAAAGCGGGCAAACAGGTTCGGTACGCGCGCTTCCCCATCGCCGAACGGCAAATGATGGCACTCAAACCCCAGCCCGCTTAAGAATTCAGCAAGCAAGCCCTGCGCCCCCGCATCTGCAGGAGTCACAGACGGGCAGGCGATCAATTTTTGTGTAAGGTCAATCGTGTTCATTACCCAAATGAAACAGAATATTCTTCCGTCCGCAAGTCGGGATCATTGTCATTGGTAATTAAGGGCTCCATGGCAGGAGATATAACATGGCTTAAAACCTCAAGTATTCTCTCATCGCTTTGTCCCAAATCTTCAAGACGCTCCATATGAATGAAATAACTGCACCAACCCGCAGGAATACCGTCATATCCTTTTAAACTATGCTTGATATCTTTTTCAGACAAAAACATAGGCATTCCGTTCTCTGGCCGAAGATTTGGACTCTGAGCATAATCATTTACCGTTTCGAGAATAGAAAGATTAACACTCAACATACTATGAGCAGAGTTGAATACACGCTCAAAATCGGGCCATCTTTCAATCGCCAGTTTGATATTGGCTCTGCGGAAATAGAGCGCACGCCTTTCCGACGCAAATTTAATATTGCTCTCTACAGAAAAGGGCATTTCGGGCGCACGCTCCAGCATATCCGGCAACTCTCTCGTTGAGGCGCCTTCGCCGCTGTCATCCCATTTAATCCAAAGCGCAAACGGATGCTTGAAATGCGTATTATAATAGGCATTAAGATCGCCGCCAAAGCGCAAGGTCTTTTTAAACCCGCCCTCAGGCTTTTTTACGAGCTGCCCATCAGCTCCGATAACAGGGTGTTTGCGCGAACAATAATCAACAATCGCCGCCACTTCTGCTGAACTCCGTCGCAAGCGATATTCGGATGCTTCGTCAGTTTTCCCTTGATCCGAAAGCTGGTAGATATGTTTTTCCAAGCGCGCAAAAATCATATGTGGTGTTTTCCCGTGATCTTCCCAACTATCGTGATACAAAGTGGCGGCTACCAAAGTATCAAGACCGCCATACTTATTTAGTGTTTGTTCCGATATCTGACCGTTTCTTATATTATTGAGCTTCGGCACAACCTGTCTGAAAAAGTGATACCAATTCGGCGTGGTACCATCGGCCCGAAACTCATAATCTTTGGTATTTTCAACCAGAATATCCTGAAATGCATATTGGCTAAGCGTTAGACCCGTGCGTTCTAAAAACCGTTCGAAAGCTTGCTTTGTAAGTGCGATATTCTCGGGAAGGACAGTTTCCGCCGCTGAATCAAAATTAACAGCATCGAAAAGCCCCTCAATCGCTTTGACAAGTTTACTAGAGTGAGTGTGATGATGAATAGCTTGTGCCGCAAAGCTAGATTGAGGAAAAGGCAATCCTGCTACGAAAGTCTTTTCAATAGGAAAAGCTCTCTGAAATAAATCTTTAAGACTTTCTGCAAACATACAAAAAACACTTTCTTACGCAAGAAAGGTTGAATAGCATCTTTTTTTCATAAGACGCAAGAAAAAATAAAATATGAAAATAAACGAATATACGGGCTGTTTTCAGTTAATCCCTGAGCAATTCATTGATGCTGGTTTTGCTGCGCGTTTTTTCATCTACACGCTTGACGATCACGGCGCAGGAAAGGCTGGGTCCCGGCGACCCATCCGGCAGATTTTTACCGGGCAAAGATCCAGGCACAACCACGCTGTATGCGGGCACACGGCCCATGAATATTTCACCAGTTTCACGATCAATAATCTTCGTGGAGGCGCTGATAAACACGCCCATGGAAAGTACACTGCCCTCCTCGATCACCACGCCCTCGACAACCTCCGAGCGGGCACCTATAAAGCAGTTATCCTCGATAATCGTTGGGCCGGCCTGTAAGGGCTCCAAAACCCCGCCAATCCCCACGCCGCCCGATAAATGGACATTCTTGCCGATCTGCGCACAACTGCCTACGGTTGACCACGTATCCACCATCGTGCCTTCATCGACATACGCGCCGACATTCACAAAACTTGGCATCAAAACCACGCCCTTGGCAATATAGGCACTATGACGCACCACGCAGTTCGGCACGGCGCGAAATCCGGCTTTGGCAAACTCTTCCGCCTCCCAGCCGTCAAACTTGCTCGCCACCTTGTCATACCAGCCCGACCCATTCGGTCCGCCGGAAATCCGCTCCATTGGGTTTAAACGAAACCCCAGTAATACCGCCTTTTTCAACCACTGATGCACAACCCAGCTGCCGTCAATTTTCTCGGCCACCCGCGCCTTCCCGCTATCCAAAAGCGTCAAAGCCGCCTCAACCGCCTCGCGCGCTTCGCCTTGCGTATCAGGGCTTAAGGAATCGCGGTTATCCCACGCTGTTTCGATTGTGGCGGCTAAGTCATTAAAATTCATGGCGATGTGTCTCGTTGGTCAAAGTTTGTAAATATTGAAGAATGTCCGTAATTGACCACGATCTAAAATGAAAATCAAGCGCGCGCGAGTCATCCGCCATTTAGAATTTCTGATGATGATCCAGAAGATGCTTGCGTGCCAAAAGCAGTTTTTTTATATCCGCATTGCCCAGATACGGCTCATAAGGCTGCAACAAGGTCAGTACTTTTTGATAGTCTTTATTGGTGAAGGCACGCGCCGCCTCCTTGCTGTTATCCTCCAACATTGTCGTAAAATGCTGGCGCACCGCTTGCTCAATGCGTTTGCTACGGATCATATGGGCGCGTTCGATTAATTTTTCCGACGGTTCAATGAAATAATCAATATGTTTTTGCAAAGATTTGGCCATAGACTTTAAACTCTGTGCAATCAATTCCTCACGGATAAGACCCTCATCTCCTCCAATGGCCCCGCAATGCTTTTTCGCCGCCGTTAAAACTTCACTTAAACTAAATCTCTGCACGGGATCAAAATAAACATGCCCCTCAATGCTGAGTTTATTTTTGAAAAAGCCGATTTCAATCGCAATATCTTTATGTTCATACCGTGTAATCGCTTGAAAATTATCAGCAATATTCGCCAAAGACTCTATATTCTGAAAAGGCTTAATGATTTTGACATTCCGCCTGTACTCGACCAGGCCGCTCAGATACCCAAAACGATATTTTTGTTCAAGAAAACGAAAATCTCGTTCGCATTCATGAAAGAAGCAACCCAGCAAATCCCTCGCTGATGAACCTGATTCGTACATCTATTTCCCACACCCACTTGAGTTGTTTTTTTTGTGCTCTAAAATCTAATCATGTCTTGTAATATTTTTTGGCACAACTTACCCCCCAATTTATGGGAAGAACATTACAAAAGGGTTAAAAATCCTAACTTTCTGCAATCTTCTGTTTACACCAGGACACAAAGTCTCCTGAACAACCAAAAGCTGCGTTATGGTCTGATTACAATAGATGGTGTCGAAGCCGGAATTTGTCAAATTCAGGAAGTTGGAATTCTGAATAATCTTATTCACGCGGTCATCCTTGATCGAGGGCCACTGTGGTTTGACGGCTTTGGAAGCCTGAATCATTTTCAAAAATTTTGTCAGACCTTCGCCGCCGAGTTTCCTGCACGTTTTGGTAGAAAACGCCGTTTTATCCCTGAAATAGAAAATTCTCCGAAAATATCCGAAATTTTGCGCGAGGCCGGGTTCGTGAAAGTGAAAGGCTCAGCCTATCAAACCCTCATTCTCGATTTAACGCCGCCCCTTGATGCCCTTCGCGCGGGTCTCAAACCTCAATGGCGCGGTCCGTTATCCAAGGCGGAGCGCAGCGACCTGAACATAGAGTGGGACGACAAGGGCGAGCATCTGTCATGGTTTCTCACAGGCTATACCCTGGACAGGCAAAAGAAAGGTTACGAGGGCCCATCTGTAAAACTTATACGGGCTCTGGCGCGCGAAGCATTAAAACGCGGTGAAATTATGATTGGCAGAGCTTTAAAAGACAAGGCACCGATCGGCACAATTTTATTATTCTGCCATGGACGCGGTGCCACCTATCAGATAGGCTGGACAACGCAGGCAGGGCGGGATTTGCACGCACATAATGTCCTGCTCTGGGAGGCGGTCAAACGCCTCAAAAACATGGAATTCACATCCCTTGACCTCGGAGGCATAAATGACGAAACAGCAAAAGGCGTTAAAACATTCAAGGAAGGTTTGGGCGGTCGCCTGCTTACTCTTCCCGGCCTTTATTCTTAGCCCTGCCACGGCCCCCAGCGCCGCTGAAATCTCGCAGCAGGAACTGGTCTACGAAGTCTATGCCGGCGGCTTGCATGTTCTGCAAGCAACCATGGACATGGATATGCGGAAAAAAGACCGATATTCCATGGTTCTGGACGCCAAAACCCGGGGGTTTCTCTCCAAAGTCGTGCCATGGACGGGCACATTCGAAAGCCATGGTTGGCGGATAAAGGATGCGGATTTCAGGCCCCAGCAGCATAAATCCACCGCCCATTGGCGCGGTGAAGTGGACATCAAGGATTACCGCTACAAAAAAGACGGGCATTTTATCTCCCTCGAAGTCTTTGATGAAAACGGCAAAGTCGAAGACCGCGAAGTCGACCCGGAAGTTACAAACGGCACTGTCGACACCATGACCGCCACCCTTGCCGTGCTGGAAGCTTTTAAAACCTCGGGAAAATGCGAAGGCGCATCCGAAGTTTTCGACGGCAAACGCCGTTTCAAGCAAGCCTTTTCCGATAAAGGTGAGGTTATTCTCGAAGCCAGTAAATATAATATTTATGAAGGCGCAGCCCGCGAATGCACGGTCGAAGTCACGCCGATCAACGGCGCATGGAGCGAAAAGCCGCGCGGATGGCTCTCGATTCAGGAACAAGGCCGCAAAAAGGGTACAATCCCGACCGTCTGGATCGCCAGCCTTAACCCGGGCGCGCCCGCCGTGCCTGTAAAAATCCGCGTCAAAACCGATTACGGCACGCTGTTTATGCATCTGGCGGAATATAAATCCGCTGGTGACGTTAAGGTGGCCGAAAAACGGGTTAAGGAATAATTCTTGTTTTTATAGACCTTTAACAATATCAATAAGCCATGACAAACAAACCGCTCGCCATCATTATCCTCGCCGCCGGTAAAGGCACGCGCATGAACTCGGATCATCCGAAAGTCATGCACGAACTGGCAGGGCGTCCGATGATCAACTGGCTGATCGACACGTGCGAGAGCCTAAAACCCGAAAAAATCGTAATCGTCACAGGGCCTGATATGCCCGATCTCGAAGCCGCCTCAAAACCCCACACCACCGTCATTCAGGAGGTGCGCGATGGCACAGGCGGCGCCGTCAAATGCGCGATGCCTGCGCTGAAGGGCTTCACGGGCGATATTTTGATCCTTCTCGGCGATACACCCCTTGTAAAACCCAACACCCTCACCGAACTGATAAAAGCCAAAGCGGATCGCGCGCTGTCGATTCTCGGCTGCGTCATGGAAAACCCTTTCGGCTATGGCCGCCTGATGCTCGGCGCGGATGGATTTCTTGAAGAAATCGTTGAGGAAAAAGATGCAAGTGACCAGCAACGCCAAACCCAGCTCGTCAACACCGGCGCATTCTGCGCTGACGGCGCGCGGCTCGGTCAGTGGCTCGACCAAATCGACACCGACAACGCACAAGGCGAGCTGTATATCACTCAGCTCCCCGAAATCATCCGCACATCTGGCGGGCAAACCGCTGTTGCCGTTATTAACGATCCGTCAGAGGTTCTGGGCTGCAACACCCGCACCGACCTCGCCGCTCTGGAGGCCACACTGCAAAGCCGTTTGCGTGATGCCATGATGAAATCCGGCGTTGTCATGCAGGACCCCGCAACCGTCTATCTCTGGCATGATACGGACATTGCACCAGGAACCCGGATAGAACCGAATGTTTATTTTGGGCCCTATGTGTGGATAGAAGGCCCTGCGCATATTCGCGCCTTTTCTCACCTCGAAGGCACTCATATTAAAGCTGGTGCAACGATTGGGCCGTTTGCCCGCATTCGCCCGAAAACAATAATCGAGGAAAATGCCCGCATCGGCAATTTTGTCGAGGTCAAAAATGCCACAATCGGCAAAGGCTCAAAGGCCAATCATTTAGGGTATATCGGCGATGCGACGCTGGGTGAAAATGTAAACTTCTCCTGCGGCGCAATTACTGTGAATTACGATGGCTTTGAAAAACACCCCACAACCATCGGCGATAACGCCATGATCGGCTCCAACGCCTCCCTCATCGCCCCCATCTCTATCGGCGATGGCGCGTTCGTCGCCGCGGGCTCAACGCTGACCGAAGACGTCCCCGCGGATGCGCTCGCGCTCACGCGCCCTGAAGCCCAGATTCGCAAAGGTTGGGCGGCAAAATACCGCGAAATCAAAGCCGCCAAAAAAGAAAAAAAGCAGCACAAGAAATCCGCATGATCCGCATATTCATCGCTCTGATTGTAATTTTCCTCGCTGCTCCCGCCAGCGCGCAACCCTGCGAAGGCTTCGGCAACGCCATGGACGAACTCGAAGCGCAGATCGCCCAAACCCGCACAGATGCGACGCAGCAACCAATTTCTGTAGATCAAACGGCAGAACCTGAAATCAGAATCTATCCGCTCACTCAGCCACAAGAAAACGCCCCTGAAAACCCGCCGCTGGAGATTGTAACACCCCGCAACATCATGTGACTTGCGCATTTGCGGTAAATCAGAGATTTATAAATTCAAACGTTGAAGTGCTTTTCCGCCTTGCGAGGCATGAGGAGCAAAGCGTATAAAAATACGGTAGCGACGAATAACGAAGCAAGGCTGGAAAGAACGAAAACGATGTGCGGTATCATAGGCATTCTCTCAGAAAAAAACGTTGCGCCCCTTCTTGTTGAAGGGCTGCGCCGCCTCGAATATCGCGGCTACGACTCCGCCGGGATTGCCACACTCCAAAGCGGGGCCGTCACGCGCTGCCGCGCCCAAGGCAAGCTGGCCAATCTCGAAACCAAACTGAAAAAAGACCCGATTTCAGGCACGGCAGGCATAGGCCATACCCGCTGGGCCACTCATGGCGGCCCCACCGAAGACAACGCCCACCCGCACGCCACAGAGCGCGTTGCCGTCGTCCATAACGGCATCATTGAAAATTACGCAAGCCTTAAGGAAGAACTTGAAAAGAATCAGGCGCGCTTCGTCTCCGACACCGACACCGAAGTGATTGCTCACCTTGTCGATTATTACCTGAAACAGGGCGATTGCCCCCAAGACGCCGCCGATAAAACATTTGCCCGCCTCGAAGGCGCCTACGCCATTGTTCTGATTTTCGCGGGCGAAGAAAATCTGATGATCGGGTGCCGCCAAGGCACGCCGCTGGCTGTTGGCTATGGTGATGGTGAAATGTTCGTTGCATCGGATTCTTATGCTCTCGCGCCGCTCACCAAGAAAATCTGCTTCCTCGAAGACGGCGACCGCGTTACCGTCACCCGCCAGAGCGCGAGGGTCTATAGCAATGATAACGTGACCCTTAATCGCCCGATCCGCATCACCGCCCAAAGTGGAGCCATCGAAGGCAAAGGCGAATACGACCATTTCATGCTCAAGGAAATCTATGAGCAACCCGCCGTCATAAGCGAAACTCTGAACTCATTCGTGCACCCCTCCACCGGCCATATCTCCATGCCCGATGATGTGATCGAAGCCATCACCGCCGCCCCGCGCCTCACGCTCGTCGCATGCGGCACCGCATTTTATGCCTGTATGGTGGCCAAATACTGGTTCGAACATATTGCGCGCATTCCTTGCGAAATCGATGTCGCCTCTGAATTCCGCTACCGCGAAGCGCCCATGCCCAAGGGCGGCCTCGCCATGTTCATCTCCCAGAGCGGAGAAACCCTCGATACGCTCGAAGCCTTGCGCTATTGCAAACGCCAGGGCCAAAAAATCCTCTCCGTTGTCAATACAATCGAAAGCACCATCGAGCGCGAAAGCGACTTCGTCCTGCATACCCTCGCCGGCCCTGAAATCGGCGTAGCCTCGACCAAAGCCTTTACCACCCAGCTGACAACACTGGCCTGTATGGCTCTAGCCGCCGCCCGCGGTAACGGCTCTATTGACGCCGAGCGCGAGCACAAAATGTCTGAAGCCTTGCGCGCCGTTCCGAAAATCGCCGCAGAATTTTTGCAGCATGACACCGAGATTAAAAAAGTCGCCCGCGATGTCAAAAAAGCCCGCGACGTTCTGTATCTGGGGCGCGGGGGTTTGTACCCCATCGCGCTTGAAGGCGCGCTCAAGCTTAAGGAAATTTCCTACATCCATGCCGAGGGCTACGCTGCCGGCGAAATGAAACACGGCCCCATCGCCCTGATTGATGAAAAAGTCCCCGTAGTCTGCATTGCCCCGCATAACGACCCTATGTTTGAAAAGAACGCCAGCAATATCCAGGAAACTGTCGCCAGAGGCGGCAAAGTCTTTCTGATTTCCGATGTTGCGGGCGCAAAGGCCCTCAAAGACATTTCCACATGGACAGTCGGCACAGGCGAGGTTCACCCCTTCGTCGCCCCCATCCTGTATTCAATCCCCGTCCAGCTCCTCGCCTATCACGTCGCCGTGATGAAAGGCACAGACGTAGACCAGCCCCGCAATCTCGCAAAATCCGTGACGGTGGAGTAGTTTCCCAAGAAGGTTCATTCCCGTTTTGTAAACGCCGCATTCTACGTTTCTGGTCAAAAAAGAAATACAATAGAGTGTCCACACTTTAAAAAAGGTGCTTTTAATAGCCAGCCTCACTTTGTATAGTGTGGCGAAGTGAATCGAATTGAACGAATAAAGGATAAATACAATGGTTTTGGCGACGAATTTGGGATTTCCCCGTATTGGCCCTATGCGCGAATTGAAGAAGGCGGTTGAAGCCTATTGGAAGAGCGATCGCTCAATCGAGGCGCGCCGCACGCTTATGGATGTTGGTGCAGAGTTAAGGGCAAAAAACTGGAAACGCCAAAAAGATGCTGGCCTTGACCATATCCCATCGAATGATTTTGCATTTTATGATCAGGTTTTGGATATGACCACGTTGCTCGGTTTAATTCCTTCTCGTTATCAATGGGATGGGAATGAAGCCTCGGTTGACCTGTCCTTTGATATGGCACGCGGGGCGCAGCGCGATGGTGTGGATGTGACGGCCATGGAGATGACGAAATGGTATGACACAAATTATCACTACATTGTGCCTGAATTTGAAAAGGGCATGAGCCCTAAGCTGTCCCATACAAAAATTTTTCAGGAATTTGAGCAGGCTCAAGAATTGGGTATCAATACCCGTCCTGTTCTGATTGGTCCTGCGACTTACACATTCCTTGGCAAGCCGCAATATGACGGGTTTGATCATGTGGCGTTCGTGAAGACATTGCTGCCGGTTTATAATGAAATTCTGGCTGGCCTTGCGGAGCGCGGCTGTAGCTGGGTTCAGATTGACGAGCCTGTGTTCAGCCTTGATCTGTGCGAGATTGGCCAAGGCACAATCAAGGCCGCGTATGAAGGCTTGAAGAAGCCTGAAGGTCTCAAAGTTTTGATGGCCACATATTTCGAAAGCCTGAAAGACAATGCCGAACTTGCCTTCTCCCTTACGGTTGACGGCGTTCATATCGACCTCTGCCGCGGTTCAGGCCGCGCCAATACGACATCCAACAATGCCTCCAAGGATGTCGAACAGGCCTTGTCGTTGATTGGAGAGACGAAAATATTGTCACTTGGTGTGGTGGACGGACGCAATATCTGGAAAAATGATTTATGTGATTCCATCACCAAAGTTGAGACAGCCGTGAAAGCTCTTGGCAGCGAGCGCGTGTTTGTTGCGGGAAGCTGTTCATTGCTGCATACCCCCGTAGATTTATCATCTGAGACTGCGCTTGATGATGAGCTTAAGGGCTGGATGGCGTATGCAACGCAAAAGCTTGACGAGATCGCCGTGATTGCGGAAGGCGCGAATAACGGTCGTGAGACGATTGCCGCAGAATTGGCAGCAAGCAACAATGCACAGGAATCACGCAAAAAATCTGCGCGTATTCATAATCGTGCGGTTGAGGAACGTTTGCACAATATCACCGATGATATGAAGGAACGGAAATCACCGTTTGAAAAGCGTCAGAAAGTGCAACATGCCGCGCTGGATATTCCGCTTTATCCAACAACAACGATCGGGTCTTTCCCGCAGACGCCCGATATTCGCAAGGCGCGCGCGGATTATAAAGCAGGCGCGCTTGATGATGCGGGATATAAAGCCGCGATGGAAAAGGAAATCCGCGACGTTGTGGCGTTCCAGCATGAATGCGATATCGATGTACTTGTGCATGGCGAGCCAGAGCGCAATGACATGGTTGAGTATTTTGGCGAGCAGCTTTCCGGCTTTGCGTTTTCGAAATTCGGATGGGTTCAGTCTTACGGTTCACGCTGTGTAAAGCCGCCGATTATTTTCGGCGATGTTTCGCGGCCTGTTGCCATGACCGTGGAGTGGAGCAAATATGCGCAGGCGCAGACGAGCAAGATTATGAAGGGGATGCTGACTGGCCCTATCACGATTTTGCAGTGGTCATTTGTTCGGGATGACCAGCCGCGCAATGATACGGCGCGCCAGATTGCGCTGGCGATCCGTGATGAGGTTTCCGATCTGGAAGAAGCCGGTATCAAGATGATCCAGATTGACGAGGCGGCGTTCCGTGAAGGCCTGCCGCTGCGCCGCGCCGATTGGCAGGAATATCTGGACAATGCGGTGGAGAATTTCCGCCTGACGTCGTGTTGCGTGGAAGATGAAACCCAGATCCACACACATATGTGTTATTCCGAGTTCAATGATGTGATCGATTCCATCGGCGCAATGGATGCGGATGTGATTTCGATTGAGTGTTCGCGCTCGCAAATGGAGCTCTTGGAGGCCTTCGTGGATTATAAATACCCGAACGAGATCGGGCCGGGGGTTTATGATATTCACTCCCCGCGGGTTCCAAGCACGCAGGAGATGGTCGATTTGCTGGATAAGGCGAAGAAGAACCTGAATGAGCGCCAGATTTGGGTGAACCCGGATTGCGGCCTTAAAACGCGGGGCTGGCCGGAAACCAAGGAAGCGCTGAAGCACATGGTCGAAGCCGCGAAGGTGATGCGCGAGAAATCCGCAAAGTCCAGCGCGGCCGCGTGACAGATCCTCACCCTAAGGGGGCTTAAAAATCTCGGCGGGGGAGGTGCAAGACTATGACGGTATCTCTGCGCGGCAGCGTCTAAAAATATCGTCAAACATCTCCCCGCTCAGCCGCCCTGTTTGGGTGTTGTAACGCGAACAATGATAGCTGTCGATAAGTTTAATTCCGGCGGTTAAATCATGCTGTGCACCGTGCGCGAAAGGCAAAGCCGCATGTCTGTGTCCGAAGGTTTTGACAACGGCGTTATGCGACACCAGCCCCAGAGACACAATAGTTTTAAGGTTCTTCATCGCCGCAATCTCATTTGCTAAAAACGGTCTGCAGGTCTGGATCTCATCAGTCGTCGGCTTGTTTTCTGGTGGAACACATCGTACCGCGTTGGTGATGCGGCAATTGATCAATTCCAGACCATCATCATTGCGCTTTTTATACGCACCGCGTGCAAAGCCAAATTTGAGAAGCGTGGCGTAAAGCAAATCCCCTGCGTAATCTCCTGTAAACGGCCGCCCGGTAAAATTTGCGCCCTTCAACCCCGGAGCAAGCCCTACGATTAAAACCTCCGCATCCAGCTCTCCAAAAGAAGGCACAGGCGCATTGAATTGATCGGAAAATTGAATCTGGTTGGCCCGCCGAAATGCAATCAGCCGCGGACAAAGAGCGCAATTTTTATCGGGGTTCCTAAAATTCATAGCCTAAACACTTGCATACCAAAATGAAAATGCCTATAAGCAAGTTAAATTTGATCAAAAGGAAGCAAGAAATGGCACGCGTAACCGTAGAAGATTGCATTGATAAAGTCGAAAACCGTTTTGAATTGGTCATGATAGCCGCTCAGCGCGCCCGTAAAATCGGCTCTGGCGCAGCCCTGACGGTTGATCGCGATAACGACAAAAACCCTGTTGTGGCTCTTCGTGAAATCGCCGAAGAAACGGTTGAAACGCCTGTGCTGAAAGAAGAACTTATCCGCTCACATCAACGCATGGTCGCCTACGACGACGATGACGGACAAATCGACCTGATGGACGGTGAGGAAGAGTGGGGCACAATGGCCGCAGATAGAAAAAGCGCGGAAGGCATGTATGCCGATGACGCCGAAGAAGAAGATGATGATGATTTTGAGCCATCTTTAACAGATTTGGCCGGCGGCAATCCTGCAGACGACGAGTAAGGCTGCAAAAAAATCAATCGAAGCCGGGATGACCCGGCTTTTTTTGCGCCTGATTTTCAGATAACATGTGCTATTCTGCCTTTCTTAAATAACTTCAAGAAAGTTCTGCCCCTCTATGATCGATCATACCGCCCTTGTTGATCAGATGAAAACCTATAACCCGGATGTCGATGCGGGCATTCTGGAGCGCGCGGTTGCGTACGCCAAAACCAAACATGATGGTCAAACGCGATCATCGGGAGAGCCGTATTACACACACCCCGTTGAGGTCGCCAGCATCCTCGCCGATATGAAAATGGATATCGGCACGATCGTTACGGCGGTTCTGCACGACACAATCGAAGACACCGACGCCACATATGAAGACTTACAAAAGACCTTCGGAAAAGAAGTCGCGGATCTGGTCGACGGCGTAAGCAAACTGACCCGAATCGAAAGCAAGACCCGCGAAGGCAAACAGGCCGAAAATTTCAGAAAACTTTTGATGGCGATGAGCGAGGACATCCGGGTTCTTCTGGTCAAACTCGCGGATCGCCTGCATAATATGCGAACCCTGGGCGGCATTGAAAAGCCAGAAAAACGCCGCCGTATCGCTCTGGAAACGCTCGAAATTTATGTGCCCCTGGCTGAACGTATCGGCGTCCACAGCATTAAAGCCGAGCTTGAAGACATCGCCTTTTCCGAACTGAATCCTGAAGCGCGTGAGAGCATTTCAAACCGCCTGTCTTTCTTGCGCACTGAAGGCACAGGCGTAGTCCAAAAAATCATTGACGAATTACAGGATCTTTTGAAAAGCGGCAGCATAGAGGCCGAAATTTCTGGCCGTGAAAAAACCCGCTATTCCATTTGGAAAAAGATGCAGCGTAAAAACGTGGCCTTCGAGCAGCTCTCCGATATTATGGCCTTCCGCATCGTGGTAGATACAGTAGAACAATGCTACGCCGTGCTTGGCCTCATGCACAGCCGTTATCACAGCGTCCCCGGACGGTTCAAGGATTATATCTCAACCCCAAAGCCAAACGGCTATCGCTCCATTCATACCACCGTGATGGGACCGGCGCGCCAGCGGATCGAGATTCAAATCCGCACCCGCGCCATGAACACCGAAGCCGATATGGGCGTTGCCGCGCACTGGGCCTATAAAGACGGCGAACTGCCAACCCTGAAGGACGTTAAAAAATATCGCTGGCTCCGCGAACTTCTGGAGATTCTCGAACAAGAACAGCAACCCGAAGATTTTTGGGAAAACACCAAGCTGGAACTCTTCCAGGATCAGGCCTATGTGTTTACCCCCAAAGGCGATTTGATCGAGCTGCCCAGCGGCGCCACACCGATAGATTTTGCCTATGCCATCCATTCCGATATCGGTGACCGCTGCGTCGGCACCAAAATTAACGGCCGCATTGCACCGCTCAATACAGTGCTGTCCAACGGTGATCAGGTCGAAGTCATAACCTCGAAAACCCAGCAACCTTCCCCGACTTGGGAACGCTTCGTCGTCACCGGAAAAGCCCGCAGCCATATTCGTAAATATATCCGCAACCAACAGCGCGACGAATATTTGACCCTCGGCAAAGCCATGCTGCAGAAAATCTTCCGTCAGGAAGGATATGATTTCACGGAAAAATCTGTCACAGGTGTTTTAAAGAGCCTCCAACTGAAAAACAACGAAGACGTTTACGCCAATATAGGCTCCGGCCTGCTGGTTGCCCGCGATGTTTTCAAGGCGATTTTTCCAGCCCATAAAACCGAAATGGCCAAACGCCCCTCCGCCGATATGGATGCCGCCGTGATGGTCAAGGCATTAAGGGATTCTGATGCGCCGATGCCCATCAAGGGTTTAATCCCCGGCATGGCGGTGCATTTTGCCCGCTGTTGTCATCCGCTTCCCGGTGACCGGATTGTTGGAATCGTCACCACGGGCAAAGGCGTCACCATTCATACAATCGATTGCGAAACCCTCGAAACCTTCGCCGATACGCCCGAACGATGGTTGGATGTTTCATGGGGTGAAGGGCCGGACAGCCCCGAAGCCCATGTCGGGCGGATCGAAATCACAGTACAAAATGCCACTGGCGCACTCGGAACACTCTCCACAGTAATCGCGGCCAATGGCGGCAATATTACAAATTTAAAAATCACCACCCGTTCAACCGATTTCTGGGAAATTTTGCTTGATATCTATGTCAATGATACGCGGCATTTAAACAACATCATCGCCGCGCTCCGCGCTACATCGATTATCGCCAGCGTCGAGCGCGCCAGAGGCCGGTGACCGCGCATTCATTCCCCTTGCTGAACGCCCTGCAATCATCCTTTACAACCCCTTTATATGGTGTAGGCTCTACTCATGCATGATGCTCTCATACAGATCTCCTGGATCGCTTTTTTCGGTCTTTTCGCCCAATGGCTGGGCTGGCGGTTTAAAACCCCGGCAATAGTATTTCTTCTGATTGGCGGCTTTATCGCTGGGCCAATTCTGGGAGCCGTGCAGCCTGAAAATCTGTTTGGCGATTTGCTCAATCCGATCATATCCCTATGTGTAGGGATTATACTGTTCGAAGGGGCACTGAATCTCAATTTCAGAGAAATCCGCGAAGCCCGCATTGCCGTGCGCCAGTTCATCATCGTCGGCGGCCCGGTGGCGTGGATACTCACCTCACTCTCGCTTTTTTATATCGCAGGCCTCAGCTGGCCGGTCTCTATGACCTTCGGAGCCTTGCTGATTGTCACGGGCCCAACGGTCATCATGCCGCTGCTCAAAAACGCACATCTCAAGGAGCGCCCCGCCTCCATCCTGAAATGGGAGGGAATTATCAACGATGCCATCGGTGCGGTGCTGGCGATTTTATGCTACGAATATTTCAAGCTTTCACATGAGCAGGACCTCCACGTCACCGAATTTTTGTCTTCAACCGCTTTGGCTGTGGCGATGATTGCGTTCTTTGCTGTTCTTATAGCCTATGTCGTATCTTCGCTGTTTAACCGTGAATGGATTCCCGAATATCTGAAATCGGTTTTCCTGCTTTCGGTTGTTGTAATTTACTTCGTGATCTGCAACACCATCGAACATGATTTCGGCCTTATTGGCGTAACCATTCTGGGGGTTGCTCTGGCCAATATGGGCGTGACAGGGCTTGACGAGCTTAAACGTTTTAAAGAAACTCTCTCTATTATGCTGATCTCCGGCGTATTTATTATCCTGACATCCAAGATTGATCCGGCGATTTTGCTGGGGATTGACCTGCGCGGCTTTGCGTTTATTGCCGTCTTGATGTTTGTCATTCGCCCTCTCACGATTCTGGCCTCCAGCTTTGGTACCCATATGACCAGAGGGGAAATCATTCTCACCGGCTGGATCGCTCCGCGCGGAATAGTCTGCGCCGCCGTCGCCGGGGTTTTAGGGCCGCTCTTGGTCGGCATTGGTTATGAAGATGGAAACCAAATACTCGCACTCGCCTTTGCAATCGTGCTGTTTACCGTCTTTGCCCATGGTCTGACTGCCAAACCTTTGGGACAAAAATTAGGGCTGGCCTATGGCGGTAAAGACAGTCTGATTTTGGTTGGCGCATCGGATTGGGCGTTGCAACTGGCGCAAGCTCTTAAAACCCGGGGCATTGAAACCATCATCGCCGACAAAAACTGGCACGCGCTGCGCACCGCCCGCCTGTCCGATATTCCTATCTATTACGGTGAAATGCTGTCCGAAGAGACCGAGTATCATCTTGAGCTTGCCCGCTATAATATGATCTTGGCCATCACCAATAACCCCGCTTATAACGCATTGATTTGCAATAAATTTGTGCATGAATTTGGCCGTGACAAAGTCTATCAGTTCCTGCCCCACGAAGAAAGCGAACACGAACGCCGCCAGATCAATGAATCTTTGCGCGGCCAGACCTTTGGCACTGAAGATATGGATTACTGGGATGTTTCTGGTGCCTTTATGCAAGGCTGGCGGTTCCGCACCAGCCGGATCGGTAAAGCCGAAAACATGGAAGACTTGCTTGCAAGGCAAAAAAGCGGCGAAGTCAAAATCCTCGGTCGCATCACGCCCAAAGGCCGTTTGATGCTCAGCTCCCCCAAAAATATTGATAAACTGGACGAGGAACAGGTCTTGCTCTTGTTCGAAAACGAAAAAGACGAACCCGCAAAAACCAAAAATAAACCTTCAAAACCTCTGGATGCATCAGAAACCACTAAGCCGGACAATTCAAAAGAGCCTTAAACGGTGCCTTGAGTTTTTTACGGCCATCAAGACCATCAAGTTCGATGACACAGAGATTGAGAACCACATGCGCCCCTGTCTTGGCCAGCAGGGTTTCCGCTGCGGCCATCGTCCCCCCTGTCGCCAGCAGATCATCCAGCAAAATTATTTTTGCGCCCGCAGGAATAAGATCAGGCTGAATCTCGATAACATCCTCGCCGTACTCCAATCCGTAAGATTGAGATAAAACCTGCCCCGGCAATTTCCCTTTTTTACGCACCATCCCGAAGCCAAGCCCCAGTTCCATCGCCAGAGGCGCCGTTACCAAAAACCCCCGCGATTCAATGCCCATCAACATATCCGCATCATATTTTTCAGCAATCCGCGCCAGCGCCACAATCGTTTCGCGCCAAGCAGCAGGCTCCGCCAAAAGCGTAGCAATATCATAAAAGTTAATCCCTGCCTTCGGGAAATCGGGAACAATTCGTATATGATCTTTTATTTTCATGGCGCGTGCTGACCTTACATGTTATCGATATTAAAAAAAACGATACTAAACATTAATTCCTAAAATAAAACGATTTCTTATGTTTCAGCGGCGCGTCCCCAGAACCCCCTTACAAAACCTGAAGGAAATCTTCTGGCCATCTATGGGCTGGGTGCGTGCAGCTCTCTATACAAAACACAGAATCATTCGCCTGTCCGACTCTAATCATAAAATTGCTCTCGGTCTCGCTTTCGGCGCAGCGGTCTCGTTCACGCCGATTGTCGGCACGCATTTTATTCAGGCCGGTCTCTTCGCTTATATGTTTCGCGCCAATTTGATTGCCTCTCTGGTCGGAACATTTGTCGGCAACCCGTGGACCTTTCCGTTTATGTGGTGGGCATCGATCAGCTTTGGATCATTCCTCTTTTCGCTTTTGGGACTCCCCGCATCCACGAATCTACCGGATCATATGGATTTTAACGCTCTCTGGCATATAATAACAAACGAACCGTTTCGTATCTTTTTACCGTGGCTTGTCGGGGGCTATTTGATTGCACTGATCAGCATGCCCATCAACTATATGATCTTTTACAACCTTGTTAAAGGCGCAAAATTGGCCCGCAAGAAAGCCCGTGAGCGTAAGCTTCATAAAGTTGCAAAAGGCGTAACAGGACAAAAAAAATGATCATCGGGATTGGCAGCGATCTGATCGATATTCGCCGCGTCGAGAAAGTTATGGCGCGGTTTGAAAAACGTTTCATCGCCCGCTGTTTCACGCCCCATGAAATCGCAAAAGCGGAAAAACGCAGAAGCGGCGGCACCCACATCGCCACCTATGCCAAGCGCTTCGCCGCCAAAGAGGCCTGCTCCAAGGCCTTGGGCACGGGCTTTTCACAAGGCGTCTTTATGAAAGATATCGGCGTGGTCAACCTGCCCTCAGGCGCGCCGACACTCAAACTTTCGGGCGGCGCACTGAACCGCCTTCAAAGCTTAACACCCAAGGGTTACGCCGCGCACATCCATTTAACCCTCACCGACGAGCCCCCTTTGGGCAACGCGCTTGTGATCATAGAGGCTTTGCCCGAATGAATACGAAATTCAAGGCTGGTGCTTCATTCTTTATTGATGTAAAAGCGACAAAATGAGCGAAAATTTGAAAACAGAAATCGAAGCCGATAAAAAAAATCCGGCCCCCATGAACGCGAAAGAAGAACTCAGTGAGTTTTTCAAAACCGCAATGATGGCTCTGTGCCTCGCGCTTATTATCCGTACATTTTTGTTCGAACCTTTTAACATCCCGTCCGGTTCTATGAAACCCACGCTTCTGGTCGGGGATTATCTGTTTGTCAGCAAACCCGCCTATGGCTATAGCCGCTATTCTTTCCCTTTTGGTCTGGCACCGCTGGAAGGCCGCGTCTGGGATAAAATGCCGACACCCGGCGATGTGGCTGTTTTCAAACTGCCGACAAACCCGTCTGTTGATTATATCAAACGCGTGATCGGTCTGCCCGGTGATACGATTCAGGTCATTCGCGGACGCCTCTATATCAATGGTAAAATCATCCCTAGAGAAGTGGTCGGCATGAAAACAATTTCCGAATTCGGCGGCCCCGATATGCAGGTGACCGAATATCTCCAGACGCTTCCCAATGGTACAATTTTCAGTATCTATGAGGTTAGCGATGACGAAGCCCTCGATAACACACCGCTTTACACGGTTCCCGAAGGGCATCTTTTTGTGATGGGGGATAACCGCGATAACTCCCAGGACAGCCGCGTCGGCCATGCCGTGGGATTTGTTCCTTACGAAAATCTGGTGGGCCGTGCTGATTTTCTGTTTTTTTCGACGAATGGCCAAGCCCGAATTTACCAGGTTTGGAAATGGCCATGGGCCATCCGCTATAAACGCTTCTTTGGCGATGTAGACCCTGTTCGGCCAAAAGCATAAAATCGAAAAATGGCACATATAACCGCAGATCTTGAAAAGCGCCTTGGATATAAATTCACAGACAAAGCTCTGCTGGATATGGCGCTTACGCATTCCAGCGTCAGCAGCAAGCGCAACTATGAACGGCTTGAATTCCTCGGGGATCGGGTTTTGGGTCTGGTAATCGCCAAGCTTCTTTACGCCAGATTTCCTGAAGAAGCCGAAGGCGATCTCGCCAAACGCTTGGCCGCGCTGGTGCAGGGCGAGTTTCTGGCCGCCATCGCCAAGGAAATCAATCTGGGAAGCTTTATCAAATTTTCTGACGCCGAGGCACAAAGCGGCGGCGGTGAAAATGATAATATCCTGGCCGATGTATTTGAGTCGATGATCGGCGCGCTCTATCTCGAAAGCGGTTTTGATCAATGCGAGGCCCTGATTCAAAAACTCTGGGGCAGCCGCCTCGATGTGATGCTGACCCCGCCGCAGCATCCCAAAACCCGCATTCAGGAATGGGCACAGAGCCAGGGTCTCCCGCTGCCCAAATATGAAATCTCGGCGCAGACAGGCCCTGACCATGCGCCTGTTTTTGAAATCACGCTTACGGTCAAGGGTTTTGATCCTCTTAAAGCCGAAGGAAAATCGCGTCAGGCCGCCGAAAAACTTGCGGCCAAAATATTTTGGGATCACTTGAGTAAAACCAGACAAGATAGAGGCAAACCATGACCGAAACCAATCAATCCTGCGGCTTCGCATGTATTCTCGGCCTACCAAACGCCGGAAAATCGACGCTGGTCAATCACCTTGTCGGGCAAAAAGTATCGATTGTATCGCACCGCGTCCAGACCACCCGCACCCGCGTCCTCGGCATCGCGCTTCACGGCAGCGCACAAGTTCTTTTGGTCGACACACCCGGCGTATTTGACGCACAAAAAACCATGGAGCGCGCAATGGTCGCCGCCGCCTATGACGCCATAGAAAACGCCGATTGTGTTGTCCATCTGGTGGATGCATCCAAAAAAAATGCCGCCGCGGATAACGCCGAATTGCTAAAACGCTTGCCACAAAACATGCCCGTTATTTTGGTGCTGAATAAAATCGACCAAACCAAAAAGCCCGATCTTCTGGCACTGGCGCAAGCCCTGAATGACCAGCATAATTATAAATCGACTTATATGATTTCCGCTTTGAAAGGTCACGGCACCGATGATCTATTGAAAGGCCTTGCAGAAGTAATGCCCGCAGGCCCTTGGCATTTTGACGCAGAAGAAATCACCGATATGCCGATGCGCCTTATGGCTGCCGAAATCACTCGCGAGAAAATTTTTAATCGTCTATACCGCGAGCTTCCGCAATCTTCCTATGTCGAGACTGAAAGCTGGGAAAATTTTGACAACGGCGATATCAAGATCACTCAGCTGGTATACGTGCAACGCGATAGTCAAAAAGCCATTGTCCTTGGTAAAGGCGGTAGCCAGATAAAGGCTATTGGGCAGGAATCTCGCGAAGAGCTGGAGGGTATTCTGGGAGCCAGAGTTCACCTTAAACTCTTTGTAAAGGTTCAGGAAAACTGGTCTGAGCAGGCAGAAATATTGCAAAAAATCGGTCTGATTGAATAAGGTCGTCAATAATTTTTTTGCCAGCTTTGTGGATAACGAATTTTTTTCTTCTCAATTCCTTGGCACATTTTAAAAACCCCTGCTACATTGGGTACTTCAAACGTGCAGAGATTAATTGATGTTTACTTTCAGTGTTTTAGCTGGGCAGCCATCATATGGGAGAGAGAAAATGAGTTGGACTGATGACCGCGTAAACCTTTTGAAAAAACTTTGGGGTGAAGGAAAGACCGCCGCAGAAATCGCCAAGGAATTGGGAGGGGTAACCAGAAACGCAGTGATCGGAAAAGCGCACCGCCTTAAACTTTCAAACCGTGTTTCCCCCATTCAGCAAAATAAAAAACCCACCGCAAAAAGCGCACCGCCCTTGAGTCAAAAGAAAATCGTTCAGGCGATTATGGATCAGGATAATAATAAACCCCGCAAATCTCTCATTGATCTTAAGAATAATGAATGCCGCTGGCCGATTGGCGACCCGCAGGAAGAAAGCTTTGGCTTTTGCGGTGATCATGCGCTTTCTGGTCTGCCCTATTGCATGGAACACGCACAAGTCGCCTATCAGGCTGCGACCCGCAATCGGATATTAAAGGCCGAACAAAAAGACGAAGACAAGGTCACCAAAGAAGAACTGGAAGCGGCCAAAAAGGTTGTAAACAGCAAGTAATATCCTTTCCAAAAACTGAAATCAGCCGCGCATTCACTGAAATGCCGCGGCTTTTTTTACAAACAACAGATGGTTTTTTGCACTTTAAATGCTATCTTGTAACCGCATAAAACAAGAATATGGCGGCCAGAATGAAGTCTTCTCAAATTATCGCAATCGTCATTGGCGTGCTGGCACTGCTCTGGATCGGCAGCGGCTTCATATTAAAAAAGAACCCGAAATCGGAAGCGTCAGCCGAGCAAGCCATGAGCGAGCAACCCCAGCCCGAAGATAAGCCCCTTATGCAAGTGCGCGTGCAGGATCTGACCGCACAAAATTATCCCGATACCATCGCCGTGACAGGCCGCACGCAGGCCTCCCGCGCCGTTGGCCTGCGCGCCGAAATTACTGGCCAGATAAAAACATTGCTCAAACAGGAGGGCGATAGTGTATCTGAAGGAGAGAAGCTCGCAGAGCTTGAGATCCTCGATCGTCAGGCCCGCGTGACCGAAGCCAAGGAGCGCGTCAATCAACGCCAGATCGAATATAACGCCGCCAGGAAACTCGCCGATAAGGGCTTTAACTCTAAAGTCCGTCTGGCGCAATCACTGGCCGATCTTGAAAATGCGAAGGCCGCCCTAAAGCAATCTCAGGTGGATCTAGGAAAAGTAACAATCACGGCGCCATTTGAAGGGATTATTTCGCAGCAGGATATTGAAACCGGAGACTATCTCTCTGTGGGTGGTGCGCTGTTTAGCATCGTCGATCTCGACCCGATCGAGCTGGTTGGTTTTGTGTCGGAGCGTCGTGTGCAGGATTTACAACTCGGCGCACAAGGCAAGGCAGAGTTTTTAAATGGTGATGTCCTGAGCGGCACCATCACCTATATTTCCCCCGCCGCCAATCAGGAAACCCGAACTTTCAGGATTATCCTGTCCGGCGCAAACCCTGACCTGAAAATCAAGGACGGCCTGACGGCCAAAATTGTTGTCCCCGTAGCAGAAAAACTGGCGCATAAAATCTCGCCCTCTATCCTGGCTCTGGATGACGAGGGGCGTATCGGCGTGAAAATCGTCAATAACGAAAATATAGTTGAGTTTTTTCCGATTGAAATCCTGAGCGATACCCCAGATGCGATGTGGATCATTGGCCCGCCATCCACGGCGCGATTTATAACGGTTGGTCAGGATTTCGTTGGTATTGGTGAACGCGTAGAGCCCGTGCAGTCGCAAAGCGAAGGATTGCTCTAGCTATGAACGCTATCATTGACGCAGCCATCCACCATTCCCGCACGGTTCTGTCGATATTCCTGCTGCTGCTGCTCACAGGCACATTTGCCTATAACAATATCCCCAAAGAATCCTCTCCTGATATTGATATCCCGATCATCTATGTATCCATGGCACTGGAGGGCATAGCCCCTGATGACGCGGAGCGTCTTCTGATCCGCCCGATGGAGCAGGAGCTGACAGGCATAGACGGCGTGAAGGAAATGAAAGCCTCCGGATATCAGGGCGGCGGAAATATAGTTTTGGAATTTAACGCAGGCTTTAATAAGGACAAGGCACTGGATGATGTCCAAAAGGCTGTTGATCAGGCGCGCCCGGAGCTCCCCGCCGATGTAGAAGAACCCACGGTTCAGGAAGTGAATTTCAGCCTGTTTCCTGTATTGGTCGTAAATCTCTCAGGCCCTGTGCCAGAGCGCACCCTGCTGGCACTCGCCAAGCAGCTCCAAGATTCAATCGAAGCCATCCCATCTGTTTTGGAGGCGGGCATAGCGGGTGATCGCGAAGAATTGGTTGAAATCCTCGTAAATCCCGAACAATTAGAAAGCTATGGCCTTGATGGCGTGCAGATCCTGAACTTTTTCAATCTCTCCAACCGTCTGGTCGCCGCCGGTCAGATGGACACAGGCGCGGGCAGCTTTGCCATCGAGGTTCCGGGGCTTTTTGAAAATATATATGATGTGATGAACATGCCGCTCAAAACCGTCGGTGACTCAACCATTACGGTGGGTGATATCGCCGAGATCCGCCGCAGCTTCAAAGACCCCACAAACTTTGCCCGTCTAAGCGGAGAGCGCGCCGTGTCATTAGAAATCGTTAAACGCGCCGGTGAAAACATCATCCAGACCATCGCCGATGTACAGGCCGTTGTTGCCAAAGAAAAGCAGTTCTGGCCGCCAGGCGTAGAGGTGACCTTCACCCAGGATGAATCCAAACAGATCAAAACCATGCTGCTTGATCTGCAAAACAATGTCATCAGCGCCATCTTGCTGGTGATGATTGTTGTTGTCTGGGCACTGGGCGTGCGCGCCGCCGGGCTCGTCGGGATTGCCATTCCCGGAGCCTTTCTGACGGGCATTCTTGTTCTCTATACCATGGGTTTGACGGTCAATATTGTGGTTCTCTTCTCGCTCATTCTTGCCGTGGGCATGCTGGTGGATGGGGCGATTGTTGTGGTCGAGTTGGCTGACCGTAAAATGGCTGAAGGTTTGGGCAGAAAAGACGCCTATGCCATTGCCGCCAAACGCATGGCCTGGCCGATCATTTCCTCGACCGCCACCACACTCGCCGCCTTCGCGCCGCTCCTCTTCTGGCCGGGGATACCTGGTGAGTTCATGAAATATATGCCCATCACCATGATGTGCGTTCTCGGTGCGTCCTTGCTCATGGCTTTGATTTTCGTGCCGACACTCGGTGCGTTTTTTGGTAAATCGGTTCTCATGAACGACCCCGAAGCGCGGCGGATATTGGCCTTGGCCGAGGAGGGCGATCTCTCGCAGATTACTGGTTTTACCGGCAGGTATATCAAGGTTTTGAATGCCGCGACAAAATTTCCCGTGCTCATCCTGCTGGGTGCTGTCGTGCTGCTGGTCGGGGTCAACATGGCCTATGGCAAGTTTGGTAAAGGCGTGGAATTTTTCCCCGATATAGAGCCGGAATTCGCCACCGTACTCGTCCATGCCCGCGGCAATCTCTCGATCATGGAAAAAGACGCGCTGGTGCGTGAGGTTGAAAAATATGTGATTGGCCGCGAAGGCTTAAAAACTGTTTATACCCGCGCAGGAAAATCCGCGCAGCAGGGCTCAGACCTTGCCGAAGATGTGATCGGCCAAATCCAGATGCAATTCGAGGAATGGAACCTGCGCAAACCTGCCAATGAAATTTTGGATGATATCCGGCGTGACGCTAGCATTATTCCCGGTATCAAAATCGAAACGCAGAAACAGGAAGACGGACCAAGCTCAGGCAAAGCCGTTCAAATCCAGCTCTCTTCGCGCTTTCCTGAAAAGCTCGCCCCCGCAACGGAGCTTATGCTTGAAGCCCTCGACACGATAGGAGATTTCCGTGATATCGAGGACAGCCGCCCTCTGCCGGGAATTGATTGGCAGCTTGATGTCGATCGCGCACAGGCCGCAAAATTCGGCATAGACCTGACCACCATCGGCTATTACGTGCGCATGGTCACAAACGGCTTGAAAGTTGCGGAATATCGTCCCGATGACGCCGATGATGAAATCGATATCGTGATCCGCCATGAAAAAGACCGCCGCACCCTCGACCAGCTCAGCAGCGTCCGAATATACACCGCAGGCGGGCAATCCGTACCGATCAGCAGTTTCGTAAACCGCGAGCCTAAACCCGCCGTGGGCGTCATTAACCGCGCCGATCAACGCCGTATCATCACAGTCAAGGCCGATCTACCGCCCGGCATGAACATCACCGCAAAGGTGGAGGATATCCGCAAATGGCTGAAGGATAACCGCAATCGCCTCGACCCTGAAGTCGGCATCGAGTTTAAAGGCGACGATGAGGAGCAGCGCGCATCCCAGGCTTTCCTTATCAATGCTTTCGGCGTCGCGCTCTTCATTATGGCCGTTATTCTGGTCACCCAGTTCAACAGCTTCTATAGCGCGTTTCTGATCCTGACCGCCGTGATCATGTCCACAATCGGCGTGATGATCGGCCTGATGATTACGGGGCAATCCTTCGGCATTATCATGACCGGCACCGGCGTCATCGCGCTGGCGGGGATTATCGTGAATAATAATATCGTCCTGATTGATACTTTTGATTATCTGAAGAAAACCTATGGCGACCGCATGGATACCCGCGAACTTGTGTTGCGGACAGGCGCGCAAAGGCTTCGCCCCGTTCTTCTGACCACCATCACCACAATCGTCGGCCTGCTGCCGATGGTCTTGCAAATGAATATTGATTTTGCTGCGCGTGATGTCTCCATTGGCGCGCCCTCAACCCAGTGGTGGGTTCAACTCGCCACCGCTGTCGCCTTTGGCCTGAGCTTTTCGACAATTTTAACGCTGATCGTTACGCCCTCTGCGCTGATGCTGCGCGATAAAGCCAGCACCATGAAAAAGAAAATCTTCGGAAAAATCGGGTATTGGAAGAATAAGGTACTTAAACAAGCGTAAGACCTAGCGGATAATCTCGATATTCACCGCTTCGCGCCCTTTATCAACAAGCTTCAGCGTCACTTTAATCCGCTGCCCGGCTTCCAGCTCTTCAATCCCGAGCTTGTCCAGCAGGCTCTTATGGATGAAGACATCCTTCATCCCGTCATCAGGGATTATAAACCCGAAGCCTTTCTCCGGCTTGTACCATTTCACAAGCCCGCCCATTGAAAACGTGCCGTCTTCTGCAACATCTTCGGGCATAAGATTAACCGAGCCTGTGTCAAGGACTTCGGTCACATCCTTAACCTGCTTGCCTTTAGGCCCATCAAACAAAGTGCACATCAAAATAGCACCCTCACCCAGCGCATGCAGCCCGGCTTCTTGCAAGGTGGTGATATGCAAAAACGCATCAAAACTCTCATCTTCAGGCACAACAAATCCGAATCCCTTGGTGCCGTTAAACCACTTGAGATGCATTTTTATCGGTTTGATATCACCCTCAGCCGAGGTGTCGACTGAGGTTTTTAATGGATCGGTTTGCAATGTAATTACCCCAAAACAGGTTTGAAATTCTAAACCTGTTTAAATTTTGCCTGATTAAGGGCAAAAAATCCAGCAGCAAAATGGAGGCTGTTTCAAGTTTTGTTGCGATGCAGAGTGAAATGCCGCTCAATTTAAAGTATAATAAAATTGTAACTTTTATATTTGGAAAGTGCCGCACATGCCCGAAGAAAACTACCCATGGTTAAAGGATTACCCGAAGCAGCCCGACTGGCACATGGACATCAAGCCGCGCCTCATGTCCGATGTTTTGGATGAAACCACCGCCAAAAAACCGCAAAGCCAGGCCCTCGATTTTATGGGGAAAACTTATACATGGGCGCAGATACATGCATTCGTAAACCAGTTCGCCGCAGGTTTGCAAAAACTGGGCGTAGAAAAAGGCACAAAAGTCGGCCTTTTCCTCCCTAATTGCCCCACCGCCATCATCGGCTATTACGGCATTTTAAAGGCTGGCGGCACGGTTGTGAATTATAACCCGCTCTACGCCGAGGCCGAGCTGGAATACCAGATCGAAGACAGCGAAACCGATATTATGGTCACGCTTGATCTTGCGCTTATGACTGAAAAAATGGAGAAAATGCTGGCGGGCACGCGGCTAAAAAAGCTGATTGTCGCCAAATTCACCGATATCCTGCCCTTCCCGAAAAATATCCTGTTTCCGATTGTAAAACGCAAGGACATGGGCAAGCTGCCAAAAGCCGCCAATATTCTGGCTTGGACCGATGTGCTAAACAATGACGGGGTCGTAAAACCCGTGGATATTGATCCGCTCGAAGACCTTGCGGTTCTGCAATATACCGGCGGTACAACGGGCGTGCCAAAGGGTGCCATGCTGACGCATATGAACATCTATGCCAATGCGGTGCAATGTACGGCCTGCTTCCCTCAAAACGATATGGACGCCCAGCACAAACATGAAAAAATACTCGCCGTCTTGCCGTTTTTCCATGTATTCGCGATGACTGTCTGCCTGAATATGGCGGTTCTGGCGGGGATGGAAATTGTCACGATCCCGCGCTTTGACCTGAACGACACCCTGAACCTGATCCACAAGAAAAAACCGCAATATATGCCCGCAGTGCCTGCGATTTTTAATGCCATGAACAACCATCCGAAAATCAAGAGTTTTGATATGTCTTCGCTGACCTATTGTATGTCGGGCGGCGCGCCGCTGCCGGTTGAAGTGAAAAGGAGCTTTGAAGAAAAAACCGGTGCTGTCGTCTTCGAAGGTTATGGCCTCACCGAAACCTCGCCCGTCGCCACGGTTAACCCGCCATTTGGTGAAAATATCGCAGGCTCTATAGGCTTGCCGCTGCCAGCCACCATCATCGAGATCATCGACCGTGACGACAAGGTCACACCTATGCCGATCGGTGAACGCGGGGAGGTCTGTATTCGCGGGCCGCAAGTGATGAAGGGGTATTACAAGAAAACCGATGCAACCAACGATGTCTTGAGAAAAACGCCCGATGGTGGCCTGCGCCTGCATACGGGGGATGTCGCCTATATGGACGAGCGCGGCTACACTTATATCGTTGACCGGATCAAGGATTTGATTATCACCAACGGCTATAACGTCTATCCCCGTCACGTGGAAGAGGCCATCTATAAACACCCGAATGTCGAGGAATGTATTGTCGCAGGGCTGCCCGATGAACAACGCGGTGAAATCGTCAAAGCGTGGATCAAGTTGAAGGAAGATCGGGAGCTGACCGCGGAGGAACTCAAAACCTTCCTTGAAAACAAAATCTCGCGCATCGAGATGCCGAAAAAAATTGAATTCCGTAAAGAGCCTTTGCCGAAAACCATGATCGGCAAGCTCAGCCGCAAGGATATCGTCGCGCAGGAATTGGGGAAGAAGGGTTAGCCAAGGCCTCTCAACTTTTCCAGATCCAGCATATAGATATATTCCGTATCTTCGCTGCCATCTCCAAAAATAATGCGATCCGTGCCTATAAGCTCAAACCCTTTTGAAAGCATGGCGCGGCGCGAGGCCTCATTGCCTTCCCGATGCCCGCATTTCAGCTTTTTCAAAAGCGGCCTTTCAACCGCCCAATTTATACGTGCATCATAAAGCAGCTTTGAATACCCCTTGCCGCGATAGGCCGGCTCAATAAAACTCATCGCCATAACGGCTGTTTCACCCGAAGGATCTTCATCCAACATCTGAAAAACGCCCGTGATCCCGATCATCTCGTTACTATCAAAAAGCCCGAACACTTCTTTATAAGGATGATTGATCGGCTCCTGCCACCGCTCATCAGGATACGCCTTGGCCTTTTCCTCATCCGATAAAAAATAATTGGAATGCAAACTGAGCGCGCGTATCCGCATCGCTTTGTAAAGCGGCCAATCATCCACTATCATTGCTTTGGTATAAACTCTATCTGTCATAATACAAAAATATCACAAATATAATATCTTCCGAAACTCTAAATCTCCGCGTTAATCCGCGTAGATCGGCGGTTCAAACCTTAAACCTCAACCCCGCAAAACCCCGCCGCAATTTTGCAGCACGCTTTCGATCACGCTTTGCATAAGAGCCTCAAGATCTTTATCGGTTAGCGTTTCCCCCTGCGGCTGAATGGCAATCGAGAGCGCGAGCGATTTCTTGCCCGGCTCCACGCCCTTACCCTGATAAATATCAAACACGCTCGCATCGGAAATCAACGCTTTATCCGCCCCCTTTGCCGCGCGGATCAAATCCTCGGCTTTAACGGCTTCATCCACCAAAAACGCAAAGTCCTTGCTTAAAGGTTGGAGCGGGTTAAGGCTCAGCATCGGCTTTTCACTGCCTCTTTTCTTGGGCTGCGGAATATTCTCAAGATGCACTTCAAACCCGACCACCGGAAATTTGATATCCATATCCTCCAAAATCGCAGGGTGAATTTCCCCAAAATACGCCAGCACGTTTTTGCCCAAGCGAAGCGCGCCGCTGCGCCCAGGGTGGAAATATGAAGGCGCCTCTGCTGAAACTTGTGCATTGCCCGCAGGCGCGCCGCAAGCCTCCAGCGCCGCCAGAGCGTCCGCCTTGGCATCATAAACATCCACGCTGCGTGCTGCTTGCCCGTCTGCCCAATGCCGCGCCCCATATGCGCCGGAGCGAATGCCCGCCGCCACCATCTGCTGATCCGCAGGGCCCGCCCCTGCAAAAACCGGCCCGACCTCGCACAACGCTGCATTATGCAGGCCCCGCGCCGCATTCCGCCCCGCCGCCGCGATTAAATTCGGCAATATCGACGGGCGCATCACATCCATTTCGCTGGAAATCGGGTTCTTGAGCGTCAGAGCCGCGAGCTGGTTATCATTCGCGCCGAAAGCCACCGCCTCTGCCCGCCCCAAAAACGACCATGTCACACATTCATGCAAGCCCCGCACAACAAGCGCCGCCCGAGCCTTTCGCATCGCCGCGCCAAGGAGCGTTTCCGCCGCTTGCGCCACGACAGGGCCGCTGACCGACAGTGATGGAATAGCATCAAACCCGATCATTCGCGCCACTTCCTCGGCGATATCGGCTTTGCCAAGCACATCCCCGCGCCATGATGGTACACTGATTGCGGAGCCCTTGACGCCGAAACCAAGGCTTTCCAAAATCTCCGTCTGCCGCGCTTTTGGCACATCCATGCCGATCAATTTTTTGCAATACTCAAAGTCATACTCGATAGTGCGATCCCATTTTGGAGCTTCGCCCGCAATCACAAGCTCGCTGGCTTCTCCGCCGCAAATCTGCAAAACCATAGCCGTAAACAATTCCATACCCGTTTCCACAAACGCAGGGTCAACGCCGCGCTCGAACCGATACCGCGCATCGGTGACAATCCCCATATCCCGCCCTGCGCGGGCAATGCGCATGGGTTCAAAATACGCACATTCCAAAAACACATTGGTGGTGTTTTCATCAACGCCCGTTGACGTCCCGCCGACAATCCCGCCCAGACCAATCACGCCGCTGTCATCATTAATCGTCACTGCGCCCTCAATCAGTGTGTATGTTTTGTCATTCAGGGCTTCCAGCTCTTCACCGCCTTGCGCTCGGCGCACAACAATATTGCCCTGTAATTTATCCGCATCATAGGCATGAAGCGGGCGCGCATGGTCGTGGGTGATGAAATTCGTAATATCCACCAGCGCCGAAATCGGACGAAGCCCGACCGCTTTCAGCAAGCTTTGCAGCCATTCGGGAGAAGGGCCGTTCTTGACGCCTTTGATGTATCGCCCGGCAAACATCGGACAACCCTCTTTATCCTCAAGGCTCACCTTGATGGGGGAGGGAAAACCGCCCTGAACCGCCTGAATATTAAGAGGGCTCAAACGTCCTAAACCCGCTGCCGCCAAATCCCGCGCTATCCCATAAACCCCGGCGCAGTCGGCGCGGTTGGGCGTAAGATTGATTTCAATCACAGGATCATTCAGACCAAAAACATCCGCCATCGGCGTGCCGATTTCGAACCTGTCATCGACTTCGATAATGCCTTCATGTTCATCGGAAAGGCACATCTCGCGCTCGGATACCATCATGCCGTTGCTCTCGACTCCGCGGATTTTCGCCTTTTTCAGCGTCACATCCAGCCCCGGAATATACGTCCCTTCGGGCGCGAATATGACCTTCATGCCTGCCCGTGCATTCGCCGCGCCGCAGACAACCTGTAATGTGCCGAAATCGGCAGTCCGCACGCTGCACACTTTCAGCTTATCGGCATCCGGATGCTTCTCCGCCGCCACGACATAGGCCACTTTGAACGGTGCAAAGGCCGCCGCAGGATCATCCAGCCCCTCAAGCTCAAGGCCGATCGCGGTCAGTTTGTCCGTAATCTCTTGCAAACTTGCATCCGTTTCCAGCGGTTGTTTCAACCAGTTCAGCGTGAATTTCATCGTAAGTCCTTATCTACTCTCAATAATTCTGTGCTCTGAACATTAAATTTTTCGCGTGGAATTGCAAGTCTTAAGAGTTTGTTAATAAAAATATGCAATTATTATTTAAAATAAAATAGGTGTGTAATTAATGGGCAAAACCATTGCAGAACAATCCCGCTACATAGGCACTCAATTGGGGCAGGCCGAAATTGGTTATAAGGCCGAACTCAATAAATGGGGTTTGGGCAAGACACTCGGCTTTGGTTTTGGCCGCCCAAAAGAAGAGGCAGACTTCTATAAAGGGGCGGAAAAAGACATCATTGAAGATGTTTTCAAAGGTGATATGAATGCCTATAGAGGATTCTTGGCCAGCGCCGCAAAAGACCCTGTGCTCGCGCAAAAAGACTTTCAGGAAACCCTACGATCCGGGGAACTGCAAAGACTTGCTGCGTCCTATCAGGCTGCCAGTATTGAAGCCCCTCAAGCTTTAGAGGCTCCAGAGCCTACAGTCGATAGCGAGCCCGCAGTCCTTGCAGCCTCACAATTATCAGAAGCGCCAGCCACAGAAAAAATCGGCGCACTCCATTATTATATAGATTTATTTCAAGGCGGAACCGGAACGATAATGTGCGCCGATTTTAACACAAACAAAAAATTGGTTGATCCGCTCTTTATGACTGTACAGGATCGTGAAATCACGCCGCAAGCCATAACCAAATTAACTAGAGGTTTAAAAGCGCTGAACCCGCCCACACAGCTGGATATTGATGCTGCAAAATCCTTGGAGGAGTTTTTTGAAGAGTGCCAGGAAGCAGAAAAAACTATAAATAAATGGACTCCCCAACAAATTCAAGAAGCGCGTGAAATGCTGCAATCAACGGTAGATGAGATGACGCAAACGCTAAATAATCCAACGCCTAAACCAGAGCCAACACAAGAAAAGCCAGAAGCAGAGCCTATAGTCGTGCCTCAAACCTCTATCATAGACGCCATGGGCAGTGCAACAATGCCATATGATCCTAAGGTAGAGGCGCTGCAGGAAAAGCTCGCTGCGCTCGATCCGAAATATAAAGAAATGATGGAATACACCAAAGCCGATGGCAGCATGGGTTGCATCGATGGCTTGGCGGGAGATCGCACGCGTCGAGCCGTCACTGAGTTTATAATTAATAACAATTTAAGCATTACAGATATGTCGATCGAAGACTTAACCGCGCGTGTCGATGCGGCTTTGCAGCAAAAAGCTGAAGCGGAGGCCAAAGTAGAAGATGCTCATGAGGCTGAATCAGTTTCTGCAGACGGTGTAGTAATGGCGGAGCTCCCGCCTGGAGCTCGAGTAGAAAGCACGGGAGGCGCAAATCGCCCTGTAGGGGAGGCTGAAGTGTTAGATTTAGTGCACCAGGGCGCTGCCGCTCGGGTTCAACCTGCGCTCTATTCTCTGCCAGATACGGATATTAATCGCCAGTTCCAGATCTAAACCGCTTAATCCAGCTTCAAAATATGTAAGGTGAAATCCAGCTTCACGCCAATGTTTTTATAAAGCGACTGCGCCGCCGCGTTCTTCCCATCCGCCAGCCAATATAGCCGGGACCAGCGTTTCTTCATCCCCAAAACCGCTAATTGCTCCACCATCCTGCGCGCAACGCCGCCTTTGCGGCTCTCGGGGGCGACATACACATCTTGCATATAACACACATCATGCAGCGATCCTGTTGTCGGATGCAAAATATAATGCACCAGGCCAATCAGCGTGCCGTCTTTTTCCGCGACCAAGCCATTCACAGGTGAATTTTCGTCGATCAACCGCGCCCAAGTCTGCGCCGTGACCGCCTCATCGCGCGTATCCATATTATTGCCGTCCCACAATGAAAGCCACGCCTCATAATCGGCATTGTGAATGGGTCTGATTTTTATAGCCATGTCTTAAGGTCTTAACCGATACACTATGTTGATCCTGCCTGTTTTAAGACAATAAAGTGCACCCGAAAAGCAGACCAAGTCCACAATTTTCTGATTTTCGAAAATGTTAGTCCAGTTTTGGGGGCTTTTGCGGGGATTGCTTCGCGTACGCTCGCAATGAGTTTCGGGGGGATTGCGGGTGTTGATGAGGATATTTTTCGCCAATATTTTAGGATTTGGGAAGGGTTAATAATCCAGATGAGCGAAGGGATTTATGCCTAGGGACAACTTGGTCAATTCCGAGGTGGCCTTACGGTAACGGGTGCCGATTGATTTTAAACCCCGACTATTAAAGGCCTTTTGAGCACCTTCAGGATCTATCATTCGACGCTCTATTCCTTGTTCATTTTTTTCTTCCGTCCGCAGGAGCTTTTTAATTTCAGGATCCTTGGCAAAGCGCGCCGCAATTTTTGCAGCCAGATTGTAAAAGTCTTCGTAGCTTCCGTCTAAAATAGCGGGATTATTGCGGATCCTGCTGACCGCCCAATCCAGACCCGGCGATGTATAGTATTTTGTTTCTGTGAATGACAGCGCTTCAAGAGCCCTTATGTTTGAATGATGGGCAATCAGCGGCAAAACCTTTGGACCAAAACGTTTGGCCAAACAAAGGGCGGCGAAAACATCGCCATGCATTTCGATCTCCAAGCCTTCGGGCGAGGAAGCTGTGATTTTGGCCTCACGCAAGCGTTGAGAGTTTCTTTCCGTAAAAAGATGATTGCCCAATTCGTGATAAAACTCCGCCAAAAATTGATATTGCGGAGGATAAATCAGGGGTGGATTTGGGCGAGGCGCTAAAACGGCAAGCAGCTCTGAAGACCAGTTCAGATTTTCTGCCTGGGCAGGATCAAGCAATCTTTGTACGTGGCACATCGAAATAAAACCGATGCTTTGTGCGGCGTTGTCATCTATTGCGACTGTGGCGACAAAGGAAGAACTTGGGTTTTTAATGCCCATTATTGCGCTGGAATACTGTTCTTTTACGTCATCAGGGATAGGATGACAATCAAGAAATTCCTTAAGGGCAGCGGATTTGGGCATGGCGTCATTATCGAGATGCAGACCGATGCGCGCGGATTCGGCAGGAAAATGCGTAGAGATTTCATCCCGCACAAGTTTATAAAGATCCACCGGCGTTGCGCCTGCCGCGGCCAGAAATGGGTGTTTTGTAGGCATGGCCAATAAAGTAACGGGGTTTATGTGTTATGTCAATAATTTTGGTTGGTAGGGGTTTTAACCACAGATGTCATTGCGCGGAGGGTTTTGTCATCTCGAACATTTTGAAAAAATGGAGAGATCTTTTTTGGCAAGGATGAAGAAGATTTCTCACATGCGTTCGAAATGACGCGGCGGGGGGATTTGAAGCGGTATGGGGTTTTAACCACCAAGGACACCAAAATTTTATGTTTCATAGCGAGGGGGATTGCGGGTGTTGATGGGGACGTTTTCGCCGAAATTTTAGGATTTGGGAAGGGTTTTGTGTCCGACAGCGTCCACGAATGTTCTATAATGTTTAATTATGTTGTATAATAGGCTTTTATCGCCTATAATAAAACAATATGTTGTAATTTGTTAGAAAGCTTTATATTATGACCACAGTAAATCTTTCCGACGATCTCGTCGAACAAGCGAAGAAATATGCGAATGTCTACAGCCGCTCCACGCCGAAGCAGATTGAATATTGGGCAAAAATCGGCAAGCTCGCCGAGGAAAACCCCGATCTTCCTTTTGAGTTTATGCAGGAGATTCTTCTTGCTATGGAAGAAACCGAGCCCGGAACACCTTTCAAATTTACGCATGTGGAACCGCCGGAGTGGTATAAAAACGATTAGAGGCTTAAAATGATTATCATTGAAAGTCCGTCTTTTAAAAAAACCTCAAAAAAATTGAAGGATAATCAGATTCGCGACCTTCAGCAGGCGGTTAAGGATATTGCAGAAAATATCCATAGCGGCGAGATGAAAAAGGGCGATTTAAAAGGCATTCGCGTTCATAAATTCAAAATGGTGGGGCAGTTGACGTTGCTGGCTTATACCTATGATGGCGACACGATTACTTTGACGCTTCTGGCGTTTGGCAGCCATGAGAATTTTTATCGGGATTTGAAGCGGTAGGGGGTTTTAACACAGAGGCGCGAGTGCGTGGTGGTTTTTTCATTCTGAAGATTTAGTTGGAAGATCCTCAGATTTTTTTAAATCCTCTAAACTTAAATTTTTAGGAATACACACTTCAGCAAACATTTTTCCATAAACCGTAAGCGTAATTTTATGTTCAACTTTTTCTTTTCTGTTAACTTTTTTGGTATCTAAGTCTTTAATTGAATCAAATGTATTTGCTTTGCTTCCCGCCTCTATTAGACCCATGGAATTTAAATGATCTAAATAAACAAAGGAGTTTTGTGGATAAATAAGCCCTAAATTTGATAAATCAAAATCATACTCTAGCCTTTCAGACCTGCGGCCGGCGTCATTGCATTTATAAGTAATGCTACCTTCAATTTTTATATCATTTTTTAAGTGGTATAAAATTAAGGCTTCATCTGCTGATAATTGTTCAAGCTTTGGAAGAAAACCAGGATGAACTTTGTGTAAGGATTTTTTATTTATGGCCTGCGCCAATAAAGAAATATAGCAAGACTCAAGCGCTCCACCTTCCTCTACAAATCTTAGTTTTTCAAATGCTGGACCAGCAATTTGAGGGCTAATCATTTCTACGATTTGACTTTCATGAACCTGAGATAATTTTTCTTTTAGCTTATCTATTCTCCTTAAAATAACTTCTCGATAAGCTGCTGAGTAAAATAGTGGTATAAACAACCAACCAAGCGTGCCGCTGAAAGTTCTTTCAAGGCACTTTCCTACGGCTTTAGCCGCGGGAGTAACAACTTCTTTTGTAGAATGTTTGGCAATATCAGCTATTATAGTAATTTAAAATATTGATTGGACGTATTATGTGGGTGTGTTATGCTGTAT
>CAYGJS010000011.1:0-59872 GCA_964350435.1 uncultured Micavibrio sp.
CCCTCGAACCTATAGGTTCCGAGCCTGTGATCGTCAATAAAGCCCCGCAGGAAACAACAGCAACCATCACCCCGCTTGAACAACCCCCCGTCGCAGAACCACAAGCGGCATCACCATTGGTTCCTCTGGCCGAGGCACCGCCTTCACCGCCTGAGGAAGCCTTGACCGCCCCGGCCCCTGAAACCGCACCGGCGCAGCAAACGCTTTTACCAGCCATACCCGAAGCCAAAGAGGTTGACGGCTTTGATGAGAATATTTTCTTTGACGCAGAATCCCTTGTCCCGTCCGGTGAAATGGGTCGCAAAGCAGGTCCGCGAAAGGTTGATCCGCGCACACAGCCCGGCTCGCGTTTGGTGGTCGCCAAGAAGAATTATAAGGCCAGCTCTAATCAGGCGCAGCTTGTCGCCGCCGACCGTGCCATGAAGCTGGGCCGTTATGAATCCGCACTGACGATTTATGACGAACTTTACGCCCGTAACAAAAGCGACCCCTATATTCTTATGGGGCGCGCCGTCGCGCTGCAAAAACTCGGACATGACGAGGAAGCCCTCGCGGCGTATGAGGCTCTGATTGATAAACACCCGAGAAATGTCGAAGCCAAGATTAACATGTCCGGCTTGCTGGGGAAACGCTACCCGGCTGTCGCCCTGCAGCAGCTTTTGCAGATCCACGAAGAAAACCCGCGCCACATAGGCGTAATCGCTCAGCTTGCCGTTGTTGAAGCCAAGCTCGCCCATTACGACGAAGCCATCCGCTATCTCGGCATGGCCGCCAGCATGGAGCCCGAAAATGCATCGCATATCTATAATATGGCAATCATTGCCGACCGCGCCGGCAGCAAAAAAGAAGCCATAGAATATTACGAACAAGCCCTGGAAACCGATACGCTGTATGGCTCAGGGGCGACCATTCCCCGTGATGCGGTGTTCGAGCGCTTGGCGCAGCTCAGATAAGATGCTCTCGGCAAATCTCTTCGAAACGCTCTTCCCTTATATCTCTGTTGCGCTTTTCGGCCTGATCTTGGGAAGTTTCTCGACCGCCCTCATCCACCGCATCCCTGCCAATATTCGCATACTAAGCGCATCCGCGCGTTCAAAATGCCCGCACTGCGCTCTCCCCTTAAATGCGCGCGATTTGATCCCCGTCTTTTCATGGCTTTGGCAAAAAGGCCACTGCCGGTATTGTAAAGCGCGTATATCCGCACGCTACCCGTTTGCAGAAATCCTGACCGCCGCGCTTGCCCTCGGCTTTTATGCCGCCCACCCTTACCCCGCGCTTGATTTTATCCCGATGGCACTGGCCGCCCCCGTTCTGGTCGCGCTGGTTTTTATAGACCTGGAACATAAAATCCTGCCCAACGCCTTGGTGCTGACACTGGCGATTCTGGGCGCAATAAGGCTCGCCGTTCTGATATTTGCCGGAGCAGGGGACATAAAACTGCTTTTGTTTGAATTCACCAGCGGTGCGGTTGTCTTCGCCGCCGCCGGCCTGATTATGATGTTTGGCTTTAAGAAATTCGCAAATAAAGACGCGCTGGGCATGGGCGATATCAAGTTTTTTGCCGCCGCCGGCCTCTGGCTTGGCCTTATGAATATCGGCCTGTTCTTTATTCTTGCGGGCGTTTTCGGCGTAATCCTCGGCGGAGCATGGAAAATCTTCAAAAAAGAAACGGCCTTCCCCTTCGGTCCCGCCCTGATTGCCGCCTTTTTTCTGATTTTATGCCTCGACGGTTCTCTTTTCCTTGAAAAAGCAGTAAAATATCTATGAGGGGGACAAAAAATTTACGTTCTCTTCATATCTTCAAGGTAAAAATAGTACAGGTGGAAAATCGCTGCGCAGCATTATGTTTCAAAACTCATAAGGAGAGCACCCCGTGGATTTAACCCAGCTTCTCGCGTTTACACTTCAAAATGAGGCCTCCGACTTGCACTTAAGCGCAGGCAGCCCGCCGGTGATTCGCGTCAACGGAACCTTAAAACGGGTCAAAGGCGATCCGCTCTCCAGCGATGATATCCGCACAATGCTCTATTCTGTGATGACCGAAGACCAGCGCTCAGAATATGAAAAAAACATGGAGCTTGATTTCGCAATTTCGCTGGGTGAAAAGGCGCGCTTCCGCGTCAATGGCTTCACCACGCGCCTCGGCTCATCCGCCGTTTTCCGCGCAATCCCCAGCGTAGTCCCGACGATGGAAGAATTGGGCCTGCCGCCGGTTATGCGCCGCTTTGCCGAACTTGAAAAAGGCATCATTCTGGTGACCGGCCCCACCGGATCAGGAAAATCGACAACACTGGCCTCAATGATCAATCATATCAATCTGCATACCGCCAAACATATCCTGACCATTGAAGATCCGGTTGAATTCTTCCATGAATCAAAGAAAGCTCTCGTCAATCACCGCGAAGTGGGCACGGATACAAACTCATTCGCCCGCGCCCTTAAATCCGCGCTTCGTGAAGATCCAGACGTGATTCTGGTCGGAGAGATGCGCGATTATGAAACAATATCCCTCGCGCTGACCGCGGCTGAAACCGGTCACCTTGTTTTCGCGACCCTGCATTCAAGCTCTGCTGCCAAGACGATCGACCGTATTATCGATGTTTTCCCGACAGGCGACAAAGAAATGATTCGCGCCATGCTGGCCAGTTCTATCCAAGGTGTGGTCGCGCAAACCCTCCTTAAAAAAGCCGACGGCAATGGCCGCATTGGTGCCTTCGAAATTCTGGTGGGCACCAACGCAGTGCGGAATCTGATCCGGGAAAACCAGATTCCTCAGCTTTTCTCTATGATGCAGACCGGCTCGCGCTACGGCATGATCACCATGCACGAAGCCATCACAGATCTGTTTGACTCAGGGATGATCGATAAAGACGAAGCCCGCCGCGCCACGCTTTTGACCACCGATTCAGAGGAAGAAGACAGCGACTATGCCTCTGCCGCCTTAGGGGGCGGGCGTATCGACGGCGAAGGGGCGGCTTCTGGCTCTGGCGGGATATCCAACGAACCCAAAGGGTCCAGCGAAGATGGGTATTCATTCTAATCATGTCCGCAGCGCCCTCAAAACATCCTATACTGGAATATCTAAACGCCATGAAGGAGCGCAAAGGCAGCGATCTCTATCTGACCGTAGGCACAGAGCCATCCCTGCGCGTAGAGGATAAGATCGAAAAGCTTTCAGGCTCAGCCTTAAGCGAAGAAGATCTCGAAAGGATGCTCGGCGATATTCTAACAACCCGCCAACGCCGTGATTTCGATCAGTATATGGAACTCAACACCGCGCTGGAAATCCCTCAGATCGGTCGTTTTCGTGTCAATGTCCTGCGCCAGCGGCAAAAACCGGCGATTGTTATCCGTCATATCATTTCAAAAATTCCCGATTTCAAGAGCTTGCGCCTGCCTGCAATTCTTGAAAAATTCTCTATGGAAAAACGCGGCCTTGTCCTTCTCACCGGAACCACTGGATCGGGTAAGTCCACCACTTTGGCCTCAATGATCGACTATAGAAATGACCACCAGTCAGGCCATATTGTTACGCTCGAAGATCCGATTGAATTTTACCACGAGCACAAACAATCTGTAATTACTCAACGCGAAATAGGCGTAGATACTGAAAGCTATTCAAGCGCACTTAAAAATGCGCTCCGCCAGCGCCCCGATGTTATTTTGGTTGGAGAAATCCGTGATCGCGAAGTGATGGAACAAACGCTGACCATCGCGGAAACGGGGCACTTATGTCTGGCCACCATTCACACCAGCAACGCTTACCAAGCCATTGAGCGGATTGTGAACCTTTTCCCCGAAGACCTCAGCGCACAAGTGCGCTTGAATCTATCCTTAAATCTCCACGCGATTGTTTCGCAGCGTCTAATCCCCACTATTGAAGGCAATCTGGTGCCGATCACGGAAATCATGATCAATCAGGGATTAATCCGCGAACTCATTTATAAAGGCGAAATTGCCAAAATCCGCGATGTTATTGAGCAAAACTATAAGCAAGGCATGTGCAGTTTCGATCAATCCCTGATGGAGCTTTACGGCCAAGGGGTTATCACCGAAGAAACCGCTCTTATGAACTCCGATAAACCATCAGATTTGAAAATCAAACTCAAAGAAATGGTTTTGTCAGGCAAAGCCGGCAGTCTCGAAAATCGCACATTCAGCGGCAAGGGCGGCGCGCTATCCGAAATGGACACATCTTTATTCACAATAAAAGACTGAAATCGCTGCTCAAAGCATAACGCCTCTTGCATAAATCCCAAATGTGGTATGCTTATATGTGATTCACCGCCCTGCGTTCTTGTATGGCTCTAAAGGTTTATATTGATAAGGCTTTCTCCGATGTTCAGATTTCAACGCCCCTCCATCCGGTTTCTCAGTGTTATTTTGCTTTGCGGCGCAGGCCTGACCCTCGGAAGCTGCGATATAACCGAAAACATGCTGAAATCCGACCGCGAAGGCTCCATGGAAATCCAGGATTACCGCGATGGTCTTGCCTCTCGCGTTCAATCGGAAGAAGACGAGGACAGTAACAATTCCGCCGCAAGCGGCACAATCCCTGAGCTTCAGCCTTATATTGCAAACGCCGCCGAAGGCATGAAATCCATGCCGCTGGTATCCGTTTCACTGAACCAGACCGTGCCGCTGCGTGATGCCCTTTACGAACTGGCGCAGCAAGCCGATTATGACATCGAACTCGACCCCCGCATCAGCGGCGCAATCATCTTCACCGCGCGCGAGCGTCCCTTCGACTTCGTGATTGATCGCATCGCCGATATCGCGGGTCTGCGCTATAAATTCGAAGAAGACACCCTGCGCGTTGAACTCGATGAGCCCTATAACAAACTCTACAAAATTGATTACCTCAGCTATGTCCGCTCGACCAAAAGTTCAATCTCGAATAACGTCGCCGTTGTGACAGGCGAGGGCACGGACACAGGCTCGAACTTCACCGCTTCATCCGAAAGTGAAGCCGATTTCTGGGGCGAACTTGAAACCAACCTGACACATATTATTAACGGCACCCAGACAGGAGGCCTGAAAACCAGGAAAAGCCCAAAAATAACCGCCACCGCGCCCAATCCGAATGTCGAAACCCTCTCGCAGGATGCAAGTGGCGAGATCACGGCCACCGCTCCGCAAGCAACGCTGAATGTCAGCACGCTGCCCACGGATGAAGAGGAACAGCGCAAACCTGAAGACCTTCCCGAAGGCACATTCACCCTGAACAAACAGGCCGGGATCATCAACGTCTTCGCCAATGAAAAGGCTCATGAGCGTATCTACGCATACTTAAAAGAAGTGCGTAAATCCATTACCTCACAGGTTTTGATCGAAGCGAAAATCCTTGAAGTGACTTTGAATGATGAGTTTGTCACAGGGATTGATTGGGGCGGTATTAATCTTCTCGGCGGTGAACTCGTCACTGATTTCCTATCTAACGAAACTATTCGCGGCGGCAGTTCTTTGGTCCCGGCAACGGCAGGCGGTTTGACGGGCACTGGAATTGCGACAGGCACGAATTTCGTGCTGGGCTATAGCGGCAATGACGTGCAAGGGCTCATTCAGGCACTGTCTGGCTTCGGCACGGTCAAGGCACTGGCTTCCCCGCGCCTCACCGTCCTGAACAACCAGTCTGCAGTGCTGAACGTCGCGACAAACCGCGTCTATTTTGATGTTGATATCGACGTAACCGCCACGGATGGCGGCGCTGTGCAGACGGATATTTCCAGCGATATCAAAAACGTGCCCGAAGGGGTTCTGATCAACGTCCAGCCCTCCATAAATCTGGCAAATAACACGATCTCTATGGCCGTGCGACCCACCATCACCCGCGTCGTCAGCGATAGATCCGATCCCGCCGTGCAATATATCACCGCGCAGAACAAGATCACCGGCGTAGAAAACCTTGTGCCTGAATTGAATGTACAGGAAATCGACTCCCTCATTCAGGTCAATTCCGGTCAGCCAGTTGTGATGGGCGGCCTGCTACAGGATCGCGCAGCCACTTCAGAATCCGGCGTGCCGGTCTTGAGCGAGACTCCATTCCTTGGCAATTTGTTTAAGGATCACGATGACCTTGTCACGAAAACCGAGCTGGTGATTTTCCTGAAAGCGACAATCCTCGATAATCCTGGCCAAAGTGTTCACAATACAGACAAGGATCTGTATCGCAAATTCTCCTCGGATCGCAGACCGCTTAAGTTCTAGGAAAATGCCGTGTCCCCATTGTTGTTGCAATATATCCTCAAAGCCGCGCTGAGGGACAAGCTTATCCTTTCTCTCTTCATCCTCTTGGCACTGGCGACCAGCCTGTCGATCTTCATGGGCTCCGCCGCCGTCACGGAGGCCGATCAATTCGCAGGCGTTTTTGCCGCCAGCAGCATGCGTCTACTCAATATTTTCGGCCTCTGCCTGTTCGTGGTGTTCTTCATCCGCCGCAGCTTCGAATCCAGAGATATCGATTTTCTCCTCACCCGCCCCTTAAGCCGCATCACATTTCTGCTGTCCTACGCGGCAGGCTTCGCCCTCATCGGCATCATCGCCGCATTATTTACAGGGCTATGCCTCTACGCCCTTTCTCCACAATCTTTCTCAGAAGGCCACGCACTCTGGATCACCAGCCTTGCCCTCGAAAATATCATCATGGCCTCCACCGCGCTCTTCTTCGCGATGGTGCTCTCCAGCCCCGCGCTCGCAATGTTCTCAACCCTCGGCTTTTATGTTCTGGCGCGCATGATGTCGCATCTCATCGGGATAATAGATTCCGATAAACTCCGCGGCGGTTTCTTTGATGCCCTCGAATACGGCCTCCAGGCCATCTCCATGCTGATGCCCCGCCTCGATCTGATGGGGCAGACCAACTGGCTGCTCTACGGTTATGAGGGCGGCGTCGGCTTCGGATTCGTGATGATGCAAGGCGGGGTTTACACGGTCCTGATCCTGAGCGCCGCCTTGATTGATTTGGTATTAAGGCGGTTTTGAGCATGGCAAAATCTGATCGCCGTCTCTACACCATCCTCTCCACGCTGTTACTCAGCGTCGCACTTAACATCGGCCTCTGGTCGCATTATCGCGATGTCCGCCCCGAATGGAGCAACGTCCCGCCCGTCCAAAGTTATGAAAGCGCAAGCTTCTCCGCCCTTGGCGACACGCAAATGGCCTACCGCACGATCGGTTTGATGCTGCAAAATCTGGGCGACACGGGCGGGCGCACTGTCGGCTTTATTGATTTTAACTATAATCGCCTGGGGCAGTGGTTCGATCTGGCTCATCGCCTCGATCCGCGCGCCGATTTCCTGCCCTTCCTCGCTGCCTTTTATTATTCAGGCAATCAACACACCGCCGAGCTTTTGCCAATAGTCGAATATCTGCAAAAAGCCGGAAGCGTGCCGCAAGACCAGAAATGGCGCTGGCTGGCGCAGGCCTCCTTCATCGCCCGTTTTAAAATGGATGATCTCGACTTATCCTTAAAAATCGCCCGCAAGCTGGCCGCACTGGAGGAACCCGACATGCCGTCATGGGCCAAGGCCATGCCGGCCTATATCCTGAATGCCCAAGGTGAAAAGCAAGCCGCCTATGATATTATGATTTCCTATTTAAAATCGGGCGAAGGGCATTTGCATCCCGCCGAAGTCAATGCCACAGTAACATATATCTGCACGCAGATTTTAACCACGGAGCAGGGCGCACAAAACCCGCTCTGCAAAAAGTAACAAAACAACATGAGCGAATTACAATTTTCACTGGCCGAAATTTTTTCCCTGATCGGGCTTTGCCAATGCGTTTATTTGCTGGTGCATATGCTGGTTGGCAAAACCGCGCTGAAAAACACCTTTCTGCCGATGCTGTACTTTGCCGCGCTGGCGGGTGCGTTCTTCTTCGATGCCGCCCAAAGCCGCCTTGGCGAAGCCCTCCCGAATTATTTTTATTACCAATGGGCACTGTGGTTTATCGGCCCGCCCTTAAGTGTGCTGGTGATTTTGCAAATCGCCGACCCTAAAAACGCCCCGCCGATTAAGGAATACTGGGTATTGCTTTTGCTGCCCTTAAGCTTCGTGCTCTCGCATCTGGCGGTGGATGCCCTCCAGCAATGCAAAAACTATCAAAACTGCGCAGAGCTTCGCGATATCATGAACATCATGGGCTTTATGTCCGGCGCAATCAGCCTGCTGTTGATCTTCAGCAAGCACGGCGTGTTCAAAAAACTCAAAAGCCAGAAATCCGGCAGGGAGCGGTATTGGCTTATCCTCGCGCTGATGTTCTTAAACGCGCTGTTTCTCGGCGCGATCTTCCTGAACCTCAATGATCAAATCACCGCCAGCCAAACGGGGCTTCTCAAAACGCTGTTCGGTGTGGCCTTTGCTTATCTGGTCAGCACGATCCTGTTCCGCGCGCTGCCTTCCGCGCCAAAATCGCAAAGCGTGGAGGCGAATTACGCCGAAGCCCCGCTTTCGGATGAGGAAGAGCGCGTGCTGAAAAAGGTCAAAAGCCTCCTGACCCGTGAAAAAATCTATCAAGAAGCCGCATATTCCCGCACCGACCTCGCGCAGGAATGCGGCGTGTCGGAATCCGTGATCTCGCGGGTGATTAATGTCGGTTTTCAAAAATCTTTCCCGCAACTCATGAACGAATACCGCATCGAAGACGCCAAAAACCTCCTCACCGAAACCCGCGCGCCTATAAAAGTGATCGCGGGCGAGGTCGGCTTTAATTCTTTACCGTCATTCAATCGTGCGTTTAAGGAATTAACCGACATTTCCCCCACCCAATACCGCAAAAACCTCCTCAAAACGTAAGGCATCCTCAATTCCTTTAATTGAGGTCTCGAAACAGGCCTTTTGATGGGGCATAAAGCCCGCTATTAAGGTCTTTTTTACAAAACCCCGCCATGCTGAAAGGGGTAGGGCTGTTTTTGTCCATATTTTAAGTGTATGATTCCCCTCAAGTGAATCGCCAGATTTCTTTAATGAATACTATTAGGAGCTATAAATGACACATATCGTAAAAAACCTTCGCAAGTCAGAAGGCGGGTTTACCCTCGTTGAATTGGCCGTTGTGATGATTATTATCGGCCTGCTGATTGCGGGTATCTTGAAAGGGCAAGAGCTGATCGCCAATGCCCGTGTTACTTCAACAATTTCCCAAATGCAGGGTATCGGCGCGGCTGTTGACGGCTTCACCGAGGCTTATAACGCACAGCCCGGGGATATGAATGATGCCGTGACCCGTCTTGTTGGGTGCGCTGCACCTTGCGCCGATGGCGGAGGTAACGGGGCAATTTCTGTGAATGTGGGCTCAATTCCTGCCGTTGGCGGCGGGGATGCCAGTGAAGGAACTCTGTTTTTCTTGCATCTTGCTGCGGGTGATTTTATTACCGGCGTTGATGGCACGACAGCCACAGGTGGCGGCGCCAAATTCGGCGGAACAAACCCGACTGCGCCCATTGGTGGCGGTTACAGCGTTGGAGACACACGCACGGGCGTAACGACGGGTTTCACACTGACCGAATTCCGCACAGGCACATATATTGCATTGATAGGTGATATTACTGCTGTTGTTGGTGCTGGAACAGGTGTCTTGGCGGCTTCTCAAGCGGCGCGGATTGACCGCCGCCTTGATGATGGTGTTCCGGATACGGGCGTTGTTTTGGGTGATGCGGCTACGGGCGCAGGAAATTGCCGCTCTGCTGTGGGTGTTTATAACGAAGCGGACCAGTCAGGGGTCTGTTCGATCGCTTATAGAATGTAACACTCCGAATATAAGAATCAAAAAGCCCGGGCGCGTTGCTCGGGCTTTTTTTATGTGCGCTCTCGTCATTGCGAGGAACGCCTGGCGACGAAGCAATCCATTTGGTTTAGGCACAGGCGAATGCCGCCTCTAAATCCGCCAGCAAATCATCAATATGCTCAATCCCGACCGAAAGCCGCAGCAAATTATCCCTAACCCCCGCTTTCTCCCGCGCCTCCGCGCCCATCGAAACATGCGTCATGCTGGCGGGATGGTTGATAAGGCTCTCCGTCCCGCCCAAAGACTGCGCGAGGCAGAATATCTCAAGCGCCGATAGGAATGCGCTCATATCCCCCTCCAACTCGAAACTCAGCATCGCCCCGTGCCCCTCCTGCTGTTTATTCGCAATATGATGCCCGTCATGGGAGGGCAGGCCGGAATAATGCACCGCCGAAACCTTGTCATGTTCCGCCAGAAACAGCGCAATTCGCCCCGCATTTTCCTGCGCACGGGCGACGCGCAGCTCTAATGTTCGCAAGCCCCGCAAAGTCATATAAGAATCAAACGGCGCGCCGATTGTCCCCAGCGAGTTATTCCACAAATGCAGATCATCCAGAATATCTTGCCGCGTATTCACAATAACCGCGCCGCCCACAACATCGCTATGCCCGTTCAGGAACTTGGTCGTCGAGTGATAAACAATATCCGCTCCCAAAGAAAATGGCTGCTGCAGCATCGGCGTGAGGAACGTATTGTCGCACACCACGATCGCATCATGCGCATGCGCCCGCTGCGCGATATCTTCAATATCCGCAACCCGCATCACGGGGTTAGATGGCGTTTCGAGGACAACCATACGCGGCCGATCATCTTCAAACGCCTCATCCAGCGCATCCTCATTATAACAATCAATAAACTTGACCCTGAAATGCCCTTTTTCAGACAGGGCCCGCAACAGCCAATACGCCCGCCCATACATATCATACGGTGCCAGCACCAGATCTTCTGCCTCCAGCAAATGCAGGATCAACGTCAGTGCCGCCATCCCGGAAGATGTGACCGCGCAACCGATCCCGCCCTCCAGATCCGCCAGCGCCTCCGCAAGATCATCCCGCGTCGGGTTTTTGGTGCGCGAATACTCATATTCCCCCCGCTCCTCCAGCCCCTCAATCCGATATGTCGAAGACAAATATAGCGGCGGCATGACGGCATGATACGCGGGGTCTTTCCCCACACCCGCCTGCACTATAGATGTTCGCCTGCGCTTGCTCATGAGCTATATCGCCTTTCGTCATTGCGAGCGTAGCGAAGCAATCCAAAGCCATCAAGAAAATTCACGGATTGCCGCGTCAGGGCATCCGCCCTTCCTCGCAATGACGTCCAGGCAAAAAAACTAAAACCGCCGCAACTTGGTGAGCTTGCGACGGTTTAAATTCAGTATCAGTGAGCTATATTTCTAAAAGGACAGACAGGAGAAAAATTTTTTCAATCTGCATCTTTATATTCTCAGTATCCCGCATAAATGTGGCAAAATGATGGAGAGATCGTGCCCATTTCTGGGCTTTTATTAAGTTGCTGAATTCACTTGTATTTTCACAATTAAATTTACCGTTTTTTAATTATTGCAGCGCATGATATTCTATTATGCAACGCCTGATTCAAGGCACAATTTTCATTGGGGATATTCTAAACATGGCACGCACAGGGCACGATTCATTAAAAACACGCAAAACATTGACCGTAGATGGCAAGAGCTACGAGTATTTCTCTCTCAAAATAGCAGAAGAAAAAATCGGCGATATCTCGAAACTGCCCTATACGCTCAAAGTGCTGCTGGAAAATCTCCTGCGTTTCGAAGATGCCCGCAGCGTCACAACCGAAGATGTCAAAGCCATATCCGACTGGCAAAAAAATAAACGCTCAGACCACGAAATCGCCTTCCGCCCCGCCCGCGTTTTGATGCAGGATTTCACAGGCGTTCCCGCCGTGGTTGACCTTGCCGCCATGCGCGAAGCCATGAAATCCTTGGGCGGCGATCCGCAAAAAATTAACCCGCTCGTGCCCGTTGATCTCGTGATCGACCACTCCGTAATGGTCGATGAGTTCGGCACCGCTCAAGCCTTCCAGCATAACGTCGAGCGCGAATTTGAGCGCAACGGCGAGCGCTATGAATTCCTGAAATGGGGCCAAGGCGCATTCAAAAATTTCCGCGTTGTACCGCCGGGTACAGGCATTTGCCACCAGGTCAACCTCGAATATCTCGCCCAAACCGTCTGGGAAGAAGGCGGCGTGATCTATCCTGATACGCTTGTGGGAACGGACAGCCACACGACCATGATCAACGGCCTCGCCGTTTTAGGCTGGGGTGTTGGCGGCATTGAAGCCGAAGCGGCCATGCTCGGCCAGCCTATATCTATGCTCATCCCCGAAGTGGTCGGCTTTAAAATCACCGGCAAAATGAAAGAAGGCACGACCGCCACCGACCTTGTTTTGCGCGTTGTTGAAATGCTGCGCGAACTCGGCGTTGTCGGTAAGTTCGTTGAATTTTACGGCGAAGGCCTTGACCATCTGACATTGGCCGATAAAGCCACCATCGCCAATATGGCGCCCGAATATGGCGCAACCTGCGGCTTCTTCCCCATCGACCAAGAAGCGCTGAATTACCTGCGCTTCACCGGACGCGAAGAGCACCGCGTGAAACTTGTCGAAGCCTACGCCAAAGAGCAGGGCATGTGGCGCGACGCGGCCTCTCCAGAGCCCGAATATACGACCACCCTGCACCTTGATCTGCAAGATGTCGTGCCGTCAATCTCCGGCCCCAAGCGCCCGCAAGATCGCATCGCCTTGACAGAAGCAGCGTCGGCTTTTGACACGGTATTGTCTGGGGACAGTTACTTTTCTGATGAGAATAATCTCACGGATGGAAAGCCTGTTCCCCGAAAAGTAACTGTCCCCGGTGAGGGATATGAGCTGTCTGATGGCGATGTGGTTATCGCCGCGATCACAAGCTGCACGAACACCTCAAACCCGGCCGTGATGCTCGCCGCTGGCCTCGTCGCCAGAAATGCGCGCGCCAAAGGCCTCACCGTCAAACCATGGGTCAAAACCTCCCTCGCGCCGGGCTCACAGGTCGTCACCGATTATCTCGACAAAGCCGGGCTCAGCGATGATCTCGATGCGCTGGGCTTTGACACGGTCGGCTATGGCTGCACCACCTGTATTGGAAATTCCGGCCCGCTGCCGCCGCCAATATCAAAGGCGGTCAATGATGCTGATTTGAACGTCACATCCGTGCTTTCGGGCAACCGCAATTTCGAGGGGCGCATCTCGCCAGACGTAAAATCAAACTATCTGGCCTCACCACCTTTGGTCGTGGCCTATGCCATCGCAGGCTCTATGCATGTTGATCTCTACAAAGACCCGCTGGGCCAAGATCAGGACGGCAACGATGTCTATCTCAAAGACATCTGGCCATCCAACAAAGAGGTGCAGGAGTTCATCCAATCCTCCCTCACACCCGAGATGTTCACAAAACGCTACGCCGATGTGTTTAAAGGTACGCCCGAATGGCAAGCCATTGGCACAGCGGCCGCGTCCGAGACATATGCGTGGAAAGACAGCTCCACCTATATCCAAAACCCGCCCTTCTTCGAAGGCATGGGCAACGAAGCCGGCGGCACTCAAGATATCAAAGGCGCGCGCCCCCTCGCCATCCTCGGCGATTCCGTCACCACCGACCACATCTCTCCGGCGGGCGCATTCCGCAGCAATCATCCGGCGGGTGAATATCTGGTGGAGCTGGGCGTTGACCCGAAGGATTTCAACTCCTACGGCTCGCGCCGCGGCAATGACCGCGTCATGACGCGCGGCACATTCGCCAATATCCGCATTAAAAACGAAATGGTGCCCGGCACCGAAGGCGGCTATACCAAGCATATGCCCTCAGGTGAGGAGATGAGCATCTATGATGCGGCCATGAAATACCGCAAGGACAACACACCTCTGGTCGTGATCGGCGGCGCGGAATACGGCACAGGATCAAGCCGCGACTGGGCGGCCAAAGGCACGCGCCTTTTAGGTGTTCGGGCTGTTGTGACCGAAAGCTTCGAGCGCATCCACCGCTCCAACCTCATCGGGATGGGCGTCATGCCGCTCCAGTTCAAAGATGGCGTAACCCGCAAAACCCTTGGCCTTGATGGCTCCGAAACCTTTGATATCGCGGGGCTCTCCAGCGGCCTGAAGCCGCAGCAGGACATCCATATGACCATCCATTACGCGGATGGCAAAACCAAGGATGTCACGCTGCTCTCGCGCCTCGATACCCTCGATGAGGTCGAATACTACCTCAATGGTGGAATTCTGCACTACGTCCTGCGCAGTATGGCGCAGGCGGCTTAAGGGGAAAAATTAACCCGGTTCCCTCAGCAGAGCCGGAGTTTCTTCGGCAAGTTCCAATGCGCTTCCATTTGGCACCGCAAAGCCGCAAACAACCATAAAATCCTCAAACAAGGCGGGGGGCGGTTTGCCGCTTTGTATATGTTGATCAATCGCAGGAATTTCATCCATGTTCGAAACGTACCCATCTCTGAATGCCCAAACGAGATCGGAAACCGTATACCCTGCAATATGGTCCCTATCATTGGCTGGCTCGGGAAGACGTTTTTGTGCGTTTACAAAACGAACAGCTCCATTAAAGACATCTCTTGCTAATATTGTGTCTTCGGGAAGAGGGGCTTTGTCCTTCTTGACCATATAGCCTTCCTGAACCATAAGCTCTAAAGGGGTGAGGCCTCGCTCTTTTCTCAAACGGGCTATAATACTGGCCCATCCATTGGGCCACCCGTCCGGCTCATGACCTTTGCTTTCTTGCCGAGGCAATCGGCCTTGATTTGCAGGGTCCTCGCGAAAAGCCTGCATAGCTCTCGCAATCACGCTGTTATCGGGGAGGGGGGCTTTTGTTCTTGGCATATCTCTACTCAGGTTGAGCATAAAGTACCAAAAACAAAAATTATGTCAATAATTTTTTTTAGACCAACCTCGTTTGAACGGTTTTCTCAATTAAGCGTCCCTCAAAATGCATTAAAATCAAAGATGTCACGCTGCTCTCGCGCCTCGATACCCTCGATGAGGTGGAATACTACCTTAATGGCGGAATTCTGCACTACGTGCTGGGCATTATGGCGCAGGCGGCTTAAGGCGGTTCGCCAAGACCATCAATTTCTGAATGCGGCTGGGCACCTTGCTCGGCCGCTTTCACACCCGCCGCCCATGCTAGCCCAGATGTAATATGATGCACGCCCGCATCAACACCGGGGATAGTAATCTTCCCCGCATGATGTTTTTTCAATTCCTGCCGCAAGCTGATCCAGCTTTTTGTCAGGATCGGTTTGATCTCAGCAGGTATTTCGGCGCCATCCACACCCCTCCGCTTAAGCGTATCAATGATCGTTTCGTTATCCCGCCCCGTCTTTAACTTGCGGTCACTCAAAAACGTAAACAGCGCATTCACAGCCCGCCCAGCGCGCTCCGAAGCCCAATTAAGCCTTACCAAATTGGGTGTCGGCAACATCGCCTTCGGCGTTTTAACCATCTCAACAACCAATGCCGCCCATCCGTCAATATCCTTGGGCGTGAACCTCGGCGCAGGCCAAACATCACCCAGGAATTTCAAATTCGCATGTGACATTTCAGGATCCTGATAAAGTGCCAAAATATTCCTTGCCCCTTTGACGGACGTAAAAGCGTCATTCTTAACAATCAAAACCGCAGGCGGCGTTTTGGTTCCTTCGGGTGAAGTGCAGGGAATAACCACATGCGTATTGGTACCGTTTTGTAGTACAAAAACCTTATAAGTAATTCTCGATGTTTTCCCCCTCGGGGCGGCGGCATCCTCAATCAAAATTCCCCTCTCAATTCCGGCTTTAATAAGCGCGGCCTCAACCGCATCGGCCTTCAAAGCATGCGCATGCTGCGTGTCGATGCAGGGAGAGCAGGGTTGTCCCGATCCTTCAGGCTTAGCGGCTCTGTTCAGCGCAGGAAGCGACGATAAGGGCTCATCCGGCGCAGGAAAAAGCTGGGTTTCGCTCACAAGGCGTGTAAACCGAGAAACCCCAGAGGCGGCGGGGGCAAAGACACTGGATATAACTACCGGACTTTTGCCTTGCGTTACCTCCAAAATGGGATGAATTTTTTTACAAAAGCCTGACTGATCAAGAATGTTAAAGCCCGCGCCTCGCGCCAGTTCACCCAAAACCTGATCCGTGATCACAGTGCTCTGCATTTGCAAAGCCGTGATAACTGTATTAAACGCAATCATGCTTTGCGCGCTCGTAAACGCCGACCCAACCATAGGGGTCTTATCGGCAATAATATGCGCAATCGCCTCTTTCAAGGACATTGCGCCGCTCACCGCTTGAAAATTACCTGTATTGGGGTGCGTATTTCCTTTAACCATGCCCCTAAGTAAGCCAAAGCGCGGTATTAAGTCAATTCAATTATGTCTATAAATTATTCTTCGGAAGGGCTCTCATCTTCCTCCGGCGGCACGAGGATACGCTGCCCTAGCTGCTCGGCGTCCATCATAATATGATGGAATTCCGGCTTTTCAGGGCGATAATTCACATCAAACGCATTTTCCATCGCCGCAATCTCGCCCGCAAGTCTATTCAGGCGCTGTTTGCCCTCGCGGGTTTGTTTCTCTTCCTTGGAATGCCGCTCGATAATCCCGATACGGATCTTCTCCGTATTCATGCCCATGGCAAAGGCCAGCTGCACCCCCTCAAGAAAAGCCGCCGCCGCGCCCAAACACTGCGCCGCATCAATAATATCTGATCCGCTGGCATTGGCAATAAAACTGAACGTCGTCGTACGGTTCGCCCCGCGCAGAATAACGCCGATCCGCGCCTGGCTGTCTTTAATATCAACCGAGAGAGCCACATTGGAATCATGATCAATCTTCACATCCTTGCCCGAATCATGCAAAAGCTTTTCCGCCAACGGAACCGCATAATCATATTCTTGGCTGTTATTGACATCGCATTTTTCAATCATATCCAGAAACGGGTGATGCTCCCCGCTGGAAAAAACGCATTTGCCCTCGTAATAAATCGCGATCCACCGCTGCGGGTTATATGCATATTCATAATCATTCACCAACGCATCCCACGCCGCCTCCCATTTATACGGGTCAACGCGTTTGCCGATCGGGCCACGGTTTTTGAACTCATTAATTATCCTTGCTGCCATCCTTACCGTAAGATGCATATTATGGGCGCGGATCACAAATGTTTCGATTAAACTGTTGTTCTTATCACGAAGCGGGACAGGCAAACGATTGCTGAGCGCGACAACCGAAGGGGCCTGCCCGCCGGGCTGCTTGTCACGAATGACAAATTTTTCTCGTAAAAGGGATGAATTGAAAACAGTCATGGATCGTATTGTTTTGCCTTATAATTATGGCTTCAGCATAATGCCAATGGGCAAATCATCCAAGTGTTTTATAAGGGCCTTTAAGCGGCAGGAGCCAAGGCACGCTCTTGCGAGGCAAGGCCGTAATATTCACACTGCAAACCCGCCAGCGTCTGCTCAATATCCATGCGCAGGTCATAATCCGCCGGCATATTGTCATTGGCCACCATATTAAACGCCGGAGCCATAGGCTTGGCCTTTAAACGCTCATACAGCGCGATTGAGCCGCGCCCGCGGCCATAATTATTATGGGTGTCCGCCTCGCCTATATATTCACTAAACAGCTCAGCCGCAGGGCTATCGAGCAAAGAAACGGCACTTAAAACAGGGTTATCAGCCGATGACGCGCTCGCCTGGGCAAATGCGCTGCCTAAGAAACTCTCGACGATCAAAGCGCCCAACATCCCATCATATTCTGCCGCAGGCTGAAACGCATCATGCAGCGAAACAAAAGCCGCCGTCCTCGCGCCCTCTCTATTCGGAACGCTTGAAAGTTTTGATAATCTTTGTGATAGGCCTTTTATTCTATATTCTGTTTTTTGTTTAAAAAGCCCTGCCTTATTCGCAGTATTCATACCCTCTGTACCTCTTTTTACTAAAGATACGCGGGTCGTATGAATATAATTTTAATATTACATAAAATTCGAAGTAATAGTTTTACCTATTACTTATTGAGTATTTATCTAAAATTTTATCTATTTTCTACTCTCTCAGATTTCAGGCATAAAAAAACCCCAGCGCAGGGAAGGGGCTTGATATAAATATTTGAAATATAATGAAACCTACTTCTTTGCGCTCTCCGAACTAAAAAAGTCGTCGATTTCACTTTGATTGGAAAGCTTATTGGCAATCGCGCTGTGATTTTCCGCGCGCACATCATCGACCACAATCCCGATTTTCTTGAGCGTCGTGCCCAAACGATCTTCAATCATCCGTAAATTCTCAAGCGTCTGCTTGATTCGCTGGCCAGTAATATCCTGAAATGAACACGCCATGAAAATCTCTTCCACATGGCCGTTCACACTCTCCAAAAAGGCTTTGCGCTCGTCCTCGCTTGCGGCGTCCTTGCTCTTTTGAATATCCTGCGAAATCCTGTCCGCCGCGTCCAAAATCGTATTCGCGGCCTGTTCGGTCATATCAACAACCGCATCCAGCTCGACCCCCGCATTCGCCGCCGTCGACCCGTCCCCGCTATAGGAAATCGCCTTCAAAACCTCGAAAATCTCGGAAAATTTCTGCTTCATCGTGTCGTCATTCATATCGATCTGCTGCGCGGTGGCATTGATCTCCATGGAAAGCTCGTCAAAACGGCGGGCAATAAATTTCTCGATGGTATGAAGCTGCGACGCAACTTTACTCATCGATGAAAAAACATCTTCGGAAACAGCAGAGTTTTCTGATTTTTTCTCTTCGCTCATAACTATTTATATATAATGAAAAAAAATGAATTTGTATTCTTACTTTTACAGCATCACACAATAGCATTAAAGTTGTTTTAAGAGAATGAATAACAAAGGAACGTAATAATGAAGATCATAATGGCTTGGGAAGTTGGCAGGAATTATGGTCATGTGACAAAACTCGCAACATTGGCAAAAGCGATTGTGGAACGTCAAAAGAAGGCTGAAATCATTTTTGCTCTGCAAACGCCCAGTGCCGTCATCCCGTTCACCGGTGATATAAAGTACAAACTCCTTCAGGCGCCTTATTGCCCTCCAAGGCCGCTTGCCGACAGCAAATCCTGGGGGGCGTCGCGCCTTTTTACCGATGATATGCGCCCCTGTGGTTATTTCGACCCGGATATCCTGACCGGTCTGATCCGCGCCTGGAGCGATCTTTATGATATTATAAAGCCCGACATACTGATCACCGAGGCCGCGCCCACTGCGCTCTTGGCCGCCAGAGGGCATAAATTCAAAACCATGATGTTCGGCGGCAGTTATGACGTACCCGCCAAATCCGTGCCCATGCCGCCGCTAAGATACTGGGAGAAGAACGATCCTAAAATGCTGGCGGCGCGGGAGGCCGAGGCTCTCGGCATCACCAACCAGGCTCTTAAAAACGCCGGCAAGAAGCCCCTGAAAAACATCGCCGAAGGACTGAAATGCGACGCCGAATTTCTGACCATGTTCGAAGAACTCGATCATTATCCGATGCGAAAGGAAATCGAATCCAAACCGCCTCAATATCTCGGCAATTTCTTAACCCAAGACACGGGTCAATCCATGAAATGGAACGCGGGCGCCACCAAACGCATCTTCGCCTATATTCGCCCGGCAAGCTCTGGCTTTGATCAAACCTTGAAGGTTCTGGCGACTCTGCCCAAATCTATCGATTGCATCATCGCCGCCCCCGGCATCGCTCCGGCGCTCAAATCCAAAATCGAAAAACCGCATATCCGCATTGTTGACGGCCCGGTCAAACTCTCCTCCATCCTAAAAAAATGTGATCTCGGCATCTGCCACGCCAGCAACGGTATCTCCTGCGCCTTCGCCCTCAATGGCGTGCCCCAGCTCCTCCTGCCTGCCCATATCGAACAATTCATGTTCGCCAAAGCTGTTGGCCGAAATAAACTCGGGCGCGGCGTGGTGGGCAATTTCGGCCCTGAAAAAATCGCCGAAGTGATGAAAATCCTGCTGGATGACCCGCAATATTTGAACGCTTCCAAGGCTTTTGCCAAAAAATACAAAGGCTTTAAGCCCGAAAACATCGCCGATGAAATCGCCAGAGATGTCCTGAAGCTGATCAAGCCTTAAGCTTCAAGCCCGCTTCCGTCTTTATCATACAGGTCAAACACATCGATAACCTCAAGCAGCTGCTCAATCTCGCGCTTACACTTCAGAGCATGCTGCTTGGTCGCCACCGGAATATCAATATTCGAAGCCTCAAACATATCCCCATCATACGGGATCATCAAAAAGATGTATTTCTGCCGAAACAACGCCGCCGTAATCGGCGATTCATCAAATATATCCGCCGCCTCCGCCAGCTCTTTTAACAAAGCCTCGCTCACAATATTCTGCGCGTCTTGCGGTTTATCGGAAAACACCGAAAACCTGTCCCACGAAGGATCAGACATCTCCACAGCCACATCCTGAAGCTTTTGCCACCGCGTGCCGCGCCAATTTTTTACCTTGTCCTTATCGGCGGTCAAAATGATATGACCCTTAATAAGCGGCTGAGGGATTTCCAGCAATACAAACAAGCCATTAAACACGGGCGGTGCGCTCTTGGCCTTGCGCAGCAAACGCGCTTCCGACATCAGGACCTTCACGCCCTTGTATTTGCCCATAAAGCAGTCCTCCGCAGCATAAATATCATGCGAAGGAACGATGCCTGTTTTGGAAATAATTTTGCTGCTGATCCCGCGAGAGGGGTGATATTGAAAGCCGCCCAATAAACTGGCCATTTTCGGCATAAACTCGCGCTTATAGGCCGATTTATAAGCGCGGATCGCTTGCCCGCTCCACATATGCAAGGAGGCCGAAATAGCAACCCCAAGCGCAACACAAGCCAGTGCCTTGATGATATTGGCCTCCACCAGCAAGAACCATCCAAATCCTCCCCCGCCGATAAGAATCGCCAAAATCCCGACGCTCATCGCCATAAAGCTGCGGCTGCGCGCAGATTTCATATAAGAAAGCCGCATCGCCTCGGACTCGCGGCTTAAAGCTTCCATTTCTGCGCTAAACCGAGATCCGTCTCTGCGGATAATGCCTGACTCTGAACCCTGTTCACTCATGAGATAATTAAATCAGCTTGGCGCAGGCTTCGCAACGATAGACTTTATGGCGCCGCCAACCATTCAATCGCGTAATACGGCTCTTCCTGCAGGTGAATTTGCGGGTGCTCGTTGCTGATTTTCGCGCCGCAATCGGGCTTTAGCATATAAGCCTGCGCCTCAAAAATGCGGCCATCTTGTTTCACCTTAATAACCTTGCGGTCATAATTTGGCCCTTCATATTCATCGAGTTTGGCCAAGGTCGCTTTGCTGACGCTATAAAGCGCGCCTTTGACCCGTAATCCGCCGCCCTGTATCATCGCGGGATAAGGAAAACGCTCCTGCGGGTCATCCACGGCCACCAGATTAAACGCATTGGCCGCCGTTTCCGCCTCGCCCTCAAGCGCGGATTCGCCCAATAAAGCATTCGCCCCATAACCGGGGCGCAACGTTCCATATACAAAAAGAAGGGAAGGTGGGGGCATATGTGCGTTACTCTTTAGACTTCTTCATCAATCACGGGCGTTTTCGCGCCTGTAATCTCTCCCAATAGCTCGTCCAGCACGCTGATGATTTCCGCGTTCGATCCGCCCGCTTTGCCGAATTTATCGGTGGCGTCTTCGTATTTCTGGATGATCGCGTTAATTTTCGATGCGGTGGCGTAAATCGGCCCCGCTTGCTTATCAATGCTTTCCAAATCAACCACCAGCTGCGCCGCCTTGGCAATCAACGTATTGCCTGAGAGAGCCTTCTGAGCCTTGGCCTCGGCGATATCCGCCTTCAGTCCTGCGCTGAAAGCATCCTTGCGCGCTTTATAAATATCGAGATATTTTTGCCCCAGAGCCTGCCTGTCCGCGGCAACTATGGAGTCTGTAGGTAGTATGCCTGCCATATCCTTCGCTAGCCTCCTTTATCCCTTTATTATAACGCGAAAGCCCCTGAAAGAGCAATCTTTTAAGGCTTCAGGATCGCCCGCGCATTCACGGTCATGCTCAGTGTCGTTTCCCCCGGCGAAGCCACAGGCGCGGCCATTTTCACCCCCGCATCCATCGCCATCATCTCGGCGCGGGCATAAACCGGCTGTGGCACATATCTACCGCCCTCGGTATTAATCTCCTTAAGCTCTGCCTTGGATTTCCCAAGCGCTTTGGCGGCGCGCTGCGCGCGGTTTTGCAACTTCTCTAATGCCGCTTCCAGCATTTCATCCTGCACCTTCGCGGCCACCTCGGGGGAGAGAGTATAATTCAAACCGCCCATCACAAATCCGGCCCCTTGAATTTTACCCGCCAGATCAAGCAGCTTCTCCGCATTCTTGGATTTCAGCTGAACGCTCTGCGTGCCTTTCCAGACCATAGTACGCGGACGGTCTTTGCGCCCTGCATTTTTATCATATTGATGTACGTTATACCCGCGTGTAACCGCTTTCACATCCGGATAGGCTTTGGCCATCTCCAGCGCTTTGGCCATCGCGGTATTGACATCATTCTGCACTTTTTTATTATCGGTGTTTTCCACCTCAATTCGCAAAGACGCGATCAAGAGATCCTGATCCACTTCGCGGCTCTCGGTCGCATTGATATGCAACAAACTCTCATTTTGCTCCAGCAAGAACACGGGATCATTGGTTTCTGCCAAAGCAGGAAATGAAAAAGCCATAAGGGCAAGAGCGAGTAGGGCGCGCATAACTAAAATCTCCATCTTAAAATTGATACTTCACCTTAACGCCCCATATCCGCCCCCGCAAGCCTGTGATGATTTGAAAAGCTGAAAAACCACGAAACCGAACCAGATCTTCGGGCTCAACCCCCATCGCCCCAAAAACAAAAATACGGGCCCGCTTATTTTAAATATTGATATATTATGAAAATTTATATATAAAATTCAGATGTCTGCTACCAAGAGATTTTGCATATGTTATGCGGAGCTTCCGCAAAGGGCGGAGCAGGGCGATGAGGTCGTAAACTGGCATCACGCCTTTTTGGCGTTGATGGACACCACCGACCCCGAAAACCCTGTGCTGCTTCAGCAACTGCACTATAACAACTCAATGGAATATGACGAAATAGGCCACGAATTTATATCGGGCAAGGTCAGACCGAAAGTCATTTTTGAATTCAAAGATCCCGAAACGCTGTCCAAGGTTATCTTCACCCCGTATTTTGAAGGCAATGCCGAGCATATCCTGCCCGTTTGGAACCACGGTTTGGAATTCGCAACCCGCATAAAACAAACCCCCCATTTTTTTGGTCACGATTTTATGGATGACCCGAAAGTTGAAAACTGCCGAACCTATACCATCCGCACGCTGGAAAGAATGGGCTTCGGCTTCTCACGTGAATTCGCCAGGGAAGAGCACGGCGTGTCCGCCGCCCGCAAATATGCCGCGCCGTTAATGGCGAACTTCAACCATGCCGCCCCCCCTGACCTGCCCTTAGCCCTGTCTATGATGGCCAACGCCGAACTCGTCAACGCCCTGCCTGCGGAAGAAAAACCCGCCGACCGCCCGCACGATGATTTAACGGTGGTCTAAACCCCGCCGTCATTGCGAGCGCATTTCCTTTTGTCATTGCGAGTACCCGCAGGGCATAAACTCCGCGAAGCAATCCACAAACAGATTGCCGCGTCGGGCAAGCCCTCCTCTTAAGTGACCTATGGGGCGGGAGGATTAAATATGTTTGTCTTTTGCCGCCTTGATGGCTTCGGTCACCCATGTATTTAAGGACATTCCGCAAAGCTGTGCGGCTGTGGCCGCCTCCTTATGGATTTGCGGATCAACGCGCAGCATAAATTTCCCGGAAAAAGGCTTCTCCGGCGCACGCCCCAATTTGGCACACCATTCAAGGTAATCATCGACAGAGTCTATGAAGGCTTGCTCCAGTTCGTCAACGTGCTTGCCTTGGAATGTTACCACGTCCTTAAGGTTAATGACTTCGCCGTGAAAAATTCTGGCCTCGTCATCGTAAGTAACAACCCCAGTATATCCTTTATATTCAAGCATTCCGTACTCCTGATTCTATCAAAAAACGCCGCATCGACTTCAACGCGCCTTTGTCCGTTTCTTTTTGTGGATGCGGACGATGAAAAGTCGCAACCCTGTCATTCAAAAACAACCTGACCCGCGATCCATTCCCCTCTTCAATTTGGCAATTTAAGGCTCCCAGCATAGCTTCAATGTCCCGCCAAGCCACATCTGAACGCAGCGGAGTTTCGAATATTTTATCGAGGGTTCTCTGATGCTTCTTTGATAATGATACCATATTATGATACTACTTTGTCAAGTTTTTCCTATTCAAATTCTGCCATCACTCATCCCCCATCTTGAGCGCTGCGATAAACGCAGACTGGGGGATCTCCACATTCCCGTATTGGCGCATCTTCGCCTTACCCTTTTTCTGCTTCTCCAGCAGCTTCTTCTTCCGCGTGATATCGCCGCCGTAACATTTGGCCGTCACGTCCTTACGCATCGCGCTCACATCCTCACGCGCCACAATCTTGCCGCCAATCGCCGCTTGAATGGCGATTTTGAACATCTGGCGGGGGATCAAATCTTTCAGGCGCTCACACATGCCGCGCCCGCGTGAAACCGCGCTTTCACGGTGGACAATCATCGCCAGCGCATCGACGGGTTCTTCGTTCACGCGGATTTCCAGCTTCACCAGATCATTCTCGCCGTAGCCATCAAGCTCGTAATCAAAGCTCGCATAGCCCTTGGACAGCGACTTCAAACGGTCATAGAAATCAAACACCACCTCGTTAAGGGGAAGGCGGTAAACCAGCATCGCGCGGCCCCCCACGTAAGTCAGGTCCACCTGCACGCCGCGCCGTTCCTGACAGAGCTGCAGCAATCCGCCGACATATTCATCCGGCACAAGGATGGTCGCCTTGATCCACGGTTCTTCAATCGATTTTATCCGCTGCACTTCGGGCATATCGACGGGGTTATAAAGCTCGATCTGCTCACCGTTCGTGAGGTGGAGTTTATACACCACGCTGGGCGCGGTGGGGATAAGGTCGAGGTCAAATTCACGCTCGAGGCGTTCTTGGATAATCTCCATGTGCAGCAGGCCCAGGAAGCCGCAGCGGAAGCCAAGGCCAAGCGCTTGGGAGCTTTCCATCTCGTAATGCAAGGAGGCGTCATTCAGGCGGATTTTGCCCAAGGAATCGCGCAGCTTTTCAAACTCGCCCGCATCCGCCGGATAGAACGAACAAAACACCATCGGGATGGAGGGCTTGAAACCCGCAAGCTTCTCCGCGCAGGGCTTTTTCTCATCGGTGATCGTGTCACCGACATTGGTTTCGCTGATATCCTTGATAGAGGCCGTAATAAAGCCCATCTCGCCGGGGCCGAGCTCTTTCAGTTCCACTTTCTTCGGGGTAAACATCCCGACGCGGTCAATCTCGCGCGTGGCGCCGTTGCTCATAAATTTAATCTTCTGGCCGGGGCGCAAGTATCCGTCCATCACCCGCACCAGAACCACAACGCCGAGGTAAATATCATACCACGAATCCACCAGCAAAGCCTTGGTCGGCGCGTTCGCATCGCCGCTTTTCGGCGGGGGCAGGGTGGTGATGATCGCCTCCAGCAAATCGGGAATCCCGAAGCCCGTTTTCGCGGAAACCTCAACGGCCGCCGAACAATCCAGCCCGATCACGTCTTCCACTTCGGTTTTCACCTTTTGCGGGTCGGCGGCAGGCAGGTCGATTTTATTGATGACGGGCACGATCTCATGGTCGTTTTCCAGCGCCATATAAACGTTTGCAAGCGTTTGCGCCTCCACACCCTGTGAAGCATCCACAACCAAAATAGAGCCCTCACACGACGCCAGAGAGCGCGATACTTCGTATGAGAAGTCCACATGGCCGGGTGTATCCATCAGATTGAGCTGATAGGCGATGCCGTCTTTGGCGGTGTATTCAAGTCGCACCGTTTGCGCTTTGATGGTGATACCGCGCTCGCGCTCGATATCGGTGTTATCCAAGACCTGCTCGCTCATCTCGCGCTCCTCAAGGCCGCCGCAGGTCTGGATCAAGCGGTCGGCCAGCGTCGATTTCCCGTGGTCGATATGGGCGATAATGGCGAAGTTACGAATATGTTCTAATGGTTTTGTCATGGGGGTAAGAGATACGGGGGATAGCGGCCAATTTCAAGCGCGATTTTCATGCCCGCCCTCATATTTCATCTTTTACACAGCCCAAGGCCACGCCTTTGCCATATAAATTTGCAAAACCATAAAAAGCTCTGCTAACTTGAGAAGTTGAATAAGTAAAGGGATCCATGGGGCATAAGACACGCACAGCCATTTTACTCGCAGGCGCTTTTGCGCTGGTCAGCCCTGCAAATACTGATAACGCTCCCACTGCTGCTCCAGAACCTGTCATTCAGCGCGATACCACGCCCAAAGGCGCGCTAGCGTGTATCGGACAGGCTGATATATCCGCCGCGCGGGCAGGGCGTGTCGAACTGACGGGGCTGAAAGGTGCACTTTATCAAGCCTTTGAAATCCGCTCTAAATGGTATGCGCCAAGCCTGCTTGAAAATGTTCAGTTTTGCACCAAAACCTTCAAGGCCAGCTCTTGTGGCGGGCGCATCAACGGCGTGATCGATACGCCAGATTTTGAAGGGGATACATGGAATGTGTTGATTAACGAAGAGCTTCTGCGCGAAGAAGCGGAGGCGAAGGATGGTAAACTGATCGCCGGCCTTGTCACCGCGCATGAGGTCTTCCATCTACGCCAGCGGGGGCTGGGCATTAACCCCTATGTCATCGGCAATTACGCCCCTGAAGAGCGCGGGCGGATGAAATGGCTGATGGAGGCCGACGCCCGTGCCCGTCCCATCCTGCAAGCGTATATAAACGGGGATAATATTGCGCTGGATAATCTGCGTGATCGCCCCAGCTACCGCGAAATGGTTACCGCGTTCGAAGAAACCATCGCCGCCAAGCCTGATAACTTCGCCGCCGCCATGGTCGCTGCCGTCATCGCGTTCAGGGAGCGTCCGCGCTCAGCGCTGGGGCAGGATTATTTCTTGGTAAAGCGTCTGGACGCTAAAAATATCGGCTTTAACCCTAATGCGGCGCAAAGCCGCTTTTTCGATGATGCGGCGTTTAATAACCCGCGAAGCCCCGCACAGAAGCTTGGGCGGCTTGAGGATGGTATGGGCAATTATATGCGCGACCCCGCGCTCTGGGCCTATATAAACCAAAGTGTAACCTCTCAGGATATGGAGGTCGCCCTGCGCGCCTATGCGGCTGGAGAAAAGCTTTGTAGCGAGGAAGATTCACAGCGGATTATGATGACATCTCTGGAGCTGGAGGCCTCGAAAGCCCCGCCGGCGGAGTTCTTTACCGCCTCATTCTCCCAACCCTAAACACGACAAAAGGCGCTCGAAAAGCGCCCTTGGGATTGGATAAAATATAAAACTGTTTATTGGCCTGTGACGCCAGGAGTTATAGTCATACCTGTTGCTGTAAGCCCTGCTGAGCCAAGCTGCATATCTGGGTTTACATTTGTTGTATTATATTGCGGGTCTGCGCCTGTAATGCTTCCATCAAGTCTAAATATGGCTCTTTGCCCGAATTGTCCTGAAAGTTCGCCTTTATCTAATGCCATTTTTACACACTCCTATTTAGTTTTGTTATGTCTGTGTTCTCACAGAGCTTTTTTATGATTGGTGAACGATAACAGGAATAAACTTACCGTCTGTTGCTTCCCCTGTACTATCATCCATCAAAACCGTTAATATTTGGTGAGTATTTTGCATATATTTTGAAATTTGTTTCGCAATCGTCATTCCTGCATCACGTATTTCGCCATCATCCAAAACAAAATCCAATCTACTCGTCTTCAAGTCATATTCGAACCACGAAAGTTCTTTTTTAAAAGGCTTGTCGTGGAAAATCACAATTCGCCCTTTTTCATTTACTCCGATTTCTAAATCGAGGGGGTTATCTTCAGTAACCCCGTCTACGAAATCAACAAGTGTTCCGACAGGGGGGCGATCTACGATTTCATGGGTTTCTTCGTTCATACGATTACTATACCCATATTTTTATTGGAAAGCTATATCACGCCCCGCCTTCATTACACTTTTATTATAACACGGCCTTTTGCGAAAATGCAAAGAAATTTGATCTATTTTTTGGCATTTTTTTAAAATAAATCAGGGGGTTAGACGTATTTTTTAACCAAAAAATTAACGTTTTATTTACCTTTATGCGATAACGGTATAAAGGTGCCGTTCACCGCCGTTCCATCCTTGGTCTGCACGATCTGCACTTCCACCGCTTTTGAGAAATACGGGCGGATCAGCCACTGGATTTTCACCCCCAGATCAATCGCTGTGCCGTCTTTTTTGAACACGGTAACGCTGTAATCCTTGTGGTTATATTCCATCCGCTCCAGCTCATCATAATTGATGGTCTTGGCGTGAAAGATAAAGGCTTCCTTGGTGATTTTATTGCAATAAATATCCATCTCATCCGCCGTAAACAGCACAGGCCCTGCCTTTGCCGCAGATTTCTCTCCGGGTTTAAAGGCATCCTTGATGCTGGTTTTTGGTTGTGCGTCTTCGTCACTCATGAGGGTTTCCGCGGTGAAATGCAGATAAAAAGAAGGTGCGAACCAAGATCCGCACCTTTAATCATAGCATTTGAGGGTAAATCTTTAAAGCCTTTGTATTCCTGCATGCATTTTTATTGCAGCGCGGCGGGTTGTTCCACTTTCAGTTCGATTGGTCGCACTCCACCATCCCTTGTTTTAAATTGAACAATAATCGGTTTTTTCTCATCCAATGATCCGCTATGGTTAATCGCATGGATAGTGGCATCATCAATATCAAACGCAATGTCGAGAACTTCTCTTGGTACGACAATCGTGCTGTTAATGCCTGTCCCTGCGGCCATTTGGCTCAGGATTTTAGCATCCGCATAGGTTTTTCCGCTTCCATCCGCCAACTGAACCGCAAATGCCCCATCACTATCAAGATCTGACCATTGCAAATAAACATCATCTTCAAGGGCAATCGCTTGGCCCTGCTCGGTTAGAACGCCGTCGCCGTCCAGATCGATCATTCGACCTTCAATTTTACGGGTCTGACCGGTTTCGCCCGTGTCGCCCGCGCTCTCGTCATCGCCTTCTTTTGCTGTCGCTGACGCTGCCGCTCTGAATGTACCAAGGCTTGCCGCAGCGCTGCTCGCAGTGACCGCAGCGGGCGCAGTTGTCTGAACAACCGTATCCCTTCTCATCGCTGTCACGGTGTTCGGCGCGTGTGTGCCATCGCCGTCCGTCACCATCATATGCGCCATCTTACCGGCGCCAAAGAACAGCGCCGCACCGATCAGCAAGCCAATCCCGGGGATCTTGCCAATCGGGCCAAGCCATCCCTTAACGATATTCGTCAGGAACAAAGCAGACGCACCCCCGACCAGATACCCCGTAATAACATCACCGTTTTTCATTTTCGGAATATTGGTCACGAAATTCCATGCACCAGACAGCCCCGCACCTGCGATTGTGCTGACGTCTTTTCCAAACTGACCGTTCAAAGCCCAGCCCGTTACAAATTCGCCTGCACGATCCATGGCGGCATCAACATCGGAATTATTTCCGCCCCCGCCGCTTACACTCCTGCCCGTCTCTTCATCAACGATACGGCCTTGACGCTTGCGTTTTCTTTCCTGAGCCTCTTCCCAACTCTTGATCTCTTTCTCCGCCTTGGCTCTGAGGGCTGTATCCGTAATACCTGAATTTGGTTTCAGGACTGCGGCATAAAACGCCAGCTTGACTTCATCCTCAGTAGGTTTGGTTGATTGTAGGGCCAGAGCGCGCGCAGCTTCAAAGAAGGGCTGCGTTGACGTGTTGATAATCGGGTTGCCGCTAAAGGTCAAGAAAGCAGATAGATGCCCCAAAGTCTTGGATCTTAAGGCGCGCTCCTCGGCTGTACCAACAGGCATATCGGAAACGGCATCATTATTACGCAACTTAGACTGGGCTTGATTGAGCTCGGAAATCTCATCGCGGATAGCCTGTGCTTCGGTTTTTGCAGCATCGCGGAGTTCTTCGGCCGTTTCTTTGCGTTCCTTGTTTGTATCAGTTTTACTTCTATTATAGTCGTCCTTGACGATTTGGAAATCGGCCAAGGTTTGTGCCTCTTTGGCTTCAAGAGGGGCAAGCTCAAGTTCGCGTTCGGTAATCAAACCGCCAATCAAAGAGAGATCTTCGGATCGAATATCATAAACCGCGTTGTCGTAAATTGTGGCCAGATATGCGGGGATATCATTTTTCTCAACGTCCTTGATCTTTTTGATCGCGCCGTTTCCATGGAATTTGATGCCAGGCGTCATCGCAATCGTGATCGCCGCGCGATTCAGCGCAAGATTATGAAAGGCTTTCTCCGCATCAGAAGCATCCGCTGGAAGAGTGAAGCTTGTTGTCAATGTTTCCAAGGTGACTTGGAAATTTGTAAATGTCGGGTTTATGGCCGCGCCATTTCTGTCCAGTTTAGGGCTTCCATCTTCTTTTTTTTCTGCCGCGGCATTAAGCAGGTCTTGGTCAAACCTGATCGTTCCCTTTATGCCAGAATGCGCACTCACCCCGCCCGTGGCCGCAAGAGTGCTGCCTGTGGCCGCAACCGCTGCAGCAGGAACTCTTCCAGTTGCCGCTTCGAGACCCTTCCATCCGTTCGAAGCTAAAGCAGAACTTCCCCACTCATCCGCCGTTCCACTCAAAATAATATTACTGAGATCGTCTATTGGATTGTCTGCAAAGGCAAATAAACCTGTATCTAAAGGATTAACTGTTCTGGCTACCAAAATTCCTGGAGTATAATTTACGGCCTGCGCACCTGCCCAAGTTACATATCGCCCGCCATCTTGAATTGTGTCACCAAATTTTGCCAACGGCTCAACGCCTGTTCTATCACCGATCTCTTCGACACCAGAGCCAAAGAGGAAGGCCGCCATTCCAACTCCTGTTAATTTTGCGGCGGGCTTGAGGCCAAGTCCAGCAAATAAATGTAAGGGAACAAAAACGGGGTCTTTTGCAAGTCTGTAAGCAAAAACACCAGCGCGCGCTCCAAAGTTTAAAAATGGATTTTTACCTTCTCTGGGAACGAAAACATACTTATAGCCGCTGCCATCCGATTTCATAGCTTCTTTTGTTTTTGCCCAGTCAATCTTCCTCCCAGACAGATATTCCCAATTTAAACGTCTAGTGTAATATCCGCCGACGGGTTGTGTAAGGTAATGTTCAATCCCGGGTGTTGCAATTGTTGAATTCCATCTGTGGCGAATGGAATATCTAGGCCAGTAAGTGGCCATTTCATAGGCTCTTTCGATCTCGCGTTGTCCACCTCGCCAAACTGGAGCAGGGTTGTGAGATAGCTTATTATCATCGACAACTTGTTCTAGTTTTTTAATAAAAAATTCAAAATGTTTGTCAGGTTCAGCTTTATAAACATCCCTGTAAGCTTTTCTTAATTCCCCGAAAACACCTACAGGGAAATAGTTTCCGCTGGCTAGTCCTTTAACACCAAATAACTCTGAAGGTTTGCCACCTTGACGATAGAAAAAATGACGTATAGCGTATAGCGCCTCTTGTTCTTGACCCATTTTATATAAATCAAAAAGAGAACCCGCCATTTTTGGACGATCTGTTGGGTCGCTGGCCGCTCCCCCTCGGGAACTTTCCCAAAAGGTTTCTATATCCATAGATGCCCGTTCAGAGTTTTCAGCCATCCTGTCTGGTATTGTAACATCGGTAGTCCTTGAATAAGGGTTGATGTAGGATTCACGCACAGAGCGAGCAATAAATCTGCGATACTGATATGGTGTGAGACCTTCTTTTGTACCCCTGGGATCAAAAGGTGCAGTGAGTCTGTCTCTAAGCGTTTTGACTTCCTGTTCACCCGTTTGTGGTTTAAGGACATTGACTTTTAAAGGGTCTTCGGCTGTAACTCTGTTCAATAAGTCTCCAGAGAGTTGGCGCATGTTGCCTGCAAGAGAGTCTGCAGCTGTTTTGAGAGCGGCGTCATCTGGTGCACTATCAATCAGCTTTTCAATTCTATCATATTCAAGGCGACTTTTTTGAGTGATGTCCTGTAAATCCAACACTTGTTGTTCAACAATTTTTTTAAGATCAAGTAATGCAACCCGCTCTACATTCTTTAAATGTTCAAAAGGGAGATAAGGAGTAACTCTAAGAAAATTAAATGGATTGAAGCCATAAGTTTTTATTTTTAATAGTAAGCTTTTTCCAATAAAATCTTCCCTAGTTTTAACGACTTTTAGTCGTGCTTCAATTTCCGCCAGCTTTGCATTCAGCGAAGTAAGTTCTTTGTCGAGTGGGTCTAAGACACTGTCTTTATACTTTTGGCTGATGTCTTGAAGTCTTATTTTGAGATTGTCACCTGCATCAACGGCTTCGTCAATTTCTTTAGCAAAGTGCCGACCAAGTCCGCCCAATGGTAGTTCTTCAATTTTACTTGAACTAACTGCGCCCTCAATTATCTCATCGGTAAGTTCGCCTTTCCCGAACAAACCAAAATCACCAAAAATTTTCTTGGAAGAGATATAATACTGAGCTGTAATATGCTCTACAAAGTCCTCAGTTCCATTTGTTTTTCCAATACTTGGTACTCTACGCGTTCCACCTTCAAATATTTTTTCTTTTGGTTTATTTCCGCCTGTCTCCCCACCCGCCTTCGCTGCGGCTTCACGAACCTCATCAGTTGCCTTTGTCGTGCTCGCTGTCACCTTCGGCTCTGTAGTATCGGTGGTGCGGGTTGCAACTCTCGGCGTTCTAACGCTTCTAATGAAATCAGGGTTTGCTCTCGCCAATATAGCTTCGTAACGATCCAGCAAATCTGATGCCTTTTTAAAAGCCTCATCGCTTACGCCTTTGAATTGAGCTCTTACCGCATCAAGATCAACGGAACGACCTGCATCTCTGGCGGCTCTGGCTTCTGCACGAAACGCGGCATTAAACCGCATATCAGGTAAGTTCAGTTCAAGCGCCATTTTGAAGGCGCCATCATTCAGCAATATCCGCAAGTTTAAATCAGCTGCAGGATCTGCCGCGTCCTGCGCGTTCTTGATCCATGTATCAACATTCATTTCACCGGAAATCAGTTTGCTGTAATCTTCCGCCACTTTCGAATTTGTGGCAAATAGCCGCTCAAGGGAGGCGAAAGCTTTGCCGGAAGCCTCTGCACTTTTAAGCATTCCGCGCGCATCTGCGGCGGCTCTTAAAATATCAACAAAAACCTTTGGTGCACTCATACCCTCTAATCCTTTTTTTATCTCTCGCGCTTTTGTTTAACGGCGCTTGTCGAGATGTTCTCAAATACTGCTGATAGGGGGGATAAGAAGAATTTTTCCTGGGAAAGATCGTCTATTATAGTGCCGACGTTTCTTTCATACCCTCTATCGAAAATCCGCTGTTTTGAGCCTCTTTATTGTGCCCGGTGCATTTAAAAACATGCCTTTCGCGGTATTTACAATTTCATGATATAGACAAAGGGTTAATGAAGTCTTAATACCCTTAACTTTTATAAAGGATTTTTTGCGCCGCTATGCGCGGGTCGGGGCATCGGGGGCAGGTGCGTGGTCAGCATCTGCAAGCAGGACATCTGTTCTGATCTCAACGCCTTGTTTGCGCAAGTCCTTCTGTCTTCGCGCAACCTCCTTCGCCACAGTATAAAAAAGCTCATTAAAACCAGAAACCGCTGCGGATGCGGGAATGACGGCTGAATTGCCAAATTCGGGGGTGAGCGCGCTGTGCTCTTCGCCTTCGGGGGACGCGGCAGTTTCAGAATGACCTTCTGGTGCAAGACCAAAAGCCGCAGCATTGGCGTCTTGATCGGCTTGGTCAAACTCCTGTCTTTTTTGGTCCATTCGCGCCGTTTCTGCCGCATTTGCCGCGCTGTTCATCGTAAATGATAGGACAGCGCCCGCCACTTCCAGCCCACCAGCCCAGCCAGCCACAGCCCCCCCCTGACGCACGACAACTCTAAGAGGATTAAAGACAGTTGTAAAAGCGCCCGGGTTTTGTAGTGCCGTGCGTCTGAAATTATCCACGATTCCAAAATTGGGAAGCCGTTCCATCGTCGTGCTTCTCCAGAAGAGTCCGCGCACGCTGTCATCGGCGGCCGCTTTTGAGAACGTTGCCGTGTAAGCAGCAGCGTCCGCAGCAAAGCGCGCTTGCGTCGCTGCCGATTCCGCCGCAATGCCTAGTTTTTCTGCTTGTACTTTAGGAAACCATGATGGGGTTAAATTATTGATCCATGCAGGAAGGCGTGAACTGCGAACGCCCAGCCCGCTCTCTTCGCCAAGTAGGCGAACAGCCCGCGCCCTGTGATAGAATTGGCCCCAAGCCGCGCTGGCTTTCTCAAGCGGTGAGGCGGCGCTTTCGGCCTTCTCCGCGGCTTGCGCGAATTGCGTAGCTGCAAGCTGACCTGCCGCTGTGCGCGTTGCTGCAAGCTCTGCTGCTTCGGTCACGCGTTGCTCACGTGATGTGTATGGGCGCATAATTTTCCATCCAAAGCGATTACCGCCATCCCAGCTCTGACGCACAACGGCGGCGGTGATCTTTTCTCCTGCGATGGCGGTGCGGGTGGCCCCAAGGGCGACCCCGCCTAAACCGAAGGTCGGAACGGATACGGCCACAAAGGCACCGACTTCGGCTACGGCTTGTGATCCGAAGAGGATAACGCTCTGCGCACCCTCCAGTTTTCCGTCCTGATGAAGCTTGATTTGTTCAACGATACCTTTGCTGCTAAAGACACTCTCAGAAAACATCTGTGCTCTTTTTTTGGGGTCATTGGTGGTAAGAATTTCAAACCCTTTTGCCCATCCCGTGGGGGTGCCAACCAATAATGCGCCTCTGATTGCGTTTCCAACGATCGGGTCGTTCGAAACAACCGTGAACATCTTGTTGAAATCTGTGGGCCATTTCGGAATTGGCGGTGCGTCGAATACACGAAGTCCAGTATTCGCAAGCCATCTAATCGGGTTGTTATACACAACTTTAACGAGCGCGGGAACCAAAGCCACCGTAGACGCTACCCCGTTCACCGCGCCCTGCGCCGTAAGGGTCAGTGCTTCATGGGGATTGGTCGCCACATATTTTCCAAAACCGACAATGTTGGCCCCCGCATCGTATGCGGCTCCGCCAATACCGCGCTCACTCATATATCCTGCTGCTGACTTCGCTGCCCCGCCGATCACGCCGCCGAAACCTTTCAATCCGCTGATAAATCCGTTTTCTGGCTTGGCGGCTTTAAGGGCGTCATGTACGGGGTGGTCGCTGCTTTCGCCGATGGTGTCCAAATAGGCACTGGAGGTTTGCTCGAATGTCGCGCGCGCACGGTCAAATACAGGGCTGCTAGCGTGTTTTAACCCTTTTTCTTCGTCGGCCTTTTCTGCGGCGCGCAGAAGTGTTTTCCTCTCGCCGCTGCTTAAATATGCAGGGTCTTTGTCGAGAATGGCTCTGATTTCATTATCATGCTTACCAAGGGCATAATGTTTGAATCCGCGGCTTCCATGTTCGCTGATTTGCAGTTCGCGCTCGGTGTAATAGGCTTGCACAAGCGCTTTCGCGCCTTCATAAAGCGCGATTTGTGCCTCCTGCTGTGGCGTTATTTCTTGTCCTTCTGCCACGTTTTACCCTTCTATTTACGCCTTCTATTACTGGGCCGTTTGCCGGCTCTGGTTTAAAATTCTTATGCCTTTAAGCTTGGTCCAGATCGAGTGCTGGCGCATCCGGATCATAATCAGGATCGCCTGTTGTGATATTCCCGCCTTGCATGACAAAATTCGGATGGTCGAGGTCGATACCTTCCCCAATTACATCTGTTCTGATCGGCGTTGCTTTGATATCCGCGCTTGAAAATGAAATGGCGTCCGCCGGAAGCGCGCCATTCGCCGCAAAATTCGCATTAAGGTCTGCCGAAGGCAGTGCAGCATATTGTTGCGGGGCGATCTCTATATCGCGCCCTTGCGCGGCTCCATTAAAGCTTTTTGACATTTTTATAAAGTCAAAAAGCCCCATAATAACGATGGCACCTAAGGCAATGCCCATAAGTGGCTGTTTTAAGAATTTAGGAAGAGGGGACGCTGCCAGAGCGCCGAGAGCCAAGACTTTTCCCCAGTTTTGGCTTATCGCGTATCCAAATGGGCTTTCAGGGTCAATATTCATGCCCTCCAAAAGGCCTTCAAAGGCACCCTGAGTAACCCTATTGCCTTGTTCTGCTAATCTTCTGGTTGTCCTATCTACGCCATCCCCAAGACTACCAAGGACAGCGTCCGTGCCTTTCCCGTTATTCAGCTCTTGGTCCGCCCACCAGGTTGTTCCGGCAACACCACCAAAGGCTAGAAGTAATTTTAATGCACCAAACATACCTGTATTAACTTCCGTTTCGTAAAGCGCGAAAAGCCGCGCTATTAAACTGTTATCTCTTCAAGGTATGGGGAGAAATTATTGTCCAAAACATCTCGATCATACCCTCTATAACTTCGGTATCGGCGGTTATTAAAGCGGCTTCTTTATCTCTTGAGCCTTTCCATGAACCCCGAAAATAAGGGAATTTCATGACCGATGACCTTACTTCACATGATATAGAAGGGGGGTTAAAGAAGTCTTAATAAAATATGAAAATATTGAAGGTGGTTTTTTCGTTTGTTTTCAGGCGGTTAAATACAAAGATCCGCACCCGAAAATCCAATTTACAGGCTAAAAATCAAGAAAATCTTAACAGGCAGGTTTAATGGCGGAAATGCCGCATCCCCGTAAACACCATCGCAAGGCCGCGTGAATTGGCGGCTTCGATGACTTCGTCATCACGAATGGAGCCCCCGGGTTGGATGACGGCTGTAACGCCCGCATCGGCGGCAGCCAGCAAACCATCGGCAAACGGGAAAAACGCATCCGACGCCACAACGCCGCCCTTCGCCCATGAAACCTCTTGCCCAGCATTTTTCGCGGCTTCTTCGGCCTTCCATGCGGCAATGCGCGAGGAATCAATGCGGCTCATCTGCCCCGCGCCAATCCCGACGGTTGCGCCGTTCTTCGCGTACACAATCGCATTCGATTTCACATGCTTGGCGACGCAAAACGCAAAGATCATGTCTTCCATCTCTTTCTCCGTCGGCTCGCGATCCGTCACAACCTGCAAAGAGCCTTCATCAATCCGTCCCAAATCGGCATCCTGCACCAACATCCCGCCTGCGATGCGGCTGACCATTTTTCGCGGTTGATTGCGATCCGGCATCCCGCCGCTCACAAGAACGCGAATCTTGTCCTTGGCTCTTAAAATTTCAATCGCCTCCGCGTCAATGTCCGGCGCGATGATCGCCTCGACAAAACGCTTTGTGATCGCGCTCGCCAGATCCGCCGTAAGCACTCGGTTGAGCGCAATAATGCCGCCAAACGCGCTGACGGGGTCGCACGCCAAGGCTTGTTCATACGCTTTCATCACATCCGCGCCCGTAGCCACGCCGCATGGGTTCGCGTGCTTGATAATCGCCACTGTCGGCGCGTCAAAATCCGCCACCAGCTCAAACGCTGCGTCCGTGTCATTGAGGTTATTATAAGACAGCTCTTTGCCTTGAATCTGTATGCTGCTCGCCGCGCCGATGCGCACGCAATCATCCACCAAATACAGCGCCGCATTCTGATGCGGGTTCTCGCCGTATCGCAGAGGCTGTTTGAGTGTGCCGGAAAAACTGATGCGGCGGGGATTGCCAAAATCATTATCCATCTGCGCCACCATCCAGCTTGCGATGTTCGAATCATAGGTGGCAGTCAGGCAAAACGCCGTCGCCGCCAGACGCTTGCGCAATTTATGGGTGATGGTGGAGCCATGCTTATCCATGCAATCCATAATCTTCTTATAATCTTGTGGATCGGTGACAATCGTCACGAAATCATGGTTCTTGGCCGCAGCCCGTATCATCGCGGGCCCGCCGATATCAATGTTTTCGATGCACTCAGCAAAATCCTTGCCGCCGCGCACGGTTTCCACAAACGGATACAAATTGACAACCACCATATCGATATCGCCGATACCGTTATCCTCCATCGCCTGAACATGCGCCGTATCATCACGCCGCGCCAAAATGCCGCCATGGATAGTGGGGTGGAGGGTCTTTACGCGCCCATCCATAATTTCTGGAAAGCCCGTATGATCCGAAACATCCTTAACCGCAATCCCGATCGCTTTCAGCATCTTCGCCGTGCCGCCCGTAGACAGAATTTCCACGCCGTGGCTCTCAAGCTTGCGGGCAAGGGCCTCTATCCCGTCCTTGTTGGACACGGAGATCAACGCCCGTTTGATTTTAACGGATTTGGGATCGCGAATCATATTCTCGCTCATTGGCATGGCCTCATAACACAAAGAAATATTCCTGCGGCCTGTTTAAGCGATGGAGAGCAATTAAGCAAGTGCCTGCGTGCTTGCAGTCTTGTCCGCCGAAAGATGGGGGCTGCCATCCACGGCATAAAGGCCGCGCTGGTTCGGGATCGGTTTAAAGGCCTCGGTAATTCCCAAAACCGTCTCCGCGCCGCCCAGAAACAAAAACCCGTCAGGGGCGATCTGCTTGGCCGCGCGTCCCAGAACATTCGCCTTGGTGGCCTCATCAAAATAAATCAGAACATTGCGGCAAAAGATCACATCAAACATGCCAAGCCGTGTCATGGGCTCCAGCAGGTTGAAATAATCGAACTTGACCATGTTGCGGATAGTGTCATTGAGTTGCCATTTCTGGCCCTCGACTTGCGTGAAATATTTCATCAGCAAGGTAATGGGCAAGCCGCGCTGCACCTCGAATTGCGAATAAACACCCTTACGGGCTTGCTCCAGAATATCGTATGAAATATCGCTCGCGTAAATCTCGAAACTCCACCCCGGATATTCATGCGCCATTTCCTTGAGCATAATCGCCAGCGTATAAGGCTCTTGCCCGCTAGAGGCCGCCGCGCACCATATCCGAAGCTTTTTCGAACCCCGTGCATTTTTCATGTAAGACAAAACCGTCTCTTTAAAAATATCAAACGGACGGGAATCCCTGAAAAACGAGGTCTCATTGGTGGTCATCGCCTCGACAATTTCATTCACAAGCTCGTGTGATGGCACGCCCTGCAACGCCAGCGTCATGGCATTGAGCGTTTCAAAACCATTCTTCTTCGCCACCGGCGTAAGACGCGATTCCAGAAGATAGCTCTTATCCGCCGTCAGCGACAGACCGGACTTCTCCTTTAGTAAATTTTTATAGAGATCGAAATCTGTAATTTTCATGAATGCCCCATAGTGGTCTGTCTAACCCATGGGCCGATTTGATTTAAAGGAAGTATTTTCGAACAAATACCGGCATGTGCGACCGCTCCGGGCATCCCCCAGACAACCGAACTGGCCTCGTCCTGGGCGATCACACGCCCGCCTGCTTCCGCCAGTTGTTTCATGCTGTGCAGCCCGTCACTCCCCATACCGGTTAAAACAATACCCAAAACCTTTTTTCCGTAGATATCTATGAGCGAGCGCACCATCGGGTCAACCGCAGGCTTACAGAAATTTTCCTTTGGCCCGGTATCAAGGCGAATTTTTATACCGGCGGCATCTTTATTAAAAACCATATGAAATTCCCCGGGCGCAACATAGACCCGGCCATTTTCCACCCGCATGCCTTCGGCACCTTCAAGCGTCTCTACACCGGTTTGTTCGGCGATATGCTTGGCCAGAATGGTTGTAAAAGTGGCTGGCATATGCTGCGTAATGACAATCGGGATATCAAACCCTTTGAAATGTGAAACCACTTCGAACAAGGCTTTGGGTCCACCAGTAGAACTGCCGATCGCAATAATCGCCGGCTTGCCGGTATATTGATGCCCTTGCGTTGAGGGTGCGGGAGCAGAGGGCTTCGCAACCGAAGACACGTGTGCCGCCGCACTTTCCCCAGGCCGCTTTCCGGAAAGATTACGCAGCAGCCGCAATAATGTTTTTTGGAATTCAGATTCCGTGCTCACATCCTGAGCGGAAGAGGGCTTAACCAGACATTCAACGGCCCCCAGAGACATGGCCTTCATCGTCACCGAAGCCCCTTTTTCTGTCAGGCTTGAAAACATAACGACCTTGGACTTCGGACTGGCTTCAAGGATTTTTGGCAAAGCCGTCAAACCATCCATCACCGGCATTTCAATATCAAGGATGATAATGTCGGGCTGATGTGTTTTTGCCGAACTGATCGCCACTTCTCCGTTCGCAAGCGAAGACACCACGAGCATTGAAGCATCGGTCTCAATAATGCGAGACAAAGCACTGCGAATAACCGCAGAATCATCAACAAGCATAATACGGGTTGTAAAATCAGACATGAAACTCTCTCCTAACGCGGCCACACGCTGCACGGTATATGCAGCCGGAGCCTATGCAATTTTTAAGCTTGAAGCAATCCCACCTGAATAAACTTTGATTGAATAATCTCGCTGTCAAAAGGTTTCATGATGTATTCATTCGCACCGGCCTGAATAGCGCGCTGTATATAGCTCATATCATTTTCGGTCGTGCAGAACACAACCTTCGGATGTCCACCATTATCCATCTGACGAAGCTTTTCCAGAAACTCCAGCCCATTCATCACCGGCATATTCCAATCGAGAATAATGGCATCGGGCATCTGCGCCTCACAGGCTTCATAGGCCTTTTGTCCATCTTCCGCCTCCTCGCAGGTAAACCCAAGCTCCTCGGCAATTCTGCGGGCAACTTTACGCACAACGCGGCTGTCATCAACAACTAAACATAATTTCATACTTCTTCTGCTCCCAACCCAAGATTTAAAGTTTATTCTTCATTTTCAAAATCTACCGTATTCAAGAACTTGGGTACATCCAAAATGACCAAAAGCTCATCTTTTAAACGATAAATCCCTGTTGAAACATCCCGCCAGACGGGATCAAGCGTGACAACATTTTGCTCAAAATCATCATCACTCAGCGAGAGAACATCGCCAACCCGGTCAATAATCAGGCTGTAAAGCTCTTTATTATGCTCAACCACAACGCTCATGTTTTTTTTGACGTCACCTTCTTGCTGCGGCAGCCCCAAACGGCAGCGCACATCAATCGCGGTCACAACCCGTCCACGTAAATTCAGTGATCCCGCAACTTCAGGCGGCGCCAAAGGCACCCTGGTCACGGTCTGCTGGCGCAGAACATCCTGTACCTGCAAAATCGGAATGCCGAATTTTTGATCGGCGATATGAACGCTCAGAAAGTCTTTAGAGTTTTTAGAGCTTTCTTCACTGCGGTGGCCTTGAAACTGCGTATTCATGATTGTTCCCATATCATCCTTAATCCTTAATGCGCTGTCTGATGTTCTTTAAGCGTCTGCGACAGGGTGCTCAGCAAGGTGTCACGATCAAATTTCGCAACATATTTGCTAAACCCCACCTCCAGACCGCGGTCAATATCCTGCTCCGTAGCATGAGAAGACAGCGCCACCATCGGAATGGCCTTCCAGCTTGAATTCTCGCGAACCTTCTCGGCGAATTCAAATCCGTCCATATCCGGCATTTCAATATCCGAAATAATCACATCAAAATGCGCCCCGCTATCACACATCTTCAAAGCCTGGTGGGGGCTTTCCAGCGATGTCACATCATAACCCGCAACGCTGAGAAGCGGCGCGAGCATATTGCGGAAAAACACGCTGTCATCAACCAGCAAAACCCGCTTCTTGCCGTGCCCATTGGCCGCACCATTTCCGCCCGCCGCATTGCCTGCCTTATTCGCCGATGCATAAGGGGTGTCATCATGGTCTTTAAACCATTTCGCCCCGCCCATATTGTGCATAAAGTATGAAACATCAACCACATCGGTCGCTTTGCCGTTAATAATCGCGCTGCCCAAAATACCGCCACTGCCGCCCTCAAGCTGGACATTGATATGCTGCTCGGTGATATCGATGATTTCATCAACGATCAAACCCATCGAATGCCCTTTATCGGCAAAAACCAGCACCGGTTTTTCACGGTCCGAATCAATATTCACCGCAGCATCAAACTTAACCAAAGGCATGAGCTCATCGCGATATTGCACCATCATCCGCCCGCTCGACATTTCAATCGATTGGGGATTGATATTTTCAAGACGCGCCACCAACGAAAGCGGAACCGCTTTGGGGGTATCGTTCCCGGCCTTAAACAGCAGCAGCGAGGTCTTTTGTTCATGATAGGCCTGCTCATGCAAGGCTTTGGATGTGTTTTGTTCGGCAATGCCCTCGACCTCACCGATCTGGCGCGCAATCCCGTTTGGATCCAGAATCATAATCACACTGCCGTCACCCAAAATGGTGTTGCCGGAAAACAGTTCAATATTCTTGAGGATTCTGGCCACAGGTTTGACGACGATTTCTTCGGTGTCATAAACCCGGTCAACAATAATCCCGAAATCATTCCCGCCGACTTGCGTCACCACAATATATTTATGCCGCATATCGCTTAAATTCTCTGCCGTATTATCTTCTCCATCATTATTGTGCGAGCGCGGCAGTGTGATTTTAAGAAGATCAGACAGCGAGATCAGCGGCAGCAGGCGATCCCGCAGGCGGAACACGGGCGAGCCCTTGATCATCTCGATCTGGTTTTCGGTGTTTGTAGAGGTCATCACAAGCTCCCGCACAGAGAGCTGCGGGATGGCAAAACGCTCTTTCGCAGATTCAACGATCAACGCTGAAACAATCGCCAGCGTCAGCGGAATTTTGATCGTAAAGGTCGAGCCTTTACCCTCAACCGATTTCAAATCAATCGACCCGCCGATTTTTTCGATATTGGTACGCACAACGTCCATCCCGACGCCGCGCCCGGAAACCGCCGTCACCTTCTCCGCCGTAGAAAGCCCCGCATGGAAAATATATTTATGGATTTGCGCATCCGACATCTCGTTAATTTCCTGCTGCGTAGCAAGGCCGTTTTCAAGAATCTTCGCCTTGATCCGTGCGCCGGAAAGCCCCTTGCCGTCATCCGAAATTTCAATATTGATATGCCCGCCTTCATGATAAGCCTTCAGGGTGATCGTACCGGTTTCAGGCTTGCCTGCCGCTCTGCGATCTTCGGGTTTTTCAATCCCGTGATCGCCGGAATTGCGCACCATATGCGTCAGCGGATCCTTGATCATCTCCAGCACCTGCCGGTCAAGCTCCGTGTCCTGTCCGATCATTTCCAGCTCGATCTTCTTGCCCAGTTCAACCGATAAATCGCGGATAATCCGCGGCAGTTTCGACCAGGCATTGCCAATCGGCTGCATCCGTGTTTTCATCACACCTTCCTGAAGCTCGGACACCACTTGGTTCAGCCTTTGCAGCGGGGTTGTAAAGTCATTATCACCGGCATGACGGGAAATTTGCAAAAGCTGATTGCGCGTCAAAACCATCTCGCTGACCATAGTCATAAGATTTTCCAGCACATCAACATTCACACGCAAAGTTTGCGTTGTGATGGGTGCATCCTTGGCCTCGGCCTTGCCCGCTTCATCGGCTATGTCTGCCGACGGAGCAGGGGCCTTAGGTTCTGAAGCTGCAGCAACAGGGGCAGCAGAGATTTCTTCCGGCCCGGGCGCAGATTGAAAGGCCGCTTCCAGCGCGTCCAGCTCTGCCTTGGAAATATTACCGCTGCTCTCTCCCGGATACCCGGTGGCAGCCGGAGCAGGGGAGGGAGCGGCTTCTTCCTCAGGCGGTTCGGCGGCTTTGGCGGCGGCGGCCTCGCGCCCCTCATAAACGATATCGAGTTTTTCGATCAGTTCGCTGTCATCACCTTCGGGTTCCGATCCTGTTTCTTCAATCGCGGCAACAATAAATTTAATTCTGTCGATGGATTCAAAAATCAGGGTTACATATGCGGGCGTAACATCCAGTTCCTTGGAGCGAAAGCGTCCCAGAACATTTTCCCCGTGATGGGCAACTTTCTCAAGACGCGGCAGGTTCAAAAACCCGCAAGTGCCCTTTATGGTATGGACAAGGCGAAAGATTTTGCCAATCAGATCGGCGTCGTTCGGATTTTGTTCAAGATGCACCAGATCCAGGTCCAGCTCTTCAAGGCTTTCATTGGTTTCCGTCAGAAATTCGGCGATTAAATCATCCATGATCCGTGTCCTTCGCGATCTTAATTTTGTATTTTTTTACGCAGCAAGGGGAGTATCTATGATGATACACGCAAGAGTCTTAAACCCAGATTAACATAGGCGATAATGAGTTACGCAGAATGATATCTTTTTACGCAGCAGGCAGCGTCAGGATGATCTGAACTTCATTCTCAGACGCGTTTTCAAGTGAAATGGTATATCCATAGGTCTTCGCAAGCAAGCTGGTTACAAATGGATGCACATATTTCGGCTCCAGCTCATCAATCAGCATGTCCCCGCTCAACGCCTCGATCATCAGGGGCTTGGCCGCCGCATCCTCACCGCTGGCCGTGCAGAGTGTTCTGCCGCCTTCGCCAGCCTGAACCTTGAACACGCCGCCTTTTGGCATGCACTCCATCGCCAGCAAAAACGCGCACATCAGCATTTTTGCAAAGGCGCGCGGACGCTCTTCCTGCCCATATCCCAGATCGCCATAAGCATCCCAGTCTTGTTTAACCTTGTCTTCGGCATCAATGATAGAGGCGATGGTTTTGTAGACGTCTTCAGGTTTGATAGAACTGTCCGAACCGCCCGCGCCGTATGCCATGCGATATGCGCGGAGTTTCGCTGAGGCTTGGTTCGCGCTGAAGGCGATCAGATCCGTAACTTCGGAGCCGGCATCCGCGCCCATCTCGGTCAGGAACTCGATCCCGTTATTCACCGCGCCAATCGGCGAGATCAAATCGTGGCAGATTTTCGAAGACAGGTGTTCAAGAATGCGGGTGTCGAATTTCATGGATAAAGCCTAAAACTACATTTATTGAAGATAACGCATATCAAAATATATGTCATCCCCACCTTGTGCAAACGAAACCGACGTCATTGCGAGGAGTTTTTGCGACGACGCAATCCATAGATTGCTTCGCGTTTGCTCGCAATGACAAATAAGATCATTAAAAAGTGATGGAATAGCCCAGTTTTTCAACTTCTTGAAGGATCATTTTCTTAAAGATTTTAAGATCTTCTTCGCTGCTGGCCTCGGCGCGGCACACCAGAACATCCTGCGTATTGGATGGACGCAACAGCCACCAGCCCTTATCACTTGAAATCCGAATGCCGTCGATATTATCCGCCACCATCCCTGCGGGGAGATTGCCCTCCAGAGCCTTGGCGATGCGCGGCACCAGATCAAACTTCTCCGCCTCATCCACATCAATGCGAATTTCCGGCGTATTGTGCAGCCGCGGCAAATGCGCCGTCAGGCTCGACAGCGCGCCGCTGGCGTGATCCACCTCATTCAGCAAACGAATCGCGCAATACAGCGCGTCATCAAACCCGTAATATTTATCGGCAAAGAAAATATGCCCCGAAAGTTCCCCCGCCAAAGGCGCGCTGAGCTCCCGCATTTTATCCTTAATCAGCGAGTGCCCCGTCTTCCACATCACGGCCTTGCCGCCCATTTTGTTGATTTCATCAAACATGACTTGCGAACATTTCACATCGCCGATAATCGCTGCGCCTGGATGGGTTTCAAGAACCTCCCGCGCATAAAGCGTCATAAGAATATCACAGCGCAAAACGCTGCCGCGCTCATCCACCACGCCGATGCGGTCGCCGTCGCCATCGAAGGCAATCCCGAGATCGCAGCTGTTATCCGCAACCGCCTTTTGCAAATCGATGAGGTTTTTATCGACTGTCGGGTCAGGGTGGTGATTGGGAAAATTCCCGTCAATATCATCAAACAGCAGCGTATGCGTGCCCGGTAAACGTTTCACAAGGCGGCGCAAAATCTCCCCCGCCGCGCCGTTGCCGGCATCCCACGCCACCTTAAGATCCCGCGTGCCCGTGAAATCTTTCATCAAACGATCGACATAGCGATCTTGAATATCAACAACCTCAAGCGCACCTTCGCCGCTGATGAAATCGCCGCTTTCGGCAATCTCGCCGATTTTCTGAATTGCCGCGCCAAACACAGGCGAATTCTGCAAGGCCATCTTAAACCCGTTATAATCGGACGGGTTATGCGACCCGGTAATCATCACCCCCGCATCGGCCTTGCGGTCCTTCACTGCAAAATACAGCATCGGCGTCGGGCCAAGCCCCACCTGCGTCACATTCTGCCCCGTCTCCAGCAAACCCTTGGTCAGCGCATCGCAAAATGCGGGTGAGGTCAAACGCCCGTCATAGCCTACACAAATCGTGCCCGTTTTGCCGCCATTCTCACGCGCAACAAATGTCCCGAACGCCAGCCCCAGCGCATAGGCATCATCGGCAGACAAATTCTTGCCAATTTGCCCGCGTATATCATATTCGCGTAAAATCGTCGGATCGAAATTATAGGCCTTCGCCCCTTGCGGTTTATTCTGCGGCTGCATTGAGTTTCTCTTTCTGTAGTTTTTCCGCCAGCTCGAGTATGTGGCGTTTAACGTCTTCACCAATTTCGCTGTCATCGGAAGAATAGGCGAGATTGGCCTGAATAAAGCCAAAGCGGCTGCCGCTGTCATAGCTTTTGCCCTCAAAACGGGTCGCAAAAAACGGCTGCTTGCCGATCAGTTTCGCCATCGCATCGGTGAGCTGAATTTCACCGCCCGCACCGGTTTCAAATACGGACAGATGCTCAAACACTTCTGGCTGAAGGATATAACGTCCGATTACAGACAGGCATGACGGCGCCTCCGCAGGCTTAGGCTTCTCGACAAGCCCGCGAATAGGAAGGCAATCACCGTCCTCGCTCGCCACATCGACAATCCCGTATTTATCGGTTTCTCCGCGCGGTACATCCTCAACGGCGATAATGTTCCCGCCTTCGCGTTCGTAAAATTCCATCATCTGCTTCAGGCATCCTTTGGGAGATTTCACCAAAACATCAGGCAGGAGCACCGCAAACGGTTCATTCTCAATCAGTTTTGCCGCGCACCAGATCGCATGCCCAAGACCAAGCGGGCGGGGCTGGCGCGTTAAAAATAATTGCCCTGCCCCCATTTCAGAAGCCCGCACCTTCGCCAGCATTTTCTCTTTACCGCGCGCTTGCAAAGTTTGTTCAAGCTCGGGCTGGAAATCAAAATGCTCCTCCAGCATGTTTTTGTGACGGCCTGTCACGAACACAAATTCTTCAATCCCCGCTTCACGCGCTTCTTCGACCACATATTGAATCAATGGACGATCATTGATCGGCAGCATCTCTTTCGGCATGACTTTGGTGGCGGGAAGAAAGCGTGTGCCCAACCCCGCAACGGGGAAAATGGCTTTACGGACGGGGCGTTTAAAATTTGAATGGGTCATTGAAATACTCTTATTGATTGATCTTTGCAGTTTTTTCGCATGTTTGGATGTGTTTTTCAATAATGGTTATTTTTTAAGCAACAAATCCCTCGCCGCATTCAGCTTTGCCGCCATCCATTCTGAACCTTCGTGGTCTGGGTGAACCTTCTGCATAAGCTTCTTATACGCCGCTTTAATCTCGGCCTCGCTCGCGCCTTCCTTTAAGCCCAGAATTTGGTAAGCCTCTTCGATCGTGTTGATCGGTTTTTCGGCGGGGATAGATTTCCATTCTTTGATGATCCCCAGCACCACAGGCGCAATCGGGATGAGAAGTGCCAGAGCCGCGGCCAAGCGCCCCGATATCGCCATAAAAAACAGCGCGCCGCAAAGAACAATCAGCGCGCTCACCAAAAACGCCGCCTTAATCTGGCGCAGCTCCGCATTCACGAAGAAGCGGTAGAGCGCGTATAAACCAACAAGGCAGCCAATGATGAGTAAAATATAAGGCATAAACAAGACCCTAGCAAAAGACTTTGAATCGCGCCAGTATATGCGAATGAATACTATAAAAGAAAAATTATCGGCCCTGCGGGTGTTGATGAAAAAAAACGGCATCGACGCCTATATCATCCCCAGAGCCGATGAATATCAGGGCGAGTTTGTGGCCGCCTGCGACGAGAGATTGCAATGGCTGACGGGCTTTACAGGCTCGGCGGGAGTGGCGATTGTGCTGCACGATAAAGCTGTCGTTATGAGCGATGGGCGTTATACGTTGCAACTGGCTTCGCAAATTAAGCGCAAATATTTTCAAACTGCAAATTCCGTGAAAGTAAAACCTGAAGACTGGCTTGCCGAGCATTTGGGGCAGGGCGGCGTTTTGGGGTATGACCCAATGCTGCATACCCCCTCACAGATCGAGGTTTTTAAAAAGAAAAACATAGCCTTAAAGGCGGTTTCTAAAAACCTGATCGATCAAATCTGGACAGCCCGCCCGCACGCACCCAAAGGCGATGTTTTTGTTTTTAATCAAAAACTTGCAGGAAAAACCTTCAAAGAGAAATTAAAAACCGTGCGCGCCCAAATTATCGAGAAAAACGCCGCCGCGTGTTTAATCGCGCTGCCTGACTCTCTCTGTTGGCTGCTCAATATTCGCGGCCAGGATATCGACTATATCCCGTCAGTTCAGTCCCGCCTTCTGGTGATGGCGGATGGCGCGGCGCAGTGGTTTGTGGATGAGGACAAAATCAGCTCCGATGTCCGCAAACATCTGGGCGGTGATATTGAGATTTTGCCGCCGAAAACTTTGACCAAGGCTTTGAAAGCGATAAGCGGCGATGTGATGATGGATTTTAAAAATGTCCCCAGTGCGTTTAAAACCAAGAATGCAGTTAACGCCCCTGATCCATGCATAAAACCCAAAGCCATCAAAACCCCGTCCGAAATCGAAGCCATCAAGCAGACGCATATCGCCGATGGTGTGGCTTACGCGCATTTTCTGTATTGGCTCGACGGTGCAAAAGACACGGTCACGGAAATCGACATCGCCGATAAACTTCTGGAATTTAGAAGCGCGCACCCCGCCTTTAAAGGCCTCAGCTTCCCGACCATTGCGGGCTTTGGCCCGAACGGCGCGATCATCCATTACCGCGCAACCGAAGAAACCAACGCGCTTCTGAAGGGCAACAATCTGCTGCTGGTCGATAGCGGCGCGCAATATTATGACGGTGAGGCGATTGCCGGCACGACCGACATCACCCGCACCCTCGCCATCGGTAAACCCACCGCGGCTATGAAAAAACATTATACGCTGGTGTTGAAAGCCCATATCGGCCTCGCAAATGCGAAATTCCCCAAAACCGCAACAGGCGCGCAAGTCGATGTCTTTGCACGTGCGCCATTATGGGAGCAGGGCATAGACTACGCCCACGGCACAGGCCACGGCGTTGGGTGTTTCCTTGCCGTGCATGAAGAAGCCGCCAGCCTGTCCCCGCGCGGCACAATGCCTCTGGAGGCGGGGATGCTGATCTCTAATGAACCCGGATATTACGAGGAGGGCGCTTACGGCATTCGCCTTGAAAACCTCGTGCTCTGCGTAGAAAAAGGCGATATGCTGGGGTTTGAAACCATCGGCTACGCCCCGTTTGATAGAGATTTGATCATTCCTGAAATGCTGAGCGCCACTGAGCTACAATGGCTCAATGCCTATCACGCGCAAATATGGGCACTTATGGGTTCACGGCTTCCGAAGGCACAGGCGGCCTTTCTGCAGGCGCATCTCGGATCAATCTCTCCTGCTGTTTAAGCCGCATCGTTTCTGCCGCCACAGAGGGTTGAAAAATGGTTTCATCCATTAAGTTTTCTGCAAATTCAGATTTGACCAGATGCTCAGAACCCACAAGCTCCTGAACAATCAGAAATGGTCCGATAAAGCGTGAGTGAATATGAACAAAATCCATGTACGCATCATTGGGCTCCCCCGCCGATCTATATTCAATTTCAAAGCCTTTATAACCATTGGCCGTCTCAAACGGTTCTAAGTCCTGATATTCACCAACAGGCGGACGTTTGCTGACATGGCGTTTGTCCAGCACATCTGTAACAATCTTTGGCGTGATCTCTCGCCCAAAATAATACCCGTAAACATTGTATTTCAATTTGTGCCGCCAAATCGGATCAAAAAACTCTGCGCTCATAACCTCAGCACTCTGATTACTGCGTATCTGCGGGGGCTCTTTAAAAAAAGGTTCAGCCTGTTTAGGCAAAAAAGCGATAAAAATAGCAAGCGGAGACGTATTGGCCTCCCATTGCCCCTGGAGGTTACGGCGTTCATGCGTAAGCCCGCCCGACAGAATCAGGGAATCAAAAAAGTGAGAAGTTTGATGTTCCTCCATAATGTCTGGTGGGCCCGTCACAATTTGATGCACCTTGGTAACATTGGTGCTAAGAACGCGGCCACGAAATTCCTGAGCCCCAAGCTTGGGATCTTCATAGGCAATTCTCACCTCTCCGGCTTCCTGCCCCACCTGTTCTAAATCATTGTTACGACTCAAAACCCGACCACCAAGCTTGGTGTAATAATCAACAAAAGCATTCAGATCTTTGACAATCAGCAGTTTCTGTTCTTTCTCGGTTAATGGCGGACCAAAGGTTTGTTCAGTGCGGACAATATATTTTTTCACCGTATTAACCAAAGGCCTCTGGTCTTGAATGCTCTGAATCTCGGTCGCATAAGCGATGCTTTTGCGCGTCGTTCTAAATTCTTTTTCATCAAGAGTATATCCCTTGGGAATATAAACCTCGTATATGCCGGTCTCGGAAATAAACCGCTCCGATTCTTTCATCGCGCTCTGCGCTGAGAAAGAACCCAAGGTGTAAAAAAAGAACACGCCGATAATCAGGCAGAATTTAGAAAGTGTTTTTGAAATGCTCATAATTTTAATTATAAAGGCAAATCTATGAATAAAAAAATAAAAAACCGCCAGATTTTTAAATGGCGGCTTTTTGAATTTTTTTATTTGTGAGAGTTTACTAAAACCCGTCACGATCGCGACGTTTACGATCCATCTTCCGCGAACGACGAATATTTTCCGATTGTTCGCGGGCTTTGACGACGGAAGGCTTTTCATAGTGACGACGGTCTTTCATCTCACGGAAAATACCCTCACGCTGCATTTTTTTCTTCAATGCGCGTAAAGCTTGCTCAACGTTGTTATCGCGTACATTAACACTGACCACAGTGCTCACCCCTTTCTAAAGAGTGTTTGAGTTAAATTGCCTTTTCCGATGAAAAGACGCACATTACCTATCAATCCTGAAGGCATATTGCAAAGGAAAAATAACCTTAATGCTTAATTATATGATATTTCGTCACTTTTTACAAACTCTGCTGCTGTTTGCATTGCTTTTAGTGCCATCTGCCAGTGCGCAAGACATCCCGCGCCCGCAGCCCGAAATCACCACAGGGATGGGCAAAATCTCGCGCGCCAGCGGCAAAGACTTTATGATCGTCACCGCCAACCCCTATGCCACCCGCGCCGGATACGACATCCTTAAAAAAGGCGGAAATGCGGTAGACGCGGCCATCACGGCGCAAGCCGTTCTCGGCCTCGTGGAGCCGCAAAGTTCTGGCCTTGGTGGCGGCGCCTTCGTACTGTATTACGATGCCCAAACTAAAAAACTCTCTTCTTATGATGCCCGCGAAACCGCCCCCAACCTCGCAGGGCCGTTCCTTTTTCAACCCCAAGGCAAACCGATGGCGTTTTATGACGCCGTTGTCGGCGGCAGGGCGGTCGGCGTGCCGGGCATTCCCGCGCTGCTGAAAGATATGCATGACCTTCATGGCGGCCTTACATGGATGGAGCTGTTCGATGCGCCTATAAGATTAGCAGAAGAAGGCTTCACCGTATCCCCGCGCCTTGCGAAAATGATTGCCCAGGCCGCGCCGCGCCTATCCAAAAACGCCGCCGCCACGCAATACTTCCTTCCTCACGGCCAGCCATTAACCGAAGGGCAAACCCTTGCCAACCCCGCCTATGCGGAAACCCTCAAGGATTTCAGTTTCTACGGAGCAGCAAAATTCTATCGCGGAAGATACGCGCAAGATATCGTGACAACGGTACAAAATATACCCGATAACCCCGGCTTGTTGACCGTGCAGGATTTCGCCGATTACACCGCCAAAGCCCGCGCCCCTGTCTGCGGCCCATACCGCGCCCATATCGTGTGCGCAATGGGTGAGCCGTCATCGGGAGGCCTGACGCTTCTTGAGGCGCTCGGAATGCTGGAGCATTTTGATCTGTCGCAAGCCTCGCCGCAAAACTGGGGTTTGATCAGCCAAGCGTCCGCGCTGGCCTTTGCTGATCGCAATATGTATATGGCCGACCCCGATTTTGTGAACACGCCGAATGTCGCGCTGCTGCAGCCCGAGTATCTCAAATCCCGCGCCGCACTTATGAATGTGGATAAACCGCTAGAGTCCGTACAGGCAGGAACCCCGCCGAATTGGACTGGCCCGCTGTATCAGGAAAGTGACAACATCGATAAACCCGGAACAACCCATATCAGCATCATCGATAAATTCGGCAACGCCCTGTCCATGACATCATCTATCGAAGGCGCTTTCGGCTCCCATGTCATGGTCAACGGCTATCTCCTTAACAATCAGCTCACTGATTTTTCCTTCACGCCCTTTGATGAAACGCAAAGTCTGGTCGCCAATATGGTCGAGGGCGGCAAGCGTCCACGCAGCTCGATGTCCCCCACTATTATTTTTAACAGCGAAGGCGCGCCCGTTATGATTCTCGGCTCCGCGGGCGGCAGCCGCATCATCGGCTATGTCCTGCAACGCATTATTGCCGCGCTGGATTGGGACATGAATTTGGCCGAATCACTAGCCGCGCCGCACACACTGGCACGCGGAGCCCAAATCGAAACCGAAGATAAAACGCTGGAAATCGGCCTGAAAAGCCTCGGCTATGAAGTCAACCTTGACGCGCTTGGAAGTGGTTTGACAGCCATCATGGTAAAGGGAGATACTCTAGAAGGTGCGGCTGATCCGCGCCGCGAAGGCCTAGCCCAAGGAGAATAAAATATGCGCATCATTCTGTTTCTAACGCTCATGATTTTCACACTGCCCGCAAACGCGTCTACAGACCCCGTTGAGGGATACTGGCTCACGCAAAACCAGCGCGCGGTTGTAAAACTCGCGCAATGCGATCAAGGTCTTTGCGGCTCCATATACTGGATCATTGAGGGCGGCCTTCAGGCGGATGAACACAACCCGGACGAATCCAAGCGCGCAAACCCCATTTGCGGTATGAATATCCTTTGGGGCTTTGAGCAGCAGGGCGCCGGAGAATGGGAAGACGGCAAAATCTATAAGGCCGATGAGGGTGACTTATATGACGCCGATCTCGAAATTGAAGATGACGGCACGCTCCGCCTGCGCGGTTATATTGGCACGCCGCTTCTCGGTAAAACCCAAATCTGGACGCGCGTAGCCGCCGAAGATTATAAAGCGTGTAAGTAACTTCGAATATAACCCTGTGGATATTTTTGTGCGTTGCAGCTAGGACGTCATGCTCGCGTATGAGATTATGTTCACAAGTCTATGGCCATTTCCGGTCAAATTCTCAAACCATAAAAGGAGTAGGGCAATGAAAAAAGAAATTGCTGAATTTATAGGGACATTCACGCTCGTGTTATTTGGTTGCGGTGCAGCCGTAATAGCAGGAGATTCAGTGGGCGTCTTGGGTATCGCGCTGGCCTTCGGTCTCGCGCTTATTGCGATGGCCTATGCGATCGGCCCCGTTTCGGGCTGCCACATAAACCCGGCAGTAAGTTTTGGTTCCTATATCGCGGGGCAAATGAGCCTGCGCGAAATGATCCGCTATGTCGTCGCGCAATGTCTGGGCGCGATTGTCGGGGCATTTGTCCTGATGACGATTGCAGGCGGCCTTGATGGTGGCCTCGGGCAAAATGTGATTTCCGCAGATTACGATCTGCAAGCGGCCTTCACCTTTGAGTTCATCGCCACCGCGCTTTTTGTCATGGTCATTCTCGGCACCACCCAGAAAAAGGGGGGCGGCAATGTCAGCGGTCTTGCGATCGGCTTGGCTTTGGCGGTCATCCATATCGTCGGGATCAACATTACAGGCACATCCGTGAACCCTGCAAGAAGCCTCGGCCCGGCAATCTTTGTCGGCGGCGAAGCCCTCTCGCAGCTCTGGGTCTTCTTTGTCGCTCCGCTTGCGGGCGCATTGGTCGCAGGCGTGCTCTTCAAAATGGGCTGGCTCGACGCGGAATAAGTTTGTATTTTAAAGCTTTGGAGAAGGCGGCTTTCGGGTCGCCTTTTTTACGCGCTCTTAAGCTCCAGCGCAGCCGACAGCAACGCTTTCGTATAGGCTTCTTTAGGGGCGGCGAAGATATCTGCGGCCGATCCGCTCTCCACGACGCAGCCCTGTTTCATCACGATCAGATCATGCGCCATCGCCTTCACCACCCGCAAATCATGGGAAATAAACATATAGGAGATTTTGTGCTTGGCCTGAAGATCGCGCAAAAGATCAACAATCTGCGCCTGAACGGATAAATCCAGCGCCGAAGTCGGCTCATCCAGCACGATAAATTTTGGCCGCAAAGCCAATGCCCGCGCAATCGAAACCCGTTGCCGCTGCCCGCCGGAAAACTCATGCGGAAAGCGATGGCGGCTTTCGGGGTCAAGATCAACGTCTTGCAGGGCGCGGATAATCTCGTCCTCGCGCTCCGCCGCGCTCAAATCCTTGCGATGCACCTGCAGACCTTCGCCGATAATCTGCCCGACGCTCATCCGCGGTGACAGGCTGCCGAACGGGTCCTGAAAGACGATCTGCATGTCCTGACGCAGGGGCAAAATCGCCTTTTGGTCGAGCGCCGAGATATCCCGCCCCGCAAATACAATCGTCCCTTCCGCTTTCACAAGTCTTAAAAGCCCGAGGCCAAGAGTGGTCTTTCCCGATCCGCTCTCCCCGACCACGCCAATCGTCTGCCCTTCTCTGGCGACAATATTGATATTATCGACGGCCTTCACCCATTCCGTAACCTTGCCAAACAATGTTTTCGTCTTCGGGAAGTAAATTTTGATATCGCTGCCGCGTAAAATCACCGCCGCATTCTTATCCGCCGCAATCGCCGCGCCGCGGGGCTGCGCAGAAAGCAGCATCTTCGTATATTCATGCTTGGGCTTGGCAAAAAGTTTCGCGGTTTCATTGGTCTCCACAATCTTGCCATGTTGCATAACGCACACGCGATCCGCCATCTTCTCAACGATCGTCAGATCATGGGTAATCAGCAGCATCGCCATGCCAAGACGTTTTTGCAAATCCTTCAAAAGCTCCAGCACCTGCGCCTGAATGGTCACATCCAGCGCGGTGGTAGGCTCATCCGCAATCAAAAGCTCCGGATCATTCGCGAGAGCCATCGCAATCATCACGCGCTGACGCTGCCCGCCCGAGAGCTGATGCGGATAGGCATCAAGGCGGGTTTTAAGGCCCTCAAGCCCCACCAGATCCAGCAATTCGAGAACCCGCGCCCGTGCGGTTTCGCGGCTCATATTCTGGTGCACAAACAGAACCTCGGAAATTTGTTTTTCGATGGTATGCAGCGGGTTCAGCGCGGTCAGCGGCTCTTGGAAAATAATCCCGATTTTTTGGCCGCGGATCGTGCGCATAAACGAATCGCCCTTACCGACCAAATTCTCGCCTTCAAAAATAATGCTCGATTCCGGGCTATGCGCCGCGCGGGGATAAGGCAGAAGCTGCATGATCGAAAGCGCGCTGACCGATTTCCCCGAACCCGATTCCCCCACCAGCGCAAGTGTTTCGCCCTTGGCAATATCGAACGATATGTTATCAACCGCGCGAAACAGCCCGCGTTCGGTCTTAAAGTCGACAGATAGGTTTTCAACGCAAAGCAATATTTCTTTCATAAACAATATTCAACCACAACACACTTGGCAATCAATACGATTTTATATATATTTCATCCGGCTGGTTATATATCTTAGGGATTGTTTGCAAACACAAACCAAATACGGTTGATTGATCCAAAAACCACATGCACATAGACAGACGTGTTTTAAAAAATCAAGGAAGAGCTGATGGCAAAACTGTTACAAGCCTTTAAGGCGCAGTCTCAAGGCGCAATATCAACTGACAAACAGGTTCAAAGTATTTTAAATTTGGTGAGTAAAACTGGCACCTACAGGCTGATCACAATAGTAAACGGCCAACCAGAAATGAGTCATATTCATAGTATTGCAGAGGCAAAAGAACAGGCCGAATTGCATGGCCTCCAACAAAATAGTTTTACGGCGGGAGATCAGGAAATATGGTCCGCATATAATCCTGAATTTATTTTGACAGCAGATGTGGTTGAACCCGGTTCTGGGGTGACATTAAAGATGTATAATGGTGAAATTATGTCTACGACCATGCCTTACAGAGAAATAGTGGCTCTAGCAGGCTTGGAACCGGGCTTTCGCTACGGGAGCGGACATGAAAGAGTTGAGGACCTGGCCATAAACCCGAGATTGCTTGCGCGGTATGAAGCGGTTGGAACCTCAGACATATTGAAAAACCCGTCACAAAAACCGGCCGTCCAAGTCTGGTTTATTGGGCAGCGAGAGGGTCAAGGGCTTTTGCTTGCACTCTCCTTGGCAGAGTTTGAAGCAAAGATGGCCAAGCATGGCGCAAATAACCCTATTGATTTTACACAATCTGCCCCATAAATAATTGACAGTTGTTCATGGCGTAACCTGGTGCAATAATAACGCCTTAAATACACACGCCACCGCTTTCTCAGGCAAGGTAAACGGAGCATTATGAAACGCCCATTTAAACAGCATCGCCCGTTTTTTTCTTCTCCTGCGAACCTTTCAAAACGGAGAGCAAATTGGTTAATTTTGCCGGCGCTTTGGACGGGGTTAAAACGGCTTTGCATGGGTCTGGGGTTTATCGTCTTGATCAATATGGTGATTGGCGTTTTCATTCTGAGCGCGATTCAAAGCGGCGAGAGTGCACAGAGTCTGCCGAGCGAGATGGTGTTATTCCTTGAATTTGAAGGCGGGCTTGACGAAGTGCCTCAGCAGCCCAGTTTTTCAGATCCATTCGTAGGAAAAACCCTGACGGTGCAGCAGATGGTGGATTCTATTAATCATGCGGCGGATGACCCGCGCGTGCAGGGAATTTTGGCGCGAATGCGCAGCGGTTCGTTTTCGATGGCGCATGTCGGGGAGCTTCGCGCGGCTTTGAAGCATTTTCGCGATGCTGGAAAATTTGCCTATATCTACAGCAGTTCTTATGGCGATGGCGGCGGTGGTTTAGGGCGGTATTATCTGGCCTCCGCGTTTGACGAGATCTGGATGCAGCCGCTCGGCGTGGTGAGCATCACGGGCGTGCATGCAGAGATGCCGTTCCTGCGCGGGGTGCTTGATAAGGTTGGGGTTGAGCCGGAGTTTATCAAGCGTGAGGATTATAAAACTGCGTATGAGAACCTTACAAACCGTCATATCTCGCCTGAAAACAAGGAAATGATGGAGCGGTTGGTGGATGATGTTCGCGCTCAGATACTGGATACGATCCCCTCGGAGCGCGGGATTAGCAAGGAATCGTTTGAGGCGTTGGTCGATAAGGGGCTATTTACTGCCAAGGATGCACTGGATGCGAAGCTGATTACGCATGCCGATTACGGTGATGTGTTGATGGAAAATATTGCAGAAAAAGTTACGGGCGCGCGGGATATCGACCAGCTGAATATGGTTAAAATTAAAAACTATGCCAAGCAGGCCTTGCCTGAGGAGGGCGGGATACTCGGATTTGGGAAGTCCAGAGTTGCCCTTGTTTATGCTGTGGGGGCGATTATGCCCTCGGCAGAAGGCGGCGCGCCGATGGGCGGAGGCAATCAGGTTGCCGCGGCAGATGAGATCGCGCCGGCAATTCTGGACGCGGCAAAGGATGACGAGATCAAGGCGATTATATTGCGGGTGGATAGCCCGGGCGGATCGCCGACCGCGTCAGAAAGTATTCTCCGCGCCGTTGAAAAAGCGAAAGAGGCGGGCAAGCCTGTGATTGTGTCTATGGGGCCGACGGCAGCCAGCGGCGGATACTGGATTTCCGCGTATGGGGACAAGATTTTCGCCCAGCCCGCCACGATTACAGGTTCGATCGGCGTGATTGGCGGTAAGTTTTCTTTTGCAGAAGTTTTGCAAAAATTGGATGTGAGTTTTGAGGGCGTGTCATGGGGCAAGAATTCAGGCATGTGGGCGATTGATCGCCCGTTTAGCGAGAGCGAAGCAGCGCGGATCAATTTGATGCTGGATGATGTGTATGACAGTTTCCTTGCGCGGGTCGCCAAAGGGCGGAAGATGGATGTGGCCGCCGTGGATAAAATCGCGGGCGGGCGCGTTTGGTCGGGGCTCCGCGCGAAGGAGATCGGTCTGGTGGATGAGCTGGGCGGGCTATCGGATGCGCTGGATTTTACGGCTGTGAGCCTTGGCAAGCAGGGGCGGGATGATCTGGAGGTTGTGATTATCCCCGCGCCAAAAACCGCTCTGGAGGCCTTTGCCGAGCTTATAGAAGGGGAGGTTTCGTTCAAGAACCAGCTTCGGGATATTCTGGCACCGATTTCGCAGATGATGCATGTGCGCGAAAATCCGCGGGATTTTATGACGTATGAAGAGTTACGCATTCAATAATTTTTTCAAAATTTCGTAGATATCGCGGTAACTCATCAGAATGTGTTCCGGCGGGTAGCCTTTTTCGATTACGGCGGCGGCGGCGTTGAGGGCGTAGGCGATGGGCACGACTTTGCAGGGCAGTTCTTTTTTCGCATTATAGGCGGCGATCACGTCCTTGTGGCGGTCGCCGATATACCACAATACGTCGTCTTTGGTGGGTGTAATGCCCATTTCGCGCAGCGCCATGAGCAGGGGTTCGGGGTTGGGTTTGGATTTGCGGATGTCTTCGCGGAAAATCGTGACGGGGAAATATTCGCCAAGGCCGAATTTTTCGACGATATCCGCGCCGTAGCCCTTGCCGAGGCCGTTGCTGACCAAGGCCATAGGGATGTTTTGGCGTTTGAGCAGGGACAGGACGGAGTATATGCCGGGGCAGGGTTCGACGAGAAGTTCGACGTCTTTGCGGCGGAGTTTGTGGATGGCTTTGTGAACGAGTATGGATTTGGCGGGCTTTACGGGTTCGTCGGGCGGGGGCAGGATAACGGGGCCTTGCGCCTTGCGCTCCAGCAGCCAGTTCCAAACGCGGGAGATTTTAAAGGCGGTATCGTCCAGCCACTCCATAAGCCCCAGCATGCGGGGGTTCAGGTGGCGTACTGTGGTGCCGTCCATATCAAAAATCACGATGGTGGGTTTGGGGAGTGACATTCGACGGATTTAACCACAGATGAACGCAGATGAACACGGATTTTTAACCCCCACCCTAACCCTCCCCCTGAAAGGGTGGGGGATATTTTTTATGAGGGTTTTTTGTGCGCGTAAGGCGGCGCGTAAGGCTTTGAGTTCGGCGGTATAAAGCCCGGATTTCAGCGCGTTTTGGGAGGATGCGGCCTTGCCCTCAAGGGTGCGGGGGCCGGTGGAGGCTTCCCATGGTCTGGATTCGCGGGCCTTTTGCGCGAGGTGGGCGCGGTGTTTTGGAGGCGGCTTGCGTCTTTTCTTCTTCATTTTGAACCACAGATGAACACGGATGGACACAGATTTTTTGTTTTTATGAGGGTGTATGGTATTGATTTCATTTGCTTATTCATGTTCACCAGTTTGATTGAGCATTTTCAGGGGGTGGGGGTGGGCATCGCCTTTCGTGATGTTGTGCATGTACTCAATGGCGGCGCGGGTTTTCAGGGTGTCATTGCATTGTTTTTGAATGCGCAGGGCGAGGTCGAGGTGGTCTTGATCGATATAGCCCCTTTCCTTATCACGTTTGATATTGCGGCGCATAATAATGGTAAAAATCTCGTTGAGGATATGGGCTTGCTCTTCGAGGGTGTCGGGCGTTTGCGGGCGCTCAATCAGCGCTTCGAGTGCGGTGTAGAGCGCGGTGA
>CAYGJS010000012.1:0-41859 GCA_964350435.1 uncultured Micavibrio sp.
ATCGTGCCAATATTACAATGCGGCTTGTTCCGTTCAAATTTCTCTTTTCCCATTTAACTCTTCCTTTTGCCTTCTTCAGATAATTAAAACCTGCACGTTGCAGGCCATATTAAAACCAATGCTTTGATGTAAGAAACCCGCAAGCCAAAGTCAACGGGTTTTTTAATGCTTTTCAAAACAGTTGTAAGAAAAATGGAGCGGGTGACCGGGATCGAACCGGCACAACTAGCTTGGAAGGCTAGGGCTCTACCATTGAGCTACACCCGCGCAGTATTTAAGACAGCACAACTATCAGGTCTTGTTTTCGAAATCAAGAAACTCGGTTCCATTTTCTTGCAAATAATCAACCAGAACGCAAAAAACATCAAAAATCTCGGCCTGATCATGCATCAGCAAGACTTCGTTTCCTTGTGTCTGGCGGGCGTCAATACGGGCTTTTAGGTCATCAAGGGTCTTATACTCCCATTTGCCTTTGTGCCGCGCGGTCAGCATCCAATCGCCGCTTGTGAACGTGAAGAGGCTGTCGGCGGCATTTACGGGATAGCCTTTAGGCGTGCCTGTGAAGGGTTGAGCAATCCCGCGCTTCCTGAGGTAATCCTGAATGCGTCGCACTTCGCGCGTATCAGTGATGGCACCGCCTTCACCGCTGGCCGCCGCACGTTCAACGCGCACGCCGTCCCCGCGATCAATATAGGGAAAGCGGTAGGTTTTTAGACCCCGCGTTTGCCCTGCTGCCTCATAGGCGGCCTCTATCTGCGCTTCGACTTTTTCAAAATCTTCGCACCATTCATCAAAGCTTATATCGCCTGCGGGGAGATGGTCATATCCGTGATTACCGATCAGAAAGCCTTTTTCAATGGCGCGGATGATGGGGGCGGGATTTGCGTGCATATATTTACCGCTGATGAACAGGAGCGCAGGGACGTTGCGTGCAAGCAGGAAATCGACCAGATCATCTGTGCGATCCGAGGGGCTGTCGTCAATCGTGAGATAGGCCTTAGGCATTCAGCAGGCCTTTCAGCGCGGGGTAGGGGTATGTGATATGGATGATGGGAGTATGTTCCAGCGCGTTTTGCACAGAAGCTACGCCCCTGATACAAAACCATTTCTCAAAGGTTGCAAAATCAAATGCGCTTTCCGCGATCAAATTTTCTAAAACACCGCCCGTCAGATAGAGCCCGCCATAAGCATGACCCGTTATAACCGCATTGGCGGCGAACACGCCGAAAAATTCATGGAACAGGCGCAGGGCCTTTTTGTCATCATAGCGCGCCCGCAGCTCTTGCAGCGCAGGGCCGCTGACCAAATCTTCGAAAACAACCGGAACGCCTTTGTAAATGTCCTGCACCGCCTGCCATTGCTCTTCGCTCACGGCGGCGGCAGGCATATGACCGCCATGAGTTTTTTGCACGGCGCCGCCATGAAGGTAACCAAGACCCAGACCCGTGCCCGGGCCGAGCAGGCATTTGGTATCATTTTGCGCGCGGCCCGCTTTCAGAACATTGATATCTACGTCTTTAAGATTACAGAGTGCCCAAGTCGCCGCTTCGAAATCATTGAGGATGACTTCAATATCCCAACCTTCCGCCTTGATCTTCTGTGGTTCTATGATCCATGGGTTATTATTGACGAAGCGCCATGCCCCGTTCTCGTCCGCATAGGCCGCCGTTGCAATCCGCAAGGGGGTTTTGGTTTCAATACCCTGATCCCGCGCATATTGCCCAAGTGCCGTTTGAAAATCGGCAAAGCCGGCGGCCTTATATTTACAAATCTTTTCAACCATGCCGTTTTGGACAAGGCCGAAGCGGGCAAATGTTCCACCAATATCACATACAATTTTCATAGGGGCTATGATGCAATGTTCAAAGCTTTTTGGAAAGGGGGTATGACCAGACTTCCATTCATGAATCACTTCGGATAAAAGGGTGTGTTCAAAATGAAGAAAGACAGCAGCAGACTATGCGAATACTTGTGATTGAAGACGATCCGGAGGTGTCTGCCTATATCGCAAAAGGCATGAAGGAAGCCGGCCACACGATAGATTGCGCGCATAACGGCAAAGACGGCTTATTTCTGGCAACGACAGAAAGCTATGACGCATTAATCGTCGACCGGATGCTGCCCGAACTTGATGGCCTGACAATTATCAAAACCATTCGCGGAGCCGGCAACCTTGTCCCCGCCCTGATTCTCAGCGCAATGGGCGAGGTTGATGACCGCGTTAAAGGCTTGCGATCCGGCGGCGATGATTATCTGGTCAAACCCTTTGCCTTTGCCGAACTTCTTGCTCGCGTTGAAATTCTTGCCCGGCGCACAGGGAGAGACATAAAATCAGAAAACACCCGGCTTCACGCCGGAGTTCTGGAACTGGATCTGCTGTCGCGAAAGGTCATCAGAGAAGGCAGGGATATTGACCTTCAATCCCGCGAATTCAGCCTTCTTGAATATATGCTGCGAAACAAGGGGCAGGTTGTCACGCGAACCATGCTGCTGGAGCATGTCTGGGATTACCATTTTGACCCGCAAACCAATGTGATTGACGTGCATATCAGCCGCTTACGAAGCAAAATAGACAAGGGATTTGATAAGCCGATTATAAGGACAGTGCGCGGTGCCGGATACATTATCGAAGAATAAAAGACAATATGCAAAAAGCTCCAGCTTTTTGATGGCTCTGCTGTTCACCGTCTTATGCGGTGCGGCGGCTCTAAGCTTTGGATATTTTATTCATTATTTCGCCAAAGGGCATTTTGTCCAAAATACTCAGGCCGTTCTGGACTCCGAAATCAAATATATCACCGCCCTCGGCACGCTGCCTGCGCCAAGCGAGTATCCGGAGCGCATCTATATACCGCTCAGCAATGATGGAAAACTGCCCGAAGGCTTTCATGCGCCGTCAAACCGCCTCGCAGAAGGGCTTTTGGTCTTTGACAATCCGAACACCTCACAACGCTTCGCCGCCAGAATCCAAACGCTGCCCGATGAAAAAAAGATTTTGATCGGCACGGATATAACCGAGGTTTCGCATGATTTTCGATTCATGCAATGGATCGGCATCGCCAGTATCTCGTTTGTGATGATCGTGGTGTTCATCAGCTATCTGATCAGCGTATTTGTTGTCAGAGGCACCAATAAAATCGCCGAAACAGCCCATGAAATTATAAAAACCGGAGATCTTTCCCGCCGCGTGGAAATGACCTCGCACTGGGATGATTTAAGCAATATGGCATCGGCTCTGAATATGCTGCTTTCGCGGATTGAGGAATTAATGCTGGGCGTGCGGCAGGTCTCCGATAACATTGCCCATGACTTGCGAACCCCGCTGACCCGTATGCGGAGCCATATTGAAACCCTGCAAAAAGAAGCAAAAAACCCTCAGCCTTATGATGACCTGCTTAAGGAAACAGACCAAATTCTGGCCACATTCAACGCTCTGTTGCGGATTGCCCGCATAGAAACAGAGCGGCAACGCAGCCAGTTTGAAACGCTTGACCTGCATAACCTTCTCAACGATGTCATTGAATTTTATCAACCACTGGCAGAAGACAAGGGCATTACAATAAGCGCAGAACTGCAAACCGCCCAATATCGCGGAGACCGCAATTTACTATTTCAGGCCTTTGCAAATTTAATCGACAATGCCGTGAAATTTACGCCTGAAGGAGGGCTTGTTAATATTGATCTGAAACACAATCAGGGGCACCTTGCGGTTGTCATTCAAGACAATGGTCCCGGCGTGCCCGAAGACCAAAAAGCTAAAATTTTCGAGCGTTTCTACCGTACGGAAAAATGTCGCTCCGTCCCTGGTGTGGGTCTGGGCTTAAGTCTTGTTTCTGCGGTCATCTCTTTGCATGGCGGAAGCATAAGCATCGAAAACGCTCAGCCCGGCCTGCGCACCATTACAATTTTGTAATCACTTCGCCATAGACGGACAGGCCGGTTTTGTGAATACTCACAGCATGAAAATCGCAATTATAGGCACAGGCATTTCCGGTTTGGGGGCGGCGCATTTGCTGGCACCCCATCATGATATAACCATATATGAAAAAAATTCCTATATTGGCGGCCACAGCCGCACGATTGAAATTTCGGCAAACAACAAAACCATTCCCGTCGATACCGGGTTCATCGTTTTCAACAACTGGAATTATCCCAATCTTATGGGCTTGTTTAAAATGCTGGATGTTCCATATCACAAAAGCAATATGTCCTTTGGTGTCAGTATTGACCAGGGGTGGCTGGAATATGCCTCCGGCCATATGCTGGCGGGAAAAAATATCATCCGCCCCGCATATTGGGGAATGTTGAAAGACATTGTGCGTTTCAACCGCCAGGCCCTCGGCTATATAGAAAAAGATGCCGATATTTCACTGGGGCGCTGCATGGATGAACTTCATATGGGGCAATGGTTTCGGCACTATTACCTGCTGGCGATGGGCGCAGCAATCTGGAGCTGCCCGATTGAAACAATCATGCAATTTCCGGCGCGGACATTTTTGCAGTTTTTCAAGAACCACGGTCTACTCAGCATCAATAACCGGCCGCAATGGTACAGCGTATCGGGCGGCAGTCGAGAATATGTGAAACGCCTGACGGCGCAGTTACACGATAAAATCCGGCTGAATTGCGCAGCAGAAAAAATCACCCCGGAAGACCCCGGCATTCATGTGCGCGACACCCGCGGCAAAACCGAAATGTATGACCAGGTGGTGATGGCCTGTCATGCCGATGAAGCCTTAAAGATGATTGATGCACCAAGCACCGATGAACAAGCAATCCTCGGCGCATTTTCATATCAGGACAATACAATCATCGTTCATCGTGACACCAGCTTTATGCCGCACAACAAAAAATGCTGGGCGAGTTGGGTTTACCTCTCCGAAGGCCGTGAAGATAAAAACAATCGGGTTTCACTCAGCTACTGGATGAACAACCTGCAAAATCTGGAGACCGAAACCCCGGTGATTGTTACGCTCAATCCGGGCCGCAGACCTCAGGAAGATTTGATTGATGACGAACATAATTTTTCCCATCCCGTCTTTGATCTTTCGGCAATCAAGGCGCAAAACGATATTGAAACCATTCAAGGGCGGCGTGGCCTTTGGTTCTGCGGCGCTTACCAGCGTTATGGCTTCCATGAAGACGGACTGCTGAGCGCGGTAAATGTGGCCAAAAAATTAGGGGCCAAAATCCCATGGCATTAACCCCGTCAATCATGTTCGGAAAGGTGATGCATAAACGTCTCTTCCCGAAGATAAACGCCTTTAACTACAGGATTTATTATCTTGCCCTCCCGCTCGCACAAATGACAGCTCTGCCCCTGCCGCGCAATCGTTTTGGCACCTTAAGCTTTTACGATAAAGACCACGGGAAGCGCGATGGATCGGATCTATCCCAATGGGTACGGGGAATTTTAATTGATTACGATATAGATCAAGCCGACGGCGAAATCACTCTGATCTGCCTGCCGCGCATAATCGGATATGTGTTTAATCCGGTCAGTTTTTTTCTGTGCGCCGATAAGGCCGGACAATTAAGAGCGGTCCTATGCGAAGTTCACAATACATTCGGCGAACAGCATAGTTATCTTTGCGCTCATCAAGACCAGCGGATCATTGCCTCAAACGATATCTTGCAGGGCCAAAAGGTTTTTCACGTCTCCCCGTTTCTTAAGCGCGAAGGGGATTATCATTTTCGCTTTGATGTGACGGATCAAAACTTTGGCGTATGGATTGATTTTTATGACGGCGAGGGAAAAAAGCAGCTTGTGACCGCGCTGACCGGCCGCTTTGAGGCCATGAATAAACACAGTTTACACAAGGCTCTCTGGCACTATCCGCTTATCACATTTAAAACAATCTTGCTTATTCATTGGCAAGCGATAAAACTGCTTTCTAAAGGCATAAAATATATTGCCAAACCCGCACAAATCATGGACAGGGTAAGCGGAACGAACAACCTTACAAAAAAGTAATGTCCATGTAAGGCCCGTGTTAGAAACAACAATATAAGGTAATGAGATGATAGGAAAAACAGCGTCAGATTTTTTGTTTAAACGGCTCGACACGATCGAATCCGGAACCCTCTATGTAACCACACCAGATGGAAAAACCCGCACATTCGAAGGGCGAGCGCCAGGCGCAAAGGCGCAAATAGAATTGAAAGACTGGCGCGTTGTATCAAATATGATGCGCAAAGGCGATATCGGGCTTGCCGAAGACTACCGCGCCGGGCATTGGGACACCGATAATCTGGTCGCCCTGACAACGCTTGGCCTGGTGAACAGAACCGCGCTGGATCAATTTGTAGTGGGCAACAATTTTTCCCGCGCCCTTTCTATGCTGTCTTACCTGATGCGCCTCAATACCCTGAAAGGGAGTCGCAAAAATATTCACGCACATTACGATCTGGGCAATGATTTTTACAAACTCTGGCTGGATCCTACAATGACCTATTCGGCTGCGCTGTTTCGCAATGACAATGAAACCATAGAGCAGGCTCAGCACAATAAATATGACCGGATGGTGGATTGCCTAGGTCAGCAATCCGGAAACCTGCTTGAGATTGGTTGCGGCTGGGGCGGATTCGCAGAGCGCGCAAGCATGCGCGGGGATTATAAAATTAAAGGCATTACCCTGTCCGAGCAGCAGCACGAATACGCAACAGATCGCTTAAAAAACAACGCAGAAATCGCGCTGGAAGATTACCGCCACCAAAAAGGCACCTTTGACCATATTGTTTCGATAGAAATGTTTGAAGCCGTGGGCGAACGTTACTGGCCGGTATATTTTAACAAACTCGGCTCCCTTTTGAACCGCAAAGGCAAAGCCGTGATTCAAACCATCACAATGAACGAGCAGGATTTCCCGCGGTATCGGCGCGGCGGTGATTTCATTCGCAGCTATATTTTCCCGGGCGGTATGCTGCCCAGCCCCTCCCGTTTCACCGAAGAAGCGGCCAGAGCAGGGATGAAGGCGCAAAACCCGTTTTTCTTCGGACAGGATTACGCCAAAACCCTTGAACACTGGCTGCACGCCTTTGACCAAAAGCAACCCCAGATCAAGGCTTTGGGCTTTGATGACGGGTTTATCCGCCTCTGGCGGTTTTATCTGGCGGCGTGTATTGCCGGCTTTAAAACCGGACGCACCGATGTTATGCAAGTGGAGCTCAGCCATGCGTAATATGATCCGGTCCATCGCCGCCTTGGCCGTTCTGGGCATCTCCCCCGCTTACGCGCTGGATGTCATTGGCACCTATGTTCCCGATGCTGAAAAAGTCGGTCAGGGCCGGCTGAAGGTCATGTTGTGGGATGTTTATGATGCCGCCCTGTTCGCACCAAACGGACAGTGGCAGCAAGACCAGCCCTTTGCCCTTAAACTCTCATATCTGCGCGATATCGAAGGCAAAAAAATCGCTGACCGATCCGCAGAAGAAATCCGCACCCAGGGCTTTACCGATGAAGTTAAATTGGCCGACTGGCATGCCCAAATGCGCGCCATTTTTCCGAATGTCTCATCAGGCAGCGATCTGACCGGCGTATCAACCCAATCAGGCGAGACTGTCTTTTATAGCGGCGAGCAGGAAATTGGCCGGATCACAGACCCGGATTTCGGACAACAGTTTTTTAATATCTGGTTGAGCACCAAAACCAGCGCACCGGAGTTACGGCGGAAATTATTGGGACAATCATGAACACATGGCACCCTTCACACTATAAAATCACGGCAATACGGGGTTTTCGCTCTTCACAACCACAAGGTAAAATTATGACGCTTTCGAAAGGACTATTTTTCATGACGTTGATGACATTCATAAGCGGGTTCTTGGGCGCATGCTCCGGCCCCACTCTCAACCATTACGACAGCACAGAGCCACCGCTGGAATTGCAGAGCTATTTTACCGGCCCGATAAAGGCCTGGGGGTTGGTACAGGATCGCAGAGGTCATGTCACACGGCGCTTTGATGTGAATATGGTCGGAACATGGGAAGGTGACACCGGAACGCTGGAGGAAGAGTTCCAGTATTATGACGGCAAAACCCAGCAGCGTACATGGACCATCAAAAAAATCGCCGATCATCAGTATGAAGGCACCGCCGGAGATATCATCGGCAAGGCGGATGGACGGACAAAAGGCAGCGCGATGCAATGGGCCTATCAAATGGATCTAGAAGTCGGCGACAAAACTTATAAAATAACCTTCGATGACTGGATGTTTCTCATGAATGACGGCGTTCTGATTAACCGGTCATATTTGAAAAAATTCGGCGTAACCGTCGCCGAGCTCACTCTGTTTATGCAAAAACAATAACCAGCGGCTTGAAGGCACAAGTAAATAAAAATGACCAGTCTTGCCAGTTTTCCTGACAATATAAATATTGCCGTAATCGGTGCCTCCGGCGGCATAGGTTCTGCATTCGTAAACATTCTGGCCGATGATGAAAAGATCAAAACGCTCTATGCTTTTTCACGCAGTGAAAAGCGGTTTCAACACCCAAAAATCATCAGCGCCCCAATAGATTTAAACGCCGAAGCCTCTATCCAGTCGGCCGCCTCTGCGATTGAAACCCCCCTTAATCTTCTGATTATCGCCAGCGGCATTTTGCATGATGACACTTTAAAACCGGAAAAAAACCTCAGAGACCTTAACCAAGAAGCCTTTATGAGGGTTTTTACGGTCAATACTTTCGGACCCGCGCTGGTGGCAAAACATTTTCTGCCGCTACTGGCCAAGGATGGAAAAAGCGTTTTTGCCGCTCTGTCTGCGCGGGTAGGCAGTATTTCGGATAATGATCTCGGCGGGTGGTACGCTTATCGCGCCTCGAAAACCGCCCTCAATATGATTTTGAAAACAGCCTCTATTGAAGTCGCGCGCCGTTATAAGGAAGCCTCAATCATCGGCCTCCACCCCAACACCGTTGATACGGCACTTTCCGAACCTTTTCAGGCCGGCGTGAACCATGAAATCTTCACACCTGAAAACGCGGCGGCGCATATGATTGGCGTCATAGACACGGTCACCGCCAAAGATACAGGCAAAGTTTTTGCTTGGGATGGACAGGAAATCCCCGCTTGATCAGCCCAAAACGCCGAGAACCCCTGGGCCGATCGCCAAGAACCCACAATCAAGGAACCCTGGCGGTTGATCATGACGGGTCGCCCTAAAATAAGCATAAATCTTTCGTGTAACTTCGTGTTTTTCGTGTTAAAAACCTTGCCATGAGCCAAACCTTGCCTGATATAGACGCCCTGATCCTCGACGCTGCTTCCGCGCATTTCACCAAAATCGCGGTCATCATCGCCAAGGTTTTTGATGCCTTCGAAGCTGGGGGCGCGGAGCTATCCAAAGACCTCTCCCACCAAATCGCCGGGCGCATCTACACCCTTATTGATAACGGCCAGCTCGATGTGCAGGGTAACATGCGCCGCTGGCGCGAAGCCGATGTCAAACTCCCCGAAAAGGTCTAAGCCCCGATGCCCATGCCCGAACTCGCCATCGCGGCTCTGCCGTTCTTTTATTTCCTGCTGATCGCCGCGATAACCCCGGGGCCGAATAACGTGATGCTGACGGCCAGCGGCATGAATTTCGGCTATATGCGCACGCTTCCGCATATTCTGGGCATCTATGTCGGCTTCACGGCGCTCATCATGCTTTGTGCCTTTGGCATCGGCGCGCTCTACCATGCGTTTCCGCAAATCGAAATCATCCTCAAAACCCTTGGCTCCGCCTATCTTCTATATCTGGCATATAAAATCGCCACCGCTGGGCGTTTGGGATTGAAGGAAAAGGAAAAACAGACCACCCGCCCCCTCACTTTCGCCGAAGCCGCGATGTTCCAGTTCATCAACCCCAAGGGGCTCGTGGCCTGTATAACAGCCGTAAGCCTCTTGCCTGCTGATCTGGGCATCACCATGAGCATCCTTGTAATTTTTCTTTGCAATTCTTTTTCCTGCCTGTGCTCCACCAGTATCTGGACGCTGTTCGGAAAGATGATCGCAGGGCTGTTCCGCGATGATAAAACCCGCCATATCATCAATATAATCCTCGCGCTGCTGCTGCTCGCCACCATTCCGATGATGCTGCTTTAAGGGCTTGCCTTCTCGGGCGATGAGTCGTAAAAACATAACTATGAACAACGCTTGCGGCGCAAATATCGTTTTCACACTGCTCATTCTGGCCTTCGCCACTATGGGCATTTCTCCGGCCTGCGCCTTTATCTCCGGCAAAATGGATGTCGAGATTTGTAAAGCCGATGGCAGCATCGAAATCGTGCAGCTTGATATGGGCGGAGAGCCGCAGCCTATGCCCGACCATGTGTCCATGAAGGACTGCTTATTCTGTTTCGCCTCGGCGCATAACCACGCGCTTATGAGCGCCGCGCCGATCCTGAAATCCCCAATCGCGGGTAACTACGCTAAGCTCGCTGGCGGCACCATCGCCCCGCGCGAAAGCACCCCCAAAACCACCTATGCCACAGGACCTCCCGCCTTTATCGCCTGAACAAAAATATTTTAGTTTTTAGGAGATAAAAAAGGAGGCCGATATGGCCGAAGGCAGTGCAGGCCATCAGGGTCTGTCGAAAATATTCAATATGCACAATCTGCACTATATGATGTGGGCGGGCATGACGGTGACGGCGATGGCGGCCTCTGGCGGCGCATCAACCCTCACCGATGTCATACCCGCCGCGCTGGATTCCGGTTGGCAAATGCTCACAGGGCTCGGCGATATCGGCACGGTTGGCGGCGCTATCATCGAGAACACCATAAATGGCTATTTCGACCTGACATATGAATGGGGCAGCGCCGCGCATGACATGGGCGCCCATGCCATGACGGGCGCAGAGCACGCAGCCCATATGGCCGTTGCAGGGGCAGGCACCGCGCCAGAACTCACAGACTCCGCACGCTCACTCTTAGGATTGGACTAAAATGAACAGAAGACAATTTATAACGGGCTTGCCCGCCGCTTTTTTGATCGCGGGTCAAGAAGCAGTCGCCGCGCCGCCCGCACATCCGTTTGCCGCGCTCAAAGATCTGGCGACAGGTGATAATTTTGTCCCCGACCCTCAAAAATTTACCCTCGCGCTGTTTATGACCGCGCAAAAATTCTACCCCAGTTGCGGCTCCGCCTTTATGACAGCGCAAATCGTCGTCGAGAGCCACAGCCGCGTCCAGCCTGTGCTTGTCATGCCCAAAGTCTCCGACCAACCGGATAGAAATGATCTCACCAACCTGACCGCAGCCATGAACTCTCCGGCAGGGTTCAAGATCCTCACCGGCGAGCTATCGCAAGTTCAGGCAGCGGCCCGCGCCCTCGGCGCGGAATTCACCTTCTCAGGCACAAAAGTTGATGGCCACCCCCAGCAGGCCTTTTTCTTGACACCGTCAGGGCAAAAACTCTTTCACAGCAGCTACGACGACCATATCACCATCGGTTTTACAATTCAGGATCTGCTCTCCGCCTGCGAGCGACGATCCTCCGCGCCTGCCTGCCAATAATGGTAACGAAGTGACAGGCAACCGCGAATAAACTAGTATGAACGCTATGAAGTTTTCGGGATTGCTTATTGTTGTCTTTGCCCTGTTGCCGATTTCGGCGCATTCTCGCCCCGTATCCTATCCGGGCGGCTGGACACTGATGACCACAAACGATGTCGACAGCAATTCGCTCCACATCCACTATACCCCCGACCCCAAAAACTCGATCGGCCTTCGCCATGAATATATGCGGGAGGCCAAATCCAACGCCGATTTCATCCAGCATAATCACCTTCTCAAACGCTGGAACGGCGAAGGCTCCCAAGCCAACGTCTATATAAAATCGGGCGCCGGAATCGCCTATGATAGTGACCAAACGCAAGCCGCCGCTTTCACAGGGATTGCTGGTGATTGGGAAAACCGCCGCTACTTCACCTCCTATGAAAACAGATTTTTTACAGCAGGCGATATCGATAAATCCGCCAAGCACAAAGCCCGCATCGGCATCGCCCCCTATATCGGCGATGTAGGCGATCTTCATACATGGCTGATGCTCCAGGCCGATTATGACGCTGGCGCAAAGGATAATTTCTCTGCCACGCCACTGGTGCGGTTTTTCAAAGGCGCCGATATGCTCGAGGCAGGATATAACCTCGATGGCGGCGGCCTGCTCAATTATGTTCACCGCTTTTAACCAACAAAGGAGCCACCTATGAAAACGATCCTCACACTCCTCGCCCTTCTCACGTTAATTCCCGCCGCTTACGCGAGTGCCCACGAAGATGTTGCCATCAAGGTCAACGGCATGGTCTGTGATTTCTGCGCCCAGAGCGTCTGGAAGGTTTTCGAAGATTACGACGGTGTCGAAAAAGTCGATATCGACCTCGATGCGGGCCTGGTAACCGTGCACATGAAACCCGAAGCCAAACTCAGCGACGAAGAATTAAACAAGGCCATAACCTATGCAGGCTATGACCTTGTTTCGGTGGAGCGGCAAACCGCCCAGCACAATTAAGAATTTCTCAAACCGAATAATCCCTTTTCGGCTTTTGAAAAAGATAATGCTCGACCACATGTGTGCCCGCATCGGCAAAGGTCTTCAAGCTCATGAAGATCATCAATCCAATCCCCTCGACCATCCCGCCGAAAATAATCGCCAGATGCATCGGGACGATCCGCAAATACGGATAAAACATGATCGTGCCCAAATTGGGTTTTTGCTGTCGAAAATCCGCATTTAAATTATGCATGTATGAATAAGAATGAGAGCCTACAAACATGCTGAGCGTTAACATCATCAAAAACGCTTCATTCATCTCCCCTATGCTCAGCGGGTGTTTCTGCCACAAAAACATAAAATACGCGGCGTGAAAAATCCCGTAATGAAGTGCAAAAAACGCGGCCACTTGTCTTTTTGCCGCTTGTGTTTCAGGGACAGGTTGATCGTTCATCCGCATCCCCTCGGTCGTAAATTCCTTAAGCGAAAGCATACGTATTACATTCACCACGCCGATAATCACACTTTGCCCCCAATAGATCCACATAATCTGCCCCAACGGCCAGCCCTCGATATGCGCCATCACAATGGCCACGAGATTGCTAAAAACGACCCCCCATAAGGAGGGGTCGCTCAAATTAATCTTAGATCGGGATTCCTGTTCGGCCATAGTGCCTTAAAGAACGCCCAGCATGTCCGCCACCAACGGGTGACGTACAATATCGGTATCTTTCAGGCGGCAAACCGCAACATTCGGCAAAGCCTCCAGCCTACGGGAAATATCGGCTAAGCCCGAAATCCCCTCCAGCAAGTCGGATTGCTCCGGATCTCCTGTCACCACCATGGTCGAATGCCAACCAAGCCGCGATAGGATCATCTTCAGCTGCCCATACGTACAGTTTTGCGCCTCATCAATCACAACAAACGCATTGTTCAGCGTCCGCCCGCGCATAAACCCGATCGGGGCAATCTCGATGGTGCCGTCTTCCAGATACTGCCGCACTTTCTTTCCGCCAAGGCGATCACCAAGAGAGTCATAAAGCGGCCGCAAATACGGCGCCATCTTCTCTTCCATGCCGCCCGGTAAAAAGCCCAGAGACTCTCCGGCTTCCATCGCGGGGCGGGAGAGAATAATCCGCTCCACATCACCGCGCTCCAGCGCCTCAACGGCCTTGGAAATCGCCAGATAAGTCTTCCCTGTTCCCGCTGGCCCAATCGCCATGGTCAGGGAATAATCGTCTATCGCTTGCATGAGTTCAGCCTGCCCATCGGAACGTGGCTTAATATTTTTCACATATTTTTGATCGCGCCGCCCGTCTATTTCTCCGTCCAAAGGGTGCCAATCCTGAGCATCAAAATTCGTATGGACAACATTATGGTCTTTTGGATTACGTTGGCTTTTGCGAGTTTTTTTTGACATGCGAAAATGTCCTTCCGTTTGTGTTAAAGGAGGGTGGTAAACAGTTACAATAAGGGAGGTTAAAATAAAACGCGGCGTATCGATTTATATCGCCTGAAGGGTCGGGATTTGAAAAAGGTAAGTTTGAGGGCAAGGAGAGATCCTTTGGTTACCTGTTATTGTAATGATATCAAATTTCCTGCTGCCCCGCTATAAATTAAAATTTTTATACCCGAAAAAACTGCAAAAGTTCTGGCATCCCTTATGAAGCATGGCTATGGTAGCTGGCTGAATTGGAAATATACGATGATTACATTTGATGATGTGAAACGCGCCCACGCGGCGATTGAATACGCAACGATGCGCACCCCTTGCGTCAAGGCCAACCGCCTGTCCCTGCATCTGGGGATTAAGCTCTATTTGAAACTCGAAAATCTCCAGCACACCAACGCGTTCAAAGCACGCGGCGCGCTCAACAAACTCCTCACGCTTTCGGGCGAAGAACGTAAAAACGGCGTCATAGCCTGCAGCGCCGGAAACCACGCCCAAGGCGTCGCATACCACGCTCAGGCTTTGGGAATACCCGCCACCATCGTCATGCCGAACGGCACCCCCTTTAACAAAATCCAGCGCACAGAGGATTTCGGCGGCAAGGTCGTCCTGCATGGCAACAACTTCGATGAATCCGTGCAATTCACCATCGATATGGCGAAGGAAAAAAACTACACCTTTATTCACCCCTATGATGATCCGGCCGTGGCGGCGGGGCAGGGGACGCTGGGCATTGAAATGATGGAGCAAGTCCCTGATCTCGATGTCATCGTCGTGCCCATCGGCGGCGGCGGTCTGATCGCGGGCGTAGCCACAGCCGTGAAGGGCGTCAATCCGAAAGTCGAGGTTGTCGGCGCACAGGCCGAAATGTTCGACGCCGTAATGGCCAAACGTGAAAAACGCGCAGGGCCTGTGGGCGGCTCAACTCTGGCCGAAGGCATCGCCGTTAAGGAACCCGCCAAAGCCAATCTCAAAGTCATCGATAATCTGGTGGATTGGATCGACAGCGCGTCCGAGGCCGAAATCGAAGACGCAGTCTTTGATCTTCTGTCTGCTGAAAAATTGGTCGCGGAAGGGGCTCCGGGCGCAGGTCTTGCCGTCATTAAAAAGAACCTCAAAAAATTCAAAGGCAAAAAAGTCGGCCTCGTCCTGTGCGGCGGCAATATCGACTCCCGCCTACTCTCCACGCTTATTCTGCGCGGCCTTGTTCGTGATGGCCGCATCTCACGTCTTGTTTTCGAAATCGACGATACGCCGGGTCAACTCTCCGACATCGCCCGCATCATCGGCGAAAGCGGTGCCAACGTGGTGGAGGTCATCCACCAACGCATGATGCAATCCGTATCCTTGAAAAAAGCGGAACTCGAAGTCGTCATCGAAGCCCGCGATAAACACCATGTCCGCACCCTCGTAAAATCCCTGCGCGATCAAGGCTTTAAGGTCAAAACTGATAACGACGTTTAATCCACATTCTGCCCATGCAGCGCGAGATCCAGCCCCTCATATTCTGCCCGCGGTTGAACCCGAAGGCCAATCGTAAAGCGCAAGACCACAAGTAGAAGCGCAGTCGCTACTGCCGAATATCCGGCAACAATAACAATCGACAGCACCTGCGCCATAAGCTGGTCTTCACCGCCATACCATGTGCCGGCCGCACCGCCGATTGCGGGGTTGGCAAGCACGCCCACCAAAAGCGCACCAACAATCCCGCCAATACCATGCAGGCCAAAAACATCCAGCGCATCACTGTAACGGAACCATTTCTTCAAATACGTCACCGCGAAATAACAGATCATACCGCTGGCAAACCCGAGGATCAGCGATCCTGTGAAATCCACAAACCCGGCCGCAGGCGTAATCGCAACCAATCCCGCAACCACGCCGGAAATCGCGCCATGCACCGAAGCCTTGCCCTTATGCAGCATCTCAACGATAATCCACGTAATCGCCGCAATCCCCGCCGCCGCATTGGTGACCAGCATCGCATAACCCGCTGACCCCCCCGCAGAAAGCGCAGATCCAGCGTTAAATCCAAACCAGCCAACCCAAAGCAAGCCCGCCCCAATCACCGACCACACAAGGTTCGATGAATCAGAAGGCCCTTCGGATGGGTTGAGCGAACGCCCCATAACAATCGCCGCCACCAAGCCGGCCACGCCCGAGTTAATATGCACAACGGTGCCGCCCGCAAAATCAAGCGCCTCGCCAAAACCAAGCACGCCCTCATAATCCTCAAGGCCAATCCCGCCGATAAACCCGCCCGGACCCCATACCCAATGCGTGATCGGCGCATAAACCAGCAAAACCCAAAGCGGCGTAAACACCAGCAATGTTGAAAACTTAATCCGGTCCGCCACTGCCCCGACCAGAAGCGCCGCCGTAATAATCGCAAAAGTCATCTGAAAAATGATAAACACGCTCTCGGGGATCGTACCACTCGCGGAAGTTGGCGTAACGCCGCTCAGCATCAATAAATCAAGCGAACCGATATACATATTCCCTTCGGTAAACGCCAGAGAATAGCCAACCACAGGCCAAACAACCGACACAATCGCCGCAATCGCAATCGACTGCATCAGCGTCGCCAGAATATTATCTTTCTTCACCAAGCCGCCATAAAACAGCGCCAGCCCCGGAATTGTCATCATAAGAACCAAAAGCGCAGAAACCAGCATCCACGCGGTATCTCCGCTGTCAAACGCGGGGGCGTCTTGCGCAAGAGCCGGCGAAGCCATAGCCATCACCGCAAAAAAGGAAAATGCGATTTTTTTGGAAAAATTTGTCATGACACTCATTCTTTTGTGAAGGTTTAAAGAATAATTATGAAATAAAATTTTAATACAGGTCAAGCCCGCACAATTTTTAAAGTTTTTTTTGACAAGCATATTTATTTTCTATAACTGTAAAAAATCCAAATTTGATAAAGAGAGAGTAAATAAAATGGTCCATACCGTCTTACAAGAAGTCACCGATAGAATCATCGCGCGCAGCAAGCCACACAGACAAGCGTATTTGGGTCGTATGAATGAGGCAACAATCTCGGGCGTCCACAGATCTTGCCAATCCTGCAGCGGCCTTGCTCATAATAATGCCTCGGCCAGCGCGGATGAAAAACTTCTTCTTGCGGGCGATAAAAGCTGGAATATCGGAATTGTATCTGCGGCAACGGACATGCTGTCTGCGCACCAACCGTTCTTGAAATTTTCGGACGTAATCAAAGATGAAGCATTAGTACATAGCATGACAGCGCAGATCGCTACGCATACGACCGCTATGTGTGATGGAACAACCCAAGGGCAAAAAGGTATGCATTTGTCACTTCTTAGCCGTGATGTAATCGCAAGAGATGTTGCAATCGGTTTATCACACAATACGTTTGATGCAGTAGTTGCCATGGCGACGTGTGATAAAATCAAACCCGGTTTTGAAATTGGATTAAGTTCATTTGGACATCTCCCGGTCATTTTTGCACCGGGCGGCCCGATGAGCACCGGTCAGTCAAATGGAGATAAAAACAAAGTCAGAGAATTGGTCGCCCAAGGCTTGGCGGGTAAAAAAGAAGAACTCGCCTCGGAAATGAGATCTTATCATGGCCCCGGTACGTGCACGTTCTACGGCACTGCCAACACCAATGAAATGATGGCAGAAATTTTAGGATTGCAACTTCCCGGCTCATCTTTTATTCCGCCCAATACGCCCGAGCGTGACGCCATGACAAGACAGGCCGTAAGGCATCTTGCAAATGGTGAAGTTCCAAAATGGCACGAAGTCATTACGGAAAAAACAATTGTAAACGCGATTGTGGCGCTTCATGCCACTGGCGGCTCAACAAATTGTGTTTTGCATCTTCCCGCTGTTGCGGCGGCGAATGGAATTTCAATTACCCTTCAGGATATTGAAGATCTCTCAGAAATTGTGCCTTCTGTTGCGCGCATTTATCCAAACGGCCCCGCGGACATCAACCAATACCAACAGGCAGGCGGAATGCCTGTTTTAATGCAGACATTGCTTGATGGCGGCTTGCTGCATGAGGATGTAAAAACCGTAGCCGGCACAGGCTTAAGTGAATATACAAAAACCCCCCAATTCCACGAAGATGGTTCTGTAACTTGGGTTTCTAAAGATAATACATCGCGCGATGCAAGCATTATCACAACGGTTGAAAAACCATTCTCACCGACTGGCGGGATTAAAGTCATGCATGGTATTTTGGGCGAAGGAATCGCAAAGGTTTCTGCCCTCAAAGATGAGCACCGCCGCGTTTCAGCACCAGCCCGCGTTTTCGATACCGAACTGGGATTACAACAAGCCTTCCAAAAAGGTGAACTCACCGGAGATTTTATTGCTGTGGTCCGTGGTCAAGGTGCATGGCAGACAGGGATGCCTGAGCTGCACAAGCTGATTACACCGCTGAAAGTATTACAAGGTAAAGGCCAAAATGTAGGGCTTGTAACAAATGGTCGTCTATCTGGCGCATCCGGTTCTGTGCCATCTGTTATACATGTGTGTCAGCAAGATGAAAATGGTATGCCTATGAAAGGCGATGACGAACCCATGAATAAAATTCAAGACGGCGACATGATCACGCTCAACACCAATACAGGTGAACTGATTGTTCATGTTCCTGAAGAAAAATGGGCGCAAAGATTGGCAGCAAAAGTTGATTCTTCTTCTCAACATTTCGGTCTGGGCCGAGAGCTGTTTGAGGGTGATCGCGACCGCGTTACTGCCCCGCAGCACGGCGCTTCGAGTGTTGTACCCCCTCTATTGGATGTTGCATAATCTGGATTTAATCTGCTCCTAATAAAAAACCCCGCCGAAAGCAGAAAATTCGGCGGGGTGTTTGCTGGCCCCATCACAAATGAAATAGGGCCGATTTTACGCAGTTTAAAACTTACTCTGCAGCGATGCTTCCGCCCTTGCCGCTATTATCGCCGGAAACATTGCTCATATTGGTTTCATTCTTGGCGTCAATTCCGTATTTGCCCTCAAACACATCACCGGAAAACACGTCTTCCCAGGTCCCTTGTGTAGACGCTTTGGAATATTCGGTCGAACGGTTCTCGAAGAAATTCGTATGCTCCGCCCCGTTCAGCATCTCATCCATCCAAGGCAGCGGGTTTTTCTCCACGCCGTAAACCGGATCAAGCCCCAGCTGCTGCAAACGACGATCGCCGATATAGCGGATATATTGCTTCACATCATGCGGCTCCATGCCTTCAATCGCGCCCATTTCGAAACACAAATCAATGAACGCATCTTCATGCTCAACCGTGATTTTACAGCATTCTGTAATCTCGGCGCGCAATGCGTCATCCCAGATATCCTGATTTTCATCAATAAAGGTGTTGAACAGCCGGATCATCGATAGGCAGTGCAGCGTTTCATCCCGCACAGACCATGTCACAATCTGCCCCATCCCCTTCATTTTATTGAAACGCGGGAAGTTCATCAAAATCGCAAACGATGCAAACAGCGCCAGCCCTTCGGTAAACGCGCCGAACATCGCCATGGTTTTGGCCACATCGCGCCGGTTGTCCATCGAAACATCCTGCATGTAATCGAACTTGTCCTTCATTTCCTTATACTCAAGGAAGGCGGAATATTCGACCTCCGGCATCCCGATCGTATCCAGCAAATGCGAATACGCCGCAATATGCACGGTTTCGATATTGGAAAACGCCGACAGCATCATTTGCACTTCCACAGGACCAAAGACCTGAGAGTAATGCTTCATATAACAGTTATTGACCTCGATATCGGATTGCGTAAAGAACCGGAAAATCTGCGTCATCAGGTTCTTTTCAGACGGCGTCAGATTCTTTTTCCAATCATGCACATCCTGCGCCAGCGGCACTTCCTCAGGCAGCCAGTGAATCCGTTGCTGCGTCAGCCACGCTTCATAACACCACGGATACAAGAAAGGCTTATAAACATGACGTTCCACCAATAACGGGGAATTGGAATTGACGATATCTTTCTTGGCGGCGGCTTGCGCTGACATGGGGCTCTCCTATTTTGATTTTTTAAACAGTAATGATTCTTATGATAGTAAGTGTAGGGCTCCGCCGCGCTTTTCCTAGTCATTTGCAAAAAAATGAGGTGAATAACGGGGATAAGTTGGAGGCGAAAGCCCTAAAAGAAACATGTACACATATTGTGTTCTTAAATGCATTAAACCACTATATGTTGTGTTTTCGCAAGTGTTTTTGAAGAATTATTCTGAATTATTTTCCCTTACGACGGAACGCATGCAAACACGTCGTCGCCATGATAATGCGTAGGGCCTCCTGCCGCGACACAGTTTGCAAAAGCGTCAGGGCTAACGCTAGAGAGAATTTCGCCACTGGGCGCCGCACCGCCAGAAATGGCACCAGCAACATCGGCAAACGCAGGAGAAAGACTGCCAATATTTGAAGTAATCCAAGAGTCGATTCCTGAAGCGATAGGCGTTAGCCCCAAGGGTCCCATCAAAGAATGCGCGATAAAACAGCTGGCCAAACCAAGCCCTACCCATGTGACAGGGTTGTTAAATAATCCAGATAAACTGTGCTCGCCAGCCATTTTAGTCCTCAAATTAAATCTTTATATCGTTATAATATAACAACAATAGGCTTGACAATACAAAATGTTACTTTATAACACAATAAAAATTTTATTCGGGAAAATACTCTAAAACCATGGCTAAAAATTCATCTCTTACTGCCGCATGTGCAGCCGCATTTATGACATTGACCTCTCCTGCGCAGGCGCAAAGCCTGCAACCATTAAGGCCTCCAACACAGGAAATGCATGAAGTTTTTTGTGATATTGCGCGTGATAAAGGCGCGCGCAGCTGGCAAGCAATTTCCCAGTATGATGCCAACTGGCATCATGGAGGCATGAACTTACATACAATGCGCCCGCAAGATCGACCTGATGCTCTAAGACAGATGCAAAACTCAACCTTCTCTCCGGTGCTTCAAGCTCGAATCAATACAGGAATTCTCTCATCGATGGAACAATTCGATCGATATGCAAACCCAGAAAAGCTCATCAAAATGCTTGGGGAAATCCAAGGCCATGGAAAAACTCTGCCGCACGTTGACAGTTATTTTTCAACTCACTGTTCTTAAGCGCAATCGCGGCATCGCCCGTGCAACTCCGCATTCCAGTGCGAAAGCGCAAAGCCCTTATCAGCGGCTTGAGTCTCCAGCCCCTTCGGAATATGGCAAAGATGCACTTCCTCCACACGTCCGCACGCATCACAAATCATAAACTGTGACCCAAGGTGATGATGGTTTTCCCCGCACGCCACATACGCGTTCAAGGATTCAATCCGGTGAATAAACCCATGCTGGCTTAAAAACTCCAGCGCCCGATACGCCGTCGGCGGCTTCGGGTTATCGAGCTTGCCCCCCAGCGCCTCCAAAACTTCATACGCCGTCAGCGGCTTTGGGCTAGCTGCAATAACCTCCAGCGCAAAAATACGCGGTGGCGTGATCCTTAAATCATGCTGCTTTGCATATGTTTCAAGCGCTTTTATTGCGGATTGTGCTGTCTTCGTTGTCATAGCAATAAAATAGCGCGCCCCGCCCGAAAAAGAAACAAACGATCGTGTGCCATCGATTTCTTGCAAAATATTCTCTTTGTCTGTATATTTACATATTATATTAATTCGAGGGGCAAGTTCTGACAAATTTTGCTTTAAAACCCACAGAAGCATTGCTTGAAAGCGCAGAAGACAAATACGCGTCTTCTGGCGCGCGCCGCGATGACGCGTTCTTTTACCTCACAGTCATCAATGACGGAATGATTGACCCCCTAACGCAGCATAACTTTGCCCCTGAAGTCGATACGCTTAATCCGGTTTTGTTCAGAGATTATTCCGCCTATTCAGACCGGGTTCATCTCGATCATTACTTCCCGATTGCCGAGGCAGAGGGCGCAGGTGCTGCCTATTTTAAAGCCTGTTGGCAAGAGGCCTTCGCCCATCTGCCCGAAAATCTTCGTCCTGCTCCCGATCCCAACAGCATTATCAATATGCGCTTTTGCGATCCAGCAGAAAATATGAGCAAGGGCAAGAAAATCCCTGCTAAAGAAGATCTCTTCCGTCTATGGAGAATAAACTACGATAACCTTCTTGAAAATGAACCCATCCTCTTGGCCGCAAAAAATATAAGCGCATTCTCTGCGCTGAATTATATGGATCTCATAGATGAAAGAGCCATCGACAGCTTCGATCCCGCCCAAAGCGAAGCTTATCATATTTACCGCGTTTACGAAGCATTCGAAATCGCGATGAATGAGGCAGCAAGAACAGGTGAGAGGTTTCAGGGTGTAGCTGGCTTTGACTTTGCCGAACATTGGCCGCACGTCCAAAAAATGCTTGCGGTCACTTACCCCTTACGTTTCGGACAAATTATGCCTGTGACACCCTTGCCCAGCGGCGAGGGCACAAGCCTATCGAAAATTGCAGATCGCTTTCTTAATGCGGGATACAAAAATATTCCCGAAGGCTTTACGCAAGGCTCTGTAATCGACACCAAAGACCTTGAGCGCATTTTTGATAAGTTTCGTCTTCTCGCTGAAGCTCGCCTGCCCATGCTCTTATTACTCATACGCGACGATTGTAAGGCTCGCTCTGAACAGCCAGATGTACCAATCGGTCGGGAAGACGATCCAAGATGGGGGCTGGCATAATAAATTGCTAAGCATTTTGCGGGAGTTCCGTATCGCTTGTATCCCTGACTGACCCTTTATCCCCAGCTTTTGCAGCTTAGTGTGCGCTGCCCAATATAAACATATTGACGCTGTAATTTTCGCTATGATAGCAATGCATCGCAGCCATGCATTAAGCGGGTAATGAACAAAAAAAGAGAGGTAAAAAAATGGAAACAAAAGTATCACTTTCGGCTAAAAACCCAGAAGATTTAACGCGTCTCAAGCAGGCGTTTGTTGCAGCCCTGCCAGGAGCAGAAATTGATGAAGCCAGAGCCTTAGCACCCTATAAAAGACCAAGCACGCTTGCGCCATGGGAAGGTAGATCAGAAAACGCCCTCGTTCCTGTCTCTCCTGAAGAAGCGCAGAGCAATCCATCGGCTCTCTATCGCGCTAATGCTGTGCTTGATGGTGGCTCAGAAGGGTTGTCTCAGCGTCTTCAAAGCCTTGTTGATGTTTTCGAAAGAACCAATCCTGGAAGTTTTGCGCATGGAAACAGTATCTATCTCTCGCGTCCAATTTCGCAACCTATGTTCATAGTGATCGAAGGCGGTGGCAATCCAGCAGCACTAGCTGAGGAAGAAGACCAAGGCCCCGCCGCCGCCCTCGGCTAAACGCCCCCGCGCTGCCAATAAAAAAGCCCGCATATCCTGCGGGCTTTTGTTTATGTATCTGGTTTAAGCGGTGCCTATTGGCACGCCAGACATTCTTCGTATTTATTGTCCTCGCCCAGAACGCGCTGCTCGGCTTCCTTGGCCGCGCCATCCTTGGCGCGCTGCCAGGAGGCGTTGCTCTCCGCCCGCTGGATCGATTTGGAGCGGCAGTAATAAAGCGACTTCACGCCCTTTTTCCACGCTTCCATATGAATGCCATGCAGATCCGCCTTGTGCACATTCGCAGGCAGGAAGATATTGAGGGATTGCGCCTGACACACATACTGGCTGCGGTCGCCCGCATGTTCGATCAACCAGCGCTGGTCGATCTCGAATGCGGTCTTGAACACGTCCTTTTCATCCTGCGACAGGAAATCGAGATGTTGCACCGATCCTTCATTGGTAAAGATCGAAGACCATACATCTTCTGTATTCTGATCCTTCTCCTCCAAAATCGCCATCAGATACCGGTTTTTCACAGGGAAAGAACCGGACAAAGTTTTATGCGTATACGCATTGGCCGCATTCGGCTCGATACCGGGCGAAGCGCCGCCGCAAATAATCGAAATTGAGGCCGTAGGCGCAATCGCCATCTTGTTCGAGAACCGCTCCATGATGCCATAATCTGCTGCATCAGGGCACGCGCCGCGCTCCTCGGCCAGCTTCACAGAAGCATCATCGGCCTGACGACGGATATGTTGGAAAATCTTGCGGTTCCAGACCTTCGCCATAACACTTTCCATCGGAATCATCTTCGATTGCAAGAAACCATGGAAACCCATCACACCAAGGCCGACAGAGCGCTCACGCATCGCTGCATATTTTGCGCGCTTCATGGAATCCGGCGCTTTGGCAATAAAATCGGACAGCACGTTATCAAGGAAACGCATCACATCTTCGATAAATTGCGGGTGATCCTTCCATTCATCATAAGTCTCCAAATTCAGCGAAGACAGGCAGCACACGGCCGTGCGATCATTGCCCAGATGGTCACGCCCGGTCGGTAAAGTAATCTCCGAACATAAATTCGACATCTTCACGTTCAATCCCGCCATTTTGTGATGCGCCGGAATCTGGTCATTCACATGATCGATATAGATAATATAAGGCTCGCCGGTTTCAACGCGGGCGGTAATCAGGCGAATCCATAAATCCCGCGCATTCACCTTATCAATGACTGCATTATCCTTGGGGGATTTAAGCGCATATTCCTCGTTATTTTCCACCGCATGCATGAACTTGTTGTCGACCAGAACCCCGTGATGCAGATTCAGCGCCTTACGGTTCGGATCCCCGCCTGTCGGGCGGCGAATCTCGATAAATTCTTCAATCTCGGGGTGCCAGATCGGCAGATAAATCGCGGCACTTCCGCGGCGAAGCGATCCTTGCGAAATCGCCAGCGTCAGAGAATCCATCACGCGGATGAACGGCACGATCCCGGATGTCTTGCCATTGCGGCCAACCTTCTCGCCAATAGAGCGCACATTCCCCCAATAGGAGCCAATCCCGCCGCCCAAACTCGCCAGCCATACATTTTCATTCCACAAAGACACAATCTCTTCCAGAGAATCGTTGGTTTCGTTCAGGAAACAGGAAATCGGCAAGCCGCGGCTTGTCCCGCCATTGGAAAGAATAGGCGTCGACGGCATGAACCACAATCTCGACATATAATCGTAAAGACGCTGTGCATGTTCGCTGTTATCACCGTAATACATCGCCCCGCGTGCGAAAAGATCCTGATAGGATTCCTCGGGCATAAGATACCGGTCAGTGAGCGTCGCTTTACCGAAACTGGTTAAATTTTCATCACGGGACCGATCGATTTGGACACGATTACCCCGCTCCATTTGCGCGACGTCAAACATGAGCCTTACTCCTATATATTTTTTTGCTTATCCGAAAGGGATAGTGTTTTATGAGATGCGAACAGCGTGCGAAAACACAATCTGTAGCGTTTGGTAATAAATAAACTACTACATCTCGTGGTATTCGTCCATATGAATATATTCCCAAGCCGCATGTCATTTTTTTCAAAATCCATATTTTTCAACAAATTAACAGGGATATCCCAAGGCTTATACCGCCGAAATAGACGCAAAAAAAATCATAAAAAGGCTTTTGCGCAATATTATTACGCGGGCGGCTTCCATATAGGGAAATTACAACGCAAAAATGTTTCTGTTATGTTCTCACTATAGCATCAAATACTGGATATGCTATGATTCTTTTTTAAGCGCTTCATTCTAAAGGCAAAAATTGATGCAAACCCCGCCCCTTTCCCGCCGTCAGACCAAAATCCTCGCGACCCTCGGCCCCGCCAGCAACACAAAAGATCAGATTCTCGCCCTCGTTGAGGCCGGCGCGAATCTCTTCCGCCTCAATTTTTCTCACGGATCGCATGACGATCACCGCGCTGTGGCCGCCATTATCCGCGAAATTGAAGCCGAATGCGGCAGGCCGATCGGCATCGTCGCCGACCTGCAAGGCCCCAAACTTCGAATCGGCACATTTGTCGGCGGCAAGGTGGAGATGACCCGCGGCATGATGATGCGCTTTGATTCCGACCCCGCGCCGGGCGATGAAACCCGCGTGCATATGCCCCACCCCGAAATCATCGGCGCGCTGAAAAAAGACGGCCTGTTCTTTATAGATGACGGCAAAGTGCGCTGCCGCGTCCGCGAACTGGGCAAGGATTATTTTGTCGCCGAAATCAGGGCAGGGGGGATGCTCTCGAATAAAAAAGGATTTAATGTTCCCGAGGCTTTTCTTCCGATTCCCGCCCTCACGACAAAGGATAAGGCGGATTTAATCGCCGCCCTCGATCTCGGCGCTGACTGGATCGCGCAAAGCTTCGTACAAACCGCCGCCGACGTTCAGGAAGCCAAAGACCTTATAAATGGCAGAGCCGCCCTCATGGTCAAACTCGAAAAACCCGCCGCCCTTGAAAATCTCGAGGACATCGTGGCTCTGGCTGATGGTGTTATGCTTGCCCGCGGCGATCTTGGCGTTGAAATCCCGCCCGAAGACGTCCCGTCTGTGCAAAAACACGTTGTCCGCTATGTCCGCGAGCGTGGCAAACCCATCGTCGTCGCCACACAGATGCTGGAGAGCATGATTACATCCTCAAGACCCACGCGCGCCGAAGCCTCGGACGTCGCCACCGCCGTTTATGACGGCGCCGATGCTGTCATGCTTTCGGCTGAAACCGCTGCCGGAGAGCACCCTGTGCGCGCCGTCGAGATGATGCATAAAATTGCCCTCCGCACCCAGCAGGACGATATCTACGAACAATTCATGGAAGAAACCCGCGGGGATACCATGAACGACACGTCGGACGCGATTGCCGCCGCGGCGGGGTATGTCGCGCAGGATATCGAAGCGCGCGCGATCGTCACCTATACCATGTCCGGCTCCACGGCGCTGCGAATGTCCCGCCAACGCCCCGCGGTGCCAATCCTGTGTCTCACGCCCAATCAAGCCGTCGCTCGCCGCCTCAGCGTCGCCTATGGCGTATACGCCGTGCACGCCCCCGAAATTCAGGGCGAATTCACCGGCCCCGTCCCCCATGCCTGCAGAATTCTTCAGACCGAAGGTCTGGCCGCAATAGGCGATAGATTTGTAATGACCGCAGGCGTCCCCTTCGGCGTATCCGGCACCACCAATATTCTGCGGATTGGGGAAGTGGAGAAACAATGAGCCATATACATTTCATCATCACCGGCGGCACCATTGATTCGGAGTATGATCCGCCCAAAGAAACAGCAAATCCATGCGTTGAATCTGTAATCCCTTCATATATTACTGTTAAAATAAAGCCGCACTCTAACATCGACTTTAAAACACTATGCTTGCTGGACAGCAGCGATATTACAGATGAAATTCGCAGTAAAATCGTAAAAGAAATCATTGCTGTATCTGCAAAAAAAATCATAATAACTCACGGCACAAACACCATGACAGAAACAGCCGAATTTCTGGATAGAGACCTCGGCCAAACTCCAAAAACCATAATCCTCACAGGTGCGATGATTCCCTTAAAAGAATTCGCGATGAGTGACGCAGGCTTTAATCTTGGCTATGCGCTCGCCCAAGTGCAAAACCTGCCCCCTGGCGTCTTTATCTGCATGCATGGGGAAACATTCAAACCCGGCGCGGTGACAAAAAACGTCGAGCAGGCGCGTTTCTACGCGAAATAAAAAAACCGCGCTCCCTAACAACGCGGCTTTTTAGACATTCAAAGAGATCAAACCCTTATTCGGCGCTCGCAAGAATAGTCTTGCTCTCGGCCTTATGCAGCCACCAGGCCTGACGGTTGATCGAGAAAATCGGCTTATAACGTGTACCATGATCGGCATTGACCACGCTCTTGATCTGGTTATCCAAAATCACCGCGCCATCTTCGGTGTAAACAACCAAAACCGCATGGGGAATATTCTTTTGCGTATCTTGAACAATCGCGATACGCAGGCGCTCCTCAGGAACACCCAAAGCGCGCAATGCGGTATATTTGGCAATCGCGAAATCTTCACAGTCGCCGCCGCGTGTCAAAAACTCAACCGGCGTTGCCCAATAATCATTCTGGCCCCAGTTTTTCTTATCCACGATATAACGCGTCTTATTAACCAGATCATTCACATCCCGCGCCATTTCTGAAATGCTGCCGCCTTTGATCTGCTGGAGATCACGCTGCCAGTCCTGCATAACCTTGATGGATTTAGCATTGCTCAGCTCGCGGTCAAAACGGTTGAACATGCTTGTCCACTTCGTAAAGGCCTTCAAATCATGTGATTTTTTCTCTGCAGAACCGAACAGCGCCGGATAAGAGCTCACGCGGGCAAACTCGCTGCTGACATTTGCCAGCTGGATCTTAGCAGGAACATCACGGATGCTCTCCGCACTCGCGGTCTTGCTGGAAAAACTGGTCGCGCTCATAAAAAACAACAACCCCGTGGCCGTCGTTCTCAGCGCGGTTTGTTTGAAAAGAATGCCGTAAAGCTGCGTGCGGGAAATCGCCGCGCTTTCAATAAAGATTTGTCCGAGAGGCTTTTGCGTGTCTTTTTGAATTTGCAGCGCATGGCTCAAATCTTTTTCCGAGATAACGCCTTTGCGAATCAGTAAATCCCCAAGCCTTGAATGCTCAAGATGAGCCTTAAGCCCGGTCAGGATACCTTTATTACTCATTGAAAAACTCCCCAGCCTGATAAAAAACAGGCCTCAATTACCCTAAATTATTTTTCTTTACGTCGAACCCTATATCTTTATTAGACACTAGAAATATTGAGATATTCTTAATATTATTGAAAATGCAATCTAAAACCTGAAAAAACTTGTGAAAGCCTCTGTTTTCTTTTAAATACAAACAATTACAACCCATAAAACGCCCGAGAAAAGACCGATAATATGACTGTAAACGCGCTGGCAAATCTCCTTGAATCTTTTTCTAAGGCTCATGTTTTAATAATTGGCGACATCATGCTCGATCGATTCGTCTACGGCCATGTTGATCGTATCTCCCCGGAAAGCCCGGTGCCCGTGCTTTCGGTGGCGCGTGAAGAAACCATGCTGGGCGGCGCCGGCAACGCCCTCGCCAACCTCGCAGGTCTGGGCGTAAAGGCCGATATGATCTCGATCATCGGTGATGACGCAGAAGGCCAAGAGCTTATAAGCATTATCAAAAACTTAGGCATAAATGCAGACGGCTTGATCACCGATTCTGCCCGCCCGACAACCGTTAAAACCCGCTACCTTGCGGGGCATCAGCAACTCTTGCGCACCGATTTCGAAAAGAAACACGCTTTATCCGAAGATTTGGCAAAAAAGATTGTCGATCTTGCAAAAACCAAATTGGAAACCGCCAAGGCCATGATGATCTCTGATTACGGCAAGGGGCTGCTGACAGGCACATTGCTTAAGGCGTTAATGGCTCTCGCGCAATCGAAAAAAATCCCGGTGATTGTTGATCCCAAAGGCCATGATTTCTCGAAATATCGCGGCGCAACCGCCATCACCCCGAATAAAAAGGAACTCTCCGAAGCCACCCAAGGGTCGCCCGTTGCCACGGATGAGGATGTTGTAAAAGCCGCAGAAATGCTGATCTCACAATGCGGCATTGAGTCCGTCATCGCCACCCGCTCCGCCGAAGGCATGAGCATCATCCAAAAAGGCCAAGCCCCCACCCATCTGCGCACCAAGGATATAGAGGTTTTCGATGTCTCCGGTGCGGGCGATAGCGTCATCGCCACTGTGGCCGCTGCGCTTGCCGCGGGCGCAACCTTGGTCGAAGCCGCTCGCCTCGCCAATCTCGCCGGCTCTATTGTCGTCACCAAAGTCGGCACCGCCCCGATCCGCATGAATGAACTCGAAGCCGCACTCATGGAGAGCGATGACATGACAACCAAGCGCGCAGGCCGCACCCGCCGCGCTGAAATCCTCGATTGGGACGCCGCCGCCGAGCAAATCAAGCGCTGGCGTGCCCGCGGCCTCAAAGTCGGCTTCACCAATGGGTGTTTCGATGTTTTGCACGTCGGTCATGTATCGTATCTCAATGATACCCGCGATCATTGCGACCGGCTCGTGATGGGCCTGAACACCGACAGCTCGATCCGCATCCTGAAGGGCGAAAGCCGCCCCGTCCACGATGAACATAGCCGCGCTGAAGTTCTCGCCGCGCTCGGCTCCGTTGATCTGGTTGTCATGTTCGGCGCGCAAAAACACGGCGACGACAACACCGCGATCAAATTGCTGGAGGCTCTAAAGCCCGATCTCTATTTTAAGGGCGGGGACTATACCGTTGACCAAATCCCCGAAGCCCCCACGGTCTTGAATTATGGCGGCGAGGTCAAGGTTATGCCGGTCTATGAGGGGCACTCTTCCACCAACTCGATCGCCAAAATGAAAGCCGGCGAAGCCGCTTAAGAATATTTTTCCTCAGTTAATCTGCATAAACCATTTCAAAGTTTCTTGACTTTGGCACCTTAGTTGAGAATGATTATCAAACGCATTCATGCGCTCTCCTTCCTCCTCACCGAAAGGACACAACATGCTCTCTGATTTTCTCACTCTCGAATATTATTTCGGCTATGAAGGCTCCGCCCAGTTTCTCGAAGATCTCTCCCGCAAATACGGGATTGATCCTGTGAAAAAAGCCTTGAAAAACGGCGATCTCCAGCAACGCCAAATTGCTCTCGGCCCCGATCGCGGCCGTTTTTTGGTCTGGCTGAGTGACAAAGCCCGCCAAAGGCTCACAGGCGGGCTATACGGGAAGACAAACTCTTGCTAGAATGAAGCCTGAATTAACGCTCAAACAGCAGGCTTCCTATGCGCACTCTCATCCTTATATCCGCCTTGACGCTCCTTACGGGCTGCCAATTAATCGACGGCCCCAGCCCGATGCCCACAGGCTATAAATACCACAATAAGCCCTATCATTCCGCTCCGGGGCCGCAAGCCCGTCACGGTTCCAATCATGAGCATGTCAATCAATCCGCCCCCAGCGTTGAAAACACGCAGTCATCACCCGTAAACCTTACTCCGGTTTATGAAGAGCCAGCAATGACATCCGCGCCTTACGATATGAGAGACGATTATAAATGAAGAAGCGAAGCGCTCTAAAATCTCTGCTCCTTCTACCGATATCTTGCATGGCCTTGAGCAGCGCAGGCTGCACCTCCATAGCGATGAACACCGTCGCCCACGGCATATTCCCTGACGAAGAAACCAATTTCGCCGCACAAAACTATGCCGCCGCCGATTATCTGGTCCAACAGGCCAAAACCTATCTCGATCGTCAAAGTCTGATCCGCGCCATGCCGCTGGCCGATTCCGAACAGCCTGGTATGGAATCCGTCTTCGGCAAAATGATCCCTGAACAAGTCGGTGTGCGCCTTTCGCAACTCGGTTACCGGATGGATCTCGCGCCTGTTGCCACCACCGATGACCTGAATTATATCTCCCAAGCAGGTGCGGATGCCAAAAATCCGCCCTTTATCCTCTCGGGAACCTTCACCCGTCGCCGTATAGAAGTCGACGTGAATCTGCGGATGATCGATACCCGCAATGGCCGTATCATCGCCGTGTTTGATTATGTATTGCCGCGAAGCCGCGAGGTTGATGAGCTCTCAAGGCCAAAACCGCAAATCATGCGTGTAACAAAATAACTGAAAATCGAAATTCTAACGCGCCAGAAGCACGTGATAAAAATGCCGCGTTGTCCCGCCGACACTGCACACCACACAAGCCTGCGGCGCAGGGCGCACCGCCCCCGTATTCGCGTCTTGCACAAATGTGGCTTCATTCATCGTATTCATGTCGGGGTCATCATAATATTGCTGAGCCGCATCGAACCGCCCCAGCGCCCCGACATTCACGCAATTACCAGGGTCTGATCCCGCCGCTGCTGTTGTCCCCGTATCGGCGGGCGTGCCTGTCTGTCCATTGATAATATTGATTTTATTGCAAAAATCTTCCGTCACATTCGGCAAGACCGCCACCAGATCGCCGCGCGTCCCCGTGCCGATCCCCGGAATTTGCGTCCCCGCATAAAATTCCCAGGCACTGCCGTTATTAATCCCCGCCGGAGGATCGCGATACTCCGCCGCCCCGCCATCAACATGAAACACTTGATTCGTGAAGCCATGCGTCCCGTCCGCCACCGTAATATCACCGTAATCGGCATGCGCGTCATAATGGGCAAACCGAATATCATCCTCGCTCACACCCTCCCGCACCACAGTATTCACTGCCCGCTCCAGCTCGGCCGCATAGCGCTGCACTTCGGACGCTCGAATGGTCAGGGTTTCCGGATCAACGCTCGCCCCTTCCGGCCTGCTGGAAGACTGGATCGCCGCCGTCAGAAGGCCAATCAGAATAACAGCCAGCAAGATCATGAACAAAACATTGCCAGATTGCGCAGACCTCTTATGATCAGGAAGGAATTTCATTCTAATTCGCCGGTGCCACAGGCAGGCACTCATCAATATAATTGCACGCCGCTAAGGCTTCCGCGCGGGTATAGCCTGTAATGCGCGCGCGGAAAAGCCACCCTTGCGAGGTTTTGAGCGGCGCAATCAAAGGCTGCGCTTGATTATAAGGTTTGGGCAAAACACCCAACGCTTTTTGTATGGCCTCATCGGTGGCCACGCGGCTGGTAAACGCTCCGATCTGCACAGACCAGGGTGCGACCGAATCCTTATCGCTGATCGGAGCTTTGATTTTTGTACTGGCCGGCACCGGGGCGTAAGCCACGTTCATAACTTTGGCCTTCGGCGGCTCAAACTTCTCGCCTCTATAAGCGGCGATCGCCATCAATCCCGCTTCAAACCGCTTCGACAATGCGGGATCAAAATCTCCCTGCCCGATCAACTCGTCATATCCCGCCTGCTCCGGCGTGATCGAGGCGATCTGCGCGGATGACCGCACGCTGCTATCCAATGCGGCCAAGGCCTGTATAACCTGAGGCTTGCGGACAGGCACAGGCACTTTCGCACTGGCCACGCGAATATCTTTCATCTTTGCAAATCCGTTATCCAGCAACATCTCCATATGCGCATTACGGGTCTTCGATGTCCGCCCGCCAAACACAACGCCGATAATCCGCCGGTTATTCCGCACCGCAGAGGCAATCAGATTGAAACCGGACGGCGCGATATACCCGGTTTTCATCCCGTCCATACCCTTATATGTGCTCATCAGGCGGTTATGACTGCGGTACGTATGGCCGTTATAAGTGAAACTGGCCAATGAGAAATTCTTGTAATAATCAGGATAATTATTAATCACATATTGCGCCATACGCGCCATATCCCGCGCCGTCGTCAGCTGCTGCGGATCGTGTAATCCCGACGCATTCTTAAATGTTGTGCGGGTCATACCGATCTCGATCGCCTTGCGGTTCATCTTCGCCGCAAACCCTTTTTGTGAGCCGCCGAGATGCTCCCCCACCGCCACGGCCACATCATTCGCCGACTTGGTCACCAAAGCCTTAATCGCATCCTGCACTTTAATGCTCGATCCCGGCGCAAGCCCCAGCTTACTGGGCTGCATACTGGCGGCATATTTGGAAATCCGTATACGGTCTTTCAAGTTCACTTCGCCGCCTTCGAGCGCATCAAACAGCAACAGCAGCGTCATAACCTTGGTCAAGGAAGCCGGATGAAGGGCCTTGTTCGCATTGCTTTGATGCAAGATCATCCCCGTATCCGCATCCATAACGATTGCGGCATATTTCGGGTTGCCTTTGGCCTCGGCGAAAAGCGGAGAAAACAACAGAGCAGCAAAAAGCACACTGACAACAAGCTTTGAAAACGCCCTGCAAAATAAAGGATTGCTCATATATATGCCCGAAAAAAGAAATGCCCAACATAAGAAAAGGACCCAGGAGAATATTCTCTGACATCCTCAATAAATCATACAGTTTTTTTCAAAAAATGTCCAATATCTGCCGTGTATAACTCCAAGACGTAATTTTTTGTGCGCTGCAAAAAACATTTGACAAACACAGGCCAAAAGCGTAGGTTTTGATTCACTTATTGCACTGCGGCATTTTATTTTAAAAGGATATTAAGCATGAGCAACGAACCGACAACGCCCCAAACGCCCCAATCCCCTGCGTCACAAAAAGTGCCGAGCAATGTAACGCCGATGGTTTCGACAACCGCCCCGCCCACACGCGAAGGGCTCAAGAAAACCATCGTAAAAGCCGCTCCGGCATCGCCGCAGCCTGATGAAGCCAAAGCGGAACAAAAACCGGCAGCAACCCCGCAATCGGTGGCCGCGCCAAAGGCGAAAAAGCCCGCGAAAAAGAAAAAACCGGCCGCCAAGAAGCCCGCTGCCGCCAAGAAGGCGAGCACTCAAAAAGCAGCCCCCAAGAAAAAAGCTGCACCCAAGGCCAAAGCCGTCAAACGCGCCGCGCCCAAAAAATCGACTGCTCAAAAACCGGCAGCAACCCCACAATCGACCAGCCCCAAAAAGGAGAAAACCATGTCTAACCAGAATTTTGATTTCACTAAAATGTCACAAGAAGCGGCGAATGCCAGCCGCGAGAGCGTTGAAGCACTGGTGCAATCCAGCACAATCTTCGCTAAAGGGTTTGAGGAACTGATGAAAACATCAGCCAGCATGCTCCAAACCGCCGCTGAAAAGCAGGCGCAATTTGCAAAAGAAATGCTCGGTTCAAAATCCTTGAACGAATTTGCCGAAGCGCAAAACAAAATTGCACAGGCCAATTTTAATGAATTCATCTCCAGCAGCACAAAGCTCTCGGAAATGAGCGCAAAATTGCTCAGCGAATCGGCAGAACCGCTGAACAAGCAAATGGAAAAAACCATGAAAACGGTGACTAAAAAAGCCGCATAATTTCTCTCTCTCCAATAGAGTGAAGAACCCGTCCGGTATTTTCTGGCGGGTTTTTCTTTTGTCTTCACCCTTGGCAATTTAGTGATAAAATAATATCTATATAATGATGAAACAGATGCGCCGCGCCATGCCCCGTTCAGAAACGCAAATCCTTTGTGAGGATGCCTTGAACGTGCGCTCATCAGACGATCCTCCTGATTATCATGGCGAAGACCAGACCCCGGAAGACGAATCCGGTCTGATGCTCAAAACCCGGCCCAAAACCCAAAAACCGGCCATGTATAAAGTGCTGCTGCTGAACGATGATTTCACGCCGATGGAATTCGTCGTGCATGTTTTGGAAAAATTCTTCAGCAAAACCCGCGCCGAAGCGACCGATATCATGCTCCATGTCCACCGCCGCGGCGTCGGCATCTGCGGCGTTTTCACCTTCGAAATCGCCGAAACCAAAGTCGCCCAGGTCATGGACTTTGCCCGCGCAAACGAACAACCTCTCCAATGCACGATGGAGAAAGAATAAGGCGACCACCCCCCCCATCTCCTTTTAATGCAGATAAGAGCAGATACGTCTTTACAAAAATTTTCCTTGCACTTATCCCCAAAACGCGGTGTACTGCGGTTAATTACTTCTACGACCCTACGGCCTTTTTGTTTTATTACAACAGCCAACGAAGACCAGAAGTGCTGTTAACTGTAAAAACTAAAAGGAAAATTACAAATGGCAACAGGAACCGTTAAATGGTTTAACCCCGATAAGGGATTTGGATTCATCACTCCGGATGCAGGTGGTGGCGATGTATTCGTTCACATCAGCGCAGTTGAGGCCGCCGGTATGCGCGGTTTGAATGAAGGCCAAAAGCTTGAGTACGAAATTCAGGAAAACCGTGGCAAGCAAGCCGCGGCTAATCTGAAGACCGTTGAAGGTTAAATCCTTCTAACTCAATTCATAGAGTTTAAAAAACCCGGCTTCATAGCCGGGTTTTTTTATGCCTCAAACTCATACATTGGCATGAGAATTGCAATTTTGCCCTATAGCGCAATTTCATAGGGAGAATTTGTGAGTGATATCGTTGTAACATCCGCACTGAGAGCCAGTTTAAGCTCATTGCAGCAAATCCAGCGCGGAATTGCCAATACCTCTTTGCGCCTTGCAACAGGCAAAAAAGTCAATTCTGCGCTCGAGAATCCGCAAAGCTTTTTTACGTCATTGTCATTAAAAGCGCGAGCGGCTGACTATAACCGTGTTCTGGACGGGATTAACCAGAGCTTGTTTACGATCAGAGAGGGTATGGTAGGGGTTGTGGCCGCGGAGCAACTTCTCAAACAGGCACTCTCTGTCGCGAATGAGAGCCGGATATTGGCGGCGGCGGGCCTGCCTGATCCGAATGTTTATGAGAGCGGCTCACCGGATGTGGCGACCAATTTATCGACGGAAATTTTGGCGGCCAATCCCGCCGGATATTGGCGGCTGGATGAGGCCGCAGGCGTCGTCGCGGCAAATCAGGGGTCTGGCGGCGGAATTAACGGCACCTATGTGAACGGGCCGACATTGGGGCAGCCGCCACTATATATAAATGGTGGGGGAACAAGCGCCAGTTTTAACGGGATAAATCAACGCGTCAATATTCCTGATAGCGGTTTGATCAATGTCGGTGCGCGTCCGCAAAGAACAGTCGAGATGGTCTTTAACGCAACCACAACCGTCGGGCGGCAGGTATTGTACGAGGAGGGCGCGACGGTCAACTCGCTGGGCATTTATATTGATAACGGGCGGGTTTATGTCGAAGGGCGCGATGCGGGCGCATGGGGGCCGGTGAATATGTCCGCGCCAATCAACCCGAATGAAACATACCACATTGCCTTTGTCTTCGATCAGACAACGGACAGCTTTACCGGATATTTGAACGGCGTACAGATCTCGCCTTCGGCGTCTGTGGCCAATCAGGTTTTCCCCTCGCATACGGGCAATGTTTATATCGGGGCGACAGGCGACGGGATGTGGTTTCATGACGGAGCGTTTGGAGGGAACGGTTTTTATTTCAATGGGCGGATATCGGATGTGGCACTTTACAATACAGCACTGACGCAGGCAGAACTTGTCAATCACTATGACCAGCTTAACCTGACAGGAGGGCTGGAGTTTCGAAATTCTTTGTTTGAGCGTGTGCTGGCGGAACTGGACAGCATTGTCAAAGATGCCGAGTACGGCAATATCAATCTGCTTGGTGAGGAAAACTTGCTTACAGTGTTGAACGAAGACTATTCCCACACGCTCACGACCCGCGGGCGGGATTTAACAGCCGAAGGGCTGGGCATTAAATTTTTTGATTTTACCAGTGAGGGAGAAATATTGCAGATTATGCAAAGCGTGGACGATGCGCTTTTCGGGGTGCGCGATTTTGCGCGGGATCTTTCGACGGATTTGAATATTCTGGTTAACCGCCGTGATTTTTCCGAACTCACTATCGCCAGCCATAAGGCTGGATCAGATGATCTCACCCTGGCAGATCTGAATGAGGAGGGCGCGAATTTACTGGCTCTGCAGACGCAACAGGAACTTGCAACAAACACATTATCTCTGGCCGAGAAATCGCAGGCCGAAGTGCTTCGGCTGTTTTAGGCCGATCATAATCTTTTGATTTTTTTCGCTTTCGGCGTTATAACCAAGGCGTTTCAATGTTTTAGCCAAAAACCTAAGGGGGCAGGCGTGTTTTGTAAACATACGCGTGAAGATTTTAAAGCGTGCGGGCTTGGGGATATAGGTTTACGAAGCTTTGTCCAGGCTATGCTTTTATATCCTGCTTTCTCCAAAGTCTGGTTTTGGCGATGTTCGGTAAATTTATTCCCTAAAGGTCGGATTGCACGACTCCTTGCTCGATATATTCGTGCGCGGGGTATACGCGGCGGATGCGATCTGTCCCCGCTTGCGAAAATGGGCGCGCGGGTGAAGTTACCGCATCCTTTGGGCGTGGTGATCGGCGAGGGCGTGGTGATCGGCGATGATGTCACGATTTATCAGAATGTGACAATCGGCCAGCGCGGCGCCCCTGATGAAATGCCGCAGATTGGTGACGGCGTGGTGATTTACGCAGGGGCCTGCGTACTTGGCGGTGTGAAAATCGGCAAGGGCGCGGTGATTGGCGCGAACGCGGTTGTGACCAAAGATGTGGCAGCGGGCGATGTTGTGGCAGGTCTGCCGGCCCAATCAATCAAGACCAAGGCGGTTAAGCCCAAAAAAATCGCAGGTTAGAGCGCGATGCTGATTAAGAACAGTTTGATCTTTGCTGGAACAACCCTTGTTAAAGGCGTGTGTGCGTTTTTGGTGATTGCGGCGTTTACGCGGCTGCTCAGCCCTGCGGAATATGGGCAATATATTATCCTTTTTTCCGTGATGATCTTCGTGGATGCGTTTGCGTTTCAATCGGTACGGCATTGCGTGATCCGCCACGTGACGAGTGATCGCCGCGATAGCGATGAAGGCTACATGAAGAGCGTGATGCAGGTTTATGCTGCGCTGGGGGCGGTCTGCATTTCGGTGCCGGTGATTTTAAGCGCGTTTGGGCTGACGGCGTTTACTGATAATGCTTTGCTGTTTGCGCTTTTGGGGGTGTTGATTCTGGCCGAAGCCTTGTCGCGGCTCATCATTGATATGGGGCGAATTCGCAATAATTATGACGTGTTTGTGGTCGTCAATATAGCCAAGCCATTGTTATCGCTGGCCATTGGCGCAGGGCTGATTGTTATGGGGCAGGGCGTTGCCGGCGCTATATACGGGATGTTGATCGGAACCGTCCTTTCGATAGTTTATGGTTTGGCGCGCTCGACAGATGTGCGTTTACCCTCATTCCGTACGCTGGATCGGGATGTTTTGATGGGGATGGCGGCGTTTGGATTGCCTTTGGTGGTGACGTTTTTTATTCAATCGGGGATGGATCTGAGCAACCGGTTTTTGCTGCAGGGCTTGATCGGGGATGAAATTGTCGGGCTTTATTCCGCCGCGCAGGATGTACCGAGCAAACTCTTGAATCTGGTTATATTGGGGGTGCATATTGCGGCCTATCCGCTGGCGGTGAAGGCACTGGAAGATGGCGGGGTCGAAGCGTGCCGAAAGCAGCTTGAGAAGAATTTTTTATTACTGATGGGGGTTTCTTTGCCCTCCGTGGTCGGTATGGTCGTGCTGACCCCTTATATGGCCAATATTTTTGTAGGAGAGGCGTTCCGCCCGTTTATGCTGCAATATTTCGGAGTTTTTGTGGTGCTCGCATTTGTAAATGCGATTGTGCAGTATTATCTGCTTTTGGCGTTCAACCTTTCCAAAACCAATAAGAAGCTGATCATGCCGTTCCTGCTGTCTTTTCTGGTGATGGTGGGTGTTGGGCTCTTGCTGATTCCGGCATATCAGGCCGATGGTGCAATTTGGGCGGCGATTTGTGGATACGGGGTTTTATTTGTTTCTGCATTCTTGGCGGGGCGGCGGGTTTTTGCCTTGCCCTTTCCTGTGAAGGATACATTAAAAATTCTGGCCGCAACGGCGATAATGGCGGCAGCCGTACATTTTATCGGTTCATATGACGTGGCAGGACACAATCTAGCCTTCTTGGCTCTGGCCGTAACCATCGGTGGTTTAGTCTATGCCGCGTGCATCGCCGCAATGGATGTTGCTGAAATCCGCTCTCAGGCGATACGCTTATGGATAAAAACACGTGCGTAAGTTTTAAGAATTACTCCGAAGCTTTGTCTAATAACGCTGTCTTCAACAATTCTTGTCTCTGAATCTGATAGGTTAAAACATCTTCAAACTGATCCTCTATAGAAAGACGTTTGATGATTGAGCGTTCAACCTCTTCAGAAGGTGTATTATCAAGACGGTCTGAGGAGTTCTCAGAAATGTCCTTGCCGTCAATATAATCTTGAATAGTTTCAATCTTAGTAAAGAAGTCTAAGGCATCCTGAAGCGATGAAATCTCATGTGGTGTGCCAGTATTTTTTTCATTTAAAGCGGCTATATTGGGTTGTTGCAGCCCCCCATCATCAGCGTCAGACTCGAAAATACCTTGCTCTTTTTGGCGTTCGTTTGTGTCTGCAAAGCGTGATAATGTATAATCTGCACGAGTGCTTTCAGGTTCAATAAAACCTCGTGAACCGATGGATAAGGCTCCAAAAACACGTTGCCCGCCGCTATTTTGGCTTTTAACAATATCTGACAAGTAAGAGCGGATGATAAACTCTGATCTTTCTGAAGTCTCTGCCAATTCAACAGGCTCGGTATTGATCCCCGACGGCCCAGAATCTTCTGTGTCGGCTTCATTCGTAGGCACAAAGTTTTGTTCGTTGATATCGGTAATATTGATCGTAATCATCTGGTCGAAAATTCCGCCATTGCCATCATCTGTTCTAATCATCACCGTTTCGCTTTGCAGTGTTTCAAAGTCGAGACTGGAGGACAACATCAAAGCATTGCCGACGATTGAGAACAAAGCATTTGGGTTGCTCATCAATGTATAGGTGAAGCTGTCTCCGGGCAGGTCGACATCCATTGTGGTCAGTGTGGCCACGTTTGAGCCAACAGACATATCTTCGGCAACAGAATAGCTGCTGAGCATGACTCCTGTCGGTGCGTCATTGACGGGGGTTACATTCAAAGTGAACATACCATTGGCTGGCAGGGCGCCATCGTCCCCATTATCTGCTACAGATAATGAAATTTGCGCCGTAGAGGCCTCTCCCCCATGGTGAATATAATCCACAAGGCCATTATCGATATCGGCTTGCGTAAATGTGGAAATCACAACGCCAGGGTTTGTATTCAGCTCCAAATGACCATGTTCAATGCTTTGAACTGTCCAGTTCAGATCACCCGCCACATCATCGCTGTCGGTGGCTTCCAGCATCGCGCTGGTTATGGTTATATTGGCATCTTCAATTACTGTCCCGCCCAGATTTGTTGTAATGACGGGGGCGTCGTTCACATCGGCGACTGTCATATTGAAAGTGGCCGTGTCGGTTAATGCGCCATCAGATACAGACACATCAAATCGCGCTGTGATTGTGCTTGTACCGTCGTGACGGAAAACAACCACCCCATTGTCGATATCGGCTTGGGTAAATGTGTTTTGGACATTCCCGCCGACTTCGATTTGTCCGTTCAAGTAATTAGACGCGGTATAGGTCAACGCTGCGGAGCCGTTGTCGATATCAGTGCTACTCAACATCACATTGGTAATGATAACAGTGCTTCCTTCTTCAACGTTTGCTCCTGTATTTGTAGCTATAACAGGCGCGTCATTGACGGCTGTGACGGTCACGGTGATCGTCTGGGTCTGGTCGCCCGTGCCGTCATTCACCGTATAGGTGAAGCTGTCGGCGCCATTATAGTTCGCATCCGGCGTATAGGTCACCACGCCGGTCGCCGTGTTCAGAACAGCTGTGCCGTTGCCCGGAACAGACAGTGTGACATGGCTGGTATAATCTATGCCTTCCGCGTCCGTAATCAGCGTGTTCAGATCGATCGTCTGGCTCCCATCCTCGGCCACAGTCAGAGACCCGCCAGCCGTACTCGGCGCATCATTCACAGGGCTCACTGTAATCGAGAAGGTGTTGCCTGTGAGGTCCGTATTGCCATCGCTCACGCTAAAGGCGAAGCTGTCAGACACCGTCTCTGAGCCATCATGGATATAGCGCACCTGACCCGCATCGAGCTGGCTCTGCGTGAAGGTCTGACCATTCGTTAAGGCCGGGCCGCCATTGACTGTAATCGTTCCATTGGCCGGAACCGTGCCCACCGTATAGACAAGGCTGCCATCGGCTGTATCCACATCGCTTGTATCCAGCATGCCGCTGGTCAGAACCGTGGTCGAGCCTTCATTCACGGTGACGCCATTATTGGTGAGGGTCGGCGCATCATCCACAGCCGTGACGGTCACATTCACCGTGCGGGTCAGAGGGCCTGTCCCGTCATCAATCGTATAGGTAAAGCTCGCCGCGCCGTTATAGTTCGCAGCCGGTGTAAAGGTCGCGATGCCGGTTGTATTATCATAGGCCACGCTTCCATTGCTTGCCCCGCCGACCGTGATATGCGCCGGATTAACCGCCCCGTCAACATCGGTAATCAGGCTGGTCAGGTTCATCGTGCCGGCTGTATCTTCAGCCGTGGTCAGAGAGCCATTGGTCGGCACAGGCGCGTCATTGACGGCTGTGACGGTCACGGTGATCGTCTGGGTCTGGTCGC
>CAYGJS010000012.1:41959-57745 GCA_964350435.1 uncultured Micavibrio sp.
CATCCTCGGCCACAGTCAGAGACCCGCCAGCCGTACTCGGCGCATCATTCACAGGCGTTACCGTGATGCTAAAGGTATCTGTTATGGCTGTGACACTGTCTTCAAGTCCGTCGGCGAGGCTGTAGGCGAAGGAGGCGGCAATGGTTTCAGAACCGTCATGGACGAAGTCAATCAAATTGCCGTCAATATCGGCCTGGGTAAATGTATCATTCACATTCAGGGCAACACCGTTGCGGTAGACCTGGCCGTTTGTTTGGGCGGTGATTGTGTAAGTCAAGCCGGCGGCCGTATCGTCGATATCTGTATAATTCAACATGCCCGTTGTAATATCCAGCGTCGCGCCTTCATTCATGGCGCCGCCCGTATTGTTGGCCACAACGGGGGCTTCATTGACAGGCGTAATGGTGACGGCAAAGGCCTGCGTCACTGGCACTGTACTGTCTGCCCCGCTATCTTCAACTGTGACATTGAAGCCTTGGGTGAAATTCTCTGAGCCGTCATGGACGATTTGAACGAGGCCGTTATCCAGATCGGCTTGGGTGAATGTGGTGATCGGCACGCCTGCATTGTTTGAAAGCTGAACATAGATATTGGCCGTGACGGTGTCGATTGTCCATGTCAGGTCTGTGCCGAAATCATCGGGGTCAAATGCGTCTAGTTCAGAAAGCTGGATCGTGTGGGTGGAGCCTTCATCCATCGTGACACCCGCATTGGTCGCAATCACGACCTGGTCGTTGATATTGTTTACGGTGATATTTACGGTCGCGGTATCGCTTGTGGCACCATTTTCGCCATTATCAGCCAGCTCCACATCGAATGAAGCGGGGTCAAGCCCTGTTGTCGTGTGGCGGAAGACGATTTGTCCCGCATCGAGCTGGGCTTGAGTGAATGAAGAAATTGCGACATTGGGGTTTGACAGCAGCTCAACCTGACCGTCCACTTCGTTGGAGACTGTCCATGTCAGCCCTGCACCGGCATCGTCCGGGTCTGTTGAATCGAGAATTGTCGATCTGATGATTGTAAAGCCGCTTTCATCCACGGTTGTGCCGAGGTTGCGGGAAATGACGGGCGAGTCATTGACCGGTGTACGGTTAATTGTAAATGTTGCGGTGTCGGTGCCCGGCGTGTCTTCGCCGCCATCGGCCAATTCAACGGTAAAGCGACCTGTGCCTTCACCGCCATCATGGTTAAAGACCACCTGTCCGGCGTCGAGCTGCGTTTGTGTGAATGAGATAATCGGCACGCCGGGATTGGTGGACAGCTCGACTGTACCATTCTCGATGTTAGAGAGAGTATAGGTTAGGCCAGCGGCGTTGTCGTCCGGGTCTGTGCCAGAGAGCATGGTGTTGTTGATTGTTACCGCGCCGCCTTCAATCACGGTTGCGCCGGTATTGACTGTAATTGTCGGGCCTTCATTGACGGGGGTGACTGTGAAGTCAATTGTACCGGTGAGAGGGGCGGCTGCGCCGTCAGAGAGAGAATAATCGAATGAACCGGTCAGTGTTTCAGTGTCGTCATGCACGAAGGTTATGCGGCCGCTATCGATGTCCTCTTGGGTGAATGTTTGACCGTTTGCCAATGCGCCGTTTACGCTATGATGCACTTGTCCGTTTGTTTGATTGGAAACAGTGTAGGTTAATTGGGCTGCCGTATTGTCAATATCCGTGTGGCTCAGCATTGCGGTTGTGACGTTTGCGGTTCCGCCTTCGGCGAGCGTCCCATCAACGTCATTCACAAGTATGGGCGCATCATTGACGGGCGTGACATTGATATCGAAAGTTTGCGCTGTTAGAGGCGAGCCACCATCGGTGACATCAAAGACAAAGCTGTCTGCAGTTGTTTCCGTGCCATCATGCACATAGACAACGCGGTTGTTTTTAATATCAGCCAGCGTGAAGGATGTAATCGCCTGGCCCGATGTTGTGGTCAGTTCAAGCTGGCCATTAACCGGATCTGTGGTCACGGTGAATACAATATCTGCATCGGCGCTGTCGCCATCGGTCACATTCAAATCAGCGGTTGTGAGTATTGTGGTCGCGCCTTCGGGGGCATCCAGCGTGTCATTTGTCGATAGGGTGAAGCTCTCATTGAATTTGAACGTCATCACGCGCTCATCGAACGCTGTGGGGTCGCTATTATCTTCAACGCGAATTGTCAGATTGTAAGTGTCGGTTGTGTTGGTGTCTATGTTGCTGGCATTTGCGATTGTGACTTCGCCGGTCGTGCCATTGATTGTGAAGATATTATCGGTATCGCCCGCGGCTATTGAGTATGTAAATGCATCGCCTTCCGCATCCGCGCCGAGAACAAAGCCGAAGGAGTCACCGTCATTGATATCTGCACCACCGGCCAGATTATAATCGAGAAAATATTCGCTGTTATTGATAACTTCGGAGCCTTCCCATTCCACAACAGTGCGGCGGTTGGCTGTGCCAAAATCATCATACCACCAGCTATTGCGGTTGAGCATGGCGTAATCCGGGCCGCCTGAAACACCCTCAACTTCAGCGCCTATATTCCGGTACTGTTCAAACTGGCCATTTGCGCTATTACCGTCTATGCTATGAAGAGTTCCTTCTTCCGGGCCGGTGACCCACACCCAGTTGCCTTCGGTGTCCACATCGGTCGCGCCGATATAGGCCCAGTCCCAGATCATACGCTCAACGAATGTATTTTCACCAGCCGAGGTGATGGTCACCATGTGGCCGTTCACGCCGTTTAACGTCTGGCCTTGTGCATAGGTCAAACGGTTTGCAAAATTACCAAAGGAGCTATGATCGTAATCATAAAAATTGCCGGTTCCATCATAGTAAGACACATGCGGATTGAGTGCCTCAATGACTGCGCCTGAATCAAGGGTGGGGCCTTCATTCACATCGGTAATATTGATTGTAATATCATCAAAACCTTCCAGTGCCACGGTCGCATCATCGCCAGCATAGGCGCGGAATGTATAGGTCGATTGGCGTTCATAATCCAGATGGGTGTTGTCCCAAATGCGGATCTCGCCCGTATTGCCGACATCATACAAACGGAAGATATTGTCAACATTATCCAGACTATCGACATGACGCCAGACGATGTTATTGCCTTCCGCATCGGTGGCCGTCAGCGTTGCGACAACTGTGCCGTTGGCGGCGTCTTCAGCCACCGTAACGACGCCCGGATTATTAATGACCGGCGCAGTGTTTGTGACCTCAATCGCATCGCGGATATCGAGCGTGATCGTCTGTGTGGCGGTCAAACTTCCTGTGCCGTTATCCTGCGCCTGCACGATGAGCGTGTAGGAGGTTGTGCCGGACTCATAATTAAGGGCAGATGCATCCGCGATTGAGATGGCACCGGTTGTTGAATCCACTGTAAAAATAGCGGAACCGGTTCCGCCTGTGACGCTGTAGCTTACGCTTTGCCCGGCATCGCCGGCATCGGCTGTGACGGATCCGATGACATCGCCATTTGTGGCAATCTCGGAGACCTGAATAGTTTGTCCTGTGCCGTTTGTCCCTGTATTGCGCGCTTCGTGGATAACCAGATTATCAATACCCAGAGATTCATTGGCATAACCGGGGATAATATTGGCGTTCACAATGTTTGAATTCCACCCAAAGCCCAAGCGCACATTGCTCGCATCTGTGCGGACTGTAAAGGTATAGCGGTGAATCTGGTCTTTTTGGGTCGAGGCTCCCATAAAAGAATACATTTCATTGTAATCATTCAAATCGCTCGGCGCTTCGGTCAGTTGCTGCACCGTCCAAGAGACATCGCCGAACTGCCCGTCAGCGTTTGCATCCCAACGCCAGATCATATTTTCCGACAAAACAAGTTCGTCATTGATGTAAACACCGAGTTTTTCATTATCCCAGTCATCCTGCTCAATGACATCAAAGCTGATGGTTACATATTCCTGGGAGCCGGAGAGCGTAAAGTCTTTATAGATATCCTGATCCAGCTCATTTGCAACATCTGAATTGACGATATTGCCGAGATATTCGGTGATCTGCCCGCCGGCATCATAGGTCAGGTTATTATTGTTAAAATCACCATCCCAACCCGATGTGCCGCCTTCGAAATCATCATTATGCACCTCGACATAATCATAAAAAGTCGGCGTGTCATTGGTGCTGTCCACAGTGAGAGAGAAGGTTTGTCCGGTGGTTGTGTTGGCGCCATCTGTCACATCAAAAACAAAGCTGTCATTGCCGGAAGAGGTGTTGGTATAGGTGATGCGGCCATTGTTCAGATCGGCTTGGGTGAAGGTATCACTTACGCCCAGTGCGACGCCGTTTCTGTAAAGCGTGCCGTTGGCGACATCCGTGGTGATGGTATAGACAATTTGGCTTGGCGCTGTGTCCGGATCAACGGCAATCAGAGAGGTATTGACGTTATCAGAGGATTGCGGCGGGAAGCTGTAGATTTTGAAATTCTCATCAATGCTGCCGCGGAAATTAGAATTGGCATTGCCGCCGCCATTATAGCCGCCTTCTGCGCCGGGTGCGCCAGCCGATGAAATACCTACACCGTTACCGTCACCGCCATCTATATTTATCTCAGTAAAACCGTTCAAGGTGGCATCGGCTGTTGTGACGCCATGTTCGAACCAATCGAAATTCCCGGCCTCTTCGACGAAAAAGCGGAATTGGGAGGCGTTGCGGTCATATTCCACGACGACTGCATATTGGGTGTTTGTGGCAAGGGTCTCAATATCCGGTACGCGCGGCGTTGCTGTTGCGGAGCCAGCATAAAAATCAAGCTCCATATTATCATTGAGATAAAGCCCATATCCATTTCCGCCGCCGCCGGATTCAAATATGACCTCCCCGGGGACTGATCCCGAAGGCGCTGTGCCGGGTGTTGTGAAGACAATCGAAATTTGAAAACCGGCATTGTTATTGACAAAAGCTCCTGTATTGCCATAAATCCCCGCAGCTCTATCAAGCACGTTTTCACCGAACTGCGTTTGCTGCCCGCCGATCACGATGGTCTGGTTTTCTGCGACGTCTTGTCCGTTATTGGTGAGGGTGAAATCGTCATTCACCTCATTGACTGTGATATCAAAAGTCTCGGCGGCTGTGGTGGCGGTGCCGTCGGTGACGGTAAATTCAAAGCTGTCATTATTCGCGGCTTCATCGCCATTGTGGACGTAGCGCACTTCGCCTGCGTTGAGCTGTTGCAGGGTAAAGCTGCTGATGGCCACACCGGCATTGGTTGAAAGCTCAATGCGGCCATAGGTGACGGCGGATGTGATATTGATCGTCACGTTGGGATCGGTGTGATCGCCATCAGAAATCCCAAGCTCGGTTGCGGTGATTGTTGTCGTGGAATTTTCATTGACCGTCAATCCGCCATTGGTGTCGATTTCGGGCGCGTCATTCTGGGCCACGATATTGACGTTAATATTCTCACTGAACAGCAGGCCGAGTTGCATGTTTATCGTGCGGGAGGCGCTCGGCGTGTCTGATGTGTTGCGGTAGAGTACATTTTCGATCAGGCGCTCTAAGGCGGCTTGCGAGGTGGCTGATGTGAAATCTATTGTCAGGTTGTTTCCATTCACGCCGTCCGATGTAATGGTTCCGATGGCGCTGCCTTCATAAGATACAGTTGTGCCAGAGACGCTGATCTGGCCTGCGCCTGTGCCTTCATTGTTGATGGAAAGCTGGTCTTCTGCGCCGCCATTGTGTGAAATGGTGAGCGTTTCACCGTCAAAATCGTTGGTTCCCCCCGTAATGGCGACATCGCTGTCTAGCGTTTGGGGCGTATCATTGGCATCATTTTCCGCAAAGGTTGCCGTGCCGAGAAGCCCGCCTAAAGAGGCATCGAGCATAAGTCGCTTTTCCAGCTTTTGAATGCTGAGTTTTCTTTTTTTGATCATATTATTGGTTGTCCTAAATATCTTTAAGTAAAAGATAATCCCCTACATTCAGTGTAGTGAAAGAATGTTATATAAGGGTTAAAATTATCTAAAACTTTATGCAGTATGATAAAGAGGGACTCAGTTGAGATTGACTTCACGCAGGAAAAGATTAAAAAATTGTCTGAAAAACTGAAAAAGCGGCACTTCAATAGAGGCTGATAAACGAATATCGCCCTTCAAAACCATCATATAATCATAAGTAGGTGCCTGGTCAGGCTTTAAAGTTACAAGATAGGCACTATCCAGAGGTTTAAGAACAGGATTGCCAAGAGCATCTCTATGATCCTGTGTGGAAGCAATATGACCGCCATACAGAGAGGAGAATTCAGGCCAGTCCAATTCTTTTGAATCGACAGTTCCAATTGTTTCTATTGTGACCGGCAAAGCATGATGCGGAGCAATATCCGGATAAAAATATCCCGCGCGGCCGCCCTCCAGACGTGAGACCGCATTTTCGGGTAAAAAAGTCACAATTTTTAGATCATTTTTATTTTTGATCCGAAACAATAACTCTGTCTTCGAAACGCTGCGCCCCTCATGAATATAAGGGTTCAAATCGACGATGACCCCATCAAAAGGCGCCTTTATAATCAGGTTTTCTAATTTATTCTCTATTTGTTCCAAACGCACTTTATTGGCTTGGATCTCTGCGTTGAGGTCATTGCTCGGTTTTAAATGCTCCGGCAAATAACTTTGTTTGGAAAGCAATAACAGCAATCTTTCATGTTCAACTTTGGCTTTATTATAGTCATGCTGGAGGCTCTTGGAATTTAAAACACCTAAAATGTCGCCTTTCCTCACATCCATAAGGTTTTCAACTCTGAGGCTTTCGATATCCGCCGCTTCGGAGGAATAAACACCATGCAGATTGGACGGAACCATAAGAGCTTTGGAGTGTACCTGGCTATTGACCGGCAAGACCAAAAGCAGAAGAAAAACACCGGCAAAGCTGAGCGTTATACGGGCGCGACGGCTTGAAAACAGACTTGCACGCATCTCATACCATTTTTTAAGTTCATTCCATATGGGGCGACCAATAAACCACCATAACTCGACAAGCATAAGAAAAAGCCCCAAGGGTTTGAAAAACAGATAATAAACAAGAAGGGCAATCCCCAAAAACAGGAAAAAACGATAAATAAGAACACACAACCCGAAAACACTCATAAACAAGACGGTTTTTGTCGGCGTAAAGGCTTCTGGATGCACTTCATCTGTTGCGAATAGCCACCGTCTAATCTGCCAGCGTGCGGCATCAAAAGCTCTATTTTGCAGGTTTTCAATACCCATCATGTCAGACAGAATGTAATACCCGTCAAAACGCATAAGCGGGTTCAAGTTGACCAGCAAAGACCCGATCAGCGAAATCGCAATCACCGTAACACAAATAGATTGTAAAACAGGGTCAGGGGTAATATTCCAAAGAATAAGAAAGAAAGCAGCAAGATATAACTCTGATAAAACACCAGCCAGCCCAATATGAAGCCTTTTTGAACGCTCTGCAATGCGCCAGCTTGCCGTTGTTTCCGTATAAAGAATCGGGTACATGATGATGAACGCAACGCCCATATGGGGCACCGGAATACCGTATTTCGTAGCAACATAAGCGTGACCGAATTCGTGAACAATTTTGATGAAAATAAGCGTGATTGCCGATAGAAGAATACCGCCAGGTGTCAGAATCTGCATGAATGTATGGGTGAATTCATCGAACCGTGCAGACGTCAGAATCATCCCTGTGATCAGCATGGCGACCATAACAAGCAGAAATCCCTTTGAAAGCAGAGGTCTGATGTATGGAATGCTAAAATCCAAAAAGCGCTGCGGCTTTAAAATAGGCAGTGTAAAAAACAAATAACCATGTAAAATCTTCGAAAAGAGCCCTTTTTGCGGCAGTTCTTTTTGCTGAGCTTTTGCTGAAGACAAAGCCAACAGATTGTTTTCTGACAAAAACCCCAGAAGCCTCTCCACATCATCAAGATCAATCTCCAAAGATGTTTCCTGATTGACCTGTCGAATAAGATCGGACACGGTGCTCGCTTTGTGCATTCGGGAAAAACACTCAAACTCAAGCCAGCCGAGCTGATAATACTCATTGGAAACCGGATCATGGATCATCCAGCGCGGAGAACCATCATAGGATTGTTCAAACCGCGAGAGATTAAGTGTTCCTTTTAACTGCGGAAGCGGTAAAGACGAGAGATCAACCTGTTCTGAATCCGTCCCCATCTAAACACCGATTATTTGTCTTAAAGACGCCAGCGGCCTGCGTATAATTGCATAAGATAAAACAGTCCAGTGCCCGTATATTTTGGCCGAACCTTTCCACCCAATCCGAAGTACATCATTGTTGTTTTCGGCAATATCGGCTCTGGCCTTATAGCTTAAAAGACCATCGGGATCCGGACTGGCCTGAAATCCTAATGTATGAATTTGAGCCTTAATACTTTTCAGAGGCAACATATTCAAATAAAAACGGATACTGTGGTCTTTATTGAAAGGAACAAGAGAATCGATTGGGATCCTGAGTAGCAATTCAGTGTTTTGTGGATTGGCGATTTGCAGGATAGTTTGGCCTGTCGCAAAGGGAGCACCCTCAATGCTCGACTTATCCGCATAAATTGCAACGCCGCTTGTATTGGATTGAATTGTGCTTCTTTGCAAAAGTTGCTGTGCATAATCATATTCTAATTGTTTAAGCTTAAGTTCTTCCCTCAGCAGCCCCAGATCAGCATTTTTTTCTGGATTGGAAATAGCCACCCTTTTGGTTTGTGAGATGTTGGCGCGTACGATATCCAAAGCCTGTTTTGCAATTTCAGCCTCGGCCTTCAAAACGGTCTGATCCATTTGCACGATATCCTGCCCCTGCTGAACGTCAGATCCTGGCACGACTAAAACCTCACGAACAATCCCGTCATAGGAAGCGGCAATAATTTCAGCGTCCTTGGCAACGATTTCTGCGGGCGCAGTGATAGAGAGCCTCACAGGCAAAAAACAAAGAAAAACCAACCCGATAAAAATGGCTTTTTTATATTGATTTAGCTTGCCCCATATCCCGAAAACAGGATTTTTCTGCTGTGTTTCAAGGGCGTTTTGTAACGAAGCGCAATATTGGTCACAAAGCTCTTCCAGCAGTTTGGCTTCTGCTGGGTTAAAGGGAGTCTTACGATCAAACCATAGCCCTCCCAATACACCATGTTCCTTAGATTTAAAGATAATCAATAAACCGCTTTTATGGGCATAGTCCGCCCAGTCTTTCTGCAGCGCCTGAGGCATGTCATCAGGCTTTACAATGCCGCAATGAACAGCCCCATCCCAGTGTGTTCCTACACTCTTGATATACGATGTTACCACATCACAAAACCAGACGGAGAACGGACTCTTAGTGTCGATTTGACCACCACCGGAAACCGAACGAATGCGGATATGATGATGATCATAGAGCCAAAATATAGCCTGTTCGTAAGGCACAAGTTTGTAAGGGGCGTTTACAAACTGGAATTCAAGGTCTTTAAGTGATGAAGTGTGCCTGACTGTTTTTTGCAGATCATGCAAAAGGAGAAGCCTGTCCATTCATCTCACCGTCCGTTTTTTTCTTCTAAAATGCCGATAATATTCGCATCTCTGATTTCGTGGGCATCAATGCTGACAATGCCGCTCATGCCAAGATACAAATTATCACCATCCGTTTCTATCTGACCAACAACCTGAATGGTCTCGCTCACCGGATCAATCTCTCCGTGGATACGAATGATTTTTCCGTCATAAGATTGATCCATATCTTCAATATAAACAGAAAGAGGGGCTCCAACATTAATCCAGCGCAGCCAGCGTGAGGGAACAACAAATTGCACATTCATGCTTTCTGTTTCTGCAATCTCTATCAAAACACGGTCGGTTCTGGTGTATTCTTGTGCGTTTGCAAGCCTGTTTGTCACCCGCCCGTCAAAAGGTGCCCTGATCAAACAATCCGTCATTTCTTCGGCAAGAATTTCTGATTGCACCTCAGCCTGAATTTTTTCGGTATCCATCTGCTGCATTTCGATATCGGAAAGCATCCCGAGCTTGAGCAGCCGAAAGCTGCTCTTGATTTTTGTTTTGATCAGGCCACTTTGGGCTTCCAGAAGTTTCTGTTCGCCTTTAATATCCGCGCAGACATATTCAACAAGCAAATCCCCTTTTTGAAAGAAATCCCCATTATGAACATAAATATCCTTAATTTTATCATCGCGGCTTGATGAAATAACAACCTGACGTGCTGCAACCAAAACAGAGTCAGTCTTTAATTCACGATCTTCAAGCTCGAACCGAAACTGTGTTGGCTCTTTCGGTGTTTCCTCAGAACCAGCCGCAGGTTCAATATCGGAAACATGGATCACATCATTATGATTCTGAAACGGCGGTATGGCATGACTTTGAAAAGAGTTCAAAAAATCCATGAAAGTAAGTTCGGCGGGCCTTAACAGGTTATTGTGAATTTCGCTGACCACAGACGCAGCTGTTTTCGTCGGCAAAAACAGGACAAACACCACAAAAAACAGCATCCCAACCGGTAAGAAAATATAAAGTTTCAACCGTCTAAAAATGTTCATTTAACCTGCTCCTCATAAAACACATCGAACAACGCATTGTGAGAGGGTGAGCTTTGGTCTGATGTTGAAGGCTCTGTCGTTTCAATATTAAAACCCAAACTGTTTAATAAAGAGGCACGCGCCCCTTGAAGGCCGACATACGCGACATCTTTGTTGACAGACGATAATGCTTCATCCATCGCGGCAATCAGATTGTCTTCATGCGTGCCCAAACCGTCTTCGGCTCTAATCCGCGCGATCGCAGCCTTACGGGCGGAATTTCTGTGAACATTGCTTAAGATATTATAGCTTGATTTTTCTAAATCAACTTGATGCTTGGCAATGTTCACTTGCGCCAAAATAGCAGCAATAATGGACTGTGTTTTCTGATCTTCGATTTTCTGAGCCGTATCTGCCGATTGTATACGCGCAGGCAGGGTTAAAATTTTTGTAATGCTCTGCACAAGGCTTCCGGTCATGCTTAACCACTGATTATCCTGGAGGTATTTGTTGGAATCTCTGTTAAACGTAAATAGAAAAGAGGCTCCGGGAAAGGTTTCCAAAACAGCGAGACGTTTATTCCGCAAAGCAATATTCTGATTGAGAAACTGCTCGCTGATTTCAGGTCTGTTTTTAAGTGCAAATTCTTCAAGGCTCGCAATGTCATCAGCCACGGGCAAGTCCGAAATAATATGGTTGAGTGCCGCCTCATCATTGAGTTCCAATATTGCAGAAGGATGCAGGTTCAAGAGCGTTTTAAGTTCAACACTGGCCAAACTCAGAGATTTTTCCTGTTCGTCAAACTGTTGAAGACGCTGTAAAATCATATCCTGCCGTTCCAGACCGTAATCTGCAGAAACCAGTCTTGCACTCATGGCATGATCAATTGATGTCAAGTGCCCCTCGGCACGTTTCTTCAAAGCGAATAAACGCTGTTCCGATTTTTGAGCGGCTAAAGCACGATGATAGGCAATCACGATATCTTTCTTAAGATTATGCGCAACCTTTCTCTGGCGCTCTGCAGCAATTTTTTGACGGTCTGAAGCTGTTTTGGATCGAAGAACAGCCAACGCAACATCCAAGAGGTTCCAGCTTGTCTCAAGTTCCGATGTACGCCGGGTTTGCTCCGTCGACACAGATGGCTCCAATGATTGATTTCCAGTCAGGACAGAAAGGCTAGAACTGGCACCAGGGTTAGAGCGGCTAATAACATTATATTTGGCTTGAACGGAAGGAAAAGCTTCAAGACGCTGTAAGGTGATAGCATCACTGGCAGACAATGTTTCAAGCGCGGCAATTCGCAAATCCAGATTTTGCTTCAACCCCATATGAAGGGCATCATTGAGAGAAAGCTTATAAACTCCCCGCTCATTGGCAAGAGAAGACTCTGCTGTAGAAGAGCCTCCAATATATTGAGAAAAGTCAAAGGATTGAGAGTCAACATAAGAACCAGTGCAGCCGCTTATAAGAAGTGCCGCGCACACAACCGCAAATTCAGATTTTAATTTTTCTATAAACATATTCTGAACCGAACAAAAAGAACATTATGTCAGTTTTATTATTTAGACATAATAATAAAGCAGTATCCACCAAGATAATCATACAATTAAAATAGTATGTGAATCAACACTATAAGCGTCGTCATTTCACTCCTCGCACTCACGTTTAAAATTTATATGAATATTTTCCTATAAAATAGAGGATAAGTCAATCCACCCGCCAAAGAAAAATTGTCATCTCGAACAGCGCGCAGCGATGGAGAGATCTTTTAAAACTGGGCGTTGGTCAGATTTCTCACATGCGTTCGAAATGACATATTTTTAAGGGGTGCTAGGGCGCTTTATGGTGGTTGGTTGGGTCATTTAATTTTTAACACGAAGGACACAGAGTTACACGAAGTTTTTAGCGCTTCTTGTTTGATCAGCCCTCGAAATTCTCGACGGTGTAGACGGAGGCGCATTTGGGGCATGGGGGGAGGGTGGCGGTCATATTGGCCAACCTACTAAACCTTGCAATATCATAAAAGGCTTTATGGGCGCATCTTCAATGGATCCGACTTTTTTCCAATTCTTCTCTACTTCTTCAGGACTTATCAAGCCAGTCGTAAACGCATTGGTTATGACATCACCTGTCTGTTCATCTCGAAAACCGCTAATTTCGGAAATGGGTAATTCTCCCAAAAAGAGAGTACTTCGGACATGCAATGATATATATAGTTTGACCCTTGTTAGCTGACCGTAGCCGTTATCAATTTTTGTAATCTGATCACCAAATACATTGATATTATCGTGCACACCAACTTCAGTTGGAAAAGCTCCTTCGTTCCACTTTTTTATGGTACACTCCCAAGTATTCCCGATCTCATTCCCGTCTTCATCATATACGGTAAGATTAAAAAAATCGTACGGGATTTTAAAAGGAAGCGGTTCTGATTGCGATATTCCAAAAGCAATACCAGCATCAATAAAATCAAATATAGCTGGCAGGAACGGCTTGACTGTCCACTTGTGAGGCTCTGTGTCAACGGGGCTATATAGTTCGATTTGATATGATTTAGCCATCTCTTTCGCTGCTTTAGTAAAACCCGAAGGGCACACTAAAATTCCTTTGTGAGCTGCAATATCATCTATAACCGTATGAAACCCATCAATTACTTTAACATCAGCGGGGCTTGATAAATCCTTACACTCAATGGCAATGGTCATGCTTAGCTGACCAATATTTTGTTTCATCAAGACATCAATTTGTCTCTCAACCTTGCTTCTTCTCCCTCTAACTTTCGCGTTATGTTCTATAGCTGCGTCAGGAGCTAAGCTTTGTTGTATTTTGGCTACTAAAATTTCTAGATTGGTGCTTTCCTTTTGACGTTTTTTTTCTACCATCTAAGCCACCTTCTTATCGCCCTTCTCCTGCTCCGCAACGAAGTCGCGCACATCCTGTGTGATTTTCATGGAGCAGAATTTTGGGCCGCACATGGAGCAGAAATTGGCGGCTTTGTGGCCCTCGGCGGGGAGGGTTTCGTCGTGCATTTCGCGGGCGGTGTCGGGGTCTAGGGATAAATTAAACTGATCGTGCCAGCGGAATTCAAAGCGCGCCAGCGAGAGCGCATCGTCGCGTTTTTGTGCGCCGGGGTGGCCTTTGGCGAGATCCGCGGCGTGGGCGGCGATTTTGTAGGTGATCACGCCGGTTTTGACGTCGTCGCGGTTGGGAAGGCCGAGATGCTCCTTTGGTGTGACGTAGCAGAGCATCGCCGTGCCGTACCAGCCGATTTGCGCCGCGCCGATGGCCGATGTGATATGGTCATAGCCCGGGGCGATGTCGGTTGTGAGGGGGCCGAGCGTGTAAAACGGCGCCTCATAGCATTCCTCGAGCTGCTTGGTCATGTTTTCTTTGATCATGTGCATGGGGACGTGGCCGGGGCCTTCGATCATCACCTGACAATCATGGCTCCAGGCTTTTTGAGTGAGCTCGCCGAGGGTTTTAAGCTCGGCGAATTGCGCGCGGTCATTGGCGTCGCGGATGGCGCCGGGGCGCAGGCCATCGCCGAGGGAGAAGCTTACGTCATACGCCTTCATGATTTCGCAGATTTCATCGAATTTGGTGTAGAGGAAGCTTTCGCGGTGATGCGCCATGCACCATTTCGCCATGATCGAGCCGCCGCGCGAGACTATGCCGGTGATGCGATCGGCGGTGAATTGTATAAAGGGGAGGCGCACGCCCGCATGGATGGTGAAATAATCCACGCCTTGCTGAGCTTGTTCGATGAGCGTGTCGGCGAAGATGTCCCATGTGAGGTCTTCGGCGATGCCACCGACTTTTTCCAAGGCTTGGTAGATCGGCACGGTGCCGATGGGCACGGGGGAGTTGCGCAAGATCCATTCGCGGGTGTCGTGGATGTCTTTTCCGGTGGAGAGATCCATGATCGTGTCCGCGCCCCAGCGGGTCGCCCAGACCATTTTATCGACTTCTTCGCCGATGGAGGAGGTGACGGCGGAGTTGCCGATATTGGCGTTGATTTTGACCAGGAAATTGCGGCCGATGATCATGGGTTCGCATTCCGGGTGGTTGATGTTGACGGGGATGATGGCGCGGCCTTCGGCCACCTCTTTGCGGACGAATTCAGGGGTTATGAAATCGGGGAGGTTTGCGCCGAAGCCTTCGCCGCCATGCATGTTGTAGGTGTCTTCGCGCGCCTGGTTTTCGCGCACGGCGATATATTCCATTTCAGGCGTGATGATGCCCTTTTTGGCGTAGTGCATTTGGGAGACATTGTGGCCGGGTTTCGCGCGCAATGGCTGTTCAGGGGAGGCGGGGAATTTCTCGTGGCTTATACCACCCTTGGCTTTCCGGCGCTCAAGCGCGGCTTCGTCCTTATAGCCGTTATCCATGGGTTGGACGCGGCGGGGGGCGACATGCTCGACGTCGCCTCTGCCCATAATCCAGTCTCTCCTGCGCGTGGGAAGGCCGCGCATGATGTCGAGGTCGACGCTGTCATCGGTGTAGGGGCCGGAGGTGTCATAGACGGTGAATTTTTCGTCATTGGTGAGCGTAATCTCGCGCATCGGCACGTTATGCTCGCCGATATAAACCTTTTTGGAGGCGGGCAATGCGCCGCGGGTGACGTGTGTTTGGGAGGGGCAGATATTATCTTTGGGCATTTTGGTTTTCTTTCTTTTTAAACGCGGAGTTTCAGAGATACGGGGACTAACGGTTGTATAAATCTACTTCTGTCATACGGGTCTCCTGAGTGACTTCGCAATTTTCTATAGCTTTGGCTGCAACATACGCTTTGGCCGAAGCAAACAAATCATTACCTATATTTTGTGCCAGCTCTTTGCCACGACCCTTCAATATCATGAAATTAATATGCATGAAGCTGCGCGCTTCATCGCCATCACCCACGATATAATCATCATAGATTTTCATACGGGTTTTTATTTTGTGGGCTTCTATGCCGTGATCAATGACTCTTTGATGTAAGGCGTTGAGAAGGTCAGGGCTAATCTGATCTTTGAGGTTTGAGGAGTATTCAACAACAATATGGGGCATTTATTCAGTGTCCTTTCCCTTCGCGAGTATTAACCCACAGGTTCGAGGCGTATGTCTCAGCCCGCTTACCGATCCCCGCCTGCGCGGGGATGCTATTTTGGTCAGGGGCACCGCCAAGGTTTTTTTGAAATGTGGGCTTTTGGGCGGTGAGAGTCAAGGGAAATGGGGTGACAACACTATTGACATAATTTTATATTTTGGAACCTATCCCACTAATTTGGTTATCCAGTAATATGAGAGTGCAAGTGAGAGGAA
>CAYGJS010000013.1:0-55289 GCA_964350435.1 uncultured Micavibrio sp.
TAGCCTCCGCCATTGATTTCTGTGAACCTTGCAAATCTGAATCAACCATCATTAAAACCCCTTTAGCCCTTATAGAGGAGGCTATGAAACAAAAGACCAAAATCAGCGGCAAAAAGCAAGGAAAAGCCCAATTAACTTGACTCTTCTCGTGTTTTTTACAACTGTAGACTCAACTATCACTATAAACCTTAAGGAGACAAAGATGGCACACCCAGCTTTTATCATTAAACAGGCCAAAGATGGTCAATTCTACTTCAACCTGACTGCAAAAAACGGCCAAGTGATCGCATCTTCAGAGATGTACACAAGCAAAGCCGCCTGTGAAAACGGCATCGCCTCTGTGAAAACAAACGCCCCCAGCGCAGAAACAGACGACCAGTCTGCCGCCGCATAAAACCTGCGGATAATAAATTCGAAAACGCGGGGAGCATTGGCTAACCGCGTTTTTTATGGCCGCTTAAACGCCGCCCGCGCATTTTCGATCTCTTCAAAATGACGGCACCCTTCCATATGGTCATTGACCATCCCCATCGCCTGCATCAGCGCATACATCGTCGTCGGCCCCACAAACTTAAATCCGCGCTTTTTGAGATCCCTCGACAGAGCCTTGGACTCTGGAACTTCTGACTGAATATCGGCGCGGCTTTTCAAAACCACGCGGCCTTGTGGCTCAAACGACCAGAGATACCTGGCCAGCGATCCCCGCTCCTCGATCAAAGAAAGGACGCGCTGCGCGTTATGGATCACCGCCTCGATCTTGCCGCGATGACGGACAATCCCCGCATCCTGCAATAATCGCTGTACGTCTTTTTCGCCATATTTCGCGATTGTGTAAAAATCAAAACCATCAAAAGCCGCCCGAAAATTCTCACGCTTGCGAAGGATCGTAAGCCAGCTCAAACCCGCCTGAAACCCCTCCAATGACATTTTTTCGAATAGACGAACATCATCCGCAACGGGCCGCCCCCACTCCGCATCATGATACCACATATATTCGGGATCATCGCCGCACCACCAGCACCGCGCATGCCTATCTGCACCAATAATTAAACTCTGATGGCTCATGAAAACTCCCCATACCGATAAGTCTGTCAGCCTTTAATTAAGCGCTCAATCAGTTCGGCAAAGGCCTGAAACTCACGGGCGGCGCGATTCTTATCCTTATGCACTTTTACGGTCATGGTAATGCCCTGCAAGCTGGCGATAATAAGCCGGGCAAACTGGCGCGGCTCCATCAAAATCTCGCCGCTTCGCCCTTCTTCCTTGAAATAACCAACCAGTTGGTTTTCAAAATTCAGAAAGATTTTCGCCATCTCCGCCCGCGCCTCTTCATCCGTATCCGAAAGTTCCAGAGCCATATTCCCCAGCAAACACCCGCCCTTATAATCCTGAGCCGTATAATCCTGATAAATTTTCATCACCCAGATTAATAGAGCTTCCTTAATATTTTTGCCCTGTGCAAAGGCCGCTGCAAGCGGATCGGCTATCTGCCCCTGCGCGTATTTATTCAAAACCTGCGTCGTAATATCTTGCTTATTCTTAAAATAATGAAACACCGCCCCTTTACTCTGCCCCGCCTCATTCGCAATCTTATCAAGCGAACTGGCGCGATGACCTAAATACCAGAATGAATGCTCCGCACTGTCCAGCAATCTTGTGTCTGTCGTTTGATTCTGACGCTTGGCTTTTTTCATCGTGATTCTCCCAAATTTCTGATCATAATACCAACCAGTCGGTTTTGAATCAATCCCTTGATTTAAATTTGCCATCACCTATGTTGGTGTGAGATCACAAACAGAAAGACCGCCAACAATGCATACCCTTGAAGCTATCCGCGCCCGCCGCGCCGTCAAACATTATGACCCTTCGCATCTTATCTCTGCCGAAGACGAAGCAACCCTGAAAGAGCTTCTGCGCACATCGCCCACATCCTTCAATATGCAGAACTGGCGGTTTCTGATCGTCAAGGATAAAGACCTCCGCAAATCCCTGCGCGCAGCCGCATGGAATCAGGCGCAGGTCGAGGACGCCTCGCTGCTCTTCATTCTCTGCGCCGACCTCCATGCATGGGATAAAAAACCCGAACGCTATTGGGAAGATGCTCCTAAAGAAGTACAAGATTATCTGGTCCCAAACATCAAACCTTTTTACAGCCACAAAAAATGGCAGCAACGCGACGAAGCCATGCGCTCGGTCGGGATTGCCGCGCAAACCCTTATGATCGCTGCAAAAGCCATGGGGTATGATTCCTGCCCCATGATCGGCTTTGATGAACTGGAGGTCGCAAAAATCATCAACCTCCCCGAAAACTATGTCATCGGCATGATTGTCACGGTGGGCAAAGCCCTGAAACCTGCCCAACCCAAAGGCGGATTCATCCCGGACGACGAAGTCTTTTTTGAAGATCGCTTCTAAACATTGATTTTCCGATCATACTGCGCTACGCATCTAATTCTCTTAAGCAAAAGGAAATAAGATGGCTCAATATGTTTACGTGATGAACGGCTTGTCGAAATCATACGACAACAAAAAGATTCTCGAAAACCTGACACTCAGCTTTATGCCGGGAGCAAAGATCGGCGTATTGGGGCCAAACGGCGCAGGAAAATCGACATTGCTTAAGATTATGGGCGGCGTTGACAAGGACTTCACTGGTGAAGCCTGGGCCGCCAAGGGTGTACGTGTCGGATATCTCCAGCAGGAACCCAAACTCGACGAATCCAAATCCGTACAGGAAAATGTTATGGACGCCCTCAGCGAACCTCTGGAAAAACTCGCCCGCTTTAATCAGGTTGGTCTGGATATGGCCGAACCTGATGCCGATTTTGATTCCCTGATGGAAGAGATGGGCACGCTGCAGGAATGGCTCGACGCCAATGGCGGCTGGGAGCTGGAGCGTACAGTGCAAATTGCCATGGACGCTCTGCGTTGCCCCCCCGGCGATTCCCCTGTCACCAATCTTTCAGGTGGTGAGCGCCGCCGCGTCGCCCTGTGCAAACTTTTGCTGGAAAAACCCGATCTGCTGCTCCTCGACGAACCAACCAACCACCTTGATGCCGAAAGCGTCGCCTGGCTGCAACGTTTCCTCGGCGATTACTCTGGCACCGTTGTTATGGTCACGCATGACCGCTACTTCCTTGATAATGTTACAGGCTGGATCCTCGAAGTCGACCGTGGCCGCGGCATCCCTTATGAGGGCAATTACTCCGCCTATCTTGAAGCCAAACGCAAACGCCTTGAACAAGAATCCCGCGAGGAAGATGGCCGCCAGAAAACCCTTAAGCGTGAACAGGAATGGATGGGACAATCCCCTTCCGCCCGCCGCACAAAATCAAAAGCGCGGATCAGCTCCTATCAGGATCTTCTGGCCCAAAGCGAAGCCATCGACAAACGCGCCTGCCAGATCGTCATCCCGACCCCGCCGCGCCTGGGCGATCTCGTGATCGAAGCCACCAAAATCAAGAAAGGCTTCGGCGATAAACTCCTGATTGATGATTTATCCTTCCGCCTGCCCCCCGGCGGGATTGTCGGCGTCATCGGCCCGAACGGCGCAGGAAAATCGACCCTTTTCAAAATGATTACCGGTCATGAAAAGCCTGATGAAGGCGACTTCAAGGTCGGCGACACCGTCAAACTCGGCTATGTCGACCAATCCCGTGACACGCTCGACGGTAACAAAACCGTCTGGGAAGAAATCTCCAGCGGCACCGATATCATCAAACTTGGCAAAATCGAGATGCAATCACGGGCGTACGTGTCGGCGTTCAACTTCCGCAAAGGGGATCAACAGCAGCTCGTCAAAGACCTGTCCGGCGGGCAGCGTAACCGCGTACACCTTGCAAAGATGCTTAAAACCGAAGCCAATGTAATCCTTCTGGACGAACCGACAAACGATCTCGACACCGAAACTTTGGCCGCCCTGGAAGAAGCCATCGAAAACTTCCCGGGCTGCGCGGTGATCATCTCGCACGATCGCTGGTTCCTCGACCGCCTCTGTACGCATATTCTGGCCTTCGAAGGCGACTCCCATGTCGAATGGTTCGAAGGCAACTATCAGGATTATGAAGAAGATTATAAACGCCGCTTAGGGATCGATGCCGACCAACCCACGCGCATCAAGTATAAACCCCTCAGAAAAGCGGGTTAGATTTCAGAAATATAAGCATATCCCTATTTTTCCACCCTCCTGAGAACATAAACATTCAGGAGAAACACTCCATGTTTTCAATTTGTTAACAAAATTGTGGCATAATTATGGCACGATTGGTGGAATCGCATCCTCCGATCTATAAAAGGCTTTACGAGGCGCCTGCACGCAAACATGTAAAAATTAACTAAAATTTTAACTATTTTCAGGGTATAATAATAAGAAGTGTGAGTGATTGAAATTGAGCGGTATACAAGCAAAAAAAGTAATAAAATATGTAGTGCTTCCTGGGATAATTCCCCGGGCTAAGCGTTTTTTGACCTCGGGCTTCGGTTATCTCGCTTTTTTAATGGCGCAAATTTATAGCAGCGTGCGCCTTCTGCCGCGCAATCACCCTTACCTTCATCGCGGGAATATCAACAAATTCGGCCTCCGCCATGTCATCGCCGAAGCCGCCAATAATCTGGTCTTTAGCAAAAAAAACATCGACCAAATTCTGGTTTTCGGCCTGATTATAACGGCGCTGATTCTTCTGATTGCCCAATTCGGCCTTCTGATTTTCGGCTTCTTTATTGGCATCGCCAACGCAGGCGGCGGGCCGCTGGCTCCCGTCATCAATGGCGATGGCATCCCCGGCTTCATATCATTTTTTGTCACCGCAAACCCGACCCACGACATCGCCTTTATCATGCTCGATCAGGTCTTCGGCTTACCGAATTTCTTTAATTCCTGTATCGCGCAAAATGTCGCTTGCACACTGGGCAGCAACGAAATCCCGCCAAGCGAAACCTTCCCCTGGCCGTTTCACATTGCCCTGCACCAAATGTTCCGCTTTTATTCGCTGGCCATGCTCATCGTCGGCGCATTGATCTTCCTTTATTTCATCGTCGTCATTGTCGCCGAAACCGCCACAACCGGAACCCCCTTCGGCCAGCGCTTTCAGAATGTCTGGGTCCCCATCCGCCTGATTATGGCGATCGGCCTTCTTGTTCCGCTTCCGATCACCTATCCCGGCGCAGGAACAACCGCGGCCTATAACAGCGGCCAGTATATTACCTTCTTCGTCGCCAAGGTCGGATCCAGCCTTGCAACAAATGCCTGGACTCTCTTCAACAGTTCCATCGCCGATAATATGGAGGACGGAAAAGCCAACCCGACCGGCCAGTCAAACACGCTGATTGCACTCCCCAATTCCCCTGACGCTGCCATCATCGTCGAAACAATGAGCATGATCCACACTTGCAAATTCACATATTATAAAACCGACGATAACGTCCGGAAACAGGATGGAGATGTTGGAATAAAATATAACACAGTAAGTGCCCATAAAGATAAATATCAAGAACTGATGTATATCGGCCCCTATCTGGTTAAACAGGTTGATCCGTACTTATCTGCAGAAAACGAACAAGCCGCCATGCCTGTCGCCGCCCTTGGCAGGTTAACCGCATCTCCTGCGGGAGCTGTTCCCGTCGTACAGACCTATGAACAAGCGTTGAATTTTTTTTACAACAGCAATATCCGCATCCGCTTCGGACGTTATGACCCGGTAAAATATATAAACGAAACCGGCAATGTTGCCCCCCTTTGCGGAGAGATTATTATTCCAATTTCTGACGCTCGCCTCCCCAGCGCAACCAGCGGTCAATTTGGCGCGGCAAGGGTGCAAGAATACTATTTCAACTTGATTCAACAGCTCTGGTGGGGAAAGAGATCCCATCAATACATCGATTTTGCCGGACGGTTCAGTATGAAAAACTTGAACAATAAAATAATAATAGGCGGCGTAAATTACAATGCCTGCGCCATAGGGTGCGACAACCGGCGGCTTCCAGACTGTCCAGGTATAGATGCAAACGATGCTGCGCCATGCGCAAAAGATGAAATCGAAGCAATATGGAAAGAAGCTATGATCGCCGATCTGCAGCCAGAGATCGACACAGCATTATATACAATTTGGCAAGCATATAACAACGATGGCACAGACTATGCCATGCGGCAAAATGTAATGGACGGAAACTGGGGAAATGCCGGAACATGGTTCCCGACCTTGGCACGGGTAAACGGAGCCTTTATGGATGCCTTTCAAAACACCCCACGCCTGGAGGTCTACCCCATGGTCATGGAACAAGTTCGAGAGCAAAGAAAAAAATCCAGCCCATTCTTGAGTGGTTCAGACCAGTTCAACCCCAGCGAGCGTACAGACCAGATTAATTTTGGGAGCATGCTAAACGTCCATGAAATAGAATCCGCAAGCATTCTTCACAGGCTCTACACTTACTGGAACGGCGACCAAAAAAGCTTTATGTCTATGGACAAAATCATCAAAGGCAGCGGTATCGAAGATGGAATGAACATGATCTTCGGCACCGAAGGTCTATTTGATATGCGTCAAAACCGCCAGGTTCACCCTTTGGCCGCCCTCACCTCTTTGGGCAAAGGTCTTGTAGAAGCCTCAATCCGCAACGTAGCAATGTCTACAATGGCCGCTGGATTAGGCGGAATGATGCGCGCCGTTGACAAAACCACCGGTGCCGCCGCAGAAGCAATCTCGGGTTTCTTGGTATCAACCGCCTTTATCGGCCTGTCCGCCGGAGTCGTGCTCTTTTATATCGTTCCATTCCTGCCATTCCTGTATTTTTTCTTTGCCGTTGGCGAATGGGTTAAAGCAATCTTCGAAGCCATGGTCGGCGTGCCCCTCTGGGCACTGGCGCATTTACGGCTCGATGGAGACGGTCTACCAGGCGAAGCCGCCAGCAACGGGTATTTTCTGCTTTTGGAAATCTTTATAAGGCCGATTCTAACCGTCGCCGGACTGATAGCCGCTCTCGTGATCTTCACCGCACAAGCCTATATTCTGAACGCCATCTGGGCCGCCGGATCAGAAGTTGTCGGCAACCCAACAGAAAATGCAGCGACAATAGACGCCGCCTTCACCGCAATACCCGGATTTTCTTACCAGCGCACAGTCATCGATTCATTTTTTTACACAATAGTATACGCCATCATCATGTATATGGCGGCCACAGCAAGCTTTAAACTGATTAACACCATCCCTGACAACATCCTGCGCTGGACAGGACAAGGGGTTTCATCCTTCGGTGATATCAACCAGGATCCCGCCGAAGGAATCACACAATACGCCGCCCTGGGCGGGATCACAGCGGGCCAAAAACTCGCAGGTGCCACAAACGAACTTTCAAAAGGTCTCGGCGGAGCCCTCGGAAATGTCGCCAAAGGCTCATAAACAGACCAGGATAAAACGTAAAGATGAACATTACAGGCAAACAGATACTGAAATATTCTTTCCTTCCGGGGTTTTGGCCACGGTTGAACGAACTGATTGCCTCTGGCTTTCGGTATATTCCGTATTTTATTGCATCTGTATACAGCGCCGTAAAACTGCTGCCCCCTGGCCACCCCTATATGAACACAAGCAATATCGGCAAGTTCGGCATACGCCATGTCATCACTGAAGCCGCGAATAATCTGACCTTTTCAAAAGACCACATCGATCAGGTGATTTTGTTCTTTACCATTATCATTGGTATGGTTTTGATTGTCCTGCAATTCGGATTTTTTGCCATCATTATGATCGCACAGCCCGCCTTCGCAACGGCCATGCCCACAAATTTCGCCGAGTTCTTCCTTCTTGACCGCCCCCAGGACATCTCATTCATCATGCTGGATATGGTATTCGGCGTGCCTGATCTATTCAATTCATGCATCCAAACCAACAGCTGTGTCGACATAGAAAATAGAGAAATTGTCTCAACCGTTGAAGGTGTAAACTGGAACTATCAGGCGCAGGGCAATTTCCCCTTCCCGGTGCATTATGGACTTCATCAACTCTTCCAAGTCTACAGCCTCGGCCTGTTAGTCGTCGGCGCGTTCATCTCCATCTATTTTATCATGACCGTCATCGCCGAAACCGCGCAAAGCGGCACCCCATTTGGTAAACGTTTTAACAAAGTCTGGGCCCCGATCAGAATTGTTGTGGCCTTTGGTCTTCTGATCCCCATAGGGAATGTCGGCCTCAATTCATCACAATATATTGTCCTCTACGCCGCCAAATACGGCGCGGGCTTTGCCAATAAAGGTTGGGATATTTTTACAAGCCGTCTCCCCAATGTTCATGGTATGGCCCAGGAAGAATTGGTCGCAGAACCCAACCAGCCCGACCCCACCAGCTTTTTACAATTTTTATTTACCGCCAAAACCTGTCAAGCCGCCGAAAACGCCATTCAGTCAGTGCCAGAAACAACCAGTAGAAAAGCAGATATTGAACCTTATGCGGTGCGCGGCCAACTCTCAGAACAAGCCAACCTCATAATAACGCCAGGAACAGGCTACCCGGCAATCATTGATTTCGCCCAAGGCGAAAGCCAGGTCGTGATTCGTTTTGGGCGCAACGACCCGCAAGATAACGCGTCCTTTGCCGGTTTTGTTGCCCCGACTTGTGGAGAATTTGTTCTCGTCTTCTCCGATTCCCGAACTGATGGAGAGATCGACCCCGGCGTAGCCCTATTGCAGCAGCATTACTTTGAGCAATTTAAAAGCCTTTGGTTCGATAGATTGGAAGTGGACCCCGGCCCGATCGCTTACGCCAGAAACAATATAAGAATCGATGGATTTCACACCAATGACACAACATTATTACCAGAATCCAACTATAAAAGCCTTTTACTGACCGAGATCAAACAAGAAAACAGGGAAGTTGCGCAAGAAGCCATATTAGCGATGCAAGAATCCAATCGTTTTCAAATGTCGCCCATCATCCTAGACAAAGGCTGGGCCTGCGCCGCCTGTATGTATAACCGAATCGCAGAGATGAACGGCTTGATGGTCAGCTCTATCTTAAACCAGCCTATGCAGACCCGCTATGCAGAGGTGATGGAAACAATCCATTTGGAAAAGCGCAAAGCCCAGAAAAACGTTACGTTTTCAGAACGCTTCAAACCGGCAGAGCTCCCCGGTGAAGTTACAGAAAAAAGTAAACTCAGCATTGATAAACAAATCGCTTTGGCTCTGTGGGAATCCTATCATTTCTGGGATGAAGAGGCCTCAAGCCCCCACAGGCAGCTCAGCGGCAACGTGATCATCGATACCATCAACGCTCTGATGGGAACCGAAGGCATATTCAATATGCGCCGCAATGCCGACATCCATCCAATCGCGCAGATCGCGAGTGCGGGGAAGTCTATGGTCGAAGCCTCTATCCGGAATTTGACATACGCGGTTGTCGCCGGCGGAACCGGTCTGGCTGGCAAAATGCTGGATCCCTTTATCGGCGCAAGTGCTTCTATTTCGGCCGATTTCCTGATCACCATCGCCATGGTAACACTCACAGCCGGCTTTGTATTATTCTACATCGTACCGTTTTTACCCTTCATCTATTTCTTCTTCGCCTTTGGCGGGTGGGTCAAGGGCATTTTCGAAGCCATGGTCGGAGCACCCCTTTGGGCGCTTGGGCATTTGCGGATTGATGGAAACGGTCTCTCCGGACAGGCGGCTCTGAGCGGATATTATCTGATTTTTGAAATTTTTCTCCGCCCCATATTAATGATCTTTGGCTTAATCGCCAGCATCACCATCTTTTCTGCGATGGTTAAGGTTCTCAACATGATTTTCGAACTGGTCGTGGCAAATTTCGGCGGGTTTGATCTGCAAGCGGAATACGCCATCGGCACCGGGGCAAGCCCGGAATCACAAATGGCGTTGATGCGAGGCTCTATTGATGAATTCTTCTTTACCATCATTTACGTTATCATTGTCTACATGATGGGGATGTCGTCTTTCAAGTTGGTCGATCTGATCCCCAACAACATCCTACGCTGGATGGGGCAAAGCGTCGCCACCTTCGGCGATCAAAGAGAAGACCCGACACAAAAACTCGTCAGCACATCGACTGTGGGCTCACAGCAGGCAACAAGCGCAATCGGCGGAGGTCTATCTCAATTAGCCAAACTCGGAAGATAAACAAATCACTCGATAAAGGACAACACCGTACAAAAATTTTAAAAATGACATGGTTACAAAAACACAAATCATAAAATACGCCGTCCTTCCGGGAATTATTCCCCGGCTATATGATCTTGTGCGCTCGGGTTTTGCCCATATCGCTTATCTGATGGCTGTCATTTACAACACCGTACGCCTGCTGCCATCCAACCACCCCTATCTCGACCCGCGCAATATGGGGCGTTTCGGCATTCGTCATGTCATGACCGAGGCCTCCCGAAACCTGGTCTTTAAAAAACAAAACATCGACCAGATCATTATCTATTTCACAATTCTGGCCGGACTGATCCTGCTGCTTGGACAATTCATCCTTCTCGGTACTTCGCTGCTGGCAAACAACCCTGTAAATGCCGCGCCTTCGCCCCAAACCCAACTGATAACACTTGAAATGTTTAATAACCCAAGCAATCTGGGGGCGCAAGGACCAGAAAATGACCTGGCACTCATCGTTCTTGACCGGGTTTTCGGCGTGCCGAACATCTTTAATTCTTGCATTTCTACGGGAGTGGCCTGCACAAGATACACAAGACTGCTCGATTCAAACACAGGCGTTCCTGGCACGGAAGACATGACGCCAGAACCTTTTCCCAATAATTATCACGCAGCCCTGCACGCCCTTTTGCAATTTTATTCCTACGGGGTATTTTTTGTCGGCGTGATGGTGATTATCTATTACATCATCACCATCGTCGCCGAAACGGCGCAAAGCGGCACCCCCTTCGGACAACGCTTTAACCGCGCCTGGGCACCCGTACGCCTGATCATGTTTTTCGCCCTGATTATTCCTTTTAATGGCTCCATCGGCGGCGATACCAATTTTCAGGGGTTTAACTTCGGACAACTGGCCACTCTCAAAACCGCTCAACTGGGTTCAAACATGGCCACCAACGCATGGGCCTATTTCAACGGCGGTGCCACGGACTTGGCAGGCGGCCCCCTCGGTGCAACGGCAGGCTCAACACTGATGAGCCAGCAAAAATCCATGATCGCCACACCGGAATTCAAACAATCAGCGGTATCGGAAATGATTCAATTTCTCCACATAGCCAAAACCTGCACCACCGCCTATGCCATGCTTGCAGAAACAGAAGAAAAAACGATTTATCCCTATCTAGTCAGAAGCTCAACGATAATAGGCACGGAGGGCGAAAACCGCATGGACTTCATAGCAACAGACTTCGATGAGGCCAGAGAATTCTTTCTAAACGGAAAAATGACCATCCGCTTTGGATTGATACGCCCTGAAGACGGAACTTCGGATATATCGGATAAGGTCTTTAATCAAGCCCTTGGAAATGTAATACCAATGTGCGGAGATTTAAACCTGCCTGTAAATGCCACCGGCGAACCAGGTGCCCTGGAAATTACAGAAGGTATTTACAATTTAATCAAACAAATTTGGGCGGACGCACAAATCGCCCAAAGTGCCGAATGCCTTGTTGAACAATACGGCGTTCTTGCAAACTCAACCGTTGTCCTTTCCTGCGAAAATTTGCTGGATAAAAACAGTGTCAACGATTGGATGATCACCTATGGCGGAGAATATCAAAATATAATCAACGAAGGAATCGAGGCCCAAAAAGACACGGCAAACTTAATCGTCAGCACCGAAATGATGGAACTCGGCTGGGTCGGTGCCTCGATATTTTACAACAAAGTGGCACAAATGAACGGTGCGGTTACCTCTGCCGCTATGAGTCTTCCATTCAAAGGCCAGTTGCCCTATTTGATGGAACTAACCCTGGCACGAAATACCGTACAAAACGCCAATGTATCAACGACGGAGCAATTCAATACCCGCCTGACCGACCCCACAGGGCAGGGAGTTTTCCTCAATCTGAAAGACCCAAGAGAGTATAGAATTCTGCGTGTCCTTCGCGCGACATATCTATTTTGGGACAAACTCGATTATGCTGAAACGAGCCATCTGGAAAAATCAACCGGCAACGCCGTCATTGATTTCATAAACATGGTGTTAGGCAGCAGCGGTCTTTTTGAAATGCGAAAAAATATAGACGTACACCCGCTGGCACAGCTCAGTTCTCTGGGTAAAGGATTAATGGACGCCGCCATTCGTAACGCCGCCATCTCTGTTGGTGGGGCGCTCGGCTCAAACATGTTAAAAACCATTGAAGGCTTTTCCGCAGAAAGTGCGAAAGCCATCAGCGGTTCTTTCTCCAGCCTGGTCGTGGCAACAATCGGCATTGCCGCCATCCTGTTTTATGTGCTTCCGATGCTGCCCTTCATTTATTTCCTGTTCGCCGCCAGCGGCTGGATCAAAAGCATTTTCGAAGCCATCGTCGCCATCCCTCTTTGGGCTCTTGCCCATCTCCGTATTGACGGTGAAGGCCTGCCCGGGCCGGGTGCCACCAACGGCTATTTCCTTCTGCTGGAAATATTCCTTCGCCCCATACTGATTTTCACAGGCTTCGTCGCCAGTATTTCAATTTTCTCCGCATCCGTCAGCACGCTGAATATTATTTTCGATTTGGTGGTCGCCAATGTCGGAGGATTTGACTATGAAGAAGAAAGTTTAATCCAGCAAGGCGCAGGGACAATGCCAAGCGCCGCAAGCATGATGTATGTTGCCCGCAGCTCAATTGATGAATTTTTCTTCACAGGGATGTACGCGATTATTTGCTATATGATGGCACTGGCCTGCTTTAAACTGATTGACCAGATCCCCAACAAAATCCTGCGCTGGGCTGGCGTATCCGTCAGCACCTTCCAGGAAAATGCCGGTGATCCGGCAAGCCAGCTCACCAACCAGGTCTATAAAGGAAGCCTTCTGGTCGGAAACCAGATCAAACGGACAAGCGATTCAAACCTGGCGATTATTACGAGTTAATACCGTCTCACAAAAGCTGAAGTCTACTGACGGAGATGAGCCAAGAGCACATCGACATTGCCGCCGCCGCGCTGAATGACAGAAGAAAAATCAGAACGCTGCGTCACCGCCATGCTCACACCTTCGACAATCACATCAACCACTCTATACTGCCCGTCTTTGTAACGAACCCGCCAATCCAGCTGAACGGTTTGCCCGCTCCCGGGAACGATCTCGGAATTCACAAGAATATCCCTGGACCCCTCTGCTCGTGATCCGGCAACAACCAGTTTTTCACCGTTATACTCACCAAAACGGGTTGAATAAACGCCAATAATCATTTTTTCAAACAGCTTGACATATTCCTTACGCTGCCCCTCAGACGCAGCCCGCCAATAGCTTCCCAAAGAAAACCGGGCGATCGTGTCTAAATCAAAACTATCCTGCAACAGTTTCTTAAAGGAAGCCTGTCTTCTTTCATGCGACAAGCCTTGATCGCCCAAAAATCCGATCCCGCGCTCGGCAACACTGCCGATAAAGTTCTCTGCACCCTTGAGAGTCTCATCACTGAGCGCAACCTGATGATATCCAGCGTGCTCATAAGACAAATTCTGAAAACCAAGGCTTGCGCTTGCATCTGCATCTGCCGATAAAAATACGACCCCCAGAGCCATTACACCTGATAAATAAACAACACGCCGCATATAAATAAACTCCTGATAACCCTTATTCATCATAATCGGGAATAGCCGGTGAATATCCACTTTCGCCGTCACGATCTTCCTGTAAGGCCGCGCGGCTTTGATAATAAGCACTCCGCGTTGCCGCATAATAATCAATCGAACTTTTCTCAAGATCGGCCAAAACATCAACCAATGATGCCCGCAAACTCAAATATTGCAATGCCGTCTTGCCATAATAAAGGCCCTGACGGTCCGTATTCATAGCATACCAACGCAGCGGATCGGCAAGCCCGTCAACAATAAATCCCGTAGAATCTTTCAATGTCGTTGGCCCCAAAACAGGCACAACAAAATAAGGACCGTGACCTACGCCCCAAGACCCAAGAGTTTGACCAAAATCTTCATATTCATGTTCAATACCTTCCGCACCGGCAACATCAAAAATACCGCCAACACCAATCAACGTATTCACAATCGCCCGCAAAACAACGTCGCCCGCACCACCAACATCGCCCTGCAAAATCTGGTTTCCAAAATTCACAGGGCTGCGAAGATTGCGAAGCACATTCGTAACGCCCGTCTTAACAGGATCAGGCAAAACCTGATTATACGTTTCTGCCAGCGGCGTGATCAACGCATCATCAACCGCATTGTTAAAGCCGAAGACAGCGCGGTTGGTGGATTCAAACGGATCATCAATCTGCGCGGTATCCAAACCATCACTTTGCGCAGAGGCACAAGCCGCCAGCGACAATCCCATCACCGCAAGCCCGATAAAATTTCGTGTTGTTGTTTTTACTTTCATAATAATTTTCCCGTGTGGAACCCCATATATCTGATTTATAATATGACGCAAGTCAAGAGTGAACAGATTGAATAATCTACTGCATATTTAAGCAGGTCTTTATTACCACAAGGTTAAGATAGTGCATTTATTTCGCGTTGTAGATGATAAATTGAATGCACCCACAAACCATCAACGATTTTACCCGTCCTCAAAATTAATAATCGCCGTAAGCCCGAAAAGCAGACAGATTGCCGAGGGCGACCAGGCCGCCAGAATCGCTGGAATTTGCTGTGTCGCGCCAAGTGCCTGTAAATAACTGGACATAAAAAACACAAAAAACCCGATAAAAATCCCGCTCACCAGCAATACAAACGTCCCCCGCAAGCGCGGAGGACGGGTAGAAACAGCCGCCGCCAATAAAACCATCGCCATAAAAAACAGCGGCTGCGACAATAAATTGTGATAATAAACATGCAGCCGACTGGCGTCAAAACCGGTATCTTCCAACGTCTGAATATGCCCCGGCAACTGCCAGAACGACATACTCTCCGGCGAAGAAAAACTCTCCTCAATATCACGGCGGCTCAACCGCGTAGGCAAATACAGATCCTTATTCTGCGCACCCGCCGCGCCCTTTTTATAAATCTGCGCATTGTCAAAAACCCATCGACCCTCCTCCAGCGTTGCATTTTCGGCATCCACCCGCATCAAAAACAAATCATCCGCCCCGTAATAAAAAACACTCACATCATGCAAAAGCCAGGACGGCTGTGTGATTTTGCGGGCATGCAAAATAACATACCCCTTTTTAAGCTGATCCAGATCTTCAATAAGGGTGCCATCCGTACTTTGGCGCAACCAAAGCCCCTCTTTAAAAATTGCAATTTGGTTATTCTCACGCCCAAAAACATCTTGCTGCAATCGTTCATATTGACCGATAAATATGGACCCCAGCGGGTTGAGGGCCGTCACCATCAACACACCCGCGCCCAAACTCACCAAAAGCACAGGCGCGATAAACTGCCACACCGAAAACCCCGAAGCCCGCAAAACCACTAGTTCCGAGCGGCGGTTAAACTGCCAAAAGGTAAACATCGCACTGAACAAAATCGCAAACGGGAACAAAATCTGCGCCACTTCAGGAAGCTTCAAAACCCCCATCTGCAAAATAATGCCCAGCGACGCCTCCGCACCCTTGCTCGCACGGCGAAGCAGCTCAACCGTATCAAACAGATAAATAATCCCGAGCAAAATCGCCAGCATAAACAGCAGATTAACAAGATAGGCTCTCGCCATATACCGCCCCAGCGTAAAGCATGCTTTCATCATCCTTATGCTCTTCCCTTTTTTCCCACCGGATCGGCATAGAATAAACGCCGGCGCACATAATCCCCCGCGCCGCTGAGTAAAAATCCACCCGCAAGAATGGGGGCAAACGCAAAGACATACATCATCACAAGCCCGAAATCACTGTTGCGCGCGATATTAAAGCTCGCAATATAAAACCCCTGCAACACCACCACACTCAACACCGCCAGAATAATCCGCTTCATCTGACCGCGCCGCCCGACAGGCCCAATAAGCAGCATGCAACACGCAATCAACGTGAACCCGATTGCCAGCAAAGGCCCAATCACCCGCCTGTGAATTTCCACCATAAATTCACGGCGATGGTCCGCATCTTTGGCATCCTCCAGATTTGGCCTCAAGAGCTCAGAAATCGTGCGCTCATCCGCATCCCGCCAGCGCATCCCCATATCATCATTATCCGGGAAATTAATCGTATACCGCTCGAAATCGAGCCTGTTCAAAACTTTTTTGCTTCGGTCATATTCCATCCGCGTCCCGTCATAAACCAGAACTTCATACCCACTCTTAGCCGCAACCAAAACCCCGCGCTTCGCCAAAACCGTCACAGGATGATCTTCGGACTCCCGGCCGTCATGGATCATAATGCCTTGCAAACTGCCGTCTGCACTGCGTGTACGTGCATACACGGTAAGACCGTTGCCAACCCGGTTAAACACGCCTTCGCGAAAAACCGAAGTCGTAAACTGCGCTTTCACCGCTTGCCGCTTCTCCTGCATCAGTGCCAGCGATTTCGGCGCCGCCCACATGGTGACAAAAAACAGCGCCCCGCTCATTAAACACGCCAGAACCAGTGCCGGCTTGGCCAGCTGCATCGGACCAAACCCCACGGAGCGAATAACGATCAACTCGGAATCACTCATCATCCGGTTATAAACAAACAAAACCGCCCCCATCAGCGACAGCGGCAAAATCACCTCGAAAAATCGCGGCAACGCCAAAAGCGAAAGCAGCCAGAATGTCCCCGTACTGGCGCCGGAATCAATCACCAGCTCCAGGAACCGCAAGGATTGTGTGAGCAAAATGACCACCGCCAGAACCACCGCCGTAAACAGGGTCGCAATCAGCATATTCCTGAAAACATAACGCTCAAATAACGGCATGTAAGTTGATTTTCCTTCTGGTTTAGCCCTCAAAAAACACCTATTGTTTATACCCTAACACCAAAAAGAAAACAGGAAAGATTTCAAAGCATGAGCATAACTGTCAGTTTCAGCAAAACCCTGAGCACCAAAGCCAAGGCACTCGTTCTGCCCTTAACCGTTGAAACTCTTGAAAAATCAATCACAGAAATAGAAAGGGCTCTGAGCCTTTTTGTTGTATATGCTCTGGCACAAAACCCGTCCTTCAAGGCAGAAAACGGTGATATCCTGACCCTAACCCCGCCCGAAAACACAGGATTTGCAAAAATATTTTTGCTGGGTCTTGGAAAAACCAAGGATTTTAACGTCCTCAAGGCAGAAAAAGCCGCAGGAAAGCTGACCCCTTTCCTGACAAAATCCGGCCATAAATCGATCACACTTATGGTATCCGCAGAGCAAAATATCGGTGATGTCAAATCTCATATTCTGGCCGCGCATCTGGCCAATGGAATTCGCCTTCGCGCCTATAATTTCGATCGCTATAAATCGAAAAAAGACGACAAGGACAAGGGTCCGAAATTTGAAAAACTCAGCATAATTCATCCGCATGATGCCAATGCGAAAGCCGCGTATGAAATATTGGCGAATGTGACTGACGGGGTTTTCATGGCGCGCGATCTTGTCAACATGCCGCCCAATGATCTGTACCCGGATAGCTATGCCAAACTCATCCGCGATCAACTTAAACCGCTCGGCATTGACGTTGAAATCCTGGATGAAAAGAAAATGCAAAAACTCAAGATGGGCGCAATACTCGCTGTGGGCAAAGGCTCGGAGCATCAACCCCGCATGGTCATCATGCGTTGGAACGGTGCCAAAGGCAAGAAATCATCCGCCGCCAAACCTCTGGGCTTCGTTGGCAAGGGCGTCACCTTTGACACAGGCGGCATCTCGATAAAACCCGGCGCAGGCATGGATGAAATGAAGATGGATATGGGCGGATCGGCCTGTGTGGTTGGTCTGATGAAAACCCTCGCGATACGCAAAGCCAATATCGATGTTGTCGGCGTTGTCGGTCTGGCCGAAAACATGCCCTCGGCAGGCGCGTACAGGCCGGGGGATATCCTGACCTCCTATTCAGGAAAAACCATCGAGGTATTGAACACCGACGCCGAAGGCCGCCTCGTGCTCGCCGACTGCCTGACATACATACAGGAAAAATTCGATCCGCGTTTTATTGTCGACCTCGCCACACTCACGGGTGCGATGATGGTGGCTTTAGGGCATGAATATTGCGGCACATTTGCCAATGATGACAAGCTGTGGGTGCAAATGGAGGCCGCCTCCAAGGCGAGCGGCGAAAAGCTCTGGCGCATGCCGCTGGATGAAGTCTGGACAAAAGAAGTCGAAAGCGAAGTCGCCGACATCCAGAATCTGGGCAAATCCCGTTACGGCGGAGCCTGCACCGCCGCCGCCTTCCTCGGTCATTTTATTGACAAAGACCGCCTATGGGCGCATATGGACATCGCGGGAACCGCATGGCGCAAATCCGACCAGCCCACAGTGCCGAAATTCGGCAGCGGCTTTGGTGTAAGCGTCCTGAATGAATTGATCAGTAAAAATTATGAATGATGCTGCTACGTAAACTTAAAACATTCAATCGCTGCGAGGAAGACGCGCGCTATATCAGGCAAAAAGGCGGCAGTACGTCCCCTGCGCTGCTCAATAAATATGCGGTGCGCCTGACGGATACCCTTAAAGGTACAATCAAGGGCGACCTGACGAATGACCCCGTCGCCAGACAATATATTCCGCAAAATCAGGAACTGAAAATCCTGACCGAAGAACGGCTCGACCCGATCGGAGACGAAGCCCACTCACCCGTCAAAGGCATCGTCCATCGTTATCCCGACCGCGTACTCCTGACCCCCGCCAATGCCTGCGCAGTCTATTGCCGCTATTGCTTCCGCCGTGAAAAAGTCGGCAAGCGCGGCGAAAACCTGCCTGATATTTTAAACGAGCAGGATTTAACCACCGCAATAAAATATATCGCATCCCGCCCTGAAATCTGGGAAGTCATCCTGACGGGCGGCGATCCGCTTATCCTGGCCCCCCGTCAAATGCAAGCCATCATGGAAAGACTAAGCGTCATCCCCCATGTCAAAATCATTCGCTTCCATACCCGTGTCCCCATCGCCGACCCCATGCGAATAACACCCGCTCTCATCAAGGCTTTAACTATAAATACCAACCAGTCGGTTTCAAACGATAAAGCCCTCTATATGGCGCTCCACATCAACCACGCGCAAGAACTGGGCGCAGACACCCGCGCCGCGATAAAATCCCTGCACAAAGCCGGGATCACGCTGCTCTCACAATCCGTACTCCTCAAAGGGGTAAATGATAATGCCGAAACACTGGCCGCGCTTTACCGCGAACTCACGGCTCTCAATGTAAAGCCCTATTACCTCCACCACCCAGATCTTGCCCCCGGCACGTCGCATTTCCGCCTTTCAATAGAAGAAGGCCAGCAAATCTTAAGCGCTCTTCAAGGCCGCCTCTCAGGCCTCTGCCAGCCAACATATATGCTCGACATCCCCGGCGGCTATGGCAAAATTCCACTCACGCCCGGGAGGTTGCAAAGCCATCAAGACGGCACATACACCCTCACCGATTACAAAGGCAGCCAGCACGCCTACCCGCCAAAAGGACGCCCCGCATGACCGAGATCAGATTTTATCACATGGAACGCTCTGGGCTGGAACAAACTCTGCCTATGCTGGTGACCAAGGCTCTGGAGAGAAACCACAAAATCATCATCAAATCCGCCAATGAAAATGACAGCGAGCGATTGAACGAACATCTCTGGTCCTATGATCCCTCCAGCTTTATTCCGCATGGAAGCGCCAAAGACGGCAACGCCGCAGACCAACCGGTATGGCTAACCGCATCAGATGAAAACCCGAACGGCGCAGACGTCCTGATCCTCACAAGCGGCGCAAGCCATCAAAACCTAAAAGACTTCACCCTCGTCTGCGAAATGCTCAGCGGCAACGACCCCCAAAGCATCGACGAAGCACGCGCCCGATGGAAACTCTATAAAGACGAGGGCTTCGAAACCACCTATTGGCAGCAAAGCGCCAAAGGCGGATGGGAAAAAAAGGCTTAACCCCCTCCCGCGCATAAAAAAAGCCTTGAAAACATCGAGGCTTTTCTAAATCTTTAAATTAAAACTTAATGATCAGCAACAGGAGCCGCAGCCTCAGGCTTCAAATCCTCAACCACGCCCTCAACGGCCTCTTCAACAGCCTCCGCCGCCTCAGGAGGAGCCAAGGCTGCTTCTTCCGCCGCTATTTCACTGGCATTAGGATTCGGGAAACCGCTAGACCCTTGCGTTTTCATCCACGCAATCATCGCCGCACGATCTTCCGGTTTTTTCAAACCCGCATAATTCATCTTCGTGCCCGCGATATAGGCTTTCGGCTTATAAAGGAAATGATTGAGCTCATCATAGCCCCAGTTTTTACCAAAGCCTGCCAAACTGGCCGAATACTCAAAACTCGCCACATGCGCCATCGGCCCGCCGACTACGCCGTATAAATTCGGCCCCACTTTATTCGGTCCGCCCTGATCAAACGAGTGACAGGCCGCACAAGCCTTAGACAGCTTCTCGCCCTTGGCCACATCCGCCGTTGCAATCAATGCCATGATAGGATCCGGACCGGTCGGAGCCGCAGGCCCCGAATCAGCCACCGCCGCGCCATCAATAAACACCGCATCTTCATGCAGCATATGCGGATGGACAAGCTTGTAAGAGATAAACCAGCCCATCCACGCGGCAATACCGGCGCATAAAACAGCGGCAAAAATCTTGTTAAATTCAAAATCGTTCATGTCGTAAATCTTATTTTTTGAAATGTTGTGTTTATATAGTGTTGAAGAATTTCTTCCCGAAAACTATACCAGCTTATAACCAGATGTCGACAATTCATATATCCTTTGCGTATAGTCATTCAACTGAAAACTTAAACCCGCAGGATTTAAACCGCAGGCCACAATGAACCAAACCGTTAAAAACGCAAAAAAAATCGCCTTTCAGGGCATGGCGGGTGCCTATTCCGACCTCGCCTGCCGCAAGGTTTTGCCTCATTTACAAACCATCCCTTGTGAAACTTTCGAAGATGCTTTCGCCGCCGTGAATAAAGGCGATGCCGATCTGGCGATGATCCCGATCGACAATACCATAGCAGGACGCGTCGCCGATGTGCACCACCTGATGCCCAAAGGCGAACTCTTTATTATCAAGGAACATTTCCAGCCCATCCGCCACGCACTGCTGGGCATTAAAGGCGCAAAAACCCAAGATCTTAAACATGTTCACAGCCATGTCCACGCCATTCCCCAATGCCGAAAGCTGATTAAACGCCTCGGCGTTAAAGCGCATATCCATGCCGACACCGCCGGCGCCGCCGAAGAAATCGCCCGCCTGCAAGACCCCACCCAAAGCGCAATCGCCTCCGAGCTTGCCGCGCAAATCTACGATCTTGAAATTCTGCAGCGCGATATTCAGGACGAAAACCATAACACCACCCGCTTTCTGGTCTTGGGGCCGGAACCGGAAACCCCCGATATCAAAACCCCGACGATCACCAGCCTGCTGTTTTCCGTCCGCAACATCCCCGCCGCCCTTTATAAATCTTTGGGCGGCTTTGCCACAAACGGGCTGAGCCTTTCAAAGCTGGAATCCTATGTCGACCCGAATTTTCAGGCGGCCATGTTCTTCTGCGATGTTGACGGCCACCCGGAAAGCAAGGCCTTCCAGCTTGCCCTTGAAGAACTGGGTTTCTATGCCGAAGACGTCAAATTCCTTGGCGCTTATCCTGCGGATGATTTCAGAAAAAACGGCTAGATCAGGCATTTATGCCTTGAGGTCACCGGCAAGCATGTTATGGTTACCCGATTAAAAAGCAAAAGAAAGTGATCTCAATGCCTACACACGCCGAACTGGCCTCTAAACTCCTGGTCGACGCCGCTCAATTTTTTCGCACCCTCGGCGAGCAAAATGCCGAACTTCAAAATCAAATGGAAGAAAACGCCAGTGTCTTCGAACAAATGGGAGCACTTCTCGCGCAAGAGCCAACAGGCGCGATCAACGGCACCCCGCATGCGGAGCTGGCCGGAAAACTTCTCAAAGACGCCGCCGTATTCTTTGTAACTTTGGCCGAACAAAACGAACCGATCAAAGAACAAATGCTGGAAAACGCCAATGTTTATAATCAAATCGGTGATTTATTGATGCAAAATCCAATGGGTATTTTAGAATAAAGCCTAAAAACCAAGCTTAATAATGTTGACAAAGGCATAGGCCGCAACCAGAACAAGCCCGCACATCAACGCCGCCCTTAAAAGCTGGACATCAAAATCAACTTTATAATCCTCATAAATTTTAAGCGTTCGATCAACCAGATGGTCTTTCCGCGCATCAAACCGCTTTTCCTTGATTTCAACTTTTTCAAACTCCTGCGAAGCAAAAAGACTCTCCGCCTCCTGCATCGCTTCTTTTAAATCTTGAGTCACGCTGCGCTTTTCCCAATCATTCCACCCCTCAAGGTGATTGCTGGGGTGGTGGTAAATATAAATTGAATATTCAGGCGCATGCGCGCCCGCAGCAACTTGATCTTTACCTGTAGCAAGGCTCTGTGCCATGCATCCTCCGTTTGTATATAACAATGTTAAGATTAACCCCAACGCATTTCAGGCCTGCTCCAGCCCTACCTCTAATTAACCGTAAAAGAGTTAAGGAGAAGTTAATATTTCGGATTTATCGCAAATTTTATGAAATCCCCTTAAGAAGTGAAAACAGACTGAAGCGTCCTCACTTCCTTGTATTTCTATGAAAAACGCCGTAACATGGCTATTCTGGGCATATGATTCTGATGCCGCCCTTCAACCTCTGACTTTTAAGTAAGACCCATGGCCCGACCCAAAAGCATTCGCCGCACCCGCAATTCACGCGCCAAGCAAAACACCTCTTGGCTTGCAAGCCTTATGCCCGATAGCTTACAGGCCTTCATCGCCCGCCGCCTGCTCGATATTTTTGCGCTATGCCTGACATTGAGCGGCATATTCCTGAGCGTTGCCCTTCTCACCTATTCCAGCGCCGACCCGTCATGGAATACCGCCGCCAGCGATTTAGAAGGCGGCGTGCAGAACTGGATGGGCAAAAGCGGCGCGTCTGTATCCGATCTCCTCCTCCAAACACTCGGCCTCGGCAGTCTTCTTTTCGGCGTTGTCTCCTTGATTTGGGGCATCCGCGCCTTTAACAGACAGCCCCTCTCGCCCCTTTGGCTGAGAGGCATCGCAATGATGGTCGCCGCCCTTGGGTGTTCCATAGCGTTCTCGCAAATCCCGTCCGCGGGCTGGCTGACCCACCCTTATATGGGCAGTGCCACGGGAAGTCTGATCCTGACCAAACTCGCCCCGCTCGGACAATCCGCCTTCTCATGGATGGGGCCAAGCTTCATCATCGCCATTGCGGGCATGCTCGCACTCACAACCGGCCTCTACGCCGCCGCATTTACTATGGCTGAAATTGGCTATCTTATTAAAAAGATATGGTTTTCTATATCCTACGCCACCCTTTACAGCGCCTATATGCTGCAAGGGTTCTTCAACTGGGTGCGCCAACACAATGACGCCGAAAGCGCGCCCAAACCTTTTGAAGCCCTTAAATCCCTGCAAAAATTAACGCCCCCCGCCATGCCGCGCCGAACCCCGAAAGTCAGTGCCGAAAAAGACGCCGAAGAAGACGTACAGGACATTGCCCCCGTCATCACAGCCGCCCCGAAACCCAGCGGCAGCATTCCCGTTGTCACGCCGCAAATGTCCTCGCCAAACGCCAATGCCAGTGCCCAACAAAGATTCAGCCTTGAGGGTGAGGACTGGGTTCTACCCTCCATCAACATTCTCGAAGCCGCCCCTGAGCAGCCCAAAGGCGCGCAGCTTGACGAAGCCGCGCTCCGCCGCAATGCCGAACTTCTGCAAAATGTACTCGCTGACTTTAATGTCGAAGGCGAAATCACAAGCATACACCCCGGCCCAGTCGTCACCCTGTATGAGCTTGAACCCGCCCCGGGGACGAAGTCCGCCAAGGTCATTGGTCTGGCCGATGATATCGCCCGCTCTATGTCTGCCGTGTCTGTACGTGTCGCGGTGGTGCCGGGACGCAACGTGATCGGTATCGAACTGCCGAACAAAAACCGCCAATTCGTGTATATGCAGGAAATGGTCGCCTCCCGCATATACGAAAAAACCAATGCCGGCCTGCCGCTCATTCTGGGCAAGGACATTGGCGGCCAGCCGATCATCGCCGATCTCGCGAAAATGCCGCATTTACTGGTCGCGGGAACCACGGGTTCAGGGAAATCCGTAGCCGTCAACACGATGATCCTGTCCCTGCTTTACCACCATTCGCCTGAAAAATGCCGCTTTATCATGATCGACCCGAAAATGCTCGAACTCTCTGTATATGACGGCATCCCGCATCTTCTGACGCCCGTGGTCACCGAACCCGGCAAAGCCGTCGTCGCCCTGAAATGGACCGTGCATGAAATGGAAGAACGCTACCGCGCCATGTCAAAACTCGGTGTTCGCAATATGGACGGATATAACGAACGCATGCGCGAAGCCCTGAAAAAGGGTGAAACCCTGATGCAAAAGAAGCAGACAGGTTTTGATGAAACCGGCGCGGCCGTTTATGAAGACGTGCCGATGGATCTGGCCGAACTTCCTTATATCGTTGTGATTGTCGACGAATTCGCAGACCTCATGCTGGTTGCGGGCAAGGACGTAGAAGGCGCGATCCAGCGCCTCGCGCAAATGGCGCGCGCAGCCGGGATTCACCTTATTATGGCGACCCAGCGCCCATCCGTTGACGTTATTACAGGCGTGATCAAGGCCAACTTCCCGACGCGGATTTCCTTTCAGGTCACGTCGAAAATTGACTCCCGCACCATTCTGGGCGAAAGCGGCGCCGAGCAGCTTCTGGGCATGGGGGATATGCTGTATATGGCGCCTGGTGGGCGAGTCACGCGCGTACACGGCCCGTTTGTAAGCGACAGTGATGTTGAAAAAGTCGTCGATGATCTGAAGCTCAAAGCCGAGCCGAAATACATCGAAACCATAACAACAGGCGCAGGATTAGAAGCCAGCGAAGTGATGGGCGCAATCTTCGGTGATCGCAATGGCGGCGGCAACGAAGCCGTTGACGAACTCTATGACCAAGCCGTCGCCATCATCGCCCGCGAAGGCAAAGCCTCCACCAGTTTCATCCAAAGACATCTTCAAATCGGCTATAACCGCGCCGCCCGTATTATCGAGGAAATGGAACGCCAAGGTGTGGTCTCCACCGCCAGCGCCACGGGAAAACGGGATGTCTTGATTACCGACTTCAGTGATGCCTAAAGCGCGAAAGCAGCCCCCAAAAGCGGACTAAGTCCACTTAAAATATTTATTTCTGCGTATTTGTCTGGGGTTTAACCACAACTTGGGCTTTCAGCAGACAAATGCGCAGGCTATAGTTTTAACCATGTCCACAAGCATCCTTTACGAAAAACTCAAATCTGCAAGAACAGAAGAAGATGTAAAAGACATTTACATCAAGGCTCTCGGCCTGAAGAAATACTCCAAAGGCCTGATCGATATCAGCACCGATGAAATCTGGTTCGAAGCCAAGGATAAAGGCACAACCTCGACCTATAAAATGTTCACCCAGCTTTTATTCTATGTCCAAAAGACGATGGATAAGGGCGAGCATATACCCCCCATTCTGGCCGTGATCGACACCGAAAAAGCGGCGATTATGAAGACCGAAGATGCGCTGCCCCTTTTGAAGAAAAAAACCATTAAATGGGGAAAACGCCCCAGCGACGTTTCGCAGGAAGCTCTGGAAGAAGTCTCCGCCTTTATCGGCACGTATCTTGTATCTTTTCGGATAGAAACGCATGAAAAGGAATTCATCGAAACAGTCAAGGCCGCCATCAAAACCGGCAAAATCATCCGCGCCCAAATCACCCCCGATAACCTCAAGCAGGTCTTTGACAAATGGGTGGAAATGATCGGCCGCGAAATTTACGGCGTGGACGAGGATGATTACAACCTCTTGTTTTTCGCCGATATTATGAGCGACGGCGCGGTATCGACCCACGACAACCTACCCGCCCAACTTTTGCACCGCAACAGCCAGCCCGTCTTCATGCTGAACGGCAAAATCTATGAGCTTGGCAGCAAGGAAGGCTACCGCCAGTTCTGGGCGATATACCACCGCCCGCCCGAAGCCGAATACCGTGACTATTTGCTGGAGCGGCGCGATTCCCTCATCCCCATTGACGAGCGCAGCTTTAAAGGCGCGTATTACACCCCCCTGCATGTGGTGGATAAGGCGTATGACAAGCTGTCCGAGGTTTTGGGCAAAAACTGGCAACGCGATTATATCGTGTGGGATATGTGTTGCGGTGTGGGGAATCTGGAGGTCAAACATTCAAACCCTCGCAATATCTATATGTCCACGCTTGATCAGGCCGATGTCGATGTCATGCACGCCACCAAAACCTGCGCCGCCGCCACAAGGTTTCAATATGATTACCTCAATGACGATATCACCGATGACGGGCGAATTGATTATTCTCTGACGGGTAAAATCCCTCAGGGCCTGCGCGATGCCATCGAGCAGGGCAAGAAAATCCTTGTCCTGATGAACCCGCCTTATGCAGAGGCGACGAATGCGGATAATGCAACATCGGGCAAAAAATCTGAGAGCAAAACCGGCGTTGCTTCTACCAAAATCGGAACTTTGATGAAAAACGAAGATTACGGTTATGCCGCCCGTGAGCTTTTTGTTCAGTTTATGGCGAGGATCGCAAAAGAAATGCCCAACGCCACCCTCGCCATGTTCAGCACCTTAAAATATGTGAACGCATCAAATTTTGAAAAATTCCGTGAAAACTGGAACGCAAAATATATGGGTGGATTTGTTGTTCACAGCAAAGCCTTTGATGGATTGAAGGGCAATTTCCCTATAGGTTTTCTTGTATGGCGAACCAATATTACGGCCACTAAGAAAACGCCAATATCTGAAATCCGCGCTGAAATTATTGATAAAAATGCGGCTCCAATAGGAGAAAAAGGTTTTTACAATATTCCTTCAGAAAGCCACTTAAGCAAATGGCTACCGAGGCTTAAAACAGATACTGAGAATATACCACTTAAAAACACAGTTGACCCGCAAAACAACAAAGCAAAAGTCACTTCATGGCGTAAGGATGCGATTGGTTACTTTTGGTGTAATGGAAATGATCTTCAACAGGCGGGACAGACCGTAATTTTTTCATCTGTGTTTAGTGCAGGAAATGGTTTTTACATCACACCTGAATACTTACCACAGATTTGCGCAATGTACGCGTCTAGACAACTTATCAAACACACGTGGATCAATCATAACGATCAATTTCTGCAGCCCACCGAACCCCTGAGCGATGAATTTATAAATGACTGCCTGGTCTGGATGCTTTTTCATGGCAAAAACTGTACCGCCTCCGCCGATAATCTGGAATGGAACGGGCGGACATGGTCGATTGTGAATCATTTTATTCCGTTTACGGAATCCGACGTCGGCGCGCCATCGCGTTTTGAATCCGATTTCATGGTGCAATATTTATCGGATAAAACATTATCACCTGTATCTACCGCCGTGCTGAATGCGGGGCGTGATTTATGGCGGGCGTATTTTTCCAAAACGGATGTGTTCGCCGTGCGGGATGAACTCAAACTGGGCCGCGCCGATGTGGGGTGGTATCAAATCCGCAATGCCCTGAAACGCCGCAATGACGCGGGGGATTCTATCCCTTTTGATTTTAGCGCGTTCGAGGCGGCCTATGCCGCACTTTCTGAAAAACTCCGCCCGCTTGTGTTCGAACTTGGTTTTTTAAAAAAATAAACGAAGGCTTTGCAAACCTCGCTTCGTACTCTATGTATGATAATTATGAGATACTTACAGACATTCGCCCTGATCGCCCTTCTTGCCCTGCCGTTTACGGCCATGCCCTTGCACGCGCAGGCGCAAAAAACCGAAGCCTTTGCCAAGGACGTCGCCGCGGTGGAGGCCTATCTGAAGGATCTCAAAACCGCGCAGGCGCGGTTTGTCCAGACCACACATGACGGCACGCAGCTTGTCGGCACATTTTATCTCAGCCGCCCCGGAAAATTAAGATTTGAATACGACCCGCCAATAGAAGATTTCGTCGTCGCCGACGGGTTTTTTATCTATTTCTATGATGCGGAATTGGGCGAGCAGACCAACGCCCCGATCGGGCAGACTTTGGCGGATTTCATCCTCAGGGAAGATTTAACATTGGCGGGGGATTTAAAAGTTGTAGGTATTAAACGCGCGGGCGGCTTCCTGCAAATGGAACTTCAACAAAAGGCCGACCCCGAAGCCGGATCGCTCACCCTCGCTTTGAAAGAAGACAAGGACGGCAGTCTTTCTTTGAGCAAATGGAGGATCGTCGATGGGCAGGGTCTGATCACCGAGGTTGAGCTATTTTACCTCAAAACCGATATCAAACATCCGAAGAACCTCTTCGTGTATGCCGACCCGAATAAAGGCAAAAAGCCGAAATATAACCAGTAATGCAAGACGGAACCTTACAGCATCTCATTAAAATGCTTTCAGGGCTTCCCGGCCTTGGCAACCGTTCGGCGCGGCGCATGGCGCTCCATCTGCTGTCTAATCGCGGGCAAATCATGCTGCCACTGGCCGAACTCATCAAACGCACAGCCGAAGAGGTCAAAACCTGTGACATCTGCGGCAATCTTGATATGCACCAACCCTGCGGGATCTGTCAGGACGCGCGCCGCACAGACGGACAAATCTGCGTGGTGGCGCAGGTAAGCGACCTCTGGGCGATAGAGCGCACCGGCGCTTATAAAGGTCAATATCACGTACTGGGCGGTTTGCTCTCGGCGCTGGACGGCATAGGCCCTGAGCAGCTCAATATCACGCGGTTGATAGAGCGCGCAAAAGGCGAGAACCTGCGCGAGATCATCCTCGCCCTCAGCGCCACCGTAGACGGCCAAAGCACAGCCCATTACATCGCCGATCGCCTCGGCGGCCTCGGCATCGATATCACACATCTGGCGCATGGCGTGCCTGTGGGCGGCGAGCTGGATTATCTGGACGACGGCACCATCACCACCGCCCTGCGCTCTCGTAAATCCGGGGCTTTATAGCCTCGTACCAACCGGTTGGACTCTACTCTTTCTCAGAGATATAAACATATCCATCCGCAGAAACGCGAAGCACAGCCAAATGTGTATAATGCCCCGTCGCATCGCCGCCAATCGCAAAATCATAATAAACACCCGCAGGGAAGAAATGATCACCGCTGGTCGCGCTCACGCTCGCCCCGCCAAAAGCGAGATAGACATCCTGCGTCGCATAAACGCTGACCACGCGTGTTTCCGCGCTAAATGCGCTCGTGTTGCGCGCTGAAGTCCCGCTGCTGGCCACAGCATGCGCCGCATTACTTTTAAGACGCAGCGCAGGGATCGGGTTATTATTGCTATCAAGGGGAAGTTTCGTCGTCATTATAATCTCCATTTTTTATATCCCCATAAACCCGTACACAGCAGACTCTCTGTATGGAACAGGCAGATTTTAGGGGGATTTCGGGTGTTTGAAGACTCTACCCTGCATCAAAACCAACATAATGTAAAGGAATTTTTTCCTAATTAGCGTAGTATTCTTTATACCGCCCATAATAATACGCGGTGTCGCCATAGCCGTATTTTGCATGACGCTTCACGTCAACATTGGTCAGAACGAAGGCGATATCATCATATTTCAAATCGCTGAACTGCTTGGCACCGCTAATGACCACCTCGCGCGGCGTCTGATCCCAACACACCGCATAAATCAGCTGATCCGAAAGCTTCGCCAGCACCCGCGCATCTGAAACCGCAAGACAAGCGGGGCTGTCGATAATCACCAGATCATAAACCTGCTTGAGAGACTCCACCAATTTTTTCATCTTCGCACCGCTGACCAGATCAAGCGCGCTATTGGGGACGGAGCGCGCATAAATTTTATGAAGGCCTGTCTGCTCGTCTTTTTGAATCACCTCATCCAGATCTTTTTCACCGGTCAAATAATCAACGATGCTGGCATTATTGCTGCCGCCAAACGCCCGGTGAACATTCGGGCGGCGCAAATCGCCATCAATGATAATCACCTTCTCTCCCGATTTCGCTGCGAGCCGCGCCATCCACACCGATAATGTCGTCTTGCCCTCACCCGGGAAAGACGAGGTAATCGTCACGCATTTCGGTGCAATCCCTGATTTGGGCAAACGCAAATTCAAAACCATTCGCAAAGTCCGCACCGATTCCGCCACCGTCGAAGACGGTTTCTCGATAATATAACGGGTCAACTCCGCTTGCGTTTTATTTTCAACATGAGGAATCAAAGCATAACACGGATAACCAAGCTGACCCTCAAGCTGGTTGGCACTGCGAAAAGTATTATCCAGTTTTTCTATCAATATAGAAAGCGCAAGGCCCATAAACAAAGAAATCGCCACACTCAAACTCAAAAACAACATTTTATTGGGATAAGACGGCTTCGTCGGCGGAACCGCGCTGGTGATAACACGAGCCTCTGATTCCTGAAGCTCTTCCTGATTATCCGAACGCTTATAGGTCTGCAGGAACGTATCATAAATCAAACGCGTCGATTCAGATTGACGCATCAATTCACGCAAACCAATCATCGCCTCATCATCTTCAGATTTTTGCCCTTCATAGCCCTTCAAGCCTTCTTCAAGCGAAGCCACGCGCTTTTGCGCGAACTCCACCTCGCCCTCAAGGCTCTTGGCAATTTTTAACATTTCCGAGCGGATCTTGCGCTCCTGCTCCTCAAGCTCTGCCCGTGTTTTAATGATCTCGGGATGCTTGGGACCATAACGGGTGACGATCTCCGACAAATGTGATTGCAATGCTGCATGCTGCTGCTTCAAGCCCTGAATAAGCCGCGAATTCACAACCTCGCTGGTGGTTTCAATCCGGTCAATATCCTGCGCCAGACTCTGAACCTGCTCCAGCCTTGCCTGCGCCTCGACAAGCTCTGTTTTAGCCTGCACAATTTGCGAATTCAACGCACCAACTTGCTCGGTCGAAATTGTGACCTTGCGCGGACCCTCGCTTAAATTATATTTTTTCTTATAATCCACAACCGCCTGCTCGGCGGCAAGAACCTGTCCCCGCAAATCCGTCAACCGCTTATTCAACCAATCCGTTACTTTTTTGGTCGAATCGAATTTCATTTCCAAACGCTGCTCGATATACACATCAACCACAGTATTGGCGATCAACGCCGCCTTATTCGGATCAATCGAAGTATATTCAACTTGAATCGCTTTCGAACCGGGAACAGAGCGCACCACCAGATTTCTCAAAAGCTTGTTCACCACAACATCAATATCAGAACTTAAAATCTCTTTCGGAATAGTCTCGCTCTGCGAATCATACACAGTAAACTTCTTAAACCCGCGCCCTTCTTCACTTTTATCAATCGCATATTCAAAACGGGTATTGAATTCAGAATCTGTCATCAAATTCAGTTTTTCAGCCACGCGCCGTGCCAAAAAACGCGATTTAAAAACCTCAATCTCGCTTAAAATAAAGGAGTTATCCAAACGCAAATTCGATATCGAAAACTGCAGCTCGGCAAATTGCTTGCCGGGTATATTGGTTTCAATCAAAACAAGTGCCCGCGCCGTATACTCCGATTTTACAAGACTCATCGCAATCGAGGCCAGCGAGATGCCAATCAACAAACAGCTTAAAATAACCCCTTTACGCCGCCAGAGCATAAGCAGCAGATTGCGAACATCAATATCTACCTGCCCATCATTATCCATTTGCAAGCCAGCATTGCGAGCAGAGTATGTAGAGGTTTGCGCTTCTATATTCGCCATCACGGAACCTTAAAAAAATCTTTCTTTGACAAGAATAATATCACCGGGAAGAACCGCCTCACGGACAGGATGCTCTTTGACAACCTCCGCCTGCGAATTGCGGGTTCTCAAAAGTTCAACCTGCTTTCGGTCTGCCCTATAGGTAAACCCCCCAGCCATCGCCACGGCATTCAAAACCGACATATCATTGACAAAACTATAGCTTCCAGGATTACGAACCTCGCCCAAAATATAAAACGGTCTATACTTGGAAACCTCTATCGAAACACTCGGATCAATCAAATACCCTTCCGATAAAGCCGTCGTGATTTTCTCATCAATCTCGCTCAGCGTTAAACCTTCCACATAAATATCCCCGATCAACGGCAGAGATATAAAACCGTCACCACTGACCGCATAGGTTTTAGACAGTGCCGCTTCTTCATAAACGATCACGCGAAGTTCATCATCCGGGCCAACACTGTAAGAATTCCTGGCAGAAGAGGAGTCCTCCATGGGTTTTGCGGGATTGACGTCTTCATTCTGCACTTGACCCAAATCAACAGGATCAGGATCAGAGAGCCGCATAGCTGCGCCATCCGAAACAGGGGGCTCAAAGACATCTGACGGGTCCTGATCAGGGCTCATGATACTTTTGAGTTGAAACGGATCCATTTCCGCATGCGATTGTACCCCGATAAAAACCGTGGAGATAAGAGTAACAAAAGCAAGAAACTTGCTTATACGGTTCAATTTTATTTTCATGGTATCAGGTCAGAAAAGACGCGAGAATCAAGTACACACAATGTAATGGTACGGTCATTTAACAACAAAAACAACCCATATGGCGACAATATGCCAACAATAAGAAAATAATAAAACCCGCCAAAACTTAACTGGGCTCAAAAACCAAACGATGCATGGCCAGAGAACGCCCGGTCGGCAACTCATTCAAGACCACTGTCAAACCGATAGCGCTGGAATTCGGGGCAACAAAATCTTTAATCGCAGCCAGAGACTCGGCAAAACGATTGGCCGCCTCGACAGGCTCGGTTTCATAAATCGGCCGTTGCAGCAGCAAACTATACTCATACTTGCCCGTCTGTCCGATAATATCGCTCTGACGGCGCAAAAGCACCAGGTGTTTCGAAAGCTTCGCCCCCGCAAAATCAATTGCATAAGGCCCCTCCCGAGAGACAATATCCTGATAGTTATCAATATAAATCCGAAGAACATAGGTCCGCTCGCCATAACGATCAGCCCGATCCATGGCCGATAAAAACAACTGGTTAAAGGCCGATTTTGCAATCACCCCGCCCGCACTGGGAAAATCAAGGGAGTCATCACCATAATCACGAACAAGCGCAAGAATTCTAACCGCCCGCGCAATTTTCTCATCAAAACTTGCCGGGTCTAACGGCTTTAAAAACAAATCATTCGCCCCACCCAAAACAGCCTCCTCCTGGGAGATTGAATCTGAGATCAAAAATATATACGGATAATTCGAAACTGCCCTCTTAATATTAACAATAATCGGCCGCGCGCTGGTGAGCGGGGTGGGATCAATAAAAACCACATCAAAACGCTCTTTTTTCAAGCGCTCAACCCCTTCATTCTTAACTTTTTCCGAAAAAAACTGATGGCCCAAAGCTTCAACTCTGGACTTAATCAGGCTTAGCGCAAGCTCATCATTGGTAATGGCAAGAATTTTCATATTGAACCTATTTCGAGTATCAAGATGCCATGATCGTCAAAAAAACCACAAATGGGAAGGGGCTTTTTTGTTTTTTATCCATTCGACACCCAAATTAATAAATCCGCAAAGGCCAAAACCAATACTTCAACCCATTCTTCTATTTGACAAGAGAATTTAACTTCTATAGAGATTTTCAATCATTATCTGGCGCCTTGACCCGCCTAGAAAAATGCCCAGGTGGCGGAATTGGTAGACGCGCTACGTTCAGGTCGTAGTTCTCGTAAGGGAGTGAAGGTTCAAATCCTTTCCTGGGCACCATTTATGGACTATCCTGCGAGACTGCAGGATAATCAAAAAGTTTAAGGAACACCCATTTCAATGACCGTGCATCTTCACAAAGGCGACCTTCCGGCCAATGTCAAACTCGGTAAACTTATCGCCGTAGACACAGAAACCATGGGTCTTCAACCCGCCAGAGACCCGCTCTGCCTCGTCCAGCTTTCCAGCGGTGACGGCGATGCCCATATCGTGCAGCTTGACCGAACAACCTATGACGCGCCGAATTTGAAATATCTGCTTGCCGATCCTAAGATCGAGAAAATTTTCCACTTCGCCCGTTTCGATATCGCCATCATCAAAGCTTATCTCAAAGTCGACTGCGCCCCGGTTTACTGCACACGTACAGCCTCTAAACTCGTGCGTACATACACAGACCGCCACGGCCTCGCCGTCTGCCTGCGCGAACTTCTCGGCATTGATCTCAACAAACAGCAGCAATCCTCTTATTGGGGCGCAGAGGAACTGTCCCCCGAACAGCTCGGATACGCCGCCGGAGATGTTTACCACCTGCACGCACTCAAGGCTAAACTCGACGAGATGCTGGTGCGTGAAAACCGCACCGCTCTGGCGCGTAAATGTTTTGATTTCCTGCCCGTACGCGCCGAGCTCGACCTTGCCGGCTGGCCTTGCATTGACATCTTTGAACATTAATCATTTGTTTCCAGGTCAAAATCTGGTTAAACATCGTATATGGCTGATAAAATCAAGCACTCCAATATCGAAAAAGCCCGTGAAGTTCTGACAACGGAAATTGACGGCCTGACCGCGCTTAAAAACGCGATCGACGAAAATTTCAGCCACAGCGTCGAAGCCATTCACGACATGAAAAAAGGCGGTGGCAGAGGCCGCCTCATCGTCGCAGGCATCGGCAAAAGCGGCCATGTTTGCCGCAAAATCGCCGCCACCCTCGCCTCCACAGGTACGCCTGCATATTTCGTCCATCCCGGCGAAGCCAGCCATGGCGATATGGGCATGATCACCGAACATGATATCGTCCTCATGCTCTCCAACTCTGGCGAAAATGCTGAACTGTCCGACCTTATTCATTACACCCGCAGATACGGCATCAAACTGATCGCCATAACCAGCAACCCCGAAAGCACATTGGCCACCCATAGCGATCTGGTTTTAAAACTGCCCAAAGTCCCTGAAGCCTGCCCGAACGGCCTCGCACCGACCACCTCAACCACTATGATGATTGCGCTCGGTGACGCATTGGCAGTCGCACTTCTGGCGCGTATGGGCCTCACCCCTACAGAATATAAAGTCTTCCACCCCGGCGGAAAACTCGGCCAGCGCCTGATGACCGTAGCCGAACTGATGATCCCGTATGCCGATCTGCCGCTGGTGGGCGCGAGCGCAAAAATGGACGAAGCCCTGATCGCACTCACCGAAAAGAACCTCGGCGCAGTGATCATCACAAACGCCAAAGGCGATCTCGCGGGCATCATTACCGATGGCGATTTAAAACGCCATATGTCAGCCGACCTGTTGCAAAAATCTGTCACCGACATCATGAGCGCACAGCCCAAAACCATTGAATCCTGTCTGCTTGGCGTAGAGGCCGTAAGCATCATGACCCAAAAATCAGGCCATTACCTCAGCAGCCTGATCGTCACCGAAAAAGGCAAGCTCGCAGGCATGATCCGCCTTCAGGACTGCCTCGCCGCTGGTCTGGCTTAAAGCGGAGCAAGCGGGATGGACACTGAAAAACCCGAAGCCGAAAATAAGCTCGATTATCTGGTCACCCAGAAACGTACAGCAAACAAAAACCCTGCAAAATACAGCCGGTTTATAAAAAGCCTGCGCGTCCTTTTGCCGCTCCTCGCTATCGGCATCATGACCCTCCTCTTTTCATGGAGCACCTTCCAAAACCCGAATATCGCGCCCATAAACACCCCAATACAAGAAGAAACGCCCCGCTCCGAAGCCATCAGCAAAAACGAACTCTTGAGCCCCCGCTTTGAAAGCCTCGATAATAACGGACAGCCCTTTGTCATCACAGCCGCCCGCGCCCTGCAAAGCACCGATGAAGAAGGTCTGATGATTCTCGAAAACGCACTGGGGGATCTCTCGATGAAAGACGGCCATTGGCTCGCCGTAAAATCCGACCAAGCCGCCTATACCGAAGCCTCTCAACGCCTTTTGCTGCGCAATGACGTACAGCTTTTCTATGACAATGGCTACACAATGCGTACACAACTTCTGGACATCAATATGAACACATCCTCCGCCCACACGGACACACCGGTAGAAATTTCCGGCCCCGCAGGACTGATCGACGCTCAAGGGCTAAAAGCCACAGGTGAAAACGAATATCTCGTCTTCCTCGGACCCGCAAGACTGACGCTTTTTCAAAACGACACCGGGTTTGATCTGCAAAGGACAATGCCATGAAAACCATATTAAAACTCTCAGTCTTAATCCTCTGTACGCTCGCCGCGCCGCACGTACACGCGCAAAACACCGGCCTGAGCACAAACAGCAAAGAGCCTGTCGAAATCACGGCTGATAAAACCCTTGAATGGAGACGAGCCGATAACCAATTCGCCGCCACAGGCAACGCGCTCGCCGCTCAGGGCACAGCCTCAATCGCCGCGCAAACCCTGATCGCCGACTACCGCAAAACCCCCACCGCCAGCATGGAAATTTACCATCTGAAAGCCACCGATAACGTCGTCCTGACATCCGAAGACTCAAAAGCGTACGGCGACAACGCGGTGTATGACCTTGATAAGGGACTTGCGACTCTCACAGGGCAGAACCTCAAACTCATCTCCCCCGATCAAACCATCACCGCCAATGATCGTTTCGAATACTACGTTAACGAAGGCCGCGCCAACGCAATAGGCCGCGCCAAAGTCACCCGCCCCAAACCCGAAGGCGGCACAGACACGCTGGAGGCCGATAAAATCAGCGCACTGTTTAAAGAAAACACAAAAGGCAACCAAACCATCGACACCATGGAAGCCGCGGGCAACGTCATCATTACCACCCCGCAAGAAGTCATCACCGGGGCCTACGCCGAATATAAAGCCGATACAAATCAGGCCAAAATCAATGGCGGCGTGACCATTCGCCGCGGCCCGAATATCCTCGAAGGGGATCGCGCCGTCGTCGATCTGAACACCAATCTCAGCCAGATTTTCGCCAGCAAAAAATCGGGTGAGCGCGTGCGCGGCGTCTTCTATCCGGGCTCAGACAAAAAACCCGCGCCATAGACTTGCAATCCCTCCCCTGATGCTAGGGAATCTCTATGGACTTATGGCCGCGGTGAGTGTACGTTTAGGCATAGGCTAACTTTTTAAGAAAACTGCGCGGTTTACAGATATGAACTTTACATCTCCAATAAAAAAGAAACCCCGCCTCAAAGAAGTGCCCAAAGGCCTGTCGATACAACATCTCTCGAAATCCTATAAAAAACGCCCCGTACTGCGCGATGTATCCTTTTCCGTGAAACGCGGTGAAGCCGTCGCCCTGCTCGGCCCCAACGGCGCAGGCAAAACCACCTGCTTTTATATCACCACCGGCCTGATCCCCGCCGATGGCGGCTTTATCCTGCTGGATGGCCAAGACATCACAACCTTACCGATGTATCGCAGAGCCCGCCTTGGGATTGGCTATCTGCCACAAGAATCCTCGATTTTTCGTGGCTTGAATGTCGAAGAAAACCTGCGCGCCGTCATTGAATCGCAAAACCTTAAAAAAGACGAACAGGACTTCCTGCTCGAAAACCTGCTCTCCGAATTCGGCGTTGAACACTTGCGCCGCACCCCTTCGCCCGCACTATCGGGCGGGGAACGCCGCCGCGTCGAAATTGCCCGTGCCTTGGCTGCGCGCCCGGATTTTGTGCTTCTCGATGAACCGCTCGCAGGAATTGACCCCATCGCCGTGGCCGAAATCCGCGAGCTCATCGCCCATCTGAAAGACCGCGGTATCGGCGTTCTGATTACAGACCACAATGTCCGCGATTGCCTCGGCATCGTTGACCGCGCCTATATCCTGCATGGCGGCAAAGTCCTGAAAGAGGGCAACGCCGAAGAAATTGTAGGCGATAAATCCGTCCGCCGCGTTTATCTTGGCGAAGGCTTTAAGCTTTAAATTCCTGGAATTTTCAATCTACAAATCCGCTGCGCTCATGGTATAATATTTGCATGAGTTCTTCATCTGGCCGCCCATCGCAAACCCTCGACCTTCGGCAATCACAACAGCTTGTGATGACGCCGCAATTACAGCAAGCCATCAATATGCTGCAAATGAACAATGTCGAGCTGGCCGAGCTTGTCGAAGAGGAAATGGCCACCAACCCGCTGCTGGAAAAAGACGAAAGCGACCCGAATGCGGACGCCACCAGCGCCGACGAACCGATAGAAACGCCCGAAAAAGATAGCGGCAAAGACAGCCTTGACGACGCCTTCGAAAGCTCCAACACCAATGATGATATGGATTTTTCCTCCAATACCGCCGAAATCGGCGCAGGCGGAAATTCTAAATTCGAAGACATCGAAGACAGTTTCGAAAACCGCATGAGCGCGGATAAATCCCTGCGTGAGCATCTCACCGACCAGCTGCACATGAAATTCAACGACAACCGCGACCAGATGATTGGCGCAATGCTCATCGACCGCCTTGATGAAGGGGGCTATCTGCGCGCCGACCCGCAAGACCTCGCCGCCGAAATCGGCTGCTCGATCGAGCGCATGAATAAACTCATCAAGGAACTCAAAGGGTTCGACCCCACAGGCATTTTCGCCCGCGACCTCGCCGATTGCATGGCTCTCCAGCTTTCAGAACGCGGCCAGCTTGACGGCCCGATGACCACGCTTCTGGATAATCTGCATATGCTTGGCGATCATGATTTCAAGGGACTGGCCGAATTGTGCGGAGTCAATGACACCTATCTGATGGATATGGTCGCTGAGATTAAATCCCTGAACCCTAAACCCGCAGGCGAATTCGACCATCTCGTCGTCCAGACCGCCATTCCCGATGTTATCATGAAACGTCTGCCGAACAATCTGGGCGGCGGCTGGCGGGTGGAGCTGAATGCCGACACCCTGCCCCGCGTTCTCGTGAACAACGAATACTACACCACCGTTTCAAAATCTGCGCACGCCAAGAAGGACAAGGACTATCTGAGCGCCCAGCTCCACAACGCCAACTGGTTGATCCGCGCCATGGACCAGCGCGCCCAGACCATTCTCAAAGTCGCCGCCGAAATCGTCGAGCAGCAAGACGCATTTTTCAATTACGGCATCGAATTCCTCGCCCCCCTCAAACTCGCCGATATCGCCGAAGTCATCGAAATGCACGAAAGCACGGTGTCCCGGGTCACCACCAATAAATATATCGGCACCCCGCGCGGCATATTCGAGCTTAAATATTTCTTCTCCACCGCACTTATTTCCGACAGCGGCGCATCGCACAGCTCCGAAAGCATCAAATCCCGGATAAAATCCCTGATCGACGCTGAAGACCCGAAAAAAATCCTCTCTGATGATAAACTCGTCGAAATCCTGCACGACGAAGGCATAGACCTCGCCCGCCGCACCGTCGCCAAATACCGCGAATCTATGCATATCGGCTCCAGCGTTCAACGCCGCAAACAAAAGAAACATCTGGCGAGTTCATAAAAAGAACGACATCAAAGATGACACCGATAATATTCGTGTGATACACTGTAAGCATAGCCAATCAAGATAAGGACGACACAATGGAACTCAGTGTTCATGGAAAACAGATTGATGTGGGCGATGCTCTTCGCACACATGTTCAACATAAACTCACCGACCTTAACGAAAAATACCTCAGCCACGCCGCATTTGCGACGGTGACATTTTCGAAAGAAGGCCACGGAAAGCCGCGCACAAAAGCGCATATTTCAATCCAGCTCGGGAAAAACATTATGGTTGTGGCCGATGCCACAGACCCCGACCCATACGCATCATTTGAATCGGCGGCTGAAAAAGTCGGCAAACAAATGCGCCGTTATAAACGCAAACTCCGCGATCACCATGAACGCGAAGATCATAGCCCCGAAGCGGAAATCATCAAAGCGCGTGATTATGTTCTCGCCGCCGCCAGCGAACAAGACGACCATCCCGACGCCGAAGCGCCGGATGAGCCGCTGATCGTCGCCGAAACCACCAAAAACATCGAAACCTTGAGCGTGTCCGAAGCCGTCATGCGCCTCGACCTCTCGAACGAACCGTTTCTAGTGTTCTTCAATGCCAAGAACAAGACGTTGAACGTCATCCACCGCCGCGATGACGGCAATATCGGCTGGATTGATCCTGAAAACGGGAAATAAAGCTTAAGAAATTCACGAAAAAGGCTCTGTTTCAGAGCCTTTTTTATGCACGCGGCGCAGCGGGCAGATTAGCAGAAGCCACCATAGTGGAACCAGTGTTATCCTGAGTTGAAGGTGGATTTGGCAAATCATGAATTTCTGCCAGTCTACGAGATTCTGAAACCTCTAAGCGACCCCAATAATCAGAATGCGACCCCTGAACATATTCAAACGTTTCATTTCTCCATGCTCCAGCGGGCCCTTCACCTTTTTCTGCACGCTCTTTCGCGCCGATGGCCATCCATTCATCAATAGTCAACTCTTTACCCTCATGCCATGTACCCCAATGGGTTGCCCGACCTCCCGCATTATACTTAACTTCCGCCATGCGCTGATTGCCGAGAGTTTGAGTATCATCACCAACCTTTTGTATCATCGCAGGAATAGCCTTCATCGGATTCAAACGATCCGCATCCGAATTCAAACCATATCGTCTGCCCTCTTGCTCAGTAAATTGTGCAATACCCTTTGCCCGATATATTACACCACCAACTTCACGTTCCGGCCCAACGGCCTGAGAGTTAAATGCAGATTCCTTATACATCTGATTAATAATTAAATTCGCATCAAGCGGCACACCATCGGGACCCAGATTTTTGTTGTATTCACCAACTTTCGCATAAACCATTTCAACAATATCTCTAACAGTAATATCCTCCTCTCCAGGAACATGAACTGACCTGTTCAGCATACGATAAACTTCAGGCCTAAGTAGTGTTGTATTGCCAGAGGCAACAATATTGCCCTCGCTGGTTACATCCTTAATCCAATCCGCTTTTGCATTGCCTTCCGGGAATGTTTGCTCCCACGTATCTTTCAACCATGCGCGGTTTGCGGGCGAAGCATCTTCCCAAACCATAGCAAGCGCATCTTCGCTCATGGTCGTCATCAATTCAGCATGGTCTTTCAAAACGCCCACTAAACCGCTCTCGCCATCCGTCCCGTTAATCGTATTCTTTCCGGCTATGCCGTCTATCGCGCCCGGCTTTTTACCCATACCCGTGAGAATTGTCTGAACATCGGCAATACGATCTTGCGTCATCACCGTATATGCAAGAAGAGAGGCCAAGGCCCCAACGTCATCTCTTGGTGCGGGCGACGTTTCCGGTGCCTCCGAAGCCAACGGTTTGAAATAATCAACATCATATCTTTCTAAGCGCGCTTCAAGAACGCTACCAGGCTCAACCTCAACGCCGTATTTCTGCGCAAACTGCCCAATCGCTGCCGCAGTGCCGCGACCCATATACCCATCGACCTTACCGGCGCTTAAAGCATAATCCTCGCGCCCGCCCTTTGCTCCCTCAAGAGCATCGATAGCCTCCAGAAAATTCAAATTTTGCTGCAGTTGAAGGATTTCCTCATCAGACAGATGTGATTTTTGAATCAGCTCAGCCGTTTCGTCGATAATAACGCCTGCATATGAAAATTTGGCTTCATCATTATCCAAATAGATAGAGCGCGCCATTTCGTACCCGCGCCGCGTCACGGGCCCTAAATCACCGTCTGCATAATAGGGATGAGTTGAAGAGGCATAAAGATTAAGATTAGTCAATACAATCTGAAGATCTCTGAGCTGCTCTACTTCAACATCAAGAAGATTATTATCCGGGTATTGCCTAAGGAATTCTGCCACAGCCTTTTTTTCAGGATCCGCCACAATGCCGTGAATATCCGTCAAACTTAAAACCACTGGCACACCCTCTTATTACGCGTCTTTTTTAGACTTTTCGTCATTACCCCCCCATGATAGAGATTTTGTCTTAACAATTCCTTAATTCGCCAAAAATACGTAAACTAAACTTAAGCCGCCAGACTATCCTCAAAAAAAGTTTTTCGCTCAAAACCGCCATTATTCTAACAAAAATGCATTTTTCATAGACAATCCTACACTTTGAATAGCCGACACCAAAAAACCAAAAAAATGATCTTATGACGGTACAAAAATAAAGCTGGACGGCGATTCCATTTCGGCATAAGTAAGGGGCGTTGATCCCAAAAAATCAACACCTCCGAATGAACGACCACAAAGGAAACTAAATGTCGGAATTCACCAAAGACCTGCATTTTGATGCCATTCTCCCGCAGCTTCACAGTGATACGCCCAAGCAAGTGTTAGCCGCTCTGTCTGAAGAAGCGGCAGATCGCCTGAATATCTCGGAAAAATTGCTGACAAACAGCCTGATCGACAAAGAAATATTCGCAAGCTCTAGCATCGGCGACGGCATTGCGGTTCCAAATCTTAAAATCAAAGGGCTGAGATCCCCTTTCACGGTTCTGGCGACATTGCGCAATGAAATAGATTTCAACGCCATTGATGAAATAGGCGTCAATGTCGTGTGTTTAATTCTATCGGCTGAAAACGAAGGCCCCGCGCATCTGCGCCGCCTATCCCGCATTTCCCGCGCCTTGAAAAATCCGGGGCTACACAAAAAAATTCTGGGCACAAACGACGCGGAAATTATTCAATCGTTATTTATGGACCCTGATGGATGGCTTCTCGCCGCGTAAAACGTTACTGAACGGTTACGGCTTCCAGATCATGCTCAAACACATACGCCCACGCTTCAAAATCGTTATTCACGATCGATAGCGGCATCCCATTGGCCGCATGCACGGCAAAACGCGTCTGCCCTTCATCCTGCACTTTGCGGATATAAGCCACATCATGCATCCCGATATTCAAAAAATCCTGAACAGAAATATCTCTAAGCTGTGACAAAAGTGATGTGGTGATTGTTGTTTCATCTTGTTTCATATTTTTACCCTCGCTCAAATTCAAGTATAGCGCAAATCGCCACTCAAAAGCATTAAAATTCTCAGGAAACCGCCGGAAAATTTAAGTCTTCTTCGACGCTCCATTCTTCGCGCCAGGCTGCGCCGCAGCCTCTTCAATATCAATCGCATCCGGCGTCGATGGGGGCGCAGGAAGCGTTTTTGTCTGCGGCTTTGATGGGTTGCGAATTTCAATTTTGCGGGCGTTCGATTCCGGCATAACCCGCTCCATATCAATATGAAGCAAACCGTTATCCAGCGAAGCCCCAAGAATTTCTATCCCTTCCGCCAGCACAAAACTCCGTTGAAATTGCCGCGTCGCAATCCCGCGATGAATATATATACGCTCCTCGTCTTGGCTCTGCTTTCCGCGCACGACAAGCTGGTTATTCTCAATCTCGACGTCGAGGTCATCCATGGTGAAACCGGCAACAGCCAGCGTAATCCGCAGACCTTCATCACCAATTTGTTCGATATTATAAGGGGGATACCCTTCGCCCGCGCTCTTGCGCATACGATCAAGGGTCTTTTCAAACTCTTCAAAACCCAAAAACAATGGGCTGTCAAAAAGCGTCAGTCGTCCTGTTGTCATTTCACTTCTCCTTAATGAGCAAGCACAAACATGTATTCAGCCGGACCTGCCAAGCAGCATCTGACCTTACCTAGATATAAGTATTTTCGAAAATGATTTCAAGTTTTACGATTTTTTCTTGAACAAACGATCGCAATATCCGCACTCAACGCTCGGCTGTCCGTCAAACGTATACCACACTTTCGGATGCCCCAAGGCCCCGCCGCCTCCATCGCAGGACACGCCGTCTGCAGAATTTTCGACCACGATAATTTCTGGATTTTTTGCCGGATTAATCTGTGTCATAATGCTTTCGATCTTGAAAAAGTTCAATCTTCTTAAACTTTATCCTTCTAGCGCGCCATGTCCAGTCTTGAAATTCAAAATCTGAACTTTACCGATAACCCCTGCGCGGTAAATGACCCCGCGCGCTATATGGAAGTGCGGGTCAACCTGCCGAAAACCCTGAAAAGCTGGCAGCTTTCGCTCTATAGCTTCGAATGGATGACCAAAGACGGAGAGATTAAACCCTTAGAAGCCCTGAGCGACGCAGACCGCGCCAAACGCGAAAAGATCGAAAGCAACATCAAAAGCGGGGTGCCACTCGAAAAACCTGTCCTCGGGCTCGGCATACAAGACAATGTCGAAATCGGCTCTGGCAAAGCTGCCCTGCTCACCCTCGCCGCCCATGGTGTAAGCGAAATCCCCGTCCATATTTTCAAAAGCAATGAAAGAGATTTCAAAGCCTTTATTGCTTAAGGTTTATGAGTTAAATTAAACGATCAAAGCCGTTTGTTGCCTGACAAGGCACAAGGAACGAAGCATAGATAAGACTATGGGAGAGACGAAGTAACGATGTCAGGCGACAAAAAGCGAAGATCGCAAAGCGGTAACGTCCTATTCTATATCCTGATCGCCGTCGGCCTCCTCGCCGCCCTCAGCTACGCGGTATCGCAAGGCAGCCGCGGCGGAAACTCGCAAATCTCAGAGGAACGCGCAAGGCTTTTCGCCGGTGAAATCATCGAACATGCCAACACTCTGGCCGCAGCGGCTTCCCAGCTCCGGCTGCGCGGCGTTGCTGCAGGCTCCTTATGTTTTGACCATGCAGAATGGGGCCTTAATGATTACGATCACGCTGGCTGCACCGATAATTTCAACCGTATCTTTCACCCGACGGGCGCAGGAATAGAATGGACCAATGCCCCCGCAGAAGCGATGGACACCGCCGCCACGCCCGATAATCTCTGGCATTTTTACGGCGACAATGAAATTGAATTGGTCGGCACCACCAATGGCGACGCCACCAGTTCAGACCTCATCCTGATGGTCGATGAACTCAGCCTCACCGTCTGCCAAAAAATCAATGAACTGCTGGGGGTTACCGCCGCTAATACCGCCCCGCCAACTGATACCGCCTACGGCACCACGCGCTATATCGGCACGTTCGGCTATACCGCGACCATCGGCGATGAAGACGCAACCCTCGAAGGCCAACCCGCCGCCTGCTTCCAAAAAACCGCCGCCCCCGCCAAATATGCGTTTTATAAAGTATTAATCGCTCGTTAGATTTTGCGCCATTTCGCCCCTTCCGGCGTATCAAGAATCTCGATCCCCTGCGCCGCAAGCTCGTCCCGAATTTCATCTGCCCGCGCCCAGTTCTTCGCCGCTTTCGCCTGCGCCCGCTCCGCCAGAAGCGCATCATAATCCGATGTTTCACCGCCGCCAAACCCAAGCCATTCTTGCGGATTATGCTGCAAGATTCCGAGTAAATTTCCCGCAGCAAGCAGCGCCCCTTTAAGCGCAGGGGAATTTTCACTCTTAAGCAGAGCACTGAGTTCCGCCATCGCCAGCGGCGTATTCAGATCATCCTTCAATGCCTCCAGAACCCCCGCCGGCACGGGCGCGTCTAAAGGCTCCATATCTGCCATCTCATCCAAACGCGCATAAAGTTTATCAAGCTGCTTCTGACTTTGCTGCACTTTATCCTCGCTCCAATCCAGCGGCTGACGATAATGCGCGGACAGAAGCGTCAAGCGCAAAGCCTCCCCCGTGTGCGCCTTAATCAAATCATGCGCGAGCAGGAAGTTCCCCAGGGACTTCGACATCTTCTCGCCCTCAACGGTCAAAAACCCGTTATGCACCCACATCTTCGCAAACGCCGCCAGATCATTCTTACCATGCGCGCAGCAACTTTGGGCAATCTCGTTCTCATGATGCGGAAACTTCAAATCCGCGCCGCCGCCGTGAATATCAAATGGCAAACCCAGATGCTTTTCCGCCATCGCCGAGCATTCAATATGCCAGCCCGGACGGCCCCGACCATTATGAGGCCCCCATGGGCTATCCCACCCCGGCTCATCCGTATTCGAAGGCTTCCACAGCACAAAATCCGCAGCATCTTTTTTATAACTGGCGACCTCAACCCGCGCCCCCGCGACCTGCTCGTCCCGCGACCTTCCCGAAAGCCCGCCATATTCAGGAAATGACGGCACATGAAACAGCACATGCCCATCGGCGGCGTATGCGTGCCCGCGCGCAATTAATGCCTCGATCAAGGCGATCATCTCCGCAATATGCTCCGTCGCCCGCGGCTGGATATCGGGCGGAGCGCACCCCAGCGCCGCCATATCCTCGTTATAAATCGCCTCATATTTACGGGTAATGACATCAATCGCCTCGCCTGTTTCAGCTGAGGCCGCGATTATCTTGTCATCCACATCCGTAATGTTCGACACATAAGTCACGCGGGGATATATCGTTTTCAGCACCCGAGCCAGAAGATCAAACACCACCGCCATCCGCGCATTGCCGATATGCGCATAGTTATAAACCGTCGGCCCGCAGGCATAAATCTTCACATGCGCAGGATCTATGGGCTTAAAGACCTGTTTTTCACGCGCGAGCGAATTATATAAATGAAGATCGGTCATATTTTTTCTGGTCATTTGTAAACTAAGACGCTAGAAAACACGAAACATAAGGATTTTTCAAATGGTTTCATCCAAAGTAGTCGATATGTGTGAAAACGCATCAGACACAAAACCAACGCGTGAACAGGCCGAAGAAGCCGTTCGCACGTTGTTAAAATATATCGGCGAAAACCCTGCGCGCGAAGGTTTGATAGAAACTCCGGCTCGCGTTATCCGCGCCTATGACGAGTTTTTCGAAGGCTATGGCCAAGACGCCACCAAGGAACTGTCCAAAACTTTCGAAGATATCGAAGGCTTTGACGACATCGTTTTGGTCAAGGACATCGAGTTCACATCGCATTGCGAACACCACATGGTGCCGATCAACGGCGTTGCCCATGTCGCCTATTGGCCGGATCAGGCCGTGGTCGGCATTTCCAAACTGGCCCGCATCGTCGATATTTTCTCGAAACGCCTTGTGTCACAGGAAAACATGACCAGCGGCATCGCCGATTGCATCGAAACCGCGCTCAAACCCAAAGGTGTGGCCGTCTATATCGATGCCGATCACCAATGCATGTCGATCCGCGGCGTGAAAAAGCGTAAATCTTCAACCGTCACCACAACCTTCGCAGGAAAGTTGAAAGACGATCCGGCGGCGCAAATGCGCTTCCTGACCATGATTGGTGATCGTTAATAAAACCAGTATTTTCTCTTTAATGAATCATGTCGCGGCTACCCATCGGCGTTGCTCCAAAGGTCATGGCTTTAACATACGGAGAATGCTTGACGGTCTCGATCAAACGCTCTATTGAAAACGGCTTCTTGATAAATTTATCCGCGCCAAGCTGACGGGCTTTCCTGATATTATCCGCAACGCTATCAACGCTCAGCATCACCACAAACGCCTTCGGATCAACCGCCAGAATAGACTGTAGCACCTCATGCCCGCTTAATCCCGGCAAATGAATATCCAAAAACACAATATCCGGCGCGTTTTCGATATACTGCCCGATTGCATCCTCACCGTTTTTGGAGGAAATCAGATCATATTCCTTGCTCAAAATACTGGACGCATAATGCATGGTGAAACGGTCATCCTCCACCACCATCACCAGCGGATCTTCACGGCGCCCGCGCCGCGCACCAATACTTTTGACCTTATGCTTATCCGCCATCGCGCAATAAGCCGCAATCCGGCGACCCGACAAAATCTTATCATCCGCCATTTTTTCAAAGCCGCGAAACGCCGACGTCAGCTCCGACATATGGGCATAACCCTTGGCAAGCTCCGCTGCCAAAGCCTTAAAAACCGCCTCTATTTTCAAGCGTTCTTGATCGGAAGCCGCACAAACCAGAACCAGAACATCAAAATCGGTGAAGGCATAGGTAAATCCTTTAAAATCCGCACCCATTTGCTTGCTCAACCGCTCCAAAAACGCATCACGCTTACGCTGCGCAGCTGCAACTTTTGAAGAAATAGTCTCCAGGTTAGAGGATAAATCGCCATGATTAAGCATCTTGGAAAGCGAGAAATACAGCCCATACCAGCCATTGGGCCGTTTTTGAAGGCTGCTTAATGTCGTTAAAAAATGATGCTCTGCGCTGGTATCAATCAGCTCGGTCATCTTATCCCACCCCTGTATTTTTTTCGCCCTTTTTAAACAGGCATTCCCTATAATTCACACTAGCAAAAAAAACTTAAAGAACAGTTTAAAAGGAGCGGAATTAAAGGATTCTCCAGGGGATGGTTTCTTGCCCCAACCCTAAAGGTAAGGGCGTGATTTCACCATCAGGCGTAGTCAATTTTTCAAGCTTTTGCGGCGATTTTTCCAGCGTAAACGTCCCTTTTGCGGCCTCCAGCCCGTAAAAACGCGGCCCGTTCAGGCATAAAAAAGCCTCAAACGAAGCGCGCCCGGCATCAGACGCCAAATCAACGCCCGCCTCTTCGAACCCTTGTGCGTAAAGCTGCGGCGCGATTCCCCCTGTAAAACACCCCGCCGCGCATCCGCAATCCGTAGCCTTTACCGTATGCGCCGCGCTATCGGTTCCCGCATAAAATTTCGTATTCTTCGCCGCCGTTGCCGCCGCCCGCAAAGCCGCCCGATCCTCGTCAAACTTCAAAAGCGGCAAGCAAAACAGGTGATATTTCAAACCCTGAAGCAAATGCCCGACCGTATACAGCAGATGCTGCGGCGTAATCGAAGCCGCAACATTTGCCCCCGCCTCTTTTACAAACTTCACGGCTGTGCGCGTTGTCACATGCTCGCATGCGACCTTAAGATCCGGAAATTTCTCGACCAATTTTGGCATGCGGTTTTTATAAAAGAAATCCTCGGCGTTCGTGTTTTCATCAAAATAAACTTCGCCCGCCATCACATGTTCTTCGCCGTGAATACACAGCGTCACGCCGTGTTCCTGCAAAGCTTCAAACACCCCGTTTTCGAAATAATTCTCGAACGGATAACCGAAATCCGCCCCTGTCGTGCCATGCGGCGGATAATATTTCGCCGCGCGTAAAATCCCCGCTTTCGCCCCCGCTTCGATCATTGCCGGCGTTGTATCCTTGGTCAGATACAGCGGCACAATAATGTCCTGCAAAGCCTCCCCACCCTCGCGCTTAATCGCGTCCAGATACCCTTCTATGCACCAGTACTCCAAGGGATCATCCTTAAAGACCTTCGCCACCGGCGGCTTCGTGTTAGGCATCGCCAAAACGCCCGCGCAGCCCATATCAATCTGCGATTGTATAATAGGGCCGCGAAGGCCACCCTGCCGCAGATGGGTATGCAAATCGTACCATTTCGGGAGTGTTATTTTCATGCCCTATGGATTACCCTACTTCCCATGAATTGGCAAAAACTTTTAGACCCCAAAATTCAGGACTTTATCCGCGAACATGAAAAATCCGATGTCGCCGCGTTGGGTTTAAAGAAACCCCCGCACGCTGAGTGGGACTATCCCGCCATATTAGACCAAATCAAATCCCGCCAGAAAGCCGCAATAAAAGCCCCACAATGGGCGGCAACAAAGGGCATCATATTTCCGCCCCCCGCCGTCATGGAACAGGCCTCAAGCGAAGCCACCGCCCGGTATAAGGCCAGCCTCGCAAGCGGCGAATACTTCATCGACCTCACCGGCGGCGCAGGCGCAGATGCTCTGGCTTTTGCACAGTATTTCAAACGCGGAACGATCATAGAAATCGCCCCCGAAAACGCTGCACTGCTCAAACATAATCTGGGGATTCTCTCCCCGATCCCTCTCGAAATACTCACTTCATCCGCCGAAGATTTTGTGTCAAATATGCCGCAAACTGATCTTGTCTATATCGATCCGATGCGTCGCGATGCGAATCAAAAAGGCCGCTTCAGATTCGAAGACGGCACCCCTGATATCTTAAAAATGCTGCCCCATATCCTGCCCCGCACCCAAACCATCATCATCAAAGCCTCGCCCATGCTCGACATCACCGAAGGCATAAAACAACTGCAAAATGTCCGCGACGTCCACACCGTCGAATATGACGGCGATTGCAAAGAGCTGCTCTTTGTACTTCAAAAAACTCCACCCGCCATCCCGCACCTTCGTGCCGTAAAGATTAATGAACAGGGTTTCCCGGTAAAATCTCTATCCTTCACACTTGATGAAGAAGCAAAAAGTAATATTCAATACGCACCGCCGCGAAAATATCTTTACGAACCCGGCCCCGCCTTTCAAAAATCCGGCGGATTTAAGACCTTAGCAACGCGTTTTGACGTTTTAAAACTCAGCCCCCAAACCCATCTCTACACATCCGATACGCTCAAGCCCGATTTTCCGGGACGCATTTTTAAAATTCTAGGCACATACCCTGCCCAGGCCGAAAAGCTACCGATCAAAAAAGCCAATCTCACCATCCGCAATTTCCCGATGAGTGTTAACGATCTCCGCAAAAAACTCAAAATCGCCGAGGGCGGCTCTGATACGCTTTTTGCCTGTACCCTTGAAAACAGCAACAAAATTCTGGTTCACTGCCAAAAATCAACCTATATTTAATTTACATAAAATTTTAACGATTTAAGGATATTGTTAATCATTCCTCCGTTAAAATGAAAAAAGGGAAATAAACCAAATACAACCCACAAAAAATTTATGCGAGCCATGTACAGAACTATAATTTTAATGGATAATGTGATCACAAATGAAGTCAATTTCCTGGACAGAATCTAACTCTTTAAAAACCGCAGAAAGCGAAGCCTTGGAAAAAAAATCATCTAAGTTCAAGAATCTATTGGTCTCCTCACCGGGACAAATCTGGAAAAGCAAAATCAGCTGGCGCATTGCCGCCGCTGTGTTTATGACCATTTTGCTGGTTCAAACCTGTATACTCAACTTCGCCACCATAAAAGAATTCGAAACGAACCGTCTTTTAGCACTCGAAGACATAGGAACCTCAGCAATCAGACCACTGATCGACCCTCTGCTTTCAAACGAACTTCTGACCTCCCCATTCTCCGATATCGCCGTAAACCGGCTTCTCAATTTCACCAAAGTGACAGGCTTGACCGTCTATGGACGTGGCCTCGAAGACTCGCTCGAACTGATTAAATCCTACGGAGAACCCGCAGTTCTCTCCCTGCACGATGAAAACCAACTCTCCAAAACCTATTGGAGCGCAGACGGCAGTTCCTATGAATTTGTGTTCCGTTCCGCCAGTGCCGCCGGATCATACACGATGGTTGTAAGAATGGACGCCAGCCAGATTCCACTCGATATTTTCGATCATGTCATGCAATCGATCATCATCATGCTGCTCATGTCCGCCTTCGTCACCACCGTATTGATGATCGCCCTAGGCCACTGGCTTTTGGAGCCGATCCTGTTTATGCGGAACAATCTGACAGCCGCGTTCAAAAACCCCGAAAATCCTGATATACAAGACTCACCCTTCGACCCGAATGACGAGGTGGGCGGCGCCATTGATCTGGCGCAAAAACTCATCCATCAAAACGCTGACAACCTGACCCGCATAAAAAGTGCTGCAGAAGACAAAATCCATAAACTAGCCTATTATGATACGCTGACCGGGCTTCCAAATCGCGCTTTATTCACACAAAGCCTCAGTGAACGCGCCCGCAACAGCAAAGACGGAACCGTCGAACGCTTCGCCGTCGTCACCATGGATCTCGACCATTTCAAGGATATCAATGATTCCATGGGTCACAATGTCGGCGACGCCATTTTGCGGGCGGTTGCCAAACGTCTGCGCTCCGCAATGCCTGAAACCGCTATGGTTTCAAAGATGGGCGAGGATGAATATGCCATCATGATGCCGCTGTCCGGCAACACTTCGCGCGATGTTGCCGAAAAAATCATCAATGTCATCCGCCACGAACCCTTCAAGGTGTTTAACGAATCCTTTCAGGTGCGCGCTTCCGTGGGCGTTGCAACCTTCCCCGATGACGGCACCGACCCCGATCAGGTTCTCAAACACGCCGATATCGCCCTCAACCGCGCCAAGGAAGAAGGCCGCGACACCATCAAGGAATATTCCGAAGATTTCGACCGCGCCGTGCAAGCCCGTTTCCAGATGCTCCGCGATTTGCGCGACGCCATGGAACACGACCAGCTCCAGCTTTTCTATCAGCCGCAATTCGATCTCAAAACCGAAAAAATCATCGGGGCAGAGGCGCTGATCCGTTGGTTCAAACCTGATAACAGCAAACAGGGCGGCACATTTATTTCCCCGGGTGAGTTTATCCCCGTCGCCGAACAATCCGGCCTGATTGTGCCGATCGGCGAATGGGTCATGGAAACAGCGTGTAGATCCCTTAAAGACTGGCAAGACAATCACGGCTTTGACATGCGCATCGCCGTCAACGTTTCCGCCCACCAATTTTCGCAAAGCGACATTTGTGCCTTCACGCAAAAAACCATCAACGAAGTCGGTATCGACGCCCATAAACTCGAACTCGAAGTGACCGAAAGTGTGTTCATGGATGATATCCAGCACACAATCCAGACCCTGCAAAATCTCCACGCCATCGGCGTAGAACTGGCGATTGACGATTTCGGCACAGGCTATTCCTCGCTCTCATACCTGCGTCAATTCCCGATTGACCGCCTGAAAATCGACCAGAGTTTCATCCGCAACGCCCTCAACGATCAGGACGACGCATCCATTGCCCGCACGATTATCGCCCTTGGCCGTGCGCTCAACCTGAAAGTCATCGCCGAAGGCGTCGAAGCCAGAGAACACGAAGACTTCCTGATCAAGGAAGGCTGTGACGAGGCGCAAGGCTTCCGCTATTGCAGGCCAATCCCTGCGCCCGATTTCATCGCCTTCGTTAAGGGCTATAACGGCAAGCTTAAATCTTTCGGCTAAAACCATTTCCCCCGTTGTTTTCACGCAGCAAATTCGCTATGCCTAAGCGCATGAGCAAAATGACCTCGAAAAAAGCCAGCAAACCTTTACGCGGCACCGTCAAAGTGCCGGGCGATAAATCCATCTCCCACCGCGCCCTGATGTTCGGCGCACTCACCATCGGCGAAACCATGATCTCCGGCCTTCTTGAGGGCGAAGACGTCCTCGCCACCGCCGAGGCCATGCGCGCCATGGGCGCAACCATCGAAAAAAACTCAGACGGCCTCTGGCGCACATATGGCGTGGGCATAGGCGGCCTCACCTCACCAAATGCCCCCCTTGATATGGGCAATTCCGGCACCTCCACCCGCCTGCTCATCGGCCTTGTCGGCGGTCATGATATGAGCGCAACATTTATCGGCGACGCCTCGCTTTCCAAACGCCCGATGAAACGCGTCATTACGCCGCTGGAAATGGTCGGCGCCACGTTTAAAGCCACTGATGGCGATAAACTGCCCCTCACCGTAACGGGCGCGAAAGACCCGCTCACCATTGAATACCGCTTGCCAGTAGCCTCCGCCCAAGTCAAATCTGCAGTCCTGCTCAGCGGCCTAAACGCCCGCGGCACCACCACCGTGATCGAAGAAACCCCAACCCGCGACCACACGGAAAACATGCTCCGTGCCTTCGGCCTTGAAGTGGACGTCAAAACCCTTAATGACGGCAGCACGGCCATCAGCCTGCGCGGACAGCAGGAAATGCAGCCCTGCGCGATTGATGTCCCTGCCGACCCGTCCTCCGCCGCCTTCCCTGTCGTCGCCGCGCTTCTGACCGAAGGCTCCGACATCACGATTGATCGTGTCTGCGTGAACCCGACGCGCATCGGCCTTTATACCACCCTGAAAGACATGGGCGCAGATATCGAGTTCCTGCATGAACGCATTGAAGGCGGCGAGCCCGTCGCCTCCATCCGCGTACGCGGAAGCGGCCCGCTCAAAGGCATCACCGTCCCCGAAAGCCGCGTACCATCAATGATCGACGAATTCCCGATTCTCGCCATGGCCTGCGCCTGCGCCAATGGCACGACAGTGATGACGGGTTTGGAAGAACTGCGGGTCAAAGAATCCGACCGCCTGCTGATGGTGGCTAATGGCCTCAAAACCTGCGGTGTGGAGCTTGAAATGGGCGAAGACAACCTGACCATACATGGCAAAGGCACAGCCCCCAAAGGCGGCGCAGAAATCAAGACCGCCCTCGATCACCGCATCGCCATGAGCTTCCTTGTTCTGGGCAGCGTCACAGACCAGCCCATCACGATTGATGACGGCGCGCCGATCAAAACCAGCTTCCCGAATTTCGTGGAGCTTATGAATGAATTAGGAGGCGCAATATCATGAGCGTAATCGCCATCGACGGCCCAGCAGCCAGCGGCAAGTGATAAAATTCATCTTATTTACGATCAATACCTTTAAGACGCAGATTGTCCATCCAATTATCATCGAAAGCTTGTGCGCTAGGAAGAATTTGAAACTGAATAATATCGCGAAAATTTCCATCCTCCGGCTCTCCGGCCTTGTGGAGACAAAGCTCGGTATTGCCGATCACAGCTGTCCCTGATTTTCCGGTCATACGGTAAAGTCCCTCATAATCCTCAACAGGAGCGCCTCCATAATTGCGGCGATCCACGTAACCCATTTTAATCAGATCTTTAGTTTTATCACGGGGATAAATATGAAACGGACCATGTTTTTCGGTGATATCACTAACGGCTACAAACAATTTTGCAATCGCAGTATTTGCCGCATCAAAATGCCACCAGTTTGAAAAAACATGCTCACCGCGCATGTCTTTTGGATCGTAATTCCGCCAGCATAAAACGGCATCAATCTTAACCTCAGTTCCAAAATAACCACGAAAATGATCAAGAACCTCTTTGCTTGCAAGCTCTTTAATCTCGGGCAAGTTTTCTTGCGGACGTTTGATTTGACGCGTTGCAGGACTTCCCCAGGCGGCTTTATCGTCATCATCGATAATATCTGCCCAGCGTTTGCGAATTTTTGCCATCAGCTTTTCATCAATCGGAGAAATTTCACTAAACCCCACTTCCCGCATCTTAAGCGCTTCGGGTGAAGGCTGCGTATGCCATTTGAGAGCCGCTTCGATATCGCGTTTACCTTGTAGATGAGAGCGGTAACCTGCCCCATGCCCGAGCAATGAAAGGCTTATACTTTGATCAAAGCGCTGAACAATTTTGCTAGGACGATATGGATTCAGTTTTCCTTTTACACGCTGAATAAGGGACATAGCATTTCTCCTGAAATAAAAAGCACATATATAGTGATTTTAATTAACAATTGGACGTTACGATTGTGTTGAGCGTTGTATTT